>CAVECL010000061.1:0-2152 GCA_963614595.1 Parasutterella excrementihominis | reverse complement strand
GCGTAGTCGATCATCGCAAGGCTGCGGTCGGCTGTGTTCATCATGCCGATGATGCAAAGGTTCTCGGGGACGACGAATTTCTCATCGTCCTCTTGATAAGCCAGGGTGACCCCATATTGTTCTTTGCCGCGCTTGTCCGCTTCGATGAGCATAAGCAATTCGCCGAAGATCTTGCTTATGTTCCCGCGGTTTATCTCGTCGACGATGAAGAAATATTCCCTTTCAGGATCCCCTTCCGCTTTCTTGCAGAACTTATAGAAGGCGCCTTCTTTCAGTTTGAAGGCGTCCCCATCTGGCTTATAACCCATCACGAAATCCTCATAGGAATAACTCTGATGAAACTGCACGAAAGCGACCCTGCTCTTGTCCCGCTCCCCCATGATTGAGAAAGCAAGGCGTTCCGCGGCAAAGGTCTTCCCTACGCCCGGGGCGCCGGTGAGGACGATGTTTTTCTTGTTCTTGAGGACGGAAACTATCCGATCGTATTTCGCCTCGTCGATATAGACGTCCTTCAAGAAGTCTTTTTTGGCATAAGGTTCGTTCTTTGCCTCTTCTTCGACGCGGACAGGGCCATGCAATTTGATCCCCGACAGATCCTTCTGCTTCAACGCTTCTTCTAGCTCGGGCCTCAATCTCCAAATGTAAGATCCCTGTTCATTGCTAGAGGCGTATTTGCCAACGTACAGGATCGGCCACCATTTGGAGTTCTCGTTATTTTCTTGAAGCAAAGGGCAGTTGGTCTTGCTATGGACCCTTTTCGCCAAAGAAGAAGATCCCAAATTATAGAATCCCTTTGTCTCGCCGTATTTATTCGCAAGCTGCTTGCACGTAGCCCTTCCCCCAATTTTCAACATACGCAACATGATTTCCAGGCTGTCTTCGTTGAAAGTCTCAGGATCTTTAAGCAATTCCTTCCATTTTTCTACGCTAATGCCGGGCGTATAGCCTAAACCATTAGGAAACCACGTCTCATCCCGATCGCTGTAGACTTTGCTGATGTAATAGCCGAAATCCTGGGTAAGCGTTCTTAATTCGAGGTCGCCATAGCAATCAGGGGTGAGGTAAGAATTTAAAAGCCTTTTAAGTTCGTCGTCTTTTTTGAGCTCATTGCAAACTTCGCAATACAAAGTGAAGAAATCCCTCGCTTTTTTCTTTTCGTCATTCTTTGAGAAATTGGCATCGGATCCAAGCTCTTCCGCGGTTTTCTGCGCATCGGTGTATCTATAAATAAAATATTTATCAGGGAATCTTAGCCAAAGATAAACCGTAATGGCATTTAAGTCTTGATATGACGAATCATTTGGTTTTTTGTATTTCTTAACCGAGGCTTTGGCTTCATCTTTGAAATGGAAAATCCTTTCGACAACGTCACCGCTTTCATCGAAAAGTTCCCGAAACATCGTTCTAACTAATTCAGCATCTTCTTTAGCAAGTTCATTTATCCAGTTTCTCGGACGATCGTTTGGGTCAGAATTCAAAAGATTTTTCGTGCCTTCCAAGGAATGAGCAAGCATGGATGCAAAATCAGGATCTTCGATGTTCCAGTTATCCTGGAAATGCTTAATCGCTTCCCATTTGTATTTCTCCTCTTTCCACCATTTCTCGTCGAAATCTCTTTTATAGCAAGACAAGGCATCTTGCAGTTTAACGTGATCAATCATGGAACCTACCTCACTTTTGTTTGTCACCATTCTAAAGCCAAGCAAAACGAAGCGCATAAGCAACATTGCCTATTCTTAGGCATGGACACAGTGAAAAACCCCCGACAATCAAGCGGGTGTTCTAACGGATCCAAAGGTTTATCGTCTCGGTCCAAGGCAAGAGTCCCCTGAACCGCCTGACGGACGCGGAGATAGGCCTTGGTGACAAGTCCATTGACTTGTATCAAGCCTGTCTCGTCCACGTAAGAGACGTAAGAAAAATCGTTAGGAGACCTGGTCTAGTAGTTGCCGCATTTCTCGTAGCCATCCGAATGGCGGCAATAAGCGCCACATGCTCTTGCCCAGCCGGTCGCAAGGGAATACCTCGCGCCATCATTGACATTCGCGTTCGAACTAAAGCCTAGCTCGCCATAAAGATAATGCTGATAGCTGAGAAATACACCTTGTCCCCTGCATTCTCACCCCCGTAGAGAATCAGATTCTTATAGAAG
>CAVECL010000060.1:0-2539 GCA_963614595.1 Parasutterella excrementihominis | reverse complement strand
AAAGATACGAATTTGCGCGTGAGGGATGAAAAACAAACTCAAAAATTAGGGGCCAACAAAAGCCCTTTGAGGCGCGTTCTCCTTTTTGTGACTTGGCGCTTCCGGGAAAACGCCCCAAAAAGGCGTAGCCGCCAAGCATGAGCGAAAAGGCAGAGGAACAAAAGCCCCGCGGAAGATTTTCTAACGGGGTCAAATCCTCCGCGATGATGAATTCGACGTTGGAGGAATGACGCGATCTCAGCCCTGGCCTATCGCAATCGACGCGGCTAGGGCTGAGATCATGGCCCTAACCCCTACTTCTCTTTCAGTTCCTCCATCGATTCCCATATCCCATCCAAGGTCCGCATAAGGATCAGGCGATATTCCATCTCGAAAGCCTCACGAAACGCCTGGCAGATTGCTTTCTTTAATCCTTCTGGCATCGAATCATCGAGGAGAGTCTCCGTCCAGGCGATCTTCTCCTCGCCGAAATACCCCTCATCCTCTTTGATGAAGCCCATATACCTCATCATCGATAGGATCGCCCTCTTGAAGAAGGCGAACTCGCTTGAAGGGGCTTTCTCTAAGCCTGAGGCAGTTTGGAAGCTGACCTCCGGATATTCTTCCTTTATGTCCTCTAGGCTCTTCTTAGGCCGCTTCCTCATCTCTTCCTTATAGGCGCTTGCCCCTTCTAGGAAGCGCCACCGGTCATTGATGACCTTGATGAAGCGAAGATAGTTAGAGGCCCTATCTTCCTTCTTCTTGTCTAGGCTCACCAAATCGACGACCCTTAGGTTATCCTGCAGGTCCATCATCTTCACCAAAGAGGATACGGGATTCCCTAAGCATATGCCTATGTATTCAGGATACCCCTGGCTCTTGTCGTGGGTGATTCTAACTAAGCCATCCTCCATATAGAGTTCGAAGTAATCTTTGAAGCCCTGCTCGACGTATAGGTCTTTCACGTCCTTTAAGGAGAATTCCGTGTCCTCGATGACGTCGTGAAGCAAAGCGACTTCCTGGACTCCGAAATAAGGGATGCCGCGTTTCTCCATGGCCTCCGCATCGACGGAGAAAGGATCCCCAGGAATCGCTCCCAAGAGGCTTCTATACTCCTCAAGGACCCTCAAAGGATGATTGAGGTAGCTCTCCCCGTTCTCCCTTCTTTGCTCTCTATGCGCGTAGCTGGCGATCAAATAGGCTAGGCCAACGGAGGAAAGAGAGCTATCCTCAATCTCCTTTTGGCTCATCCCCTGGCTTAATTGGTATCCGTTGATTTTCTTTAGGTTCTCGTTCATGTGAGTCCCCCTCCTTCACGAGAAGGACTATAGAAGGGAAAAAGGAGGAATGGGTCAAACCGGATTTGACAAATCGCAAGGGGACCGGCTCAAATCTCAGCTAAAAAATCCTCGACCTGCATGAACTCGATCCCTTCGGAATCGGGATGGTCGCCGCTTCGATCGCGATAATAGACGAGGATTTTCCTTCCTGGCCTATTTGAGAAGAGGAGGTTATGGACTTCCCTTTGGTAGGCATTGCCCCCATAAAGAATCAGAGCGGCCTGGACCAGATATTCCTCCCCGTCCTTCTCAAAGCAGAAATCAATTCCCCTGTTCTGGCAGTTTTCATGGATGAGGGGGTCGTAATAATCGAACTTCAAGGATAAGGGCAAAATTCCTTTTGAGAGAAGATGGACGAAAATCACATTCTCGAAAACCGCGGCATCAAGATCCCTGCAACGGGAGACAAAGCGCAGCAAGCAGAAAGGCGCTTAGAAGAATTGAAAAGCGATGCTTTTTTGGCATTGCGGCCAAGGCAACGTCTCTAGTTTCGCTTATATGGGCGATGAGGATCGTCCGGCAGGACCTCATCGTCGCCTAAAGGAGAGTAGGCGAGAAAGATTCTTGAAAAAAGAAGCAACTCGATTGGGCAAAGAAGGGAATTCCCCTTTATTTATAGGGTGAGGGGGCGCTTAACTCGCCCGCTCCTAAAGAAAGAAGAGGATCCTATGGAATTTAGCAAAGAGCCAAAAACGCTTGAAAGAAAGCATCGGGAAGCCATTCGAAGGCCTTGCACATGGCCTATTTATGCCTGCAATAAAGGCGTGGCGAAGCCTCGCCGCAAAATATGTGTCGCTCCTCGGCATGCGTCTAATAAATGGCCGAGCTTTTTTTGATTATGGACGCCGAAATCAAAAGTTTCTATTTCATAAAAGACTACTATTTCGCATTCGCGAACGATTCTTTTCTGATGAAAAACAAAGAAGACGGGAAAAGCAGGCCATGCTTTTCAGCAGTCAGGCAAGTCCTGTCAAGGAAGAAGATAAGGGCCATCCAAACCATTGATTGTGAACCGCATTCCCCGGAAGCGTTTTTCGCTCTAGGAAAACCCAAAAAATCTATAGGGATTTCTTTTAGACCGCTTCTATTCTTTCAACAGGCGTTTCGTCAAATTTTTCTTTTTTGACGAAACGCCTAGAAGGAAAAATCCAGCAAGTAGAGATTTCCTCTAAATTTCGTTTTTTTTACCTTTTTTGAGAGTCTAGAAATCTCTCTTGATT
>CAVECL010000059.1:0-2770 GCA_963614595.1 Parasutterella excrementihominis | reverse complement strand
AAACGTTGCATTTATCTTTCTGACGCCTAAAATTTAAGCGTATGGAAAAGATTTTTGATTCAAGGCTTCATCTTCTTAAAATAAAAGTTTCGGGATTTCGCCTCCTTTGCGATGGCTTTGAGCTGGATTTGACCGGCAAGACCAGGGTTTTTGAGAAAGATCTTGAAAAGGAGGTGGAAGAGGTGGACAAAGGTCTTTTCTGCTTCCGCAGCGTCGCATTCGTCGGAGGCAATAGCAGCGGCAAATCCACGGTCCTTTTCTTGCTTCTTAAAGTAGGGGAACTGCTCAAGAACGGCAGATGGGAATATGATGATTTCGATTTCAGGGGCAACCATATCGACCTATCCGTTCTTTTTTACCTTGAAGGGAAAATCCATTCCTATTCCTGCCGCCTTCTGAAGATGAAGGATCCTTGCTCCAGCCTCAAATCCTATTGCCCCATCGTCGATGAGAGGCTTTTCTATGCGAAATACGAGAGAAGCAAAGGGAAGAAGAATCTTCTTCTTTTCGAGGAAAGCAAGAAAGAGGAGACGGGGCTTTTCCGTTATTCCTTATTCGACACCTCGGCAATCTCGAAACTCAGCAGCGGCAAGTTCGGGATCGACTCCTTCTACACGAATAGCGTCGTCACTTTCAGCGAGGCCCTGATCAGGAACTCATTCTATGCGGCTTTGAAAAGCTTGAACGCCGGCTTGGTTTCCTCCATTGTCAGGCTCTTTGATGAGAGCATTGAATACATGATCGCCGAGGATTCAAGCTACGTCAGGATAAAACGCTTCGGCGAAGAGGAGACCTCCGTGAAGCTCACCGAACTTTCGCGCGTCCTCTCCGCGGGGACTTTCCGGGGGGTGGAGCTCTATATCCGTTCGATCAAGGCCCTGAAAGAGGGGAAGCTCCTTATCGTGGATGAGATTGAGAACTGCTTCCATAAGAACCTCGTCTACAATCTTCTTTTCCTCTTCAACGACTCCTCTCTCAATAAAAACGGGGCGTCGATACTTTTCTCCACCCATTACGTGGAGATCCTCGATTACCTTTCTAGGAGGGACAATATCTTCATAACCCATAAAAAGGATGGGAATGTGACGATCTGCAATCTTTATTCGGATTATGAGGTGAGGACGGAGCTATTGAAGTCGAAGCAATTCGATAACAACGTCTTCAATACCTCCTTGAACTATCGCCAGCTTCTCGAAGTTAGGAAAGGGGTGGCCTGTGAGCTTAGCTCTTCTAATGGCTGAAGGAAGCACCGAGGTCGCTTTTCTTGAAACCCTTCTTGAGAAGGGCCTCCTTCGGTTCAAAAAAGAAGAGCTCCTTATGGAAAAAATTTTCCACGCCCGGCAGATGGATGGAGAGATCGTGGGCTATGTCCAGGTCCTCCCTAAGGGCGAAGATATCACAATCTATCGGGTAGGGGATGGTCTTAAGGACGTATTAAGGATTCCCAAATCCATTTTGCCAAGCAAAATACGGGCTAGGATTGATATCTCGACTACCCCGGAATTTGAGATTCTTTTCATCATCAAGGAAGGACTTCATGACTCTTTTCTCAAAGTGAAAAGTCATCAGAAGCCTAGCTCTTTCTACAAAGGGGTCAACAAAGCCTATAACAAGCAAGCTTTTTTCGTCAAAGCTTATTTTGAGTCGATGGGAAAGAAAGAGATCGCCGATCTCGTCCGCGAATACGTGCGTCTCCACGGGAAAAATTTGCCGAAAGGAAAGATGAGCCTTTTGGAGATTATGGCAATTTGATTGGAGCCCTGATCAAACCCCTTTCTCAAGAAGGAAGAGGCAATATTCCGTCAAAGACAGTCCTTTCTTTTTGGCTTTCTTTTTCAAAGAACGGTACAAAGAGGCCTTGACGCGAAGGCAAAGGGGCTCCCATTTTGCCCTTCCTTTCCTGCAGCAGGGCTCAGGGATTTCCAAGCCCATATCCAGGCAGGCTTCGATCCAGCATCGTTTCGCGTCCATCGCCATCGGAATGATGTCTTCCGCCTCGTCAACGCAGGTTAGGCAGCCGATTAGCTCAGGGAAAGAAACCACGTATCCGCCTTCGTAAGGGTCCTCCACGATTGTAATGGCATGCGACATTTTCATATAGCGTTCGACGTCTTTCATTGAGGCTTATCCTTTTTATGTTTGCAGAATGCTACCATTCGAAATGAATAAAAGGAAGCAAAAAGAAACAAGACTTGACGGCTTAAGAAAAGAAAAAGCGTTTTGCCATTGGGGCAGAACGCTGTTTTTCAGATGCTGTTTGACTCTTATTCGTTTGGAGAGGAAAGCGTGCAGCTAGAGACGCGGCTGGAGTTGATAGAGGCGACGAACTTTGCGTTCCCTGAGCTGATTTCATCTTCTACGCGCGGATAATCATAAGAAACGAGAAGCTTCCCTTCCTGATAGATGGCAAGGGTCATTGTACTGTCGTCCTTGATGGTGGCGGAGAGGCCAAGGACCGTCCCTGCGCTCAAAGAGGCGTTGGTGGGCGCACTTTCGCACACCTCGCGCTTGCCATCGACGTAATATTCGTCATAGCCATCCGCGGTGATGTGGCTATAACGCACGCAGTCGCCCCTAAGGTAATAGCCATAGCTTCCGATATAGAGGTGGAGTCCGCCGGAGTTGGAGACATCTTCTTGGACTTTGAGGGAATATATTTTCCCATCATACCCGCCCAAAGCGCTGGTCGCGGTGGGATTGGCGGCGTTTAACACGATGCTGCCTGAGCTGAAGTCGAAAGCCTGATTGTAGGTGACTGGAGTCGGCTTGT
>CAVECL010000058.1:0-2784 GCA_963614595.1 Parasutterella excrementihominis | reverse complement strand
ACGCAGGAATCGCCGAGCGAGAAGGCCAAGTTATAGAAATCGCCGTTGAGCCATTTTCTGATCTCGGAACGCTCATAGTTGTTCGAGCAGTAACCGTTAGAGCCTACGCCACGCCAAGACGCGTTATATCGATGCGCGTCCAGAAGCGCCGTCGAGACGAGGGAGTACTCGCCGCCATCGGAAGAGAGGATCTTCCAGGTTATCGGCTCGCATTTGAACCAATAGGTCGTCCCGGAGACGATCGTCGCCCCGTCGTCGAAGGCGTAGCTTGAGAAGTCTGGATCGGCCTCTTTCTTCGCATAGTACTCGCCGTCGAGGAGATACCAGCCGTTGCTTTCCGCGGATTCAACCGCGTTGAGGGAAGCGATTTTCGCCTCATCGCTGACGTGTTTCTGTGGATAGAGGCCATAGGTCAGGGTCTTGTTCTCCGCATCGATGACGGGGTCGATCCCAAGGGCCCTGCATCGCTCTTCCTCTTCTGCTTTTGTCATGAACCTCGCTTCCAAGGCGAGATCGTTTGAAGGCATAGCAAACGTATAGGGGTTTTTCGAGCTAACGAAGACCCCGTCGCAATACCAGCCAGCGAAGGCGTAGCCATCAGAAGGGCGCGCTTGGACTTCGATTTTATCAAAGCAGCAGGCCGAGCTAACGCTTTCCCCAACAAAGTCCGCTTCACCCCCGGGGCCAGCCGAAACGCGAACGTCATGCCATTTGGAGAAAAGGCCATACACGGTCGTTTCGCTGAATAGCGCATCGGAAATTGAAGAAAGCCTTTCGTAAACGGCGCAATACCCTTCGCTAACGAATTCATAACCTTTGAATTCGAACCACCCTTCGAAGCGATACCCGTCTTTCGACGCGTCGAGTAACGGCTTATCAAGGGAAGAGCCACAGCCTAAAACAACATTCGGATTATCGTTTTGGACACCCTCTAATTCATCTCGCGTCTCATAAGAATAAAACAGGCTTCCATCCGAAACTCCCCACCCATTCACATCAAGGAAGCGATAAGATGAGATGTCTCTCCACACGGGGTAAAGCGTCGCGCCTCTGGCAAAGGGCCAAACGCCAGAGACGGGATAGGCAAAGCCTTCCTCGTCTTGGAAGGAATCAAGCCTCAAGGATTCAGATTCGCTATAAACCAAGGAAAAATCGTAACTTTGCTTATAATTCACCTGACTCTCCAGCGTCTCGCCAGTCCGGCTGAAAAGCATTACGGAATACTCCGCGTAGCCAAAGTCGGCGTAAAGATCGATGTCTGAAGTCACGGTCCCGCCCAGAAAAGACCATGGATTCTTGAAGCCTCCTTCCTGCGAATACCAATAATTCACGACGTAACCCTCGGGCACCAATTCGCTTGCAGGGGGATCGATCTTCGAGCCCTCCTTCACCCCATCAAGAGTTTTGATGAGCATCCCGTCTAGGTAGAAATGCACCACATAGACGTTGCCGGTGGCCTCTGAGTCGGAGGGCGCAGAGCTTAAATCATCGCGGCTTTCCCCATGGATCGAGCAGGAAGATAGTGCCAGCCCGACCAAGGTTAGCCCAAGCGCAATCGCCCTTCCCTTATTCTTTCTTTTTGTCATTTAAATTTCCTTTTTCGCTGAATCAGTGTTTTCGTCTTCGTCTAATGGGTTTTCATTCTCTTTGTCCGCTTCTTTTGCTCACCTCCTTTCCTTTTGCCTTTCCGCAGATCTGCCGGTCGATGATTCGGAATATCTCAAAGCCCTCGGAGGATGCAAATTTTGCCTCGTCTTGTATTGCCTGAGGTGATTTGAAATTCACGAGGGCATGAACGAGATGGTTCCTTCCTGTTCTCCACCGCTCCGCTCTAGCGAAGAAAGCATCGTCGAGTCTCATTCGCTTGCAGGCTTTGCATACGGAGGAAACCAAATCCTCGCATTTCTGACCAAGGTCTTTTTCGAAGACCGGCTTATCGCCTTTGGAGAAACCAAGACAAGCCCTAAGGAGGTCGAGCTTCGCGGCGAGGCTATCCAAACGAGGCAATTTGGTTTTGCGTTCATAGGAGCAAAGGAAGTATCGCCCCTTCAATTCATTCAAACATGAAGCCCAGCGAAGCTTGCCCTCTTTGCTTAAATAAGCCAGTCCAAGGCTCATAAGGGCCTCCGACAGCCTGTCCTCGATCAGAGAGTAGGCTACCGTCGCGCCTTCCAGATAAAAGCCGTGCTTTGTCGCTAGGCCGTGCTTTTCGATCAGCTCTTTGTAGTTCTCGCCCTTTATGGCGTTGTCCTTCAAAGGTTCCATTCCTGCCTTCTTCTAGCCTCTAACGAGGCCATCGAAGGAAGGAATGGCTACTGCAAATCCCTTCATCTCGGAGCCCCCCGGCTTTTTCTCTCTTGGTAAAGGATAGAAGAAGAAGAAGAAGAAGGCAAACGGAAAAGCGGGACGAAACGGCTAAAAAAGAAGAAAAAACTTGTTTCCATCGATGGTTTTCCAAGCGAAAACAGGCAAGACCTTCGCAGGCTACAGGTATCCTAGAAGCCCCTAGGAGACTGCTAGGGGCGAAAGGGTTCGACCAAAGAGAAATCCCTGTTTAACATGGCAATCCCTCCCTAGAGGCGTCTATGGGCCTTCAAGGATCAGCTCTCTTTCCTTCTTTTGCTGCGGATCAGCAAGCAAAGGCAAGAGGCTCCGCCCAAAACGAATAAGGCGAGAAAAAAGGCGAAGTTCGCTCCACCGCGCTCAACGAGAAACGCCTTTTTCTTCGCAGGCTACAGGTGTTGCAAAAGACAATGCCGTTAAGTGAAAGGCCCTCATATATAA
>CAVECL010000057.1:0-3005 GCA_963614595.1 Parasutterella excrementihominis | reverse complement strand
TCCTGTCGAAGGCCCTGCTTATCGCCTCGACGTCCCCGTTGACGGTCGCTTTCAAGAGCTTCGGGGAGTTGCTGATCGGGTCGTAGATGTCCTCCCAGCCTAGCTTCTCCAGGCCGGCCTCGAACTCCTCCCTGATCTCCTTGTTCGGGATGTAGCAGACGCCTTTGCTGCCGCTTGGGTCGGGGATGAAGGCGAGGTAGCCCAGGTGCACGAGGACCGTGAGGGCGGCGTCCTTGGAGTCGACCCTCGTGAGGTCGTTGCTGAATTTGTCGGGGTCGAGGGCGACCCTCTCCCCGGCGAGCATCCTGGTGATCTCCGCCTTGAGGGCGCCCTGGTCGTAATCCATGTAGTCGGTGACCGCCTCGATCGCGGAGGTCGCGGCCCAGTATTTGCGGCAGGCCCCCTCCTGGATGGCGTCGACCACCGACTTGGGGTTGTAGATCTCCATCCCTCCCAGGCGGTAGCCGTCGTACCAGTCCCTGATCTCGGGGAAGCCGGCGTTGTGTTTCTTGCAAAGCTCTTTCACCTCCGCTTCGGTGAAGCCGAAGAGGGAGGCGAGGGAGCGCGGCCTCAGCATGTTGTATTCCTTGAACATGTTGAGGGCCGACTGGGTGACGTAGCGCCTAATGGGCAAGATGCCCGTCATGTAGACGAGGTCGATCATCGAGGAGACGTCGCTGGATTTGAAGAGGTTGCGAAGCAGCTCCGTGTAGCCGTCGCAGAGCTCGCGGTCATTCTCCCGCTCGCGGTAAACCACGTCCCATTCGTCGATCAGGAAAATGAACCTGTCGCCGGTCTCTTTGCCGATCTTCGCGATGGCCTCGCGGATCGTCCCTTCCCTGGGGGTCAAAAGGCCGGGATAGGCCTCCTTGAGGTCGAAGAGGACGTCGCTCTGGAGCTTCTCTAGGAAAAGGGACTTGTCGCGGATGCCTGTGTAGACGGCCGCCATGTCGATGTAGAAGACGTTGTGCTTGTTTAGATGCTCATCAAACGATGGGTCCTTTGATATGGCTAGATCCTTGAAAAGATCCCTTGAATCGCAGCCTTTGGAGTAGTATGCGTTCAGCATGCTGAGGGCCATCGTCTTGCCGAACCTCCTGGGGCGGGTGGCGCACATGAAGGAATCCTCAGACCCGAAGAGGTCGTTGCATTCCTTGATGATGAGGGATTTGTCCACGAAGATGTCGTCGTTCTTGTAGGAGATGAATTTGTTGCTGCCTTGGTTGAGATACATCGCCATGGTTGTCACGTCCTTTCTAAAGGTATCTTGCCATTGGTGTTTCTTATGGAAGAAAAGGTTTGCACGGCGAAACGAGCACCCCCGAATGTAAGTGGCGATAAGAAAAAGGAAGTTCCGCGGTTAAGCCCGCCGGGCAGGCCGAAATACGGAGTCGACACCCTCAAGATGAGTTGCTGGATGAGAAAGCCCTTCTCCCCAATCGGGCACGGGGTGCCGCGATTGCCAAGGCTCAATCGTTACGCGCGCCCACAAAAGCAGAACGCCTTTGCGTTTGAAATTCAAGATCCTCTCAAAATCAGCGCTTGTATTTCATTTCCTTCGACAACGTTGCTTTATCGTCTTTCGTGCTCCGTAAAACGGCCCCTTCCTATAGGAGAGGCTCTATACGGATCGTCGCATTCCTTCTTTATCAGCAAGAAACCTCCTTTTTTGAATGGCTTTTAGCGCGCAGGATTCCGGCGATAGAATCCGTCCACAGGGCCTTAGCTGATTGGTTTCTCTTCAATCCAAAATCCCCGCATGGTCGATCACGTTCCCCGCCGAATCGACTTCCAAATCGCCGTCAAGCAAGGCCTTCAAGACCGCTCCATGCCCAACGGGGAGAGCGAAATTCACCAAGTCCTTCATCGTTTTGACGTTCAGGAAGTCATTCAAAGTGAGCTTGGGGTTCGCGTGATTGTCCTTGCACTTCTTCAAATACGATTCGCAAACCTTCGTCTTCGCCAGATCGCTATAGAAGTTGAACGCGTCGAAATCGACGAGAGCGACCTTCTTCCCCTCCTTCAAAAGACTTTTGATCCAAAGAAAAGAAGGGGAATCATAGACGAGCTTGGCATATTCCCTGAAGTAGATTTTCTTCCTTGATTCGATGTAGCCAAGCCTAAGCCACTTCTTCTGGTCTTTATCGTAATAGGCTTCATACAAAGTGTCGCTCGCCTTATAGCCTAGCTTCGCCCAGGGGCGGCGCAACTCGCCATGGGCGCCAAGCTCAGCCAAAGAATAGTATTCGTCCCTCCACTGGAAGTATTTTTCGTTCGGCGCCCCATGGTCATCGAAGCCCGGGAACACCTTGCTGCACTGCCAGAACAGTTCGAAAATCCGGCACGTCTTCCCATCGCTTGAAGTGACTGGGCCGGCATAGAAAGGGGAGAGGTCCTTCGCGAAGCCCGGGTGCTCCTTCATGAAAGCCTTGTCCCTTTCGCAGCGGGAAGTCACGTCGAGGACGAGGTATTCCTGCAAGCAGGAGCATTGATTCAGATAGAAGGGGTTGTCGAAGCGCACGCCCATGGGGTGATGCTTCAGCAAGATGACGTTATGCTTGCTCGATTCGTCTTTGCCGCTATAAACAACCTTGGGGGAGGGCTTGCCCCCTTTGTTTTTCTTAGCGGGTGAGCTAGGGATCAGCCTCGCTTTCTCTTTCGCGGCGAGGTCGGCCTCCTGAATTTTCCTAAGGCGCTCTTTCTCCTTCGCTTCCGCCTCTTTCTTAGCCAAAGCGATTTCGTCTTGGCTATGGGAATCTAGATAGGACAAGAAGCCCATCTCAAAGGCATTCGAGGGGAATTTCATGATCTTCCCGGAGAAATCCGCGATGAGCCTCCCCTCCTCCTCTTTGAGAAGCGTGCCCTCCTCATTGAGCCTATTGACGACTTTCGAACCGAATTTGAATTCCATAAACGGACTCCTTTCTGTTTAATCCAGCAATTATAGGCAGACCCCCCTATTTTATCGTCCGAAAAAAGGGACGGGCAACTAATTTGGGTTTTTC
>CAVECL010000056.1:0-3088 GCA_963614595.1 Parasutterella excrementihominis | reverse complement strand
AGAAGCTCTTGCTGAGCGATTACCAATCCTGCGGCAAGAAATGGAACGGGGAGAAGAACAAGATCACCGTTTGGTTCAACTTGCTTTAACAGCTTTAAAAACGCCGTTTCTGCAGGGTTTTCCTAACGGAAAGCCGCAAAAGCGCCTTATTTATCGAGCGGCTCTATAATTTGGCTGAAAACCACGACGCCCAAGAAAAGAGCGGGCTCCTCGTGAATCCAGGGATGGGGCTTCGCGCACAGTTCGCCCATCATCCCTTACCCCTTCCCGTTTTTCCTTCCGCCACCGCTGATGGTCCCACCGTAGAAATCAAGCGGGTCGCCCATATCGAGATCACGAAAGGCGGAGACAATCTCCGGAATCAGCCTGCAATCGAGCCCTGAAGCGGCAAAGCCAATTGTGGCTCCTTTCCTTTTGACTTTGAGGAGGAATCCCTTCAAGCCTGGTCGAGGGGCCTCTACGAAAACAAAGCCGGCCCAAAGCTCGGCTTCGGCAACGCCAGATGGGGACGCCTCGCCGTCTCCCTACCCTACGAAAGAGCTCTCAAACCCTTCGTTTCAATCGCCGACCTTGCGCGAAGCGTGGCCCTTTCTTATGATTTAGCAGCACTATTTTGCTGCGACAAAATGGCACGAAAAAACAAGCCGATCTATTGGGCGTTAAACCACATTGCTGTTTACAGACGCATATTAATTATAGGAAACAAAGCTGCTTAATAAGGCCTCTATCAGCAGAAGAGCGACGCTTCTTCATTCAGTTCATAGTTCCTTCTGCTTGCGCGGCGGGGTGGAACAAAAGCGCATTATTTTAATACGATTAAAGCTCTCAAGACAAAATGGCTAGACCTATAATTTGGCCATTAGAAGTCCTCCTATTTTTTATTTGAAGCGTGCAAACCATCAAAAAGAAAATCAGGATGCCTCTGAACCTAAATGTAAGCCCATACATTAGAAAAACAACAAGGAGCAATCATTATGAACAAAAAGCCCATTCTCATCCTCTCTAGCCTCTTTCTCCTCGCCGGAGGATTAACTGGTTGCACTTCAGGCGGAGGCAATGCCCAAATCGACCAATCCAAGACTCAGATTTACGTGAGCAATTTCTCTGGCGGCTATGGTTCGGAATGGCTCGACGCATTGAAAACCCGCTTCGAAGAAGCCCATAAGGATGATGTCGTTGAAGAAGGGAAGAAGGGCGTTCAGGTCGTCATCGACAACATCAAAAACACCGCGGATACTGATTCCACCAAGATTCTCGACGGCAGGAATGAGGTCTACTTCACCGAGCAAAGCTCTTATTTCACCTTGAAATCCCAAGGGGTCTTAGGCGACATCACCGATGCAGTTTCCTCCACTTTGCCAGGCGAATCCAGCTCCATTCTCGACAAGATGAGCAACGAGCAGAAATCCTTCTACGGAATTAACGAAAACGGCGAGACCCACTACTATGCCGTCCCTCATTATTCCGGCTATTTCGGAATAACCTACAACGTCGATCTATTTGACGAAAAGGGCTTTTACTTCGCCAAGACCCCTACGAGCGATCGCCTCGCCGATCAATTCATCACCGCACGCAATTCCAAGAAGTCAGCGGGGCTTGACGGAGTTGAAGGCACTAGCGATGACGGCCTTCCCACCACCTACGAAGAATATTTCAAGCTTTGCGACTATATCGCCCAAAAAGGCTGCACGCCCTTCCTTAGCAACGGCCACAACTACAAGGACTATTTGACCTGGCTCATCAACGCCCTCACCACGACTTACGAAGGCAAGGACGAAATGAGCAAAGTCTACAGCCTGGAGGGAAGCGTGAGCACCTTAGCCACCATCAGCGACGGGGCGCTAAAAATGGACGAAAACCCCATGGTGCTTTCCACGGAAAACGGATATGAAACCGCCCGCATGGCTGGCAAGTACTACGCAATTAAATTCATGGAGAAGATTTTCTCTAACTCCAATTACCACAACACCAAAATCACCAACAGCGGTTACTCGCACACCGATGCCCAAACCGACTTCCTTTACGCCGGCAACGACGGCGTCACCGATTCGGTGGCCATGCTTAGCGATGGCATTTGGTGGGAAAACGAAGCCAAATCCACATTCGAGGCCATGGCCCAAGCCAAAGGCGACAGCTTTTCAAGAATGAATCGCCATTTCGCTTTCATGCCTCTTCCTCAGGCGACCGAGGAAAAAGTCAAGGAACACAAATCCACTCTCCATGACGTTCTCTTCTCATTCTGCTTTATGAAGAGCAATGTGGCAGACAGCAAAAAAGCCATCGTCAAAGAATTCATCAAATTCTGCAACACCGACACCTCTCTTGTCGAATATACCTACACCACAAATACCCCGAAGGCACTAAATTACACGATGAGCGAAACCGATCTTGCAAAAATGTCGCCTTTCGGACGGTCCGTTTACGAGCTTAAGGCAAAAAGCGACATCGTCTACCCTTGCTCTTCAAGCCCCTTCTATGCGAACAACCAATCCAGCTTCGCTCCAAGCAAGCAATATAGCACCAAGGACGCAAATGGCCTCGAGATCACCTACTGCGTCGAGGCAATCGCCGAAAAAGGTCAAAGCGCGGAGACGACTTTCCAAGGCCTCTACCGCTACTACAAGGACAAGTGGTCCAGCTACGTGAAATAAGGGCCTCCTCATTATGACGACAGCAATCCCGAGCAGGAAAAAATCTTTCTTCACCAAAGATCTGCTTTTCTACTCTTTGATGCTGATTTTCCCTCTTGCCCAATTCGGGATCTTCTACATCGGGGTGAATGGGAGAAGCTTCCTTTACGCATTTCAAAAGATTGACACCCTCACCAATACGGTCACCTGGACCGCGGAACCTTTCCTAAACGCGCTCCACGAGGTTTTCCAGCCCACTTTGCTCAGGGTTTTAGGGACCTCCTTCCTTTCTTTCGCTTTGACTTACGTGATCGGGACAGTCCTCGCCCTCCTTTTCTCCTATTTCATCTATAAAAAGCTGCCTTTTGGGAATTTCTTCAAAGTCATGCTCTTTTTGCCTTCGATCCTCTCGGCGATCGTCATGGTCACCATATACCAAAACTTCCTGGAAATCGGCA
>CAVECL010000055.1:0-3654 GCA_963614595.1 Parasutterella excrementihominis | reverse complement strand
TCCGCTTATTTTATTTTTTTTGTGGCGCGATTCCTCAGCCTTTTAAGAATCCTTTCAGACTGAAGAAGACGGCGCCACAAAAACAAACGAGATTCTTAAACGACAAACGTAAATTGAAAAAAATAATTTCCGTTTTACAAAGGCAAGCCCAATTTTTCTTACTAAATTTCGCTTTTACCCGATTTTCGTGACAAACCGAAATGCAATTCGCTTCCTAAAAACAGAAATCGCCTTGTCAACTTACATCTTTGTCTTGTAATACTATCTTTTATATCTTTAAAGACATAATTAAGAATATATTTTTTGACCCATGACGTTACTTTTGCCAATTTTTCAAATTTTTGGCATTTGTAACAACGAGCTATTTTTGCATAGGCAGGTCTAATCTATTTTTTCTTCTGTCTTCACCCTCTCAAAGACATAGTCGCACTTCTTTCCTCCTTCGCCGATTCTTTCGGTGTAGGAGAACTTCGTCTTAGGAAGCGCGCCATAAAGGATGTTGTCGACCTGGCAGAAACCCTTGGTGAGCTCGGGTCTGCCGTATTTAGAGAAGATGTCGAAGAAGATGCACCGATGCGTCGTCATGGCGAAGCGGTTCCTTTCCGCTTTCGGGAATTCGATGTCCCACCCATATCCCGCCACATGTTCGAATTTGATTGGCATTAGGCTATTCAGCATGGAAACGAAGAAAGGCATCCTTGCCAGAATCTTCATGGATCGAATCGAAGGCTCGACGAAGCGGTGCATTGCCTCAATCACCGTCTTCTCGCTTTCTGCCCTGCTCTTCCCATTCTCTTCAAACATCATTTCCAAAGCCAAACAGGAGAAGAGATTGCAAAGGTATTCGTGGTTCTTTTCGTCCGCGTATTCCTTGTTCTCTAGTATCAGCTTATCCATGATTTGCAGGGTTTTCTCTTGCTCTTCCTCGTTAAGAGTCTTAAAGAACTTCTTGAACCTCGAACCTTTGATCATTTTCTTTGGGATATATTTCACAAGATCTCCCCCCTTCTTCCAGGCTTTCCTATTTTAGCAAAGTTAAATTCTATTAACTATTCTTCTCTTGCCAAATCAAAAGAAAACCCGCTCCAGGATTGAAACGGGCTTCGTCGTTCGCTTTAACGATTTTGGATCGCGTCGATCGGTTTCTTGCAGGCGAGCCGCGTGACCGGAAGAATCGCGGAGATGATGCTCGCCCCGATGGAAATCGCGAGCAAGAGGAGGACGGTCAGGAAATTCGCGTTCATGACCCCAAAGGGCATGTTGAGCTCGGCTTGGAGAGAGGAGTTCACGCTGGAGGCGATCCAGAAGGTGACGAGGGTAGACAAAACGAAGTTCGCCACGGCAATCAGGAAGGCCTCGGAATAGAAGATCTTGAAGACGTCTAGTTTCTTCGCCCCCACCGCGCGCAATATGCCGATTTCTCTCTTCTTGCTGTTGATTGAGACCGACATGAAATTATAGAAAAGGAGAAGGCTAAAAACCGCCATCGCGATGCCGACGTAAAGGAAGACTTTCGTCAGGGTCACAAGCAATGCCGCCGTGGTGATGGAACTAACCACTTTCATATCGTCGATGTTGATGTAATGGGTGCCAACCGGGGCGTCTTCCCAGTCCATGGTGCCGAGGGATTCGCGTGTGGAGAAATAATAATTTAGAAGTTTCGTGACCTTCGATTCGCGAAGAGCCCCGCCGAAAGCGATGAGCGCTTGGCCGTTAGTAGAGGTTGAGGCTCCCTCGCCATCAGCCGAGGCGCTTGCCATCTTCTCAACATAAGCCCTAGACGAATCAATGGATTCCCCACCGCTTGCTTTGCCTTTGATGAGAACGTTATGGCAGTTCGGGGATTGACGGAGGCTTGCATAATAGACGAAGTCGCTGTCCTTGGTCGTGAGTTCGCTCGGCTTCTCGCGGAAGGCAAGGAATTTCTTGGGGAGGGAGGATTCGTAGATGCCCGTGATTGTGTAAGAACGTTGCTCGTAATCGCCATCGGAATTGACCTCCGCCACGCTCAACGCGCTGCCGATGATCTTTTCTTCCGTCACATCCTCAGGGGCGATGTAGTCTTTATCGCTTTTGCTCGTGCCAAAACCCAAGTCTTTATAAGAATAGTAAGCATAAGAGGAGATCATGGCCTCATTGCTCGCGCTCGGGGCTTTGCCGGTTATCGTGAAAGCAAAATCATCCACAAGGGTTTCGCTCATTGCGATGGATCCCGCGAAGCGGAAGAGATGGAAGGAATCAGAGGAAGAAGAAGCGTTGGGGACAGGGAGGACACCCTCGATCCCGCTGACTCGGTAGACAGCGCATTCGGTGCCCCCTTCGATTTCTTTAACGCGCGCATCGGTGAGGCCATCGCCTCCTTTTTCGGTGTAAGAAATCGGAAGGGAAGTTGATCCGCTATTCAAGATCGTGTATTTGGTCGCGTCGAAGCGGTTGAAGGTAGACAAGGCAGCGCTGGCGCCGAATAAAGAGAAAGCAACCGTCGACAGGAGGACAGTCATCGCAAGGCGGAAAGGCTTGACCTTGAGGGAGCGCGCGCCCATGCGGAAGGCTGACCACATGGAAAAATGGCTTTTAATGGGCGCGAACTCCTCATTGCCCGCGACGAGTTTATCGGCATCGGTCTCGACGAATTCCTCGCGGTTTCCGCTCTTGGTGATCCTAGCCACTTCGCAGAAGGCTTCGTTGACGTGGGCGTCGGCGGAGATGTACATGTCTTCCTTGCCTTCTTCCAAGGCTTTGTTGAGAAGAGGGAGGTCTTCTTCCGTGAGCTTATGGCCTTTCTCGATGCGGATGATGCTATCGCCCAAAACCGATACGCCCCTGCGCTCTTCTTTGCCCGCAACGCAGGTTTTAGTGATATCGGAAATGACTTTGCCGTCCTTTAATTCAATCACGCGGTCACCGAAGTGCTCCGCGAAATCGCGGTCATGGGAAACGATGATGACGAGTTTGTCTTTGGAGAGCTTCTTCAGGGTTTGGAATACCTGCTTCCCCGTATTGGAATCCAGCGCCCCGGTCGGCTCGTCGCCGAAGATGATCTTGGGCTCTTTGACGAGGGCTCTAGCGATGGCGACCCTCTGCTTTTGGCCGCCCGATAGCTCGTTGGGCTTTCTTTTGGCGAACCCCGCGAGGTCAACCTGCTCCAAGATGCCATTGATCGCCTCCTCAGTGGCTTTCTTATGCTGAAGCTGCAGAGCAAGAGCGATGTTCTCCTTCACGGTGAAATCAGAGAGGATGTTGTATTCCTGGAAGATGAAGCCTAAGTACGTATTGCGATAGGCATCCATCTCGGAGGCGGAAAATTCTTTGCTCGACTTCCCGTCGATGACGATTTCGCCTTCGTCGGCTTTATCCAAGCCTCCCATGACGTTGAGCAAGGTGGATTTGCCTGAGCCGGACTTGCCGAGAATGAAGACCAACCCTCTTTCTTGGAATTTGAGTGATACGTCGTTTAACGCATACACGGGGTCATTGTTTTTGACTTTGTAGACCCGCTTCAGGTGTTTGACTTCTAGCATAGTGCGACTCCTTGGTTTGCAATGGGGAAATCTTACGCCTGTTTGAGGCTTTTTACGAATTCGAGTCTCTTTGTTTCAAAAAGCCTCAGCAAAGTTATAAATAATAAGAAGCCTTATTTCCTTAAGGTTTTTT
>CAVECL010000054.1:0-4240 GCA_963614595.1 Parasutterella excrementihominis | reverse complement strand
TTAGTTAACACTTGGTTGCAATCTTAGTTAACACTCGCCCAAATCAGCTTGGTTGCTTCGCCCTGTGCAGCGTGAAACCGCGCAGGCATAAAAGAATCTTCCGCTACCGAGTTTCGATGAAACGCCAAAGCAATCCCTTGCGCAGGAGATCGATGCGTTCAGGTCCCTATTGCTTATAGGCGCGATATGCTCAAAGGATAGCGGCGAAGAAATAAGGGAGATAGAGATCGACGCCAAAGGTGGTCTGCAGGACTTCGTAGAACCTCTCGAGGTCGCCTAGACCGTTTTTTTGAAGAGATCCTTCATCTCCGCGGATGCCTCCAAAAAGCTAACCAAGACGAAGGAGCGGTACCCCCGATGCCCCAAGGCCAGGGCAAGAATGGTCTTCCCCACGCGTCGGGAGCCTTTCAAAAACAATCCGATGTGGTCTCTAGCGTCATTTTTCTTCCATTCCAACATGGAGGAATAGGCGTCGGGCTCGATGTATCCCCACTATTCATCAGCTCTTCGTAACGATTCATAAAAGTTTCCTTTCACAAAACCGCTAATACATTTGGCGTAGTTTTCACAAAACCGCAAAGCCGACTCGCCTATAGCACATTTATCCCGAGCCCTTCTTGGCGAGACGGACACCGCCTTTGGTATTCATCTATTTCTTAAGAAAGCGTGAGCCCGTCTCTCCATTCAAGGAAACAAGCCTCCTTTTTGCTGGATGAGGCATCGCAAAAAATCACCCCTTCGATAAGGCCGGGACCTTTCTTCGCAGGCTACAGGTGTCTTGGGAGCGTGAGACGGCGTTCTCGCTTCGTTTGGGCAAAGCTCCAAATAGCCTATCGAATGCGTTTCTGCGAGTCAGGGCCTTAGAAACCGCCAAACCTCTTTTTGAGTCAGTCCATCCACTTCTTTCAAGGCTTCCTAGCCATGATAGATCGCGACGCACTCGCAGAAATCGTCTTTCGTCAGGGGAAGCTGATACCCTTTTTCAGATTGAAGATAGCGCATTTGGCGTCAAAGAATCGATTTGCGGAAAGTGGAAATCCACCTTTCCTAGCCATCGACTTTTTGACTCATGGGCGGTGAAAGAGGCAAACCGCAAGCAAAAAGATCGTGCCACTTTCGTGCCACTTTTCGGTGGCACGATCGTGACACGAAAGCATCACCTTACTTATTGACTTTCCAATAGCCGCTTCGGGAGCTTCCGATTCTTTCAATCCGCCCAGCCTCTTTTAGATCGGAAATCAGTTGGGTTGTTCTGCTTCTCCCTAGCCCTATTGTTGCGCATAGCTGCTTTAGATTGAGCGTAGGGTTCTCATTAAGTATGGAAAGCAGCTTCGTGTGGCTAGCGCTCAACCCACCCCGAAGGGAGAGAAATGAAGGAGGAAAAGCGAAAGGTATGGTCACGATGATTGAGTTATCCAGGAAAGTAAAGGCTTCCTTGCCATACCGCCTCACAATAAGGGGAACCCCATGCCCCGTTTGCTCGATGAAATCGAGCTGCCCCATGATTTTCATGAGGTTTTCGTTGATGGGGTGGCTGACCCCTCTGAAGAATTCCTCTTTCGAGAAATCGAAAGGGAGGCCGCCCGTGGAAACGATTTCAATCCGATTTGAATAAATGTAAAGGGCGGGAGGCACGCCGCGACTCCATCTGTTATGGAGGCAGGCGTTTGTCCAGGCCTCATCGAGGGCTTGCTCGTCAAAGAGCTTCGTCTCCCCCCTCTCGATCCCTTTCTTCAGGTCGACGCGCGTTTCGTTCATCGAAGTGACGAAGAGGAAGGCCTGCTTCATGGCAAGCAGCATGCATTTGTAGCCGAACTCGTTTCTGCTCACCATCTCCTCCTTGTCCTCGCCTTTGAAGCGAACCACTTTGATGGAGCAGCTGTTCTCGTCGGAAAGGATGTCGGAGATATAGTTGTATTTCCCCTCCGAGGTGAGCAGGCCCATGTTCCTAGCGAAGGTGGAATCGTTGATGGTGAAGCCTTTCGCGGCGTACAGGGATTTGAGCCCATTGAAACTAGGCTCCTGGTTGACCGCCTCGAGCTTGCTCATGGAAAGGACGGAGCTAGAAAGGAAAAGATCGCCCAGCTCATCCGGCATCAGCTTGCGGTTCTCACCGCCGACCCTGACCAAATAAACCCCGAAGAAAGCATAAGGTTTCCGATTGCCTTTAGCTTCCACCACGATTAGCCTTTTCCCATCAAAATCCTCAGTCACGACAGAGGGGACGATTGAGGGGGCGATCGCTTCCTTGATCCTTGTCCCGATTTTCTTGAGGGTCTCTTTGCCGATATCATTGAGCCCGACGACCTCTCGATCATCAAGGACTCCGAAGACGACCTTCCCGCGGCCGCTCTTGTTGAGCATGGCCGTCAAAGAGGCGATTCCTTTGTCAAGCTGGCCCAAAGAGGCTTTGAACTCAATGCTTTCAGATTCATAAGGGACGTTGTATTTCATGATCGGTCCTCCTAAAAACAATTATAAAGCGCGCAGCGTAGGCAGCCAAGAAGATCGTGCCACTTTCGTGCCACTTTTCGGTGGCACGATTATGGCACGAAATACAGGGGGTCTTAAGGCGAGAGGTTGATAGAGAGAGTTCAAAACTCACCGGTCTCAATAAACCGGCTTTCTTCGCAGACTGCAGATATCCTGGGAGCATGAGGGAGTGCCGACTAAGGCTCCAAACAGTTTATTGAATACGTCCCCATGGGGTTCGGGCCATAGAATCTCCTTTTGAGCCCATCGACTTCTTTCAAGGCTTCCTAGCCATGATAGATCACGACGTCCTTGCAGGATCCGCCTTTCGCCGGGGAAAGATGAAAGGAAGCGCCTTATCAAGTTTGCTTATTAGGCCTTGGCTCGCTTCCCCTGGAAGGAACGCTTCGGGGGTCTTTCTCGCGGCCAAGGAAAGATAGGGGGCTCGCCCTTATAGCCCCCTAGCTAGTTTCGTTGTGCGTCAGCGCCCTTGCGCCTTCGCCAATGCTTCTCCCCTCCCCCGCTTTCTCCTGAGTCTAGGCGTGAATCAGCTCTCCCAAAAATAAGTCTCACGCGAAAAAGCAAAATTTTTTGCGATTTCGCGTGAGTCATCAAAATACGTAAAAAGATGTTTGGCAATGCTACGTTTTCGAATTATTCCAAGAACGAAAAAAGCGAAATAATAAATTTTTAAGCGATTTCGCCCGAGGAACTGAAGAAAGAGAAAGCCCTGTCCTTGCAGCTGGAATCCTTCTACAGGCTCGTCGATCCTTTTCTGCCTTTTTGCCTGCGCTTCGGGAGCAATCGGGGAGAAAGCAGATTCTGGAGCCTGAACCTCGATTCCCAGAAAACCACGGTTTGGAAAGGACTCCCCTTCGAAAACGTCTGCTTCGCCCACATGGAGCAGATCAAAGCCTCTTTGGGGGCGGGCGAAGTCTACGCCGAAGCAAGCCCATATCAGGGCAAGGAAGACGGACATCAGGTTGATTTGGTGCTCAAAAGGAAGGACAACGTCATCAACCTATGCGAGATCAAGTTCCATTCCTCAGAGTTTGCCGTCTCAAAGGAATACTACCTCCAGGTGAATGAGAGGAAGAACCGCATCGCAGAGATCTCGCCCAAAAAATGGGCGGTGAGGAACGTGCTCATCTCCGCCTTCGGACTGAAGAAGAACGAATATTCCTCCGCGTTCGCGAATTCTTTGACCCTGGACGACCTATTCGTCTTCTGACGTCTCCAGGGACGCAAACTAGAAACGTCCGCTTTTGAGGGCATCCGCCTCTTTGCTTCCCTAGGTGAAACAAGGAACCGAGGCGATGTCCTAGCCCCATAGAAGAGAGTGGGCGCGAGGAAAACCATAAATGTGCCTTGCCAATATTTCTATAGCGTCTTAAAACCGGCCTTATCGGATATCGTAGCTCCTGCTATCGATATCCTAGAAGCCCCTAGGAGGCGCCTATGGGCGAAAGGGCTTTACAAAAGAGAAATACCTGTTTGACATAGCGATCCCTCCTAGAGGCATTTATAAGCCTCCAGAATCACTTCTGTCTCCGTCTTTTGTTACGGATTGGCAAACAAAGGCAAGAGGCCCCCTAAGGAGAGCAAGGAGAGAACGAAAAAAACGTTCGTTCCCTCATGTTTCTTTAGGGATGCCCCTTCTTCGCAGGCTACAGGTGTCGTCAAAGGCAACGTCATTAAAGAAAAAGACCCCCATATATAAATAAAGGAGAAAACGGGTTTATGCCCCAATTATTTTCCATTTTCATTT
>CAVECL010000053.1:0-4875 GCA_963614595.1 Parasutterella excrementihominis | reverse complement strand
TAGAAAGGAACGGCGACGGCTTGACGGATAAAGCCGCAAGGGCGGTGCCTTGCGGCCAAAAAGGATGATTCGAAGGAAAACGCTTTAAAGCAAAGGGCAATTTACGGATTTTGTTGCAACGATTCTGTCACTTAACAAAAATGTTATATTTTATATGAACGTTAAAATTTTGTTGACAAATGCTTTTGCTGGCTTATAATAATTTGATGTCCACGCCACAGGGGCGTGTGTGAAATCATCAGGGATCATCGATGTTTCTGGTGATTTCAATTGCTTGCCTCTCATTGTTGTTACTTGGGTTCAACAACAATATCCTTTTGGTTTGCCCAAAGGGATTTCTGAATCAGGATTAGGCTCCTTTTTCAGTCTGCTATTTGAAAAACGTTTTTGCTTTACTGAGCTAGTTTTTTAATTATGGGTTTAAAGGAAAAGTAATGCAGTCTTTAACTATTTCTTAGATTGAATGGTTTTTAGTATCTTTTTTTGGTTTCGAAAGAAGATATCGCGCATCGCGAAGAGGCATTGGGGGGCGATCCCTCGTTTGCCTCTCCGCTTTCGGAAGGTTTTGCGGCCTTCCCTTCGACTCCGCTATGCCTAGACTGGCGTGGCTTTGGTTGCTTTTGAGTTTATTGGAAAAAGGAGAAAAAAGAATGAAGTATTTGAGAACACCCCGTTTCGTGGCCCGCAACACAGTGGAATACGGCTACTTCCCTCAGGATAAATTGGTGGAGCCTAATGATCCTCTTTACTGTGAAAAACCCTATCTTCAGGATGAGAACCAGGTTGCTGTCTACAATAAATCCGATAACCAGCAAGAGCATATTTTCTTCGCTCAGGGGAAATTTTATTGCCGGAAACCCGTCAGTCTTTCCAAGACTCGCTGGATTTACGAGTATGAGCCTCTTCTTTGGAGAGTCTATGCGCGACAAGATAATTTGCTCTACATGATTTCCGATCGGGTTTTGCTTCAGGGCGCTCCAAAGCGCATCGAAGATGATTTTGGGATTGGCGCGAAATTTCGGGCTATCGAAAGGGAATTCTTTAAATACGCGCTTTTCGTGGAAAGAGATTTCCTTGAGCCAACTCTTGTGGGGGATCGCAGAGTGGGTTTGGGCGCAAGAAAACGCCTAACGTCGCTTTATCGCGTTTTCGCGCCAAGCTATTTGGAGTGTCAGAAAATGAAGGCGTCCGATCTTAGCCATTGGTCGGAAAAACCTTTTCTGGTCGCCGCTAAAACGAGATTCAGCAATCAAGGGGAGCTCTGCGAGGAGAGCTTTGGAACGCCTTTTTTAACCAGCAGTTTCGTCGGGAAGGAAGGCAAAGACCAAATTTGCTTCGTGCCCTCCGAGAACGGGATTCTTAATTTCAAGGCCTTTTCCACGCCTCTTTGGGGCATCCGCCCCTGCATCGTTATTAAAGAAGAAAACATTGAGAAAGCATATTGATAAGGAGGAATTTCAAGATGGGAAAAACTTTGATTATGGAGAATCTTGGCTTATACGGTTGGGAGAATTATGAGCCAGTTATTTTGGCGGCTTTAGCAAGCGAGGAGCCGCTCCTCCTCGTGGGTAGGCACGGCTCGGCGAAGAGCCAGCTGCTAGAAAGCCTCAGCAAGGAAATGGGGCTGGAGTTCAGGAACTACAACGCTTCGCTCGTCGATTACGATGATCTTGTGGGGATTCCTTTCCCCGTGAACAACAACACCTCTCTTAGCTACATTTCTAATCTCAGTTCCATCTGGGGGGCCGAGGTGGTGTTCGTCGATGAGATAAACAGGGTGAAGCCCGACTTGCAGAACAAGCTCTTCCCCATAATTTATGAGAAAAGGGTGCAAGGGGAGGATCTCAGAAAACTTCGCTACCGCTGGGCGGCGATGAATCCGCCTTCGGGCGAAGACGATGAGGTGGATTATCTCGGCGCGAGCCCGCTTGATCCGGCTCTCGCCGATCGATTCCCCTTCGTCTTGAAGGCTCCGACTTATGAGGATCTTTCTTCGGAAAGTCGCAGGGCCTTGCTTCTTGCTGGGCTCTCCGCAAAGAGGGGAGGCGAGGTTGATCTTCCTTCTTTGGTGGAGGAGACGAAGGCTAATATGGAGGAGCTTCGCCCCGTCTTCATGATCAGGATCGCCCGCTACACGGAATGTTTGATGGATGGGCTTAAGGCGAGGTTTGGCTACTTCTCCGCGAGGAGGGCGGTCATGATGGAGAAAACCCTCCTTGGGATCTTGGCCTCTCTTAAGACGCTTAAGGGTCGCGGCGCGGACGTGATGGATGATTTCAGGACGGCCGCTTGCCTTCACATCGAATCTTGCTTGCCGAATAGGGCGCTAGAAGGCGAGATCGATGAAGACGAGCTTCTTGCTCTGGCCATTCGCGCGCTTAAAGCCTCTTCTGGGGATGAGGATTCCGTCGAGATCGCTTTCTTGAAGCTCAAGGGAGCGAAGGAGAAGGTTCTCTTCCTAAAAGACAAAAGCCCGCTCCTGGATCCCTTGTTCCTGGATCAGACGATCACGGAGACGGTGGGCGGCGTTCATGATGAGGCCTCAAGAGGGATTTACTCTTACGCTCTTTATTGCCTTCTGAAGGATGATGGAAGGATAAGCGCGAGCACGATGGAGACTCTTGCATTGCAATTTAGCAAGATTGTTGATCCGGGCAAAAGCTTGCGTTTAGCAAAGGGAGAGAAAGAGGCTTTGGAGCGTTATTCCGCCCCCTTTGCAAGAAGATGCAAGGAGTGGGGCGTACCTAGAAGCGTAAGCGAGGCTTTCTATAAATTGCTTAGGGGTCTTGTGGCTTCTCAGGTGGCGGCGAGCTACCTCCAAGAGGCCGATGATTTATTTGAGGAGGTTTTCTTAAAAGCATGAGTAATACGAAATTGGGATGCGAAAGGCTCGTAAAAGCCTCCCCCTATGTTTTGGGGGAGCTTCTTGGCGTGAGCCAGACCGAACTGGGGGAGGCCTGCAGGAAAGCTTTGGAGGAAGATCCCTCCATCGCCCGCACTAGGCCTTCCTGCTTTATGAAGGGGCGCATCAAAAACGCCGAGATGGAGCGCGCTTTGGGGCGTGGGGTGTTCAAAGCGGAGGAAATCAGGGACAAGAAATTGCTCCTCATCCTCTTAGGGGGATCTTCCGGAGGGCTTTACGTTCCTAAGGCTCCTTTAAGATTCGACGAAGAGCATCTTCGTTGCGTGATTTATTTTTATGAAAGCGAGGTATACCGAAATGGACGAGAAGACGCTTAAAAGACGCTTGCTCTCTTTATTGCCCGCAGCCTCTCTTCACATGAGCGAGTTCCTTGCGCTTGCCAGCATTCGCCTTGTGAAGGGGAACTCGATCACCGAGACCGCCTGCGTCAGTAATGAGGTGAATCCCACCCTTTACTTCAATGAGGGCTTTCTGAACGCGCGCTGCCAAAGCGATGAGCACCTATTGATGCTGCTCATGCATGAGCTTTATCACATCGTGCTTGGCCACACGCGCCTTTTTAAGAAGGCGGGATTAGTGGACAACATCGCCTTCGACGCGGTCATAAACGCCGCGCTTTGCCGCTCTTTCAAAGAAGAGAAATACGTCTCTTTCTTCGAGAACGCCAATAGCGATGACTCGCCCATCGGGGCGCTTCTTCGCCCTATCGGAGAGAGGACTCCTGAGCCCTATAAGCCCTTGCTAAAAGAGCTTTACGAAAGCAACACGACGACATATTACGAGCTTTACCAAAAAATCCGGAAATTCATCGTCGAGGACGGGCTCGTTTTGGCTTTCGACAAGGGCGGGAAAGAAGAAAGGGGCGAAGAAAACGGAGGGGGTAGAACCCCTCCCCCTTTCATCCTCCTTGGTGGGCATAAAGAGGAAAAGACGAACCCGCTGCTAGAAAAGGCGGCCGGAATCGTCGTTAGCGGGAGGTCCTTGGCCCGTTTCTTTCCCCAAGGCGCGCAAAGGGGCCTAGACGTTGAGACGGAAGAGCTTGCGACGGAGAGGGACAAAAGGCCGGACAAGGATCAAATCAACAAGATGAAGCACCTGATTGAGAAGGCCATGGTGAACCGAAACGGGGGGTGCGGATGCGTAAAGGCCTTCGCGAATTACACTTACGATGGCAAAGGGGCGATCCCGAACTTTAGAGACAGGACGGCTTTGGTGAAGATGTCCTTGGGGATGAAATCTTTTCTCTATAAGAAGCCTTATTCCATGAACCGCTACCGCGAGTCCTTTTGCGGGAAGACCTTGGTTTACCTTGACGTCTCTGACTCAGTCGCCAACGAAATAGGGAAGCTCTTTCGTTTGCTTCGCGCCCCTTATCAAAGAGGGGGATGCGATCTTTACTGCTTTTCCACCGAGGTGAGCGAAATCAAATACGGGGATTTCAAAAAAGGGCTTTATTCGACCAGAGGAGGAACCTCCATTGGCTGCGTCATGGATCATTTCTTTTCTTTGCCGAAAGAGAAGAGAGGCAGAAGGGTATTGATTCTGACCGATGGTTTCACAGGACCGATAGGGGAGAGACACAAAAAACTGCTCAAGCAGGAAAAAATCTCCCTTTTCTGCGGCTTCTTCGGAGAGTATTGCCTTGACGATCTGAAAGACGATCTGACTTCCTACGAGGTTTTTGGCACGCCTTATGTCAGGGAAGCCGACTGGGATTTTTGATTGAAAGAGCCTTTTTTCCTTGAAAATATTTTGCATTATTTCGCCAGCCTTTTCCTTAGAAGTCCGTGATCATCTTGCCGTCCATGAATTCGCGGAAGCGAGGCAGGGCCAGCATCAGCCTGCCCCAACCTAGAGAGGCGATGATCCCTTTCTTGAGCAGGCGACTTCTATAGGCGGAAAAGGAGTCCTTGCCGAGATTCGATCCGGCGAGGATCTCCTTCGTCTCCGCT
>CAVECL010000052.1:0-4960 GCA_963614595.1 Parasutterella excrementihominis | reverse complement strand
AAGTCGGCGAAACGCCGCCACTGCTATAAGAAAGGCAATTACGTCTGATTTCAAAGCATCTGATGGCAAAAGATGCGCTCCGCACGCTTAAAGTCCTCGCCAGAAGGCTCGCTGATTGAGGCGAGCAACCTTCCCGCGGTCGTGAAAAGCCCTTTTTTTGGCTTCCCCGGCTGCGTTTTTTGGCGTGATGATCTTTTGTTTATCTTTCTAGGAATGCCCTTAGGAACGCGGCTTAAAGGAACATAACCATATAGATCGGCAAATAAAGAACGCCGCCCTTTTCGCATATGTCCCTGTGGTTAGACAAAACAATGCCCTTACTAACGCGATAATCCTTGTTTGCCAAGAATTTGTTCATGGCGCTATGAACGGCGTAATCCTTCCCCGACTTCACCTCTATCGGCAGAGAGGAGAGATGCTCGTAATCGTCTATGAGGAAATCGACTTCTCCATTGGCTTTGTTGTCGTAATAGAAAAGGCGATGGCCATGGGCTTGGAGTTCGCTGGCCACAACGGATTCGTAAACCGAGCCGAGATTGATGCTTCTTTCATCCGAAAGCACGGCGTTGATGTTGTTTTGGTAGAGGATACCGGTGAGGATGCCAACGTCATTCAAATAGAGCTTCAACAGATTTTTGCCGGAAGATTCAATCAAAGGAAACCTCGGCCCGGAAAGCGCCTTAACCTCCAAAGCGATGCCTGAGGCAATCAAATAGTCGAATTCGTCCTGAAAATCCGAATACCTTTGACCCTTCTTCCCCTTTATTTCCTGCACGACAACCCTTTTCTTTTTGTTCTCCAAATTGGAAGGGATCAAATCGTAAATGCGCTTGATCTTGAGCTTATGCTCTTTGTCGTATTTGCTGGCATCATCCCCGTAATAGGCATGGATGTCGCTCTGTATCTTCCTGACCTTAACAATGTTCTTCTCCCTTATAAAGCAATTGACCGCATCGGGCATCCCGCCGATGAGGAGATATTTCTTGAAAAGGCCCAAAACCGTTTCATGCATCTTCTCGTCGAGGCTTTCCAATCCCTTGAATTTGCTCCTCAGCGCATCGATGGCGAAGGAGTTGAAGCCATTGGCGAGCAGGAACTCCTCAAAATCGAGGGGGTACATGGAAACGACGTCGATGCTGCCCATCGGTATCGAGGTTGTTTTAGACAAGGTGACGCCCAGCATAGAGCCGCTGCAGATATAGGTGAAGCGGTCGTCCTGCTTTAGGAACTTAAGCATCGTGAGGAAGTGAGGATATTGCTGGATTTCGTCCAAAAAGATGAGGGTGTCGTCCCTCTTCCCCATCTTCTCCCCCGCCACTGTGCTGAGCTGGAAATAGAAATCATCCTTATTCGTCACGCTTTCAAACCGCTTATCCCCCAGCGAATCCTCAACGAAATTGATTTCTATGTAATTGGGGAATCTCTCTTTCAAAAGCTCTTTCCCAACGTAGCGAATGATGAAGGACTTCCCGACTTGCCTAGCTCCGTCAACCAATAGAATTTTGTTTGACCCTTTTTCCAAATAGTCGGCGATTGTTGCTTCTATCTTTCTATGCAGCATACCAAATTCCTTTTTCCAGCCTGATTATACACTTTTCATATTGTTCAAGGACTTTAAAACTACACTTTTCCTATATATTTTAATCGTGGAAAACACACTTTTCCAAAACCCGTCGTTTTCGAAAGAGACGTTTATATTCTTCAGGCCGCGCATGGGGTCGACGTTGTAGAAATAGCCCCGCCCCCAAGGACCTGCCAGGTCGAGGCGGCGCCCTTGGCCTGGCCATAAGAGAACTTAACCTCATTCCAAAGGTCAGCCTTGAGTGTGGCTTCCCGTCATAGGCCGTGTTCCCCATCTTCGCGTGAAGCTTGTTCTGCGACGAATTGAGAGCCATGGGGTAAGAGGACGCGCGGCTCGTTAAACCAGAAAGAAGCAAAAAGCCAAAGGGGCTTTTGAAAACAGGAAAAGCCACGTTCTTGGCAAGGGGCCGTCTTTAAAGGCGTCTTGGGTTTAGATCTCAAGCAGGAAGTCCTCGACCTGCATGAACTCAACCCCCTCGGAATCGGGGTGATCATCCGTGTAATCGAGATAGAAAACGACGATTTTTCTTCCCTGTTTATTTAAGAAACGCAGGTTATGGACCTCCCTTTGGTAGGCGTTGCCGCCATAGAGGCTCAAGACGGCTTGGACAAAATAAGCGATTCCTTCTTTTTCAAAGCAGAAGTCGATTCCCCTGTTCTTGCACTCTTGTTTTGTCAGAGGATCATAGTAATCAAATTTCAGCGAGGCCGGCTTATAGCCCTTCGAAATGAGATGGGCGAAGACGAGGTTCTCGTAGACCGCGGAATCAAGGTCTTTGGAACGCGAGGCGAAACGCAGCAAGCCGGGATCTTCGCAATAGCATTTCCCATGATCTTCGATCGTCTTTTTACTGCTCTCCTTCGACCCTGAAAGATCCTCCTCCATCGTCTCGAAGAGGAAGGATTCCGAGAGCCTCTCCAAATAGGTGTCCACCTCGGCGTGGACCTCGCTGCTATTCTTGCTCTCGGTCTTGTTGTCCGCGTTAATCTCTTTGGCGAGGGACTTCAGGCTTATCCCCGTTGTGATGGTGTCGAACGCCCTCTGGAGGATTTTCCTTTTCTCTTTCTCGCCGATGGATTTTAGATCGGCGCAACGGCGCAGGATGTCTTTGGCGTAGGTATCACGATAAAGCGAGGCGAAGGCGGCGCGCCTGCCCTCATCGTTTGGGCAAAGAAGAATCTTTGGTATCCCTCCATAAGCGAAGTAGTCTTCGAAAGAAAAAGAGGGAAGGTCTTGCCTTATCTCAAGATAGGTCAGCGGGCGAACGAAAACCTCATAAGAATCCTTCGCGCCGATTTCCCTTTCAATGTCTTTGGAGAGGGTCTTCGAGTTGGAGCCGGTCACATAAATATCCACTTCGGGGTGCTGGGAATGCAGAGTTTTCAAGGCATCCCCATATCCTTCGACGAGTTGAATCTCATCGAAGAAGAGATAGGCGATCTTTGTCTCGCTAAGAAGGCAACGGACCTTTGCCTTAAGGGAAGTGGCATCGCGAATATCATCGTCTTTCTTCAGAAAATCAAGTGTGACGATTTCCCCCGCTTTTCACGCCAAGGGAGAGCAGTTCCCTACGGAAAAGCGCATTCAAGAGATAGGATTTTCCCACCTGGCGCAATCCCTCAATGACCTTGATCTTGCCGTTGCCCCTTGCATCGAGCAGAGCGGCGACTTCTTTTCGCCTTTTGAATTCGATGCCCGTTTCTTTATCCTCCGATAATCTCGCGTATCTCCGAAAGAAGAAACTTTTGCAGCCCCACGTGGATGATGCCCGCATCATCCTTCCAGGGATTGGTGTTAAAGGGCACAACGACGATCTTCTGATAGGAATTCCTAAGAAGCCTCGCCATCGCCTCGCTTTCCTTCGCCCCGTCTTCGGGGCTATAAGAAACGTAGATTCTGTCTCTCCATCTCTCACAAACGAAGGCGACGTCCTTGGCGAGGAAGCCATCCCCGAAGTCGCCATAGACGTAGCCGCTCCTCACCGAAAAGCCTTCCGCGAGAAGTTTTGTGAGCAGAAGCGACTTTTCCTTGCCCGCGCGCCCGCTCTTCTCGCTTTGGAAAGAAAGGTCCCCTAGGTAATAAGCTCTCTCGCAGGATTTGATCTCCCCCTTTAGAAGGTTTTCCCTCTCCAAAGGAAGAAGAAGGTAACCCCCTTCGAGGAACTCTAGATAAGACTTCAGGGTCGGACGGCTGAGCGCCCCCTGCGAAAGCTCACTGATCTTCAAATAAGAAAGGGGCTCATCAAGATGCTCCGCCATAAGGTTCATGAGGCAATTCGCTTTGGAGAGATAGTCGCGGCGGAATCTCTTGAAGCGTCGCCCTTCCTGCAGGGCAATCTCCAAAGACCTCTCCTTTGAAAGGAAAAGGCCTCCTTTCGCAAGATATTCATCCAAATTGGCACAGAGCCCCAACTCAAGGCTATCTTCGTAAGGCAAAGGCGGGAAATAGAATCGTTCATAACGCCCGCGAAGAAGAGTCTCATCCTCGCCCAGGACATAATCCGGAGAGAAAGAACTCGTCGCGACTAAATCAATGTCGCGTCTTCCCGCGAAAGAGTCGAATAGGGAAGGCAAGTGGGGAAATGAGAGGACATCGTCGGCAAGAACGATGAGCCGCTTGCCTTCCTTTTTTCGCTTCAGCAAGGAGATGACTGACTCAAAAGATGAGGCGTTGACCTCGGCAAACTCATTCTCCCCCGTCTTGCATAACGCATCGAAAAGATCGTGAGAAAGGAAATGGCTCTTGCCGGAGCCGGGCATGCCAAGGATGAGCTTCACCGAGCCATTCCCGATGCTTTCAAGGATTCTATCTTTCAGACGGATGCGAGTTTCCATAAACACATTTTATTTTCAAAATCACTAAAGAAAAAGTATTTTTGAAAGTAATCTATATTTTTGTTTTCAATTTTACTATGTTTTCAGCAGTTTTGAAAACTAACAACCAACGTTGGGCAGGACAAACGCATGAGTTTTGAGCGTTTCACGAAAACTCCTGCCAACGCGGATATCCTTGCCCGTCTGACGGGATTCGGCGCCGATTCAGGCTTCCCGCACCCCCTTTTGGGGCTTTTTGCGCGCGCCGAAAAGGGGTTTCGGCCGGTTTTCAGGCCAGATGGCCGGAACGGGCCAGGTTGGCGAGGAACTCATCCTCGCCGTCCTCCCAGCCTAGCTTCTCCAGGCCGGCCTCAAACTCCTCCCTGATCTCCTTGTTCGGGATGTAGCAGACGCCCTTGCTGCCGCTTGGGTCGGGGATGAAGGCGAGGTAGCCCAGGTGCACGAGGACCGTGAGGGCGGCGTCCTTGGAGTCGACCCTCGTGAGGTCGTTGTTACGGATAAGATAGAAATAACCAATTGGGATGAAATAAAAATCACCAAAATT
>CAVECL010000051.1:4774-5723 GCA_963614595.1 Parasutterella excrementihominis | reverse complement strand
ATCATAAACAGCCGTTAATTTAACGGAAGTCAGACTCGTTGAGTTCGGAGTCGCTGGATCAAAAGTCAAAGCAAGTTTGGAATCGTTTATATCAAGCGCGCTAACGTTGCCGCTCGCACGAGTTATTTTTGCAATAATGCCATCTGTACCCCAAGAGCCGTCAAGTTTAAAAACCTTGTCTTTAAAGGAGGAGCCCTCCAGCGAAAGGGATACAACGGCATCCTCTTTAACGGTTATTGGCTGTTCAACTGTTGCTAATCCAGATTCAGGATCCGTATAAGTAATTATTACCTTATCGTCAGAAACGTCTAAATCTTCAGAAAGGTTTGGACTGAAGGAAAAGTTATCTTTGGTGTCTTCACTATAGGCAATATCCTCGGTGGAGTCATCGTCAAAAGAGGCGGTAAGGACCAAGCCAGTCGGATCAAATTTAGTAGACTCAAAATATTCGATTTTATTCGGTGCGGTTTTAATGGAAACCCCATTTAGGGTCTTGGAGTCATTCTCATAATTAACAGTTAGAGAGGTAACTCGAGACTGTGCGGACATCGTAAACTCGATTTTCGTAACCGTTCCAGTCGCTGTAAAAGTAATAGTGGTTTTAGTAGAGTCGGCAGTTCGCGTCAAAGAGCCGCCACCAGTGGCCGTTGCCGAAGTCCCACCAAAAGCTTCTCCGTAGTCTCCACTGGCGCAAACTGCAACAACAGAGGTAATAGTTGTTGCTTTCCCATCAACAATTTCAACGGTAAAAATGGAGTCTTTATAAAGTCTAGTCGGACCACTGTATTTATTTTCGCCATTATGATAAAAAGATATGGAGCCGTCAGCGCTGGTTTTTTTTGTTTTAGTGGCGGCATAAGGGGACGCAGAATCCCACAAAACGGCACTAAGTGAAGCCGCCTTTGTCATAATCGCGCCGCTATTCGCGCCTAAGGAGACTCCCCCGATC
>CAVECL010000051.1:0-4764 GCA_963614595.1 Parasutterella excrementihominis | reverse complement strand
AGGGACATTGCCATTGTTCAATAGTGTTTGGGTCTCAGTGTAGGAAATGGCGTGTTTATCCCCATCCGCGGCCTTAATCCCGATTGCGCCACTATTCGTGCCTAAGGAGACTCCCCCGATCACTCCGGCGGAGCCAAAGGCCAAAGCCAAAGCGGCTAGACCCATGATGAATGTTCTCTTTTTCATGCAGTTATTCTCCTTTTCGTGGTTCCCGCCCCCTGAAACGCGAAAATAAGGACAATAAGCCCTTCTTAGCAAACGCGTCGTTTCAGCTGAAGCGAGAGATTTCCCACGTGCGTTATTTTAGGAACCAAAAAGGCTAATTAGCAAGTGTGGAATTCCGAACTAAAATAAGTTTCCCCTACTTCTTCCGATGGGGCGGGGATTCCTCGCTTTGTGAAAGCGGTTACCGATTTATCGCCGAATCCTTATCAGGCGATAAAAGGCAGCAGAAAGGCTGCCTTGAAGCCTTTTTATAAGGATTAGGCCCTGATGCCGGTCGAATCCCAGATGTAAGAGGCGAATTTCGGCTCGTCCACGAAGGGATTCCTGCCGTATCCGTTCTTGCAAAGGTAATTGTTGATCTGGATCTCAATCGCGGTCGGCGCGTATTTGGTATTCCATTCCAGAAGGGTCTTGAGCGTCCCCATCGTATGCTTTTTCGTATCGTCGCTAGGATTGTTTGAAAGCTCCATCGGCTCGTTGCCTTTTGAAGAGCCACCTGTCCCGCAGGTGCCATAGTACGCCGTGGCGGCATAAAGGATAACCCTGGCCGCCTCTCCCCTAGCGTATTCATAGCCGCAGGAAGCGGGATCCCATTCGTTGCTTGATGAGTAGCCATAGAAGTAGTTGCTTCTGGAGCTGTTCTCGCTCGTAATCGTCGGGCGGATGATGAAGGGGTCATTGCCTGGGCCGTCGCTTTCGCCGCACCCTCTGCTATTAGGCCAGGTATGCTCTTTGTTGCAGCTTGCCGTCGTGGTGGTCATCGCCCCATCGCCGGACACGCCTTCGGTGACGTTGGGCGCGGCGTGATAAAACGGCACGAAGGTCTTGGAACCAAGCGGATACGCCGCCGCCGCGGCGCCGATTTCCATGCAGCCTTTGTAAGTAGTCGTCTCCGTTTTGTAACTCTTGATGAGCTTTTGGAGATCCGCCCTGAAAGCGTTCCCCGTCTTTGTTAGATCCAAGGTCGACCAGTATTCGTTCCCATCCGTGGGATCGATGGGGTCATTCGAATCGGAGGAATCGAGATCCTTTTCGTAATGATAGGCATAGAAAGAGACGAGGGCTTTGTCTTTATAGGTTGAGGTCGCCCCGCAGAAACTGCTTTTGTAGTATTCCACGTAGACCCCATCGTCGCTATAGAGATTGAAATCGCCATTCCCTAGGTCGGAGATGTTGAGATAGGTCTCCTCGCTCTTCAAGCCGAGGTTCGCATGCTCTGACCCAGAGCTCGTGACCATGCCCGCCCAAAGGTAGCTCTCCCCCGCCTTCACGGAAACTTTGTCGTTGGAGAAGGTAAGAACAAGCTCCTTCGTCGAGCTGCCGAGCTTCAACAAATCGCTATGCCCTGAAACCGCGGTCAAGGATTCCCCGAGGTGATACCAGGAATAATTCTCTTTGGCCACGCCGGTATAGCCATAGTAGTTTGAGCCGTCTTTCGCGACCATCGCCACCTTCTTGGCGCCTTTCACCTCGTCTAGAGACGTAAGAAGCTTCAGGCAGTTCGCCTCTTTGGGATCGTCGTCGCCTTTTTCGGAGGAGCTTTCCTTAGAGGCGTCATCGCTATTCAAGCTCGCGTCCTCGGAGATGTCGCTTAAAGAGACGCTGCTCTTTTGCTCCTCTCCCCCTTGCGAGCAGGCGCTAGCTATGCTAAGCAAGGCAAGAGCGATGAAGGCGACGTTTCTTCTCATAAAGAACCTCCTGAGAAAATGTTCGGACAAACTTTATCAAAAAGGGATAGCCTCCTCAACGTCTAAAGAGGGAAACCTCTTACACGGAAATCCATGAATGTTGCGAAACCAAAAAGCGCTTATTCTATGGAAGCAAGCCGAAAAAAGCTAAAAAACCTAGCAAGGCGATGCTGCAATTTTGTCACTTTTTAAGGTTTTCGATGTTGCAAAAACTGCACTTTTCTCGTCGTATTCGATAGAATTCAAGCGTAGAAAAAATCTTCTTTCCCCCAACCCTGAAAGCCTGAACGGACAATGCCCAAAATCACTCTTGCAAAAACCTATGAGATCAAAGAAAGCGACGTCGCTTCTCTTTCGCCTCTTAGGCTAGAGAAAGCCAACCGTTGCGTGCAGCCAAAGGACAGGCTCCTTTCTTTAGCCGCGGGCATCGCCTTGGACAGGGGGTTGCAGGAATATGGGCTAAGAGAGAAGGACGTGACGATCCTAACGAATGAGCGCGGCAAGCCTTATCTGAAAGATCACCCCGATATCCATTTCAATCTGTCGCATTCCGGAGAGATCGCCCTCGCCGTCTTCGATGAAAAAGAGATCGGCTGCGACATCGAAAGGAAGCGGCCCATCAAAGAAGAGATTGTGAGGCGCTGCTTCAGCAAGGAAGAGCAGGAATACGTCGATCAAGCAAAAGACAAAGACGAAGCTTTCACGCGCATCTGGGTCTACAAGGAAAGCTTCGTCAAAGCCTTGGGCATCGGATTGGCAATGACCCTATCTTCCTTCAGCGTCCTCCCCGCCTCAAAAGGCATAGCCCTCAAGCAAAACATCGATCCTAGGAATTGGGCGATTGAGGAGATCGAAATCGAAGGCTATATCGCCGCGATCTGCAAGCAGGTTCAATAAGCCAAGAAGTCATTCGTTTCAATGAAACTATATCTTAACGGGTATACTCAGCATTCAAAAAAAGACATTTATACCTGTTCGGGCATACTTTGAAGTTATTCAAAGGCCATGGGCCGCCATTATCATCGTCCGGCTTTCTGGCGAATAAAGGTGACCATACTCACCTTTTTCCGCTAACTTATGATGATTATATTCACCTTTTCCTTCGAATCCGAGAAAGCCGAATTGTCCCGGATTGAAAAATCAGGCAAACAAACCCGATATGAGATGAGCTTAGCGCGATGTAGCAAGTTGTAGCATTGTGTAGCAAGTTGTAGCGCGATGTAGCAAAACTTAGCAAAAAGTAGCAAGAACCACCTTTTCGGCGCGTACTCAATGCATATGGGGATAAGCGATGAAAAGAACACCTTTAGGAATCGATAGTTACGAAGCCGTCTCCCAAAATTGCTACTACGTCAACAAAACAAACATCATTGCAGCCTTAACCGATCTCCCCGAAGGGACGAGCTGCCTTTTCACCCGCCCAAGAAGATTCGGAAAGTCTTTGATGCTTTCCATGCTGCAGGCTTTTTTTGAGGAAAGCGAAAAAGACAAGACGGCTCTTTTCAAAGACAAGAAGATCTTCAAAGACAAAGCATTGATGGAGGCTCATTTCCAACGCTATCCCGTTTTGCACCTAAACCTCAAGAACGCCATCGCAAGCAATTACGACGGCATGATTCAAAAGATAAAGGAAGCCATATCATTCGAATACGAAAGGCACGCCTCGCTTCTCAAAAGCAAAAAACTTTCCGCGAAAGACAAAGCCTATTTCGAGTCGATCAGCAACGAAGAGGCAAGCGATATCGATTACACCTCTTCCCTTTTGAAGCTCACTCTCTTCATGGAGAAAGCAAGCGGCAAAAAGGCGATTGTTTTGATCGACGAATATGACGCCCCGGCCCACTATGCCTATCAAAATGGTTTCTATGAACCGGCGATTCTCTTCTTGAAGCAACTTTTCTCCTCGGTCCTGAAAAGCAACGACTCGCTTCACCTCGCCCTGCTGACCGGCGTGCTCCAAATCGCGAAGGAATCCCTTTTCTCAGGTTTAAATAACCTCATCGCCAACTCCGTCCTTTCCGTAAATATGGATGAGGGATTCGGTTTCAGCGAAGAGGAAACCAAAGACCTTTTGGAATATTATGGCTGTCCGAAGGAGTTAGACAAAGTCAGGGAATGGTATGGGAATTATCATTTCGGGAACGCGGTTGTCTATAACCCCTTATCGGTTTTGAGTTTCCTCCAAAACGGCAAGTCGTACGCGACCTACTGGAACAACACGGCCGACAATTCCGTCCTTGGAAAAATCATCGAAGGGATGTGCGAAAGCGATTCTCTGCTCCCCTTGATCGGCGGCCAGGCCGTCTCCTCCCCCATCGACATCGCCCTTAGTTACAAGGATCTAAGCTCAACGAGCGAGAACATCATCTCCTTCCTGCTCGCAAGCGGGTATTTGACCGTCCAGGAAAAACTAAGCGATTTCTTTTATTCCCTCGTTTTCCCGAACAGGGAAATCGAAAGCGTCTTCCAAAGGGAGGTCGCCCTCCGTTACATCCCCAAAAACGACTTCCCAGCCCTTCTCAGCATGAAATCCTCATTTGAGAAAGGGGACGCAGAGGCGCTGAAGCGCGATTTGGAAAAGTACCTCCTCTCCTCCTTCTCTTGCTATGAGATCGGGCAAGAGAAAAGTTATCAGGTCATGCTTTCGACAGCCCTGTCTTTAATCTTTGAGACCTGCATCGTGAAGAACGAAGTAAACGCCGGGACGGGGAGAGCGGACATCCTCGTCTATTCTTTGAAAGAGGGGAAGCCCGCTTTCATCATCGAGACCAAAGCCCTTCGTTCCAACGCGAGCCAATCTCGAATCAGAAACAGCGCCATCAAAGCCATCGAGCAGATTAAAGAAAAGGAC
>CAVECL010000050.1:0-5729 GCA_963614595.1 Parasutterella excrementihominis | reverse complement strand
TCGACAAAGGTTGCTATAAATTGGTCTCGGATTTCAACCAGGTTTTGGACCTGCTTCATAAATAAGGCGCTTTTGCGGCTTTCTGCTAGGAAAACCTTGCAGAAATGGCGTTTTTAAAGCCGTTAAAGCGAACTGAACCAGGCGGCAATCTTGTTTTTCTCTCCCTTTTTCAGGCCAAGTACAAGGCTGATGAATTCTTTTTTCTCAGGCAAAGTTTCTTCTAGGCTAAAGCCTTTGCAAACTCAATGGCTTTTTCCAAATCGATGTCGCACTTGGTTTCCTCTCACGAATTTGCCAGAGCGTCATTGCGGAACGAGACCTTTCCGCTTAGATGCTCGGCAACGGACTTTTGCTTGAAAGTGAGGATATGCTTTTTGACTAGGAAATTGTATTGGACGTCGTAGAAGAAGAAAACCTTTTTCGGCCTTTTGGGACCTATAGGCTGCCATCCGGAGAGACTTGTGTGGGTGTTGCTACCCCTGACGTTTTAGACGATAAAAACCGGGTTGGCGGGAAAGATGAGAAGCATGAATGAATTATTGCCAAGCCCGGTCAAGGAAAACTCATGCGCGGACGAATCGTGGCGGCTTGGGCTAGCGTTTTTTGGGCGCGGTGATCTTTATCATCAGAAAATCAGTTATCGAAAGTTTTATTTTGCCTTCTTTCGCTTTGATTGTTTCGCCTGTGGTCAGGTTCTTCACACGGTATTCTTTCTCTATCTTCATTTCAATTGCTCTTTCAATCTTCTCGAAAGAAGGATCGACGTTCACGAAGCTTATGTAGGCGTCATTTTTGTCTTCGAAAATTACCCCTTCAATGAATTTGCTGGCAAAGATGAGGTATTTTGGAGTTACGTGCTTAAGAACGATGTTTCTAAAAATTTCTTTGAAATTCGCCCTATCATCATTTTCGATCAGAGCGGAGCACCAGATGACTCTTCCTTTTCCATATGTTCTTTCGACAATCGCGGGGATGGAGGTCGAAATTCCGGGAGGATTGGAGTGAATGGAGGCGAAGCTTGTGTTGTTGTCAGGGTCGGTAAAAGGCAAGATGATATTCGCCTTCACTTCGCCCTTTAATTCATAAGTCGGAAGTTTGTAGGTTAAGGGCAAAGGGTATTTTTCGTTGAACCCGCCCATGATTTTTCGATAATCGTCTCTTGGAGAGATGTAAGCCTGGACTTCTGCGTAGCCTTTGTCGACGTGGAGATAGCTGCTGTTTCCGAAAGTGTAGCCTGAGAATTGGCCATTGAAAAATTCCTTTATGAGGCGTGAGTCGCTTCTGCCGGAAAGATAGAGCGTCCCTCCGTTTTTCACATAGTCGATGAGCTTCAAGGGCTCGTCGTTATCGAAGTCCTGGAGGCAGGGGGCGACGATCATTTTGTAACCGGCGAGGTTATTCATGTTCATGTTCGCAATGACGGCAGTGGCGATGTGGCTTTCCACGAGCGTCTTATGAGCGCTCACCGCGCAGAGTTTGTTATAGGTTTTCGCATAAGGTTCTTCAAACATCGTTTTGCTGTCAAAATAAACGGCCACGTCTGCGTAAAGTCTCCCTTTGCTCATGTATTTCTCATAAGGGATCTGCTTTTCAAATGCCTTTGACACTTTTTCGTAGACCCTTGGATCAAGCGTTCCATCCGGATTGATCGCATCGATGTCTAGAGTTGCTCCGTGATGCGCGAGCGTGAGGAGAATCTCTGCGTCAAGCATTTCCTGGGGCTTTGTGATTGTGTGCTCGCGAAGATTCTTGTTGCAGCGGCAAGTCATGTATTCAAAGGGCTGGTTCTTCGTTATGCCATAATAGTATTTCGCGGTGAAAGAATGGCTATAAAGATCGCCATAAAGATCGCCGCCTGTGAATTCGCATTCTTCATTAATGCCTTCGGTGGAACCTCCAAGCCACGTGCAGCCGATGACTGCGGCGAAATTGAACTCCACGGTGGTTTTCGGCAAGATTTTCTTGGAAGTTGATTTTACATAACGCACGAAGTCAACCATCCAGTCCTGCCTCTTTTTTACGTACAAGAGCCAGTTTTCGTCGCTCCAGTCCTCTTTGGATGGCAATTCCCTCCCGGTTTCTTTTTTGTAACGTTTTTGGCAAGAGGCGCAGTGACAGGGCACCTCCCAATAAGGCATATCATAGAAAACGCCGTCAAGATCTTTGAAATACGCTGCAAGCTCGGCAACGTTCTCTTTGACGAATTTCCGATATTCAAGGTTGTTCGGGCAGCATAAGCCATACCTCTGCCCTTTGTCTTGCCAGGTTGAGCCATCGACGTAGCGGATGGCCCATTCGGGATGAAGCGAGGCGGCGACGTTGTTGAAGATGAGGCTGTAATAACCGACGACTTTCATGCCGTCTTCTTTGCATAAAGATATAAGGCGTCTCACGGCGTTGTTCTCGCCTTCCATCGCCTTATGAGTACGGGCTACCCTCGTTGGGAAATTGCACAGGCCCGTGTGGGACTGCAAATAAATCATCGGGCTTTGGATATGGGCTTTTTTGAGGCAGGAGAAATATTCGTTCTCATTGAATTTTGAAAGATATTCCTCCCTATCGTCGGCTATGTGCATATCGGTCAGCTGTCTACGATAAATGCCTTTATACCACTTTTTCATATTCTGCTCCTAAAGACTGTCTGTGCGACGAACCGAACAGAGGCGCCTATTCGATTTTGAGGTCGGGGTTTTCGGCAAAATGCTTCAGCAGCACAAGATTCTCCGTTTGGCTGTCGTTAGTGATCGCGATGCCTTGTTTCGCTGCTTTTTCGGTGACGAAGAATTCGTCGTTGGTGAGCTCGCCATAACGAATCAGGGTCGGGGTCTCGATATTCCATTTCCCAAATTTGCCATGTCCTTCGATCAAGATGAAGCCATAGGCGGCGTTGTCTTTGAGAGTAATCGTCTGACCCGGATAAACGATGAGTCTTTTCGCACAAACAAGTTTGCTCTTATAGCAAATCCATTCTTCCCTATACTGTTTGCTTTCCCTGGCAAGAAGGGGCTTCATGAAGCGGTGCTTCTTGAACTCCGGGTCCATGTTAACGTCCCAATCGATGACGTCCATCAGGTAATCATAGTTCCCGATTTCTTCTTCTGGACAATTCTTCCAAAGAAGATTTTCGGGGACGCAGTGGCCCCCTAGCAGGACGGATTGGTACATTGCGTAGACATCGGAGGCAAATTGCGGCTCATAAGTGCAAAGACTCGCTGGCGCATGAAGGGTTCCGGGCGGGACGTCCCAACCTGTGTCCAGCTCGATGCTGTAGGCTTGAGATAGATCGAGAATATGATTGTCCCCTTTGGAAAATTCCATCAGACATTTCTTCACTTCCTCTTTCGTGCAGTTTGGTTTAAGGCCGAAGAATGTGTAAGGAAATTCCCCGCCGTGATTGTTCATTTGAGATGGAAAGAAATACATCTCTGGCTTACCGGCACTTCCCACTCGCTTCGCGTGCTCGTCGCGATGATGGATATGATGGGGCAAAGGGCCAAGATTATCGAAGAATTTAGAGAACATTGGCCATCTGTGGTATTTGTTCCAAAGAGCATCGCCGATGATTTCTCCTTTAAGCTCATCGACCATGTCGCGCAGAAGGACATGCTCTTTGCCATCGGCTGAGACGACGTAAGAAAGGCCTTCGTCTTCCGGCGTGCCGGGGCCGTTCTCCGCCCAGGTAGTGGAGGCAAACCACCTTTCGTCGATGCCTCCTTTCTCCAAACCGAGGACATAGTAGTCGTCTGGGTGAAGTTTGATTCTTTTGCCGGGTCTGCAAAAGCTTCTTGCTACCCAAGTCGGCTTTAGCCTCAAAACCCCATCGCCTTCGATTAAAAAGTCTTTTTTCTCCATGGCTTTATCACCTCGCCTTCGATTATAGTGCCAGGCTTTTTGGAAGCTATCGTTCGCCCAAGAAAAGGGTCATATTCCGCAAACGGAGGCAAGATAAACAAAAAAATGCGATTCGCCTATGCTTTACGAGACTCGATAAGGTGGATTATTGAGTTTCCACCAGATTCCATAGTGAACGGATGCTCTTCTAAAGCGCATCCAAAAGCAACAAAAATCGGCTCTTTAAATTCCTAGTTGGTATCGATTTTTCCCGATACCAACTAGCGGTTTAACCTTTTGGCGGGTTCCGAGTCCGAAAAAACGCCTCCTTTCTATAATGAATTTCGCGAAAAACATTGGAAGAAAGGAGACATCATGAATTCTAATCCATATCTAGAGTCCGTTGGGCTAGACCCGAAGGACTATTCGCGCATCGAAGGCCCCATCCAGAACGGCGATGGGCTGGTCTTCGAGGTTTGGGAGGACCGCGCCCACGGGCTCAAATGCCCGGAATGCGGCTGCTGCCAGTACGACGTGCACCATCGCTATTGCTGCACGCTGAATCTCAGAAGCAGAATCATCAAAGCGGAGATCGGCATCATCCACCGGATCGTCTACCGCTGCAGGCGCTGCGGGAAGACATTCACCAAGCCGATGCACGGGGTCCAGCCCGGCGACAAGCTCACATATCCGGAGAAGATGGCGATGGACAGCGAACTGCTCTCCAAGCAGACGTTCAGCGCCGTCGCCAGAGCCCATAGGGTATCGGTGACCGAAGTCGTCAACGTCTTCGACGCGATGCGCCCGAAGGTGCGAGGGAAAAAGCTGCCGAAGATCCTCTGCATAGACGAGTTTAAGTTCAAGACGTGGGCGGGCAAATACGTCTGCCACCTCGTCGATTTCGACACGTCGGAGAGCCTCGATCTCATCATCTCCCGCCAGAAGGCCTACCTCGACGAGTTCTTTTCAGGGAAGGACAAGGCGGAGAGGGAAGGCGTCAGATACCTCATCACCGACATGTACGACGAATACGCCGCCATGGCGAAGGCCCCCGAGGGCAGCGCGCTGAGGAATTTCATGAAGTCCAGATGGAAGCTCTTCCTTTGCCGCTCCAGGGAGGTCCCGGACAAATGGTACGTGAGCAGGAAGACGGGTGAAAGCTGGCACTACGACGAGATGATCAAGGAATCCCTTAAGCTTGACGAGGACCTGAAGCAAGGCTACGGCACCCTCCAGGAGCTCCTCGCCCTCATGCGCACCAAAATGACGCATGAGGAGGTCGAAAGGGACGTTGAGTTCATGGCGGTGAAGCTCAGAAACTGCCGGTCCGTGAAGCTCAAGAAGGTAGGCGACACCTACGGCAAATGGAAGAACGGCATCGCGATGGGGCTCGCCAAAAACGAGCTAGGCGCGGTTCTGTCGAACGCCAGGATGGAGGCGGCGAACGACGTCGCCCAGACCGAGATAGACTCATCTTACGGTTATGGGAGCTTCGACCGGATGAGGAGGAAATTCCTCCTCACAAGGTGGAAGATGCGGGAAGCGAAGGGGGAGGCTTTAGTCGCTCTCGGGCCGGGACGGATTCCCGGCGCCCTTTCTCACGGCACGACGCGCTCAAAAATCGGGTATTGTTTCGGCATATAAAAGAGCAGCGCGCAAACGCGCGCTGCTCACACCAACTGAACTTTAAACTTCCGGTGGGCTGGTTTTGGCAAATACCAACTAATACCAACTAGGAATTTAAAGAGCCTGTTTTTGCAAAGTCAAATTTCAGAGGCGTAGAAGGGGGTGACCACGAGGTCGTTCCAGGAGAAGAACCCCAAGGTGAGGGTTAGGCCCTTGGCCCCGCTGTTGACGTCGGCGTCCAGATCGTAGGTCTTCGAAACGAACTCGGACTT
>CAVECL010000049.1:0-7535 GCA_963614595.1 Parasutterella excrementihominis | reverse complement strand
ATCCTCTCGGCGATCGTCATGGTCACCATATACCAAAACTTCCTGGAAATCGGCATGCCGAGCGTTCTTCAATCTTGGTTCGGTGGCACTTTCAAAGGTCTCATCGAGAATCCAAACACCCGCTACGGAGCCATTGTTTTCTATAACGTCTTCGTGAGTTTCGGCACAAGCGTGCTTATGTATAGCAACGCGATGAGCGGCCTTTCAATCGAAGTGAGCGAAGCCGCGAAAATCGACGGGGCGAACGCCTGGAATGAATTCATCCACATCGTGCTGCCCGGCATCTTCCCGACGATCAGCACCTTCGCAGTCACCAGCGTCGCAAGCATCTTCATCAATCAGATGAACCTCTTCTCTTTCTTCAACGTGACCGCTTCCAACGACGTCCAGACCTATGGCTATTACCTTTACGTCAAAACCGTGGGCGCGGCCAACAACGAGTCGGAATACCCCTTCATCTGCGCGATTGGCTTATTGCTCACGATCGTTGCCGTCCCCTTGACCCTTCTCACCAAGCACGCCCTGGAAAAATGGGGCCCGTCGGAGGATTGAGATATGAAGAATCTTGCTTTGGCTCATCGCAGAAAGAAAAAGGGAAAAATCAGCCCCCTTTCGATCATCATCGTCATTTTCCTCATCCTCTATTGCTTCATCCTCCTTTTCCTTTTGGGGTGGGGGCTTCTCTCCTCCTTCAAGGATTACCGGACGGACTTCCGCATCAACCCGGTTGGCTGGCCAACCAAATTCACCTTCGACAACTTCGCGACCGTCTACTCCCGCTTCTCCATCTCCATCCATAACGGGAATGACAGCGTGAGCTTCCCAATGCTCTTCCTTTATGGCTTCCTTTATTCTTTTGGCTGCGCTTTTGCGGCGACCTTAATCCCCTGCATCACAAGCTATCTGTGCGCCAAATTCAATTACAAGCTCTCGAAAATCATCTATCTCGTCGTCGTCATCGCGATGATCCTGCCAATCGTCGGCAGCCTCCCCGCGGAGATCGCGATGGCCAAGCGTTTTGGGATGTATAACCAAATTTGGGGCACCTGGATCCTCAAAGCCAATTTCCTTGGGCTTTATTTCATCGTCTTCTACAACTATTTCAAATCGCTGCCAAACGCCTACATCGAAGCCGCGAAGATCGATGGCGCGGGGAACATGCGCATCCTTTTGCAGCTCATCCTGCCGATGGCCCGCCCCCTCTTCTTCACCGTGATGCTCATCAACTTCATCACCTTTTGGAACGACTATCAGACCCCTCTGATCTATCTGCCCGATTACCCGACCATCGCGGTGGGCATGTACAACATGGCCTTCCTCACGACCAACGAGATCTCCAACGTCCCCTGCCGCTGCGCGGCGGCCGCCTTGATGCTCGTCCCGGTCCTCATCATCTTCTTGGCATTCCACAAAAAACTGCTTGGCAACTTAACCATGGGAGGTATCAAAGGCTAACATGAAAAAGAAAACGCCATTGCTTTTACTATCTTTCCTTGCCGTCTCCTGCGCCGCCCCTTCTTCCTTGTCGCTTTTCGGCAAGAAGGAAAGCGGCAATGAATTCAGCCTGGAAAGCGAGTACAAATTCAACTCGGTGCTCAAAGTGCCGACCCTCAGCAAAGACGGTATAACTTATAGCGCCGTCATCGAATTCCCCAGCGGAGCCACCTACTCTTTGGAGGAAGTGACCCTCACGGAATCAGGGATCTACGTGATCCATTACTCCGGGGAAAAAGACGGGGAGTTCTATTCCGAGGACCACTCCTTCTTAGTCCGCTGCCCTTATATCCAATTCAGCGGCACGAAGTCCTACGCTTCTTATGAGAAGAGCGAGCGGACCTACGGGAAGCAAGGGCTTTACGTGTCCCTTGCAGAAGGCGAGACCTTGACCTTCAATAACCCAATCGACATTTCCAAAGGGGGAACCGTGTTCGAGGGCTTTGTCGCCCCAAGCAACATCGGCTCCATCGACTTTTCCGAGCTTTACCTGACTTTGACCGAAAAAGCGAACAAGAGCAATGTCTTGAACATACGCGCGAAAGCTACAAACGAAGGGGTCAACGCCCCCTACACCTACTGGGCTGGGAAAGCCAATGACCAGCCTTACGTCGGATATGAAGCGAATTTCGACAACATCCACATCAACGACGATTTCGGCTGCCCAGTCACCCATAGTTTCTATGGTTATTATGGCGGACAAAGCTGGCTTGCCGGCAAGACCTGCGGAGACATGACTCTCTCTGTTGATTACAAAGCCTCGGAGAAGGCCATCTATGCCGGAAAGGCTTTGATTACGGATTTCGACGATCCGACTTATTATTCCACTTTATGGGATGGCTTCTCCAGCGACGAGGTCACCCTTTCCATCAGCGCGAAGGGTTATAGCGCGAGCTCTGCGAACTTCCTGATCCTAAGCGCGCTCAATCAGGACTTCACCCAAGACACCATCTACGATTATGACGCTCCCGAGCTGACCGTCAGCTCACCCGCGGAGCTGCCGATCGCGAAAAAAGGCTGCACCTACCCCGTGTTCGAGGCAAGCGCAGTCGACTCCATCGACGGCGAATGCGAAGTCAGCGTCCATGCCTATTACGATTTCGGCTCCTCTTCCTACTTGTCTCTCCCCATTGATGAGGGGCGTTTCAAAACCGAAAGGGAAGGAAACTATTTTTTGGTCTATGAAGCGCAAGACAAATCAGGCAACGTGGCCAAAAAGACGATTTGCATCTCCACGGGCGAAGTCGAGAATCTGACGATCTCCCCCAAGAAAGAGGCAGCGAAAGCAATAAAAATCGGCGAGGTCTATTCTTTCCCTGAGATGGAAGTCAAAGGAGGGTCGGGCGAGAAAGAAATCTCTTTCTCCGTCGTCAAAGGAGACTTCGTAGAAACATCAGTCTCTTCTTTCGTTCCCGAAGAATTAGGGGTTTATAAAATCATCGCAGAAGCAAGCGATACCCTTGGCCAAACGGCTAAATACGAGTACGACCTGACCGTGAGCGAGAATGACAAGGCGATGATTTACGAAGACATCATCACCCCGAAGTATTACATCGCCGACGCCCTCTACAATCTCCCGGAAGCCATTTGCTATGATTATTCCTCCGGGAAAAAAGAAGAGGTCGTCATGGATGTCAACATCGACAACGGCATCCTTCCTTATTCTTTAAAAGCAGGAGACCTCTTTGTCCCGAAGATCAGCAAAGGGCAAGAGGAAATCACCCTGACCTTCACCTACAAAAACCTATCGATTGAGAAGAAAGTTCTCGTCATCAACCCTTACGTTGTCGGAAGCGATGGCTTGGAGCGGTTCTATATCGAGAACTATCTTGTCACCAAGAACGCTTCCCTTGACGTCTTAGACACCGAGATTGACCTTTTGGCAAAAGCAAAAGGCGACGTTGTTGCCGAGTTTGTGAACCCCATCATCGCGGAGAACGCGATCGCGGTTTTCGCCACGCTCCCTTCCAAAGGAGAATTGCAAAACCTCGAAGTCACTTTCACCGATAGCCTAAACGAAGAAGAAAGCGTCACCATGAAGGTCGAAAAGCAAACCGCCGGGGAATACGCTTCTTACGCCATCGGATCTCGCTCCTATCTGACAACCACGAGCCTTGCCAAAGAAGGAAGCCTCAGCTTCTCCTATTCGAGCGGCGTCTTCACGTTCAACAACACCGGCATCAAAGCCAATAGCTACGATAACGGAGAGGCCTTCGCCGGATTCGCTTCCGGCAAAATCTATATCTCCGTCAAGGCGAAGAATCTCACCAGCGGCATGGGCTTTGCTTGGACGCGCATCGACAACCAAAGCCTCAGCTATTCCTCCAGCGATTACAACCCCCCGCGCATTTCGATCGTCGGGGATTACGGCGGAAGCCACTCCATCGGCGAAAAGGCAACCATCAATAGAGCCATCGCGGGCGATGTTCTCGATCCGAACGCGGTTAGCTATGTAAGCGTCGTCACCCCAAGCGGAGAAATCGCCAAGGACACCAACGGAGTCGCCTTGAATCTCGTCCCGGCTTCCAAAGAATACGAGATAAATCTAGCCGAATACGGGCAATACATCGTGACTTACAAAGCTGCGGACTCCAACGGAGAGAGCGCCAGCTTCATCTACGCAATCAACGTCGAGGACGAAGAGGCGCCGATCATCACTTTGAAGAATGAGCCCGCTGCCGAGATTGCCTTAGGCGACTACATCCGCCTTCCTGAATACGAAGCAAGCGACAACTCCGGGAAGGAAGTCACCGTAAGCATCTACATAATCTCCCCCGATGGGCGAAGATTCTGTCTCGACAAGGACCGCAACTGCTTCAAACCATCTAGCTCTGGCGTATACACCCTCTCCATCCGCGCGATGGACGCATCAGGCAATATCGCCTACCTTGAACGGACCATCACCGTGAAATAAGAAAGGAGAAAAACATGAGAAAAAGCGTGAAATTCCTTCTCTCTGCTTGCAGCCTTATGAGCCTTGTCTCCTGCGGATCGGCCACAAGCGATGAAGTGCTTCGCCCATTCGACGAATCAAATGCCCATCTTCAAACCGGCACCCTCCACGAAGTCGATGTGCAGGACGGCGACATCGTTTTGGCGGATAACGGCAACACGGATTTCCTTATCCTTTACGAAAAGGACAACGTGAACGCCCAAAAGGCCGCAGGCGTCATCTCCAGCCATCTTTCTTCCGCCACCGGGGCAAACCCTAAAACCCAAGCCATCACAGGCGAAGAGGTTTATTCTCCTTCCGTCCATTGGATCGTGCTCAACGGAGAGAAGGTCCGCCAAGCGGCAGGAATAAGCGACACCAATAAGGCCATCGGCGTCTCCGGCTATCAGATCGACACCAAAGACAGCAGCTGCTTCATCCACGTCAATGGAGAACTTGGCTACCAGCAAGGCGCTTTGGCTTTCCTTCGCTACGCTCTTGGCTATAGCCGCTATAGCAGCAACGTCACCACCTACACGAAAGTAAGCGGCAAGAAAGTCAATCTCCCGAAGATGAAGGTGGTTGAAAAGCCTGACTTCTCTTTCCATACGCAAAGCAACAAAGTCGATAACGCGACGAGCTATGAAATGGGGTTCCTCACCTCTGGCGAGACTTTCTATAACGACAGCGAGATCCAAACATTCCACAACTCCTTCGATTGGCTTCCGAAAACCACTTATCAGAAAGACCATCCCAAGTGGTACGCCACAAGCGACGATCAGATTTGCTACACCGCTAGGGGCGATGAAACTGAATACGAAGCGATGGTCGAAACCACGGCTGCGCGCATGATTGAGAAGCTAAAGACCAATTCCAGCGTCGGAGCCCTGACTTTCTCCATCCAAGACAATTACAACTCATGCAAATGCGAGGCTTGCTTAGCCGACGTCGCCAAATACGGCGCCGCCAGCGGCTCCGTCGTGAAGTTCCTCAATGATGTTGATGACATCGTCCAAGACGATTTGCAGAAGCAAGCCGAAGAATCCGGGAAGGCGAAGCGCGAAGTGGATCTTTGCTTCTTCGCTTATCACACGACCGAGAAGCCATGCGTGAAAAAGGATAGCAATGGCAACTACGTCCCCACAAGCGAGGATGTCGTCTGCAACGAGCACGTCGGGCCCTATATCGCTCCGATCGGCGCGCGTTACTCCAAGACCTTCTATGACGAAGCCAATGAATCCTACGCGAATTCCATCAAAGGATGGGGCGCTTTGTCAAAACGCCTTTACCTTTGGGTCTATGAGACCAACTTCTCCCATTATCTTTATCCTTTGAATTCCTATACGGCCACCTTGGAGACCTACCGTTTCCTTTATGAGAACAACGCGCTCTACGCCTACAACGAAGGGCAGCACAATCAAGGCGCCACGACCGCCTTTGGGAGATTCAAGGAATACTTCAACTCCATCGCGATGTTCGACGTCAATTGCTCTTACAACCAAATCGTCGATGATTTCTTCGCCAATTATTTCCGCGACGCGAAAGAGGTTATGCTCAAGTATTTCTATGAGCTCCAAGATCAGCTTTCCTACATCGAAGAGACCTATCCGACCGATGTCAATGGGACGATTTACAACAATATCGCCCAAAGCCGCTTCTGGCCCAAGAAACTCTTGGACCGGTGGGTCGGCTACATCGACGAAGGCATTGAAGCCATCGCTCCTTTGGCAAAATCAAACCAAAGCCTTTATCAGACCATCTACGATAACCTGACGCTTGAATCCGTCTTTCCTCGTTACGCCCTCCTTGAGCACTATTCCGGAACATACAGCAGCAGCGAGCTTCAATCCGCGCGCTCCTCTTTCCGTTCCGACTGCCAAAGGCTCAACGTCACGATGAGCAGCGAAAACAGCCCTTTGGAAAATACCTACACGAGCTGGGGATTTTAATTTTAATGATTATAGAAAGGTCCATATATGAATAAGACATTCCGTTCATTTCTCCTTCTTCTCTCCTCTTCCTTCCTCCTTGCAAGCTGCAACGGGGGCAGCACTCCCTCTTCTAGCCTCATCAACGAAGCGAGCATCGCTCTCAGCCAGACCGCTTTAAATCTTGAGACCTATGAAGAAGCGACGCTTTCCTACACCTTAACCGGCAAAGAAGGCACGCCCTCTTGGAAAAGCAGCGACGCTTCTATCGCTAGCGTCGATTCACAGGGAAAGGTGACCGGGGTCAAAGCAGGAAGCTGCACCATCACGGTTTCTCTCGATGACCTCAGCGCGAGCTGCGAGGTCACCGTCACGTCCATCTCTCAGGCCCCGCGCATCGTTTTAGGCGAGCCAAGCGTCACCCTAGACAAAGGTGGCACCTATACAATCGACGCCTACGCGGTTTATAAGAACGAAATAAGGGACGATTCCCTTGACGTTTCCTTGAAGGGCAGCGACACGACGATCGCCTCGGCGACTTACGCGAACAAGAAAATCACAATCTCCGGCCTCGAATACGGCCAGGCAGACTTCGTCGTGCACGCAAACATCCTGGGAGTCCTCGTCACGGCGAACCTCCATGTGCAGGTTGTGAACGCAGACATCGCCTTGAAACTAGGCAACATGGAGATGAAAGACGGGATTTATTCCGTGAATCTAGCCATGTATAAGGTTGAGGATGACGGCCTTCCCACCGAATTCGCCCCTGAAATCATTTTCACCGACAAAGAGCAGCCAGCATCGTATGAGCTTGCTTACAGTTCCTCCGATTCCAATGTGGCCGCCTGGGACGATAGCCACAAGATCCTCGCCAAAGGAGTCGGCGACGCCATATTAAAGATCGCCTGCGATCAGTTTGGCCTTTCTTTAGAAATCAAAGTAAGCGTTGTAAAAGGCGCTTACACAGTCATTCTTGAAAACATCAACGAGGCTGGAGAAAGCGTAACCGAAAAAGTTGGTGAGAGCAAATCCCCTAAAACCGTGCCCAGCATTGAAGGCAAAACCTTCGCTGGCTGGTACGACACCGAAGGCAATAAAGTCACTTCTATCACAGAAGACGTGACCCTGGTCGCCCGCTGGACCACCTCTTATTACGATGATAACAACGCGAAAGTCCTGAC
>CAVECL010000048.1:0-7601 GCA_963614595.1 Parasutterella excrementihominis | reverse complement strand
TGGTCGGGATGACCGGATTCGAACCGGTGGTCTTCTGCTCCCAAAGCAGACGCGATAACCAAGCTACGCTACATCCCGAGCGCGTCCTATTTTGCTCGCGCGGAGCCCAAGTTTCAAGATTAGGTTTTCCTTGCGGCCTTTCTAGCGCAAGAAAACAAGAGCCGCAGGAAAACGCGGACCCTCTTATCTCAGGTGAGGCGGCGGCCTTTTTACCAAGATGTCACAAGATAACCTTAGAGCCATTGGGCTTGGCTTCCTCTCCAGGGCGTGCCGAAAAGATTTAGGGGCCTCATCAAGAAGGCAACGAGCTCGCCGAATTGGCTCAAGGATACGCTTTTGCCTATCGGATAATCGGCAAGCTCTGTTTCGAAGGCGGAAAAACAAAAGCCGACGAGGCAATGCTTGCCGATATGGATGACCATTTGTCCGAAAACGGATACAACGTGATTTTGAAAGGGATGACCTGGGACAAAAACATTTGCGCTGCGCTAGCAAAGCCCAAAGGCGGCGAGGCATCTGAAGTCGCGAAAATAGCCAGATTAAAAATAAGCAACTTCAGCAACTACCAAGCCAGAATGATTTGCAAGGGCTACCTCATCCCCAACGGATGCGGAAGGCTTTCCTTTTCGCTCCCGCGGTTCAAAGAACATGCTTTAAGCGTAGAGCCCTTTATGGATTAAGCTATAAAAAAACCCGCAAAATCCCATTTGTTTATGAATTTGAATGGTTTCTGCGGGCTTTTTAATGTTTAGAATTTGCCCTTTTTCTCTAGGTCGTTGATCATCAGAAGGACCAAGAAGTTCCAGCTTTGGAAGCCTTGGTTATTCAAGCCGGCCCCCGTCTCAGGATCATAGTATTCGCAGAACTCGCCTCTCTCCTCAATGTCTTTTCCAAGCAGGCGAATCGTCTTAAGGGCAAGCTCATCCGCCAAATCGTCGTAGCCATAATTCTTAAGGCCGATATAGACGAAATAGTTGGCGTTGATCCAAATGGGTCCCGTCCAGCAAGAAGGATTGCCGGATTTGATGCAGCGGTACATCTTCTCGGCTTTGCTGACGCTGCGGATTCCATAAGGGCTATTGAGGGTATTCGAGTTCAGGTAATGTTCCTTGACCGCTCGTTCCGCCTCTTCTTTGGTGGCGATGCCGCTCCAAAGGGGCAGCATGCCCGCCCAAGTCTCGATGCGCATCGGCAAAGAATGGTAGTTTCTAGGCGCCCCGCTTTGGAGCCATTCGTTAGGATCGACTTTCCTTAGGGAAATGTCCGCGCTATAGAAGAAGCCATCCCTAGGATCGTAAAGCTCTTCGTGGATGGCTTTCGCTAGGTCATCCGCTTTCTTTTGGTATTCTTCTTTCTCCAAGGCAAGCCCGAGCATGTCCGCTAAATCAGACATTGCTTGAAGCTCGGCCTGCATAAGGGAATTCAAATAAATCGTCGCGCTGCTGCATTTTGGACGGTAAAAGGCGGTCGGGTCGTTATCAAAGCCAAGGCCCAAATCGTCGATAGGGAAGAAGAGCCCAGTCTCCAAATCTTTTTGGTTTTTCTCATAATAGGCGATGTATTTTTGAATCTTCGGGTAGCCTTCTTTGATCCAAGAAGCGTCTTTGTAATGCCTAGAGATCGCGATCGCGTGCAAGGCGAGGCAGGGCTTATGGATGTTCGTGAAAACCCTAGGATCCAACGTGAAGAGCCACCAATACTTGTCTTGGACGAGAATCGGGATCCTCCCCTGCTCATCTTGCGCGTCGAGAAAATTAAGGACGCAGCCTTTCTCGTATTGCTCAATGGAAGGATCGTCAATGCCAAGCAAAGCGTAGCCAGTAAGCCAAGAGTCCCAATCCCAAAGCTGATGGGCGTAAGCCGCCCCAGGGACTAAATAGGGATGCTTCAAATTCGCAACCGGCTCGCGGAAGTTTTTCTTATAGCTTCCTAAAATATAGTCTTTTATCTCTTTTGCGTAGCGTTTATCTTCTTGGGTCATATGCGCTCTGCCTCCTAACGATAGCCTCATTTTAAAAGAGTCCCCTCAAAGAACAAGGAATTGGCGAACTTTGGCGGGAAAATGACCAAATAAGAGACGTTCAGGCAAAAAATCGCAGCAAAAAAGAAGACTGGCGCAACGCCTTCTCTATTTGGAAATCAAATGGCTCTTTTTCCTTCTCAGAAAATCGACGATGATGCCATAGACATAGCCGATTTGGAGAACGGCGGTCACGATGGCGGAGAATGTGAAGCCCACGGACTGATAAACAGCCGAAACCACGATGCTGGCCACCAAATAAGCAAAGGCCAAGACGCCGAAAATAGGGCAGAATTTGCCAATTTTCCTTTTTCCAAGGTAGTTGCAAATGCCGGTGACCCCTGCCAGAGAATCGATAATTAAAACGATCAAGGCGCTAACGATGAGTCCCCAGAATTCATGCCCCCACGGCGTATAGGATTTCAAAGAGAGCAAAGTGGCGAGAGTCGAGGCGACGCCGAAAGCCAAAAAGCCTGAGGAGGAAATGAGCAAGGCAAGTTTCCCGCTTTTTTCGACTTTCCCTTCTTCTTCCCATTTGGCAACGATGGCAGAGCCGTTTTCCTCGGCAAGGATTTCGTTGCTTCCGCTTTTATAGAAGCGGATCCCGTTCGTCCTAGAAAGGATCTTAACGCCCAATAGACCGAGTTCGTTTTGCTGCAGGAAGCTGATGGTGACCGCCTCCCAAATGAAGACCCACCCAGCGATGTCGAGAACTTCATTCCAAAGCGAAGCGCTGGTGCTTCCATCTTCCCCGAACCAATGTTGGCTTGAGCCAATGCCCATGATGGCCAAAATGGCTAAGCCAGCAAGAACGAGCAAACTCGCGCGCAGCCATCTTCTTTTCTTATCCTTTTGTGCTTGGTAGTTGTTAAGCTCGAGCGCCTCGTTGAAGCGGTTGAGCACCTCTCTGGGCTCGTAGCCTTCATAGTCGCCGATGCAGAATTCGATCTCAACGCGGTATTCCATAGGGATGTGCCCGTAGATGTCCCCCACGGATTGAAGGATGGAATTTTTAAACATCCCGCATCCCTCTTCCCCGAAATTGGTCTCAAGAATGTCGGAAGCCTTGTCATAACGAAGTTTCACGTAGACGATTCGATTTTCATTGTCTACTTGGAAATAGTGCCCAAGCAGCTCTACTCTTCTTTCAGAAGACAAATTCAACGTTTTGATTCTTTTCATTATTGCGTGATTTTATCCTTTTTCCATTAGGTAAGAGAGAAAAATCATTAATATTCGAAAATCCAAAGGTCAGTAGGCGCCTATTGCGGAATTGCAAACAAAGAAAGCTAAGGCGAAAATCAAGCCATTTCCTTCCGTTTTCCCCGCAAAAGTCCAATCATTTGAGCGACAAATGCCGATTGTTATTATTTTCTCTTGCGAACGAATCGACACGTTAAGCATATTCGCTCTCCTGTGAAATATCACTAGACCATTTTTTGATTCTGACCCATCGCTTTCCATTCGTCTCCCTCATGTTCTATGTCGGGAAAAAGAAAGGAAATGACTTTTCTAGAACATCTAGAAATTATCTAGAAACATCTAGAAATTTATTTCGAACGTATTCAGAGAGATCGATTTCTTCACCCTTCTTTCATGGCTTCTTGCGATAGGGCTCCTGATTTACTTTTTCCTGGATTTCAATAAGCGCCGATCCTTCAGCTCCCACGCAAGACGCAGGGAAAGTTACACAAGCGATTGTCGTTTTCCTTTGCGGCAAGACAGTTTATTGTCTATGACCACGCTTCCAACTGCACAAGAAAAAACTCTCTAGCGCACGCGAGTGATAAATCCGTATCCGAATCAGCAAAATATTGGTGTTGCAGTCTGATTTGGCGCTATTTAAGGCTCGGTTTAAACAGAACCCATTTTTGCGAAAAACGCTGATTTGCATGGCGTCCACATGGATGAACGAAGGCTTGCGTTTGGCGCGCGTATCTAGCCTCAAAATTCATCGTAGCCGCAATTGGATTGCTTTGTGTTTGTTCGATCAAAAGCGAATGACGAAAAAAACATCGAAAAGAGCGATTTATAGGATTTCATTTCAAAAAGGGAAGCTCTGGCATTTTCCCCGTTTCAATCAGATTTTCGATCATTTTGGCGAAGCCATCAGGATCCCGAATCTGAAATTGCATGTGGTTATAGCCTTCGAACACGGGGAAGTTGCCCTCTTTATAGGCCTTCATAACCGAATCCCTGTACTTAAAATGTTCCTCAGCGCTTCCGAATTCCCAGAATATGTTCTTTTGCAGTTCATTCGGCAATTCAGGGAAGGGTTTATCCTCCAAGCTGTCCATCAGCTGTCTCCTTAGGTTCCCATATTTCAGATGTTTGCCGGCTTCAACAAAGTAGGGCTTGATGGATTCGTCGTCACACCAAAGGATTTTCTTCAGCGTTTTCCCTTTTGACCAATAAAGGCTCTTGATGGCCAAATAAAGGAAAGGGGCCATGATTTTCCTAGTCCCCTTCTTTATTTGGGCGAATTGCCCGCCATCAAAGAAGACATGCTCCACTTTGATATTCGATTTTACAAGGAAGGCCATAGCCAAATCGGCTCCTATGGAGGAGGCGACAAGGAGTTTGATTTGGCAAACGCCCTGCCCAGTTAGGAATTCCTCTACCTGCCCCACTTCATCCTTTTTGCTAAGGTACTTTTGATTCGGGCAGTAGACCGTTGAAGTGGGCATAATGCAAAAATACTTGTCCGCGAGCTTTTCCGCTACGGGTCTGCTGCTATCGCCGGTAACCCCCATCGCATGGAAGAACAAGATTGCCGGATTGGATTTGTCGCCTAAGGTTTGGAATTTCACGTGACGCCTCGAAATAGATTTAGTTAATTTTTATTAACTTAATTTTATCAGCACTTTCTCCCTTTGATAAGAGCAATGCATCAAAACGCGAAACCAATGGAGCATTGCCACCTCCGAAGCCGTCATCCTCCTTATAAGACAATTTAGATCGGATTCGCCGAGCGTTTAGCGTTGCAAGCGTTTTAGCCGAGCCTCTTCGTTCTTTTCGAAAACAGATAAATAATGTTAAATCATGACGGAGACTAATTATCAGCTCCGCCTTTAATCATGAAAGGAGTAAAAGACATGAACAAAAAGGTCACCATCGTTCTTTCGTTGCTGTGTCTAGCCTCGTGCGCAAATAGCGGCAACGGAGGATCGTCCTCACCCACGGAACAATCCAAGGAAGCGTCTTCCTCGGAACAATCCTCCATCGTGCCAACCCCTTCCTCCAGCCAATCCGAAAGCAAAGAAGATCCGCCGGAAGACAAGGAGGCTCTCTTTAGAGAATTGAAGACGGGCTTCGTCGATTTTGCTAGTTATGACGATGACGTCACCTTCGACCTTTCTATGGTTTCCACGGAAGAGATAGGTGGCGTTAAGTCCAGCATGAGGATGACGGGGGAAGGAACGCTAGACAGAGAAAACGGCCTCTACTGCCTTGGCAAGAAGACATACTTCACAGGCCCATCGACGAAAGAAGAAGTCGAGGCTGATGAAGGTTATCAGCGTATCGGCCTCGAAGATGGCAAATACTCTTATTACACCCTCTCAAGCGGGGACAAGGATCGCTACGAAGCCGATAAAGGATCGGCCGAATACTTGTTCGAATATGAATTCATGGGCGATATCGGCGTCGAATACATCGGAAGCATCGTCTCATCGGCGGAGAGCTTCAGCGCTTTATCCTCTGCGCTCAAATACAAAGGCGCTGATTATCAAAGCTTCGCCTGCGACATCGGCAAAGAGAAAGACGGCGGGATAACGCTGAAGTTTGCGATGGAGACTTTTTCCCTACACAACACCTTTGACCATTACAAAATCGAATATGCTTTAGCCGTAAAGGATGGATATCTTTCAAACCATTCAGCGACAGTAACCTCCCAGACCGTCTATCCCGACAAAACCGAAGCAAAGGAAACAGCGCAGATTTCCGTCAACTTCTCCAAAGGATTTGATCAAGCTCTTTACTCCTCTTTTTCCGATCAAGCCTCCTACGTTGATTCAGGCGAAGGCATGCAGATAAAGGTGCGAGCCTACTACAACGGGTATTATTACGATTCCTTCTATTCCCGCGTCGGCGGAACTCTCGATTATTCCTCATCCTGGAACGACCTTTTCGAAGGTGTCTACTACGACGAAGACTACACCACCCCCGCTTCGTCGAGGACATATAGCTCTGATGTCAGAGAGGTCTACATCAAGTTGAACACAACCGCGGATTCCTCAGCAGCAATCCTGTATGTGTTAACCGACAAAACGAGCTACTATCCAGACGATGTTCTTCCAAAAGAAACGGAGAAGACGCTGGATGCCTACGTCAAGACCTCCGCTTCAACCTATACCCTCTCTTGGAAAAATAGCGACCCTGATGACAGGGAGAGATGCCTGGAGACTTACAAAGTAAACGGCATCGCGACCTCCGACAATTCCTTTACCTTCAATTTAGGCTCCGTTTACCTGATTGAGCACGCCTACTCTTGCTACTCCATCTAAGCCGAAGCCATGCTTGCCACCGGTTCTTCCGGTGGCTTTTTCTTTGGATTGGGCATTAAAAACGGCACACGCCACCTGATAAGGGAAGCGAATGCGCCGTTAAGCGCGGATGAAGAATCAGACTTAAAACGGATGATGACGATGGGGACGGGGCCCAAAACGGAAAGGCGGCATAGGACGGGGCCTTCTGCAGAAAAAACAAAATCCAAATGGACGATAATGATGATGCGGGTGGCGATAACGGAAGAATAGTCTCATGGCAAAGCCTCTTTTACCGAAACGGAACTCTCACGAATTCCACGTTTGTTTTAGTCCCGCTAACGAAAAATGCAACTAGGCACTTAGTTCCGTAAACGCAATCATCAATCACCTCAATCAAACCGTTAAAGGCAAAGGAGGCGCTTCCCCCTTAATATTCGTGACCTATTCGTATGTTTTTGCTTTATGTGGGAAGCCTTGATTTTTGCCATACCCGACAGCAATGAAAAGCTGCATTTTTTCGTTTTTATTAAGCTTATATACGTCTTTTATTTTTTTGAAAGTCAAGGCTATCCAGCAAGTATTAAGACCTAATGATTGAGCAAGCAAAACCAACTGCTCTCCATAATATCCCGCTTTTTCCGCTAAATTCGGCTCTTTTAAAACAAACGACTGATAAAGCAAAAAATCAGTCGTGATATAATCCTGTTTTCGGAAGTTATAAATAGAAAAAAGCCTACAAGCATCGATGACATCGGCATTAATCGTGGATTTTTGCGTTATTTACTCGGAAAGACAGGTTTCTGTCTTCGAATGAGTGGATTCATGCTTAAACAACGATCAAAAAACTTCAACCAGATATTCAAGTTGAAGTTAATGAGCCATTGCATCGGCTTTTTATACTACTTTATATAGGCTAATGAGATGAGAAAGTTTTAATTAAAAACTATTCATTTTTGAATTTGCTTTGCCAAATAACGTCAGAAAGAGAATTCGCGCTTATGGCTTTGGCCAGATTACCGGCGTGACGCAATAGGTTCTAAAATACCAATCATCACCTTCCTCATGGTGCCAGTATTCGATGTCGGCGTTATCGG
>CAVECL010000047.1:0-8753 GCA_963614595.1 Parasutterella excrementihominis | reverse complement strand
TCCCGAAAGGAAACGGAGCCCATGGGAAGATACCTCAATCGGAAAAACGACGGTTTCGCCTCAGATAGGAAGTTCCCCTACTACGTGGACAAGTCTTTGCTCATCAAAGAGACGAACGCCTGTCTTGGGATCGACCAAATGAAGTTCATGTGCGTCACCAGGCCCAGAAGGTTCGGCAAAACGATGGCGCTCAAGATGCTGAGCGCCTACTATTCGAAGAACAACGACTCCAGGGAGCTCTTCAAGGATCTTTCCATTTGCAAGGACCCCTCTTTCGAAGAACATCTGAACAAGCACAACGTCCTTTGGATTGATTTGGGCAAGGTCTACACGGGGCTAAAGGATCCGAATCTCTTCGTCGACGAGATGGAGAATCGTCTCCTCGGCGAACTCGCGAGAAACTACCCAGGGGTGAGCCTAGGAGGGCTTTCGCTCAGCGACGCGATCGCAGAGGTGAACCTCGAGACGGGCGAGCGCTTCATCTTCCTCATCGACGAATGGGACGTGATCTACCGCGAGGAGGGGCGCAACAAAGAACTTTGCGACTCCTATACCAAGTTCCTTCGGGACCTTTTCAAATCAAGCGACGTCTCCGCGTGCTTCGACCTCGTCTACATGACAGGCATATTGCCCATAAGGCGCTACATCACCCAATCGACCCTCAACATGTTCACCGAGTACAACATGCTTAGTCCCAAGAGCCTCGCGTCTTGCTTTGGCTTCGCCGAAGACGAGGTGAAGGGGCTTTGCAAGAAGCACAACGCCGACTTCTCCGAGATCAAAAACTGGTACGACGGCTACCGTCTGAGGGGCATGGAAATCTATAGCCCGAAGTCGGTGGTCGACGCCATCCAGGAGGGCGCTTGCCGCAAATACTGGGCCGCGACATCCGCGATCGAGGCCGTCGCCGATTACATGAATTATGAACACGGGGCTCTAAAATCCGAGATCACCAGGATGCTCGCCGGGGAGAAAATCGAATTTAACCCGGACAAATTCAGCAATGACCTCACGAAGGTCGACTCCAAGGACGCCGCCCTCACGGTCCTCGTGCACCTTGGCTACCTCGCCTTCATCCCCGACGCAGTCGGCAATAAAGGGGCCTGCTACATCCCGAACAAAGAGATCAGAGAAGAATTCGAGAACGCCATCGAGGCTTTGGATTGGAAAGACATCTACGACCCGATCAGCAACTCCCCGAAGCTTTTGAAAGCGACCATCGAGGGCGAGGTCAAAACAATAAACGAGACCTTCGACAAGAACCACAAGGACCTCGCTTCGCCTTTCAACAAAAACGATGAGAAGATCCTTTATTTCATCACCGTCATCTCCTATTACAAAGCCAGGGACGATTATGAGTTCCACAAAGAGGAGATCTCGATGAACGGGAGGAGCGACGTCTCCCTCCGACCAAGGAAGCCCGGAAAGAAGCCCATCATCATCGAGCTCAAAGCAGGCAAATCACCCGATGAGGCCATCACCCAGATCAAAAAGAAATCCTACTGGGAGGCCTGGCCTAGCTGCAAAGGCAAAGTCCTGTTAGTCGGCATAAGCTACGATCCGAAGACCCTCAAGCATGCTTCCAAGGTCGAGTGGATCGAAGTCGAGTAAAGAACCGATGGGGCGCCCCTTCCAGCGGGGTGCCTTACTTTTCGCCTCCCGCGGAGAACAAGGGAAAAATAGCTCTTGCCGATTTTGGTTATTTTTATTTCATCCCAATTGGTTGTTTCTATCTTATCCGTAACATATGCCCCGATTAGCGACTGCTCTCCAAAATACGTGCTCCCACTCGACAAGGTTGGTTTCTCAAGGAACGGAATCACCCGCCTCAACATCGTGGATTTCCTTTTGAGGAAAGCGGAAATCTACCTTTCCTAACCATCAACTTTTTGATTTCCATGCAGGAGAGGAAAGTCCCAGCCCCCATGTGGTTTCATCGTATGCCCTACTTCCGGAAAAGCGGAAAGCTCGGGCCTTTTTCGCGCGCTATGGGCATCCCAAGCATGAAAAGAGGCCTAGCTTTCGCTAGACCCCGGGGTTTGTAACAGGCGTGGAAGCAGGCTTTTCGCTCTCTTCCTTCTCCTTCATCTGCTCGAGCTGCTTCTGGTAGGCCTCTCCTTTGTTATGGGAGCCATGCGCTCCCGCGGGATGATAGGTGGTCACCACTTGGGATACGATGTCTTTGATCTGGTCTTCTTTCTCGTCGTAGGCAGCGCTTAGGAGCATTTTGAGCTGCTCCAAGAAGGTATCGACGTCGAAGGGGATGGGCTTGCCGATATGGATGAGCTTGTTCTTCGTGCTCTTAAGCCCTTCCTCGCTCATGAGCTTCTCCTCATAGAGCTTCTCACCAGGGCGGAGCCCGGTGTACTCGATCTTGATATCGATGTCAGGGCGGTAGCCGGAGAGCTTGATCATGTTTCGAGCGAGGGTGTCGATTTTAACGGGCGAGCCCATGTCGAGGACGAAAATCTCCCCTCCCTTGGCGTAGGCCCCGGCTTCCAAGACGAGCGAGGCGGCCTCAGGGATCGTCATGAAGTAGCGGATGATCTCAGGGTCGGTGACGGTGAGCGGCCCCCCAGCCTCGATCTGTTGCTTGAAGCGAGGGACGACGGAGCCGTTGCTCCCTAAGACGTTGCCGAACCTGACCGCGACGAATTCGGTCTTCGGGGTTCCTTCGATCTTCCAGAAAGGCTCTTCCCTGCCGGGCTCGATCGAATCGTGCAGGCTGATGGGCTGCATGTCTTTGGCCGAGCCGTCCTTCACCTTGGCGGCGAAGCTCTGGATGATCATCTCGCAAAGGCGTTTGGAGGCGCCCATGATGTTCGTGGGGTTTACGGCTTTGTCGGTGGAGATGAGGACGAATCTCTTGCAGCCATTGGCCAGCGCGGCATAGGCGGTCTTATAGGTGCCGACCGCGTTGTTCTTGATGGCCTCGCATGGGCTCACTTCCATTAAGGGCACATGCTTATGGGCGGCCGCGTGGAAGACCACGTCAGGTTTGTATTTGCGGAATACCTCGTTGATCCTGCCCGAATCGCGGACGGATCCGATGAGGGCAATCATGTTCAGGTTGGGGTATTTGTCCTTGATCTCCAAGGCGATCGCGTGGGCGTTGTTCTCGTAGATGTCAAAGATGAGCAATTGCTTTGGGCTGTGCCTAGCGATCTGGCGGCAGAGCTCGCTTCCGATGGATCCGCCTCCGCCGGTGACAAGGACCACCTTGTCTTTCAGGAAGCGGAAAGCCTCCTCGCTATCGACTTTGATGGGATCTCTGCCCAAAAGATCCTCGATGGTGACTTTCTTCATGTTGGAGGCCGTTACTTTGCCATCGATTATGTCATGGATCCCAGGCAGGTTCTTGAGCTCGCAGCTCGTCTCCTGGCAGATGTTAAGGATGTCTCTTCTCGCCTCGACCGGGGCCCCTGGGATCGAGACGTAGATCTTGTCGACCTTGTATTTCTCGACGCTTAGGAGGATGTCCTCCCTGCCCCCGACGATCTTGACCCCTTCGATGGTCCTGCCCCAGGTGTTCTTGTCGTCATCGATGACGCAGACGGGGGTGTCCACGGAATCTTTATTGTTGATGAGGTCGCGGATGACCATCTGGCCGGCGCTGCCGGCCCCGATCACCATGACTCTTTTCTTCGGGGCCTCGTCTTTCTTCTTCAGCCTCGCTTTCTCCGCGGCGAGGAAACGGTAAGAGAACCTGGAGAAGGTCATGATGACGAATTGGAGCAAAAGCCCCACGAAGTAATAAAGAAGGGGCATCCTATGGAAGATCAGAGTGATGCCCAAAGCATGCAGGGAGCCAAGGATGACCGCAGCGAAAATAAGGCGCTTCAGCTCGCTTAGGGATGCGAACTTCCAAATGGAGCGGTAAAGCCTCAGCAATAGGCAGGTCAGAATCGTCAAGGCCGCGTAAATCGGCATGAAATAGAGCCAGGCCTTGAATTCCTCGGTTGGGATTTTGCTGTAAGCGCAGTCGTAGCGCAGCCACAGGGCGGCGAAATACCCGCCCGCGGAGGCCAGGGCGTCAATCACCATGAGGATCGCTGCGGCCCACTGCCACTGCTGGATCTTGAGGCTTTTCTTTGTTTTCTCTGCCATAGTTACACGTTAGGACGCCAGTCTTCCTTAGGACTAAGCTCCATCAAGAGGGGTTCAAGGGCTATTTTAATCGCAGCAAACGATATTCAAATGGTTAACTAGAACCATTTCAAAGATACAACGTTCAAAAGCCCCCAAGGATTTGCATGGCTCACATTCTACGCGCGAAGAAGGAAAATGGTAGGGTTTGCGAATTTCTTCGCAGGGCTAAAGCGATGAGGTCAAATGAGGAATTCTCAATTCCGTGCTCCCTTTTACGCTGAATTTCATCGATGAAGATGAAGGTGTCCCCAGACATCATATCCCCCTCCAGAACCAACGACAGGCTCAATAGGAAGTTCTCGACATCCATGCTTTGGATGAGCAAAGGTATCGCCTCAGGAGCAAAAAGCAAATTGATCTCAAGAAAATGGCTGAAATGCTCTTTGCCGAACTTCTCGATGATGTAGGTCTTTCCCTTCTGCCTGCCCCCATCGATGAATAAGGCGGTGCTTCCATTCAGCCATGACTTCAAATCCTTTTCTATTTTTCTCAGCATATATCAACCTCCAAGACATTTTCCAACATGCTTTTGCAACGTTTTCGGACATTTTCCAACATCCGCAAAGACAAAATTCGGACATTTTCCAACATTTGCGTTTGATGGGCTGGGCTAGACTTCATCGATGGTTATAAGTAAACGCGCCCATTTGTTTTTAGGATGCTCTAGCGCATTACTTAAAAGGGAGGAAACATTCTCGGTCAGCTTTTCGCCGCTTAAGGTAAAGCCCATTCCCCAACTCGGCTTTCAAGAAGAGTTTCTGGGGTCTTTCCACATCGATGATCTTGCTCGCAAGCTGTTCCAAAAAGATTCTCTTCCGGATTCAGATCAACGGCGACCTAGCCAAGCTGTTTCTTTTAGCAGTCGCTGATCAAAGTCATCGTGACCGTCTTCCCGCTGTCCCACACGCCAGAGATGATGAAAGTCTCATCACTCGATAGCCCATGTATATATCTTCCTGCTCCGTTTTCCTTGAGATAGCCTCATTCGGTTCTTTGTCGAAAGTAACGTTGAATGGATTCTTTGCCGTTATAAATGGCCTCTTCTTAATCACGGCAGATATTTCATGAACTTTTGTGAACTCCTATAAATCCTATGAACACCGGAAAAGGCAACTTGATCTCCACCGCACACAGCGTTAAGTCCTGAAGAAGGCGAGACAAGGAATCGTAGTGCCCTGAAGCAATGGCAAAGTTCACACCTGAGCGGCGAGAGGCAACCGCTCTTCAGCGAAACGGCGGGTTTTGCGACTGCTTTCAGCTTCGGACTTTAGACTTAGGATCTATTGAGTAGCTCCGTGCAGGTTCGAATCCTGTTGCCTGCACAATCGAACACAAGGGCTGGCGCGATGCCGGCCTTTTTATTTGTAAAGCTCATCCAGGCCTATTGTGATGACATTGTCCATACTAGGGCATGAGAAGCCGGATTTCGAGAAGAAGACGTATTTGTAGCAATCCAGACCGGTCTTCTTGACCTGGGCGATCTCCTCAAGGATCGTCTTCTCATCGACTGGCCTGCCCTTAAACTTCGCCTCGTAGAAGACGTAGCCCCTCGCGTCTTTGGAAACGACGTCGAACTCGCCTTTCGTGCGGGTCTTCGGGTCATCGTAGTAGTATTTCCCGATCAGCTCCAATGGAGGGTCAATCTTTCTCTCCTTGTTCTGCCTCACGAGGTACTGCGTGCACACCCTCTCGAACTGGTGGGGAACGTAGCTTGACTCGAAGTCCTTCTCAATGAAACTCTCGTAGAAGACGTCCGGGTCGTTGATCCTCATCTGGGAGGAGTTGGGAAAGACGTACCTGAAGTAGAAGAGGGAGAGGGCATCGCTGATCCGATACTGCGCCTTTCTCCTGTTCGCGGGGTCGTTGATGGGCGAGACCTTTTCCACGACCTCCATTCCGATCAGCTTGTCGAGGACGTCGACGAGGGTGGGGCCGCTGCTGACGTGCGACTGCGAAAGGATGTCGCTGTACTTGGAGTAACCCGCGGCGATGGCCTCGAAGACCTCGTTGGCGTTCCCAATTTTGGCGATCTCCGAGCTCAGGCGCATCGAGACCTCATTCTCGAGCCTCGCCCCGTCAGAGGCAATAAGGGCGATGATGTTCTCCCTCGCGCTCTTTGAGTCATCGATAAGGCGGTTGTAATAAGGGATCCCCCCGAACACAGAGTAAACCCTGATCTTGTCCTCGTTCGAGAGCCCGGGGTAGAAGAGGGAGGACTCGTAATAATCCATCTCCTTGAGGGCCACCGCGAGGTCGACCCTGCCGTAGAGGGGGCTCGACCCTCTGAGGAGCGACCTCATCGTCTCAACGTAGGAGCCGAGGATCACCAAGGTGAGCTTTGACCTCTCCCTGAACTCGTCGACGAGGGACTGAAGGATGCTGTCCATCCCCTCGACCGCCTTCCTGAGATAGGGGTACTCGTCTAGTACGAGGACCATCTTCTCCTTCTCCCCGAGTTCGAAGAGATAGCGGAGCAGCGATTCCATGTCCCCGTATCCGAGCCTAGGCAGTCCGAGGGCGGAGGAGGCGAGTCCGGCGAGGCTCCTCGCATTGTTCTCCCCGGAGACCTCCTTGCACTCGTAGTAGATGGCTTTGGCCTTCGAATCGGAGAGTGCGCGCTTGATGAGCTCAGACTTCCCGACGCGCCTCCTGCCGTATATGAGGGCGAGCCCCATGCGATCGTCCTCAATCAGCTTGCCCAGCTTGCGGAGCTCCTGCTCCCTCCCAATGAATCTCATATTAACTCGATTTCCTCCGACTCGGTTTTATCCGAGTTAATTGTAGCGCGACGATCCGCTTCTGGGAACCGTCGGTTTTCGATTGCTTACTTGCAGGCGGATAGCAAACAGTTGTTATGAAACCATTTCCGCATTTCGCCCGCATAAATTTTCAGCCAGGAGAAACCTGACACCAAAGGAAAATCAGGCGGCTTTTGCGGCTTTTTTACTAGCCTCGAAAGCAAGGCGATGGATTTCTTTAAGGCCTTTTTCCTGGTAGGCAAGGTTCTTGACCTTGAAGGAGAAGCCGATGTTCTCCTCTTTGTTGTAGGGATCCGATTTCACGACGATTCCTTCGTGCAGGAAATAGTCCTGCCACAAAGTTCCAGCGGGCTTCTCTAAATGCAAGCTGGAGACATTCCAGGTCTGGCTTTCCGCGAGCTTCACGAGTTTGTCGATCGAGTCGTACTTGCTCATGTCGTCAACGTATTCGACTAAGGGGACAACATCTAAGCCCATGCTTTCCATGATGGGTTTGAATTCCTTATAAGAGAATTCCTCCCACTTCTTCTTGCGGTAGCACTTCACGCGGAAGACAAACCAACGAACCTCCGGGAAGTTATAGATGTTATTTTGGATCGTGGGCCCAACCTGCTCTCCTTGAATGCAAAGAATATCGCCGGTCTTCTTATAGTAGTCTTTGAGCTTCCCTTCGATGCCGTAGCGATTCGCGGTGGCGAAGAAGACGTCTCCGGTGCCGCCATTCTTGCTGAGCTTGCTATTTCTCGAGCAAAGGTAGAATTTCTTCCTCTTAGTGTCCAAAGAGCAAGTGAATGACTGCCCTTCCATCTTGGCGGTAATAATCGCTGGAGTTCCCGGGAATCTTTCAATCAGCTCCTTGCAGTTTTGAATCGTGGTCTCATCGGACTTAGAAATGACGTCGCTAGGGAAATCGCCCCCATCGCTCGTTCTTTTCTTAAGCAAGATTCTTCCGAGCCATCTTGTGGCTCTATGTTTCATCAGGAACTTAATATACTTTGGGGTTCTGCTAGGAAGGCCAGCCCGAGGCGATGCATCTTCGATATCCGGTTCATACTTCTCGATTTTAAGTCTTTCGGTCACGTCTTCGCCGGAATTCAGATCTTCGGGCAATCCCGCTTCCGCCAAAGTGACGCATAAGCCCCAGGACTTAACTTTGTCCCCTTTTTGTCCATCCGCGTCTTTCGCCCCCATGGTCATAGGTTTGATAAGGAAACCGTTCAAATCCTCACGGAAGCATCTTTTCCTAAGGAATTCCCACCGCTCCTCAATAGGCAAAATAGATCCTTCTTGAATAAAGACCATCTTGTCTCCAACGTTATGAATGACAGGAACAATTGCTTCATAGCCATTCTCCTTGAAAGTCACAACACAGATCCTGTCTTTTTCGAACATCTTGTTTTTAGTCTCAATCGTGACGATGCTTGCTAAATCTCTCATCTCATTCCTTTCCACCGGCCTCAGTCATCTAGGGTCACTAGAAGGCCAGTCTGTTTTTGCCAACGTCTCTTCCGTGAATGAGTCGCACAAAGCCAAATCATGGTTTAAGGGCTCTCACCACCGTTGTCAAAACCATTATAAAGACAAGTTTTTCTTGCTTCAATAAGACTTTCCTTATCTATAAGCCTTTCTTTTTTTTCAGCAAAAATCACCAAATATCCCAGCAAAAGCAAACTTTTTTGTGAAGAAGCAATGAAATATAAAACTAAGAAAGAAAGCTATTTTCTATGCTTCGAAAAAATCATTGGTAATCAAGTAGCAATCGCTTTAGCAATCCTTTTTCACAGCGATAACGAAAAAAACATCTAGGCGTTCGCCAAGCAAACCTTCCACACAAGCGGTGGCTAG
>CAVECL010000046.1:8892-9429 GCA_963614595.1 Parasutterella excrementihominis | reverse complement strand
AGGCGACGCCACGATCAAAATATTGTCTCATTGAGGACTTAGCGGTTATTGAAAGTTTAAAATAGATCTTGTTGTTTACAAATTCATCGTTGGGTGTGACAAAAACAGGTTTTTTTGGTTTGAATACTTTGTCGGTAACAAACGTTGCGACAAGGTCTTTTTCGTTATTATAAATATCGGCCAGTTTCCAACTCTGATTATTGTAAGAATAGGTTATGTCGCTTTGAGTCCTTCTTCTTTCGTCGGCGGATTTTATCTTTTTATGGTTTGAGCCATGGACCGGAACGCAGCCCACGGCCTTTCCAACAACGCTATAAATACCGTCAGATATAGTTTTGACCATCAATATGTCGGCGGAACGACCGCCGCATAGCTTTTTGTCATCGAAATGTCCATTAGAATTTAGCCAAATATAAAATCTGCCATCCTCCGCTTTAATCAAATTGATCCATTCGTGTCCGATGTTGTCTGGTTCAAGTACAAAAGAGCCTTGGTACATCTTCATTAATATGTTCATGAACCAGCCCCTTTCTTTAG
>CAVECL010000046.1:0-8882 GCA_963614595.1 Parasutterella excrementihominis | reverse complement strand
AAAAAAAAAAAAAAAAAAAAAAAAAAAAAAAAACAAGTGCTGATGCACGTTTTTAACAGTTCTTAAAGACGAGAAAAACGTCTTCGCAGGTGGCGCTTTGAAAAGTGTTCATGGCAAAACGAAATAACAGCAAGAAAAAAAGAGACCGGCACACGCCAGCCTCCTATTCTCAATGGTACGGACAATAGGACTCGAACCTACACGGAGTTATCCAATAGATCCTAAGTATAAAGTTCAGGGTTGAAGATAACTGTAAAACCCACCGTTTCGCTGCAAAATGCGTCGTTTCGCCCAAGCTGTATAAAGTTGTCCGCGGCGGTTTTTGACGCATAAATGCCTATGGCTGAAAAATACGTGCGGACGGAATGCGGACAAATTTTATAAAACCTGTTTGCTATCCGCCCGCATATCGGCGCCAAGGGGGCTATCGTTTATCGCTGTTTTTAATGTAGAAACCGCCCGTCTTCTTCGAACCTTTATATTTGACGTAGCCTGAGAGCTTTCTCCGCATGGCGTTCCTGACCGTGTTGATGGTTGCCGTCGAATAGTTATGCCTCAGCTTCTCCGTCGGCTTCAGCGTGCTCAGCCCCGGATGCATGCTGATGATCCTCAGGAGGCAGGTCTCGACGTCCCCGATCATATCGTCCTTGATCGACGGAATAACGCCTTTTATTCCGTCGTTTATTCCGTCACCAGCCTTTTCGCAGCAATTGAGGCTCGGCGGAGTCAGAATGAAGAAATTGTCGCGCGGATCGAAGACGGGCTTCCTGTTGGAGCCGGCGTAGGCCTCGAGGACAAGATCCATTACGTCCTCCTCATGAAAACGGACGATCCCCTGATTTCCACTTTCGTTTTGAAGGTGGGTCGCCTCCGAAAGCCTCCTTACCTTCGCAAATCATGAGAAGAAGCTCCTCGTCTATGGGGATTTGATAACCGCCGGCCCCAGTTTGGACGTCGTCCCCAGGACTGGGATAGGCAGCTGCACCTACGCCACCCTCTTCTTATTCCTATCCAGCATGGAGATCAGCGTCTTCGCCCAGCGCGGGATGCCTTTGACCAATTTCACGGAGTGCCCGGACACGATCAACATGCTCGAGATCTTCGAGAACATCTCCCCTGAAAAAGAACGCCTGGGGGTATAAGCTGGTTCGTCCTGGATTTGATCCTCATCAACCTCGGGAGGACAAACGACGAGCTTGGCAAATACTTCGATTACGGCGAATTCGTCGAGGCGCACAAGGCCTTCATCAGGAAGGTCGGATCTTATTACAAAGGCAAACCTTTCCTGTTCGTCTGCGGCCAAATGAACAAAAACGAAAAGCTCGTGGACGCCATCTTCAAGGCCGCAAAAGACCTCGGCGAAGAGGGTGTTGAGGCACTTTCGCTTATCGGTCCAAAAAAGCCAGGCGCGGGCATCCGAACGTTTTCGAGCACAAAGAGCTCGTGGAAAAGCTATTCGCCTTAGCGAAAGAACGCCACCTCATTTAAGACGCCTTCTATTCCCATCAAATCGTTCAGCTTGTCCTTTTCGGTCATCTTTCCGTATCCGGAAGGTTAGGTGACAAAATAATGAGCTTTCGGAGATGTGATAAAACATCTCGAGCGCGGCTCTAGAGTCCATAAAGCAAAGCGGGCTTTACCCTCATTTAGAAGAAAGATCAGTCTCTTAGATGATTGATGGAAACGATGTAGACGCCCTCTTCGCTGATGGAGCATTGCCCATGGCTAGTCAGGACCATAGAGAACTTCGGCTTCTTCTGGCCCGCCTTTTCTAAAAGGGAGGAGAAAGAAAGCAAGGAAGAGACGCCGCTACGGATCCCTTCTTCGCTTCCTAGTTTAATCTCAATCGCGGCGTATTCCCCATTCTCTAACTCGAGGATCGCATCAACTTCTCTTCCCGTGGAATCGCGGTAATGCTTGAGCTTGCCTCCTAAGGCGCTGCCGTAGATGCTTAGATCACGGATGGCCAGATCCTCAAAGAAGAGCCCCAGTGACCTTAGGTCATTCAAAAGATCGGAAGGCGAAACGTCAAGCGAGGCCAAAGCGATGGAAGGATCAAAGAAATGATGGGTCGGGGCAACGCGGACGGAAACGCTGGAACGAAGGGAGAAGTTCCAGGCCGGAAGCTCGAAGATGATGAAAAGATTCTCCAGGGTCTTCTTATATTTAAGGAAGGTATCGGTGTCTAATTTAGCCCGGTCGCCTCCAGATAAGATATCGCTGACCATCGAAGTCACCTTCGCCTGAGTGGAGATATTCCTGGCGTAGCAGCGAAGAACGGATAGAAGAAGATCGATGTCTTTGTCGCGGAGAAAAGAAGAGAACTCATCGCTTTCGTTCTCCACGCGGAATAAGCCAGAGTAATAGTTCTTCGTTGCTAGACGGGCGTATTTCTTATCCGCTTTCACGGAGATCGGCCAGCCTCCGCGACAAAGCAAGAACGCCAAATCGCTCAAAGAGAAGCCATCTTCATAGGGAAGAACGGTGCTCTCTTTTTGCCAGCCTTTCTCAAAAAGAGAACGAAGAGAGACTTTCCCATCAGAATCCCCAGATTCGAACAAAGACATCGGACGCATCGTAATCTCAGAGATCCTTCCCGCTCCGGAATGCTCGATTTTCTTAGGATCCACCGGGGTGGTGCTGCCGGTTAAAATGTAAGCGCCAAATCCATAATTCTTGTCTAACCTGTCCCGGATTAAGTTCCAAATTTCAGGGACTTTCTGCCATTCATCGATTAGATGCGGGGCCTCTCCCAATAAAGCGAGCGTCGGATCGGCTTTGATAAGGTTGATCGCATTGGTGGTCTTTAATTCGGTCTTCGAGGAAGCAAACCGCTCGCATGTCCTGCTTTTCCCGCAGAATTTAGGCCCTTTTACCAGGACGCAGCCGCTAGAATGCAGTTGGTCATCCATTTCACGGTCGATAAGTCGGGGCAGATATTCGTTGTCCATGAAGCGCCTTCTCCTTTGTTCTTCGTTTTTTGCCAAAAGTATTGTAATCGGCATTTTGAACAATGGCAATTCGCTTTTTTGAATATTCACAATTCGGTGTTTTGAATGTCGTACATTCGGTATTTTGAAGGTTTTAAAAACCGTTCGCTTGCCTTTTTTAGTCGCTTTCCCGTATCCAAAAGGCCTAAATACCCTAACCCCCTCTCAATAAACTCTTTGGCATTACTGGACTGGTAATCTGTTATGTTTTGACCATGTCGGGCGCATTTGCAAAGATAAAAGGCGGAGTTTCTGCCGTCCGTGTGGGAGCCGTAGGAATGGCTCCCTATGACCATCATTGCCCCAGCCCTTCTTGACTTAAACGTCTTATTCATCTTACGCCTTGCCCTCTCTCAACATAAGAAAAGCCCCCAAGCGTCTTTTTCAAGAAACTGGGGGGCTCTACTTTCGATGGTGCGGGCAACAGGACTCGAACCTGCACGGAGTTACCCAATAGATCCTAAGTCTATCGCGGCTACCAATTACGCCATGCCCGCTTTGTTAATAGGGCGTTCATTAGTCACGCCTAACAAACGGCTTTCCTTTCGGAAGGCCCGCTTATTCTACTCCGAAAGTCAACCTTGCCCACTTATTTTTTTGAGACGCTTACAAGGAAAGGTTATTAAGGATCGTCTCGCAGGTAGTAAGGTAGTCATTTGACTTAGCTTCGAGCAAATAAGATTTGTCGACCCCATAGAGAGGGTTTAGATAATTGGGGTACATATTGAGGAAATCCCGTTGGGAAAGATCCGGATAGAACTCCTCGGAATCAGCGCGCTTTTCAAAAAGAGCATCCACGGCTTTAAGGGTGGGGCTATACCCGATAGACTTCGCGTTTTGATATGCCACTTCAGGATCGAGCATATAATCGATGAAGGCGTTTGCCAAAGCCGTGTTTTGGCTGGTCGAGGGAATCACCATCGAATCAAAGAAAGCCGCGGTGATCTTCGGGACCGAGAGTTTGTATTGGCTTGAGTCGCCTCCGCTTTCGTAGAGAAGATAGAGCCCATCAAAATAATCGCCGAGCTGAGTGAAGCACATATCCAGCTTTCCATTGGCGACATTTCTTTTAAGCGAATCATTGCCTAACTCCGCAAAACCCGCGTCTTTTACGGCTTGGATGATCTCTTTTTGAAGGGATTCGGAGATGTCGCCATCCTTCGATCCTTCCTCATCCACGACATTGGGGTCCTCGCCTTTTGAAAGAAGATAGCTTGCGACGATCCACCTAGCCGTGTCATACATTCCTTTCTTCGTGCCCTCCGGGGTAAGGGAATTATCAAAAAGAGAAGCGAAACCATATTCCTTCACCGCCTCTTCCACCCCCGGGGTTGTCGTGCCGTAAATAAGCGAATAGGTGCCCCAGAAATAAGGCATGAAATAAGAGTCATAAGACTCGCCTGTGGTCTCATCCACCATGTATTGATCCATCAAGGCTTTCAAATCGGAATGGAAGGAAATTTTGTAAGAAGCGAGATTCGGATAAGAGGCGTTATTCGTATCAAGCTCAAGCAAAAGCCCTTCTTGGTAAAGACGGGTGACCGCGTAATCACCAGGGATCGCCACGTCATAGCGGGTCGTGCCGCCCGCGATTTTCTGATACATGGTCTCGCTGGAAGTGACGGTTTCCTCAATCACCTGGCAGTTGAATTTCTTCTCGAACCCCTTGACTAAGGAGGAGTCGATGTATTCGCCCCAGTTCAAAAGATAGAGGACGCTTGAGGGGGTGTTAAGAACCATGCAGGCGAAGACGGTGAACGCGACCAAAAAGACCGCGGAGCCAATGAGCGCTTTCTTCATTGTTTGACTCCTTTCTTCTTGCTCCACTTCCTAGAGGCGAGAAGGACGATGGCCAAGGTTAAGAAAGTAAGCAAGGCGTCGAAGGCATAAGCCCCCGCGGAGAAGTTCTTCTTCGTATAGGAGGAATAGACATAATTCGAGAAGTTGGAAAAGCCATTCCCTTGGGTGTAGAAGGAAATCACGAAATCATCCACGGACAGAGTGAAGGCCACAAGCGCCCCCATGAGGATCGCCGTAGACAAAGAAGGGACCACCGCCTTGAACAAGGCCTTCATGGGCGGGCAGCCGAGGTCGCGCGCCGCTTCGTAGAGGGAATCATCGGTTTGCTCAAGCTTAGGCAAGACCATCATGATGACATAAGGCAAAGTGAAGAAGATATGAGCAATGAGCATCGTGGGGAAGCCAAAGATCCTCGGGAAAAGAGGTTTCACCAAAGAGAAGACGACCATCAGGGAGATGCCGGTAACAATCTCAGAGGAAAGCATTGGGATCTCATTCAGAAAATCCATGGTTTTGCGGAGTTTTTTCTTAAGCGAGATGATTCCAAAGCACGTGAACACCCCAAAAACGGTAGAGATAGCCGTAGCCCACAAGGAGACGAGAAGAGAGTCCAGGATAGAGGTATACAAAGACTTGTTCGTGAACAGGGCCTTGAAGTTCTCCAAGGTGAATCCGCCCCACTGCAAAGGAACGATGGAATTAGCCGCGGAGTTGAAGGACTGATAGACGATGATCACCAAGGGGATGTAGGTGAAAGAATAGACGAGAGCCACGAAAACGCATTGGAACACGTCAAAGAATCTTTGTTTCCAGGTCCCTTTCTCAAGCATGCTTCCTCTCTCCTTTCTTCCTGCCGTCTTGCAGCCTGTCGAAAATCGCCATCAAGGCAATCAAGAGAACGGAGACAAGCAAGGAGAGCAAGGAACCGAAGTTATAGTTATTCTGCTTGAACACCCCTTCTAAGAGGTTGCCAAACATGCGAATCTTGCCTTCTCCGATGGCTTCAGAAATCGCAAAGCCAGTCGCGGAAGGAAGGAAGACCATGATGATTCCCGAATACACGCCCTTCATGGATAGAGGCAAAGTGACTTTGAGGAAGGTCTTTGGAGCGGGAAGCCCAAGATCCCTGCTAGCCTCAATGAGGGAGCGGTCCATCTTTTCCAAAACGGTGTAAATAGGGAACACCATGAAGGGAAGGTAAGTGGCCACGGATACAAGAATTACCGCCCAATAGCTTCCTAAGGCATTAAGCGGAACGAGCCAAGGAACGGAGAATAAGCGCAGCCAAGAGACGATTCTCAGCATGGAGTTCGACCACATAGGAAGAATAAGAAGAAGCAAGAGAAGCTTCTTTTGCTTAAAGGGCCCAAAAGAAAGGAAATAAGCGGTCGGATAGCCGATGAGGATGCAAAGGACGACCGTCATCGAGGCGACGTAAAGAGAATTAAGAAGCGCCTTCAAAATAGCGGGGTCGGCAAGACGGGTGAAAGCGTCCAAAGAGAAGCTGGCCCCGCTTAGGTTCATCCCGTTGGTGCTGAGGAAGGAAAGGACGACCATTAAGAAAAGGGGCAAAACGGCAAATAGCCCTAACCAGAGGAAATAAGGAATCGAGAAAGCACTAAAGCGTCTCATGTTCTTTCTTTGCCTCTTCCGCAAGGCGGCGGGCATCTTCCCTGGCCTTTCTGATCTCCAAGGGCTGAGCCTCGTCTTCCACTTTCATCAAATGGATCTCATAGAAATCGACTTTCAGACCGACCGTGTCGCCGATCTCGCAGTTTTGGTAATCCTGAACGAGCAAAGTGCTGCCATTGAAATTGATCCAAAGGGAGAAATGCACCCCAGAGAAAGCGGTCTTGATGACTTTGCCTTGAATCAGGCAGCTCTCAGGATGGTCAAATTCCAGATCGAAGTCCTCGGGCCGGATGACCGCATCGACCACTTCGCCAGGGATAAAGGTCGTAAGGTAGGTTTTGAAAGTCGCGCCAAGGAAGAGCACTTTCTGGTTGCCGAGGTATTCCCCTTCGACGACGTTAGCCCCTTCATAGTTTGCAAGAAGCTCATTCTTGTTGGAGGAATGGGGCTCGCAGTAGATATTAGCGGGGGCAATGCTTAAGCCAATCTCATCTCCGACGGCGAAACGGTCCTCGCTATCGACAAGAATCTTCGTCCCGTTCACGTCCACGGTAAGAAGATATTTGTTAGAAGAGAACTTCACGTTGCTTACTTTGCCCTTGATGCGGGCGGTGAAGGGGGTGCCGATATCAAAACCGTCTTTTTCCACGATGACGTAGATTTTTTCACCGGGCTTGAAATCTTTGGAAGTGACCTTGAAGGTCTTCCCGAGCGTGGAGAAACGCCCAGGCGCGGAGTAAATCCCGCGGAAGATGTTCGCTTCGCCGATAAAGGAAGCAACGAAACGATTGATCGGAGCGTTATAGATGTCTTCGGGGCGGCCAATCTGTTGGATTTCCCCGTCGTTCATGACGACGATGGTGTCGCTCATGACCATGGCTTCCTCTTGATCGTGGGTCACGAAGATAAAGGTAATACCCAATTTTTGTTGGAGCTCTTTTAGCTCCAATCTCATGGATTTGCGGAGTTTTTGATCCAAAGCGGACAAGGGCTCGTCTAACAGAAGAATGCGAGGCTTGTTCACGATGGCCCTAGCGATTGCGATACGCTGCATCTGCCCGCCGGAGAGCGAGGAGACGTCTCTTTCCTCATAACCCTCTAGGTTCACCAGCTTCAAGGCTTTAAGAACTTCGTCCTTGATAACCTCTTCTTTGAACTTCCTGGAGGTGATCCTCTCCTTCATTTTCGCATAAACGTCTTTGCTCTTGGCAAGGCTCAGCAGGTTCTCGACGTTCTTTTTGATTGGCAAATCGAGGGAAAAAGAAAACGGGATATCCAATTTGAATTCCCTCAACAAATCTTCAATCTCGCGTTTGCAATCGTTTGAGCTAGAAAAACGCTTCCCTTTGGCTTTAAGGGCTTTCTCAAGGAGAAAAGAGGGCGAACGTTTATCGCAGTAATCGATCAAGAAAGCCTTCACATCCCTTGGCTTTTCGATCATCGAGGTCTTTTTCGCGAGAAGATCGATCTCCTCTTCGTCGAAGCCGTTCTCTTCCATCATGTTCATCATGCCGATGTCATAGACATTGGAATAGATGTTGTTGCGTAGCCCGAAGGCGATGTTGTCGTAGACGTTGAGATGAGGGAAAAGGGCGTACTTTTGGAATACCGTATTGATGGGGCGTTTATGCGAAGGGAGATTCTCGATGGCTTGGCCGTCTAAAAGCAATGTGCCCTCCTGCATGGTTTCAAAGCCGCCTATGATGCGCAAAGTCGTTGTTTTGCCACAACCGCTGGGTCCTAAGAAAGTAACGAATTCGTCTTCGTTGACGGACAAGTTGAAGTGATCGAGAATCACTTTGTCGCCGTAGGATTTCGAGACGTTTTTGAGTTCGAGGATTTTTCTTGCCACGTGGGTCTCCATTCACCAAAGGGGGTCGCATTTGGCACGGCTAACTATAGGACTATTTTTCTAGGTTGGTAGAGGGAATTTGCACAAGTTTCTGCAGTGAGCCAATTAGGGCCGCTGAGACGAAAAAGAAGGGCGAAACGCCCTTCCTCACATTTGTTCGCCAGACGTCAGTTGGTCCAGCATATTGAGTTCAACTCCCTCGGCTAACGAATCGAAGAAACCATTTTGCCAAGAATCTTTTTTCTTGGCGCGTCTACCTCTGCTAATCGGGAAGGCCTTTTTCAATAACTCTTTCATCTAACTCCCTGCCTCCTTTCGTACTTTTAACCCCTTAAATTTAAGGGGACGTGAAATATAGCCTCCTTTTTGGGCGGGTCAAGGGGAAAAAGAAAAACGTCCTCAAGGACGCAATCTATATATAAGGATAAAGACAAATTGGTGCCGCCTGCCGGGATCGAACCAGCAACCTACTGATTACAAATCAGTTGCTCTACCATTGAGCCAAGGCGGCAACGGGGTGATTTTACTACGTTCCTTTAAGAAGAGAAAGTTTGAAAAAGCGCCCCAAAGGGCGCCTGCGAACCGAATTGGTGGGTGTTACTGGGATC
>CAVECL010000045.1:0-9800 GCA_963614595.1 Parasutterella excrementihominis | reverse complement strand
CCGACGAAATGCCTTTTTTATTGGCAAGGACTTTTTATCGAAGCGAAATATGGACTCAAAACAACATAAAAGTCATAGAAGGCGTTTTTTATGATGATTGTTTTTACAATGTTTGCGCAATCCAATACATAAAAAAGATGTTCTATGTTCACCTTGACGTTTACCAATACAGGCACTTCTCAAGTATATCCGAAGAGCAAAGCACTTCCCTTCGTTCGATTTCCAAACATTCAAATGATATGTGGACGATCGTAAACGGAATATTTGCTTTACTGAGTGAAGAAACGAATCCAAGCGCCCTACAATACACAAAAGTATATTTAGCAATGCTGTGCTGGCGTCTCTACCTATATTTGCTAATAGGGTCGGACGACAAAGCTAAAAGAAAGCGCCAACTTAAAAGTTTAGACCATAAGGTGAAAAGCATTTCTTTAATAGACGCCTTGATAAAAAAGAAAAAAGTTGTTTTGCTGTATCGTCTATTTGCTCGTAACTTTTTGAGTGCAGGTTCTAAGATTGCCAAGAAGTTTGTAGATATATGATCAATCAGAAAAGAAAAAACAAAACATTTGCAAATTACATATACAACCTGATTTACCAAGTTTTCATCTTAGTTGTCCCCTTAATTACAACCCCCTATATTTCACGGGTCCTGATGGCAGACGGAATTGGTAAATACAGTTTCACTTTATCGATTTCCAACTATTTTGTCCTATTCGCAGCACTTGGCTTTTCAGTTTATGGGCAGCGTGAAATCGCAAGACACGAGAACGACGTTTTAGAAAGAACTAAAACTTTTTGGGAAATCATCATCATGCGCTCGTTTCCAACCATGCTTGCCGTTGGATTGAATATTCTTTTATGGACTCTTCACATATATAACGAATATTCTTCCCTAATGCTTGTTTGGTGCCTAACCATTTTGGCAACGATTTTTGACATCGGGTTCTTTTTCCAAGGGTGCGAAGAATTCGGGAAACTCACAATTCGAAATGTAATTGTAAAATGCTTGACCATTGCGAGTGTTTTCATATTTGTTAAAAAATCAGACGACGTTTGGATTTATGTTTTGTGCCTATCTGCCGGCACCTTTTTAAGTAATATCTCGCTATGGGTGCTCATGCCAAGACGATTAATGAGGGTATCGGCGGCAAATTTGAAGCCATTGCGTCACCTAAAACCAGCGCTGCGTCTTTTTCTTCCGAGCGTTGCGACAACGGTCTATACAGTTTTGGATAAAACCCTAATCGGGTTCATCGTGCCCGGCACTTTTGAGGAAACCCTAGAAACAGGAGAAAAAATCATAAAAAGTTATGCGAACGTCGAGAACGGTTACTATGAACAAGCCGAAAAAATAGTAAAGCTCATGCTTACCCTTCTAACGTCCCTAGGCACGGTTATGATGCCTAGAAATGCAAAGGAGGCTCAAGAAAACGATCGGGTTGCTCTACGTAAAAATATTAATAACGCTTGTTCTTACACATGGGTTCTTGGGGTCCCTCTAATGTTTGGGGTCGCGGCGGTAGCACCTGCGCTAGTCCCTTGGTTTTTAGGCCCCGGCTATAGCAAATGCATCTTACTAATACAAATATTTAGTCCGTTAATCTTAATTGTTGGATTTAGCAACGTATTTGGTATCCAATATCTCATTCCGACCGGTCAAGACAAAAAATATACAATCGCTATTGTGTCCGGTGCCATCGCCAACCTTTGTCTAAATTGCTTCATGATTTATTTCTGGTGGTCGGTTGGAGCCATCATAGCATCTCTCGGTGCTGAGCTTTTAATCACTGTTTTAATGGGTTTTATGATTCGGAAGGAAATCGATATCAAGACGATTCTCAAAGCAGCCATTAAGCCGCTGATTGCCGGGACAATTATGTTCTTTAGCGTCTATTTCACATGCATAAATATAGAAGCAAGCATTTTAAACACGATTTTGTTGGTCTTAGAGGGCATCGGAATCTATGGCCTCCTAATCATCGTCTTAAAAGATCGGGCGGTCCTCTTGGGTTTCGAGCATATCAAAGCATGGCGCAAAACACGTAGAAGCTCATCCAAAAACGAGAAAGACGAATAGAGTGCTCAAGTTTAACAGGCAAAATTTTGCAATCAGTGGCTCTGTTTTAACAAACGCCTGATAAAACGACGGCGAACGTTGGCATGGTATTATCGATCCGCCAAAACAAACCGAGGACCCAGACCGCTTTCACTGGACAAGGAGATGCCTTTGCCCATGAATTCGAAAGAGATCAAGGCGATTGCGAACGGGCTTCTAGACGATGAGGCCAAGATACTCGCCAAAATGCTCGCGCTGCGCGGGCCTCAGCCTCTCGACGGCTTCGCGGAGCGCGCGGGCGGCGAGCGTTTCTGCCTGAAATGCGGGGTCGCGATGTGGAAAAACGGCAAGAACAACGGACATCAGAAATGGCTTTGCCCCGTCTGCGGGCGGACCGAGCGCTAGTGCTCTGGATGCCCGGCGGAGGGCGCCAAATCGAGGGCGATGGTCTGGCTGAAGTTCGTAGCCTGCGAGCTTCATCGCCTGATGATCAGGGAGGAGGCCGCCGAGTGCGGCGTCAGCCAGGCGACAGCGTTCTACATGTGGCAGAAGATGCAGGCCGCCCTCAGCGAGGTCCTCTCGCGGGTCGAGATGGACGGCAAGTTCTTCAGGATCGGCCTCAAGGGGTCGAGGGCCGTTCCGAGGAAGAGCAAGAGGCGGGGCACGCCGGCGAGGAAGGGCGAGCCCCAGGTGGTGACAATCTGGGCGATAGACGAGAACGACAACATGGTCGCCAAGATCGTCGGACTCGGCGGGGAATCCAGGGAGACGGCGGACAAGATGCTTCCGCACCTCGCGGGGTGCAAGACCATCGTCACCGACGACAGAAGTTGCTACGAGGGCTTCGCGAGGGACAACGGCTTTAGGCACGTCCAGATAAAATCGTCGGGGCACTCCAACGAGGGCGGCGAGACGATGAACGAGGTGAATTCCCTCATGTCGGGTTTCGAGATGTGGTCGGCCCACTGCAGAGGGATCTCCGTCAGGCACCTCCAGGGTTACATCGACCGATTCCTCTTCCAGAAGATGCTTGGGTACGCGAAGGAGGCGTTGGACCGCCCCGGGGCACAGATCGACGCGATTCTCAGCGAGAAGGTCGTTATCACGTGCCGCGACATACTGAAGAAAGCGATGCCGGTCGATCTGGCCGCCGCGTATCCAAAAGACACTAAAAACAATAAGTAATCAGTCGTTTGTTAAAACAGAGCCCAATCAGTGTGAAGTTTAAGAGGTCACATCACTTTGACGAAGTAGTCGCCAACCCTTGCTCTAGTCTATAAAGACTATCCTTACCCCTTTTGCTTTCAAATTCAGCCACACCCCTCTACAATACCGCCTAGAGATCAAGCACCCTTCTTTTGGGCGATTCTCTCTCCGCTTAATCCCAGTTAGCCCCACTTCAAAAAGCAATGGAAACATTCATCGAAATCCTTAAGGCCATCGTCTTCGGCATCGTCGAAGGCATCACCGAATGGCTCCCCGTCTCTTCGACGGGGCATATGATCATCCTGGGTCAGTATTGGGGCTTCAAAGCCACTCAAGGCGCAGACTTCTACGACTTCTTCTTGGTCATCATCCAATTAGGCGCGATCCTCGCGGTCGTCCTCTCTTTCTTCAAAGAGCTTTGGCCCTTCGGGAAGAGCAAAACGAAAGAAGAGAAAACAGAGACTTGGCTCATGTGGGGCAAGATTCTCATCGCTTCGATCCCCGCTGGGGTGCTTGGCACCTTATTGGACGACTACATGGACACGTATCTTCATAACTACTTGGTCGTTTCCATCACCTTGATCGTCTATGGCTTGGCCTTCCTCCTCATCGAATTCCTTTTGAAACGGAAATCCCATAAAATCCAAAGCCGTTACCACCTGAACCGCTCCAGCGCGACGGCCTATGACGAAGACGAAGATCACGCCTCAGACACCTATCCCTTATTCAACATCCGCAACGTCACGCGCATCTCCTTCCAATACGCGATGATCATCGGCCTCGCCCAGTGCCTGGCCTTGATTCCGGGCACTTCGAGATCAGGCGTCACCATCTGCGCCGCCCTGCTTCTATCCATCGACCGCAAGACCAGCGCGAAATTCTCCTTTTATCTTTCCATCCCCGCGATGCTAGGCGGCTCGCTCATCAAAGGGGTGATGTATGGCGTCAAATTAGCCAAGCACACCGCCGACCAGCCTTTTGACCCCACGAAGCTCGCCATCATCCTAGTCGGCATGGTCGTGGCTTTCCTCGTCTCCTTGTTCGTCATCAAGTTCTTCATGAAGATGCTTCAAACGCGAACCTTCAACATCTTCGGCGTCTACCGTATCCTCCTAGGCATCGTCTTGCTGATTTTGTTCTTCGCCATCGACAAAGGACAAATCAATAACGTCGCCATCGCCCTCCCCGATTATTGCGGGGCGATGAGCAATGAGGTCCCAAGCTTTCCAAAACTCGCGAAATTCCATCTATAATCGTTCCCATGATCGGAGGTAATTATGAAGAAGACAAAAGAAAACGAAATCGAGAATGAAACCGTTCCCGTCGAGGAAGACCTCGGAAAGGCCGAAACGGAGAAAAGCGGCATCACCCTCTCCCAAATTGGCCACATGATCTGGAAGCATTGGGTCGCCGCGGTCGTTTGCTTGCTCGTCGGCCTAGCGGGAGGCGTGGGTTATTCGAAGTTCCTCAAGACGCCGAAGTACCAGGCTATCGTCCAGCTGGCGGTCGTCGAGACCTCTTCCGAAAGCACGAGCGACAACATCAGCTTAGCCCTTAGGAAAACCCAAATCGCCTATGGCTATATGACCAGCGATGAAGTCGCCACAAAGCTCGGCGAAAAGCTAGACGCGAAAGACTACGATGTCTATCTAAAGGATGCAAGCGGCAAGAAAACCTCCAACGTGGACGTGACGAAGGTGAAAGGCTATTACACCGTCGCCATCCCGACCGTCACCACGAACAACACCAGCATTTTCTTGACCGTCACCTCCACCTGCAAAACGGAGCAAATGGCAATCGACGTCGCGAATTTCGCCGTCGAAGCAACCATCGAATGCGCGAACACCTCCGAAAATTTCAATGGCCTGCTGAAAAATTCCATCGTTTCCATGGGAAGCGCCAATAGCGCCAAAGACACCTCCACTTCCACCTTGGTATTCGCCGCGGTAGGCGCGCTTGCCGGCCTCGTCATCGGGGCAGCCTATGGCATCGTGCGCGAGCTCCTCAACAGCAAAGTCTCCTCGAAAGTGGATCTTGAGACCATCACCGGTTATAAAGTCATCGGCATGATCCCGAAGTATGAGAACGCCCCAGAGAAGAAAGAAGGGTCCAAAGAAGGAGGAAAAGACAATGCCTGAGAATAAGAAGAACGTCCAAAACACCGCCCAGCGCCGCATCAACGAAGCGGGCATCATCAAGGACTTCAACTCCGTCGAAGCCGACGCCATCATCCGCCTTCAGACCAACATCGACTTCGCTTCCTTGGAACATAAGATCTCTTGCTACGCGGTCACCTCGGCCCAAGAAGCCGAAGGCAAGACCACGATGAGCGCCAACCTCGCCGTCATCTACGCCGAGAAGGGCCTGAAGGTCGCTCTCCTTGACCTGGATCTCCGCCAGCCTTCCGTCCACCGCCTCTTCCATTTCAAGAATCAGATCGGCGTCGTGGACTACTGCAAAGGCGATGCCGAGCTTAACGACATCATCCATAATGTCCACGGGGTAGACGTCATCTCCTCAGGCAGCCACACCCCTTTCCCCGGAAAGATTTTAGGAAGCGCGAAGATGAAGGAGCTGATCGCCGAGCTTAAGAAGACCTACGACTACGTGATCCTCGACACCCCTCCTGTCCTCGTCGTCTCGGATGCCTATCTAATCGGAAGAGACGTCGATGGCTTCTTGATCGTCTGCAGCCAGCACGTCTCGAAGAAGAAAGACGTGAACGCGGCCTGCCGTTCCCTCGAAGAAAAGAGAATGAACATCATCGGCATCGCAATGGCCATGGTCACCACCGACGAAGACCAAGGCAAATGCGGCTATGGCTACGCCTCCAAATACGGATATGGCTATGGTTACCATAGCTATGGCTATCACAGGCACAGCAATCCCAAGGGCGATAACCCCGAGGATAAGTAAAAACACCAATGAACTGAGCGGTCCGATCGGGCCGCTCTTTTCGTTTCAAGGACGCCAAGCGGCGTTTATAGACCAATCATATCGACGGGGCAATAGAAGACATCTTCATTGATGGGGCTGATTTTATCAACGGAAGCGATGACTAAGCCCGGACGAATGATCTTGTTAAGCCCGCTAAGCATGCGGAAGTGCTTGGAGGAGTTCACGGGGTTAACCCCCTTTTTGATCTCGATGGGGTAAACCGAATCAAAAGACTCAATCACTAAATCGGCCTCGCGTTGTTCCTTATCCCTGTAATAATAGATGTCTTCGTCGTTCTTATAACTGTTCCAATAGGATTTTATGACTTCGGATACGACGTAGTTCTCATAGAAGGCGCCGGCAAAGGCGCTGTGCTCCAGAATATCAGCGGAAGGGAAAGCGCAAAGGAAAGCGCAAATTCCCGTATCCATGAAATAGACCTTGCTCGTTTTGATGACGCGGTCGGAGGCATTTCGCGCATAAGGCTGCAGCAAATGGACGATGCCCGAGGAAACCAATATGGACACCCAGGACTTCACAGTCCTTTGATCGATTCCGATGCTGCGCGAGATTTCCTTATAGTTCAGCGGGCAGCTCGTCCGCAAGGCAAGGCATTTCATGAAGGAGTGGAAAGAAAGCTCTTTTCCCGGCCCGATCAGATCATTCACGTCTTTTTCCAAATAGGTATCGATGTAGGAGCGGAAGAACATATCCCTATCCAAGGAATTCGCTATGTAATCCGGCATCCCGCCTTTGAAGATATCCTCGAATATCTCTTTGCGTGACCTGGGCTCTCCCTTCATCAAAGCCTCTTTCGCACGAAGCGAGTCGATGGAAGGATCGAAAAAGGAAAAGGATTCCCTTTGCTGGATTTCGTTGTATGAAAAAGAAGAGAGATGGAAAATGCAAGTTCTACCAGCAAGAGATTCGGCGACGGCTTTCTTTAGATCAAGCTGGTTCGAGCCCGTGAGAACATAAAGCAAATGGGAATGCTCATTGGCTTTTAGCCATTCGCTTTTCTTTTTGTCGATTTCCATTTTGATATATTCCAAAAGCTCCGGGGCTTTTTGAATTTCATCGATGATTACAGGAGGGCGATAATAAGAGAGGAACCCTTTTGGATCGTTGAGGGCATAAGCGCGTAGTTCCTTATCATCCAAGCTGACGCGAGAAAAGGAAGGGAATACCTTTTCAAGCAACGTCGACTTGCCCACTTGCCTAGCCCCATAAACCGTGATCGAGGCGAACTGATTGGCAGCCTCTAGAATCTTTTTTTCGATATCCCTATTGATGTACATTTTTCTTTCATAAGTTTAATAAAGTCAATAATGGGGTCAACTAAAATTACAATGCGTTGTCATTTTAGTTGAGGTTCTTATAAAAGAAGCGTCCCACCGTTATTTTTTAGTCATCTCCTTTCATTTTTTATAAGTTTATGGACTAACAGATCGGATAAGTAAGTCTAATCCGCCAGTAAAAACAAGCTTTCGTAATTGGATTTTCGGGCCGAAAACCCTTTCTCCGAATTGTTTTTCCTAAATCTTATAAGGGCATTTTAATGGCAAGTTTTTTATATTTCAAGGGGACATTTTTAAATTTCAATCCCCTCATTCGGATATTAAAGGTCGGATGAACGAAAAGTCTCCGTCCCTCTGGCGCAAACTTGAAGTTTTCTTGCTTTTATCAAGCAAAAAGCCAAAGGAAATCAGCACTTCTTCCTTATCTCTTTATCAATAAACCCTTCGATGCCTTTTTCGATGTCTTGATAAGCTGAAACGAAATCAAGGGTATAGAAAGGATCTGCGATGTCCCTTTTCTCTTCCGTATAATCCAATAAGCGATGCAGCTTCTCAGGATGGGCGTTCGACATCATCCTCTTAACCGCGATCTTCTGGTAGTTCTCCATGACGATCACATAGTCTTGGGATAAATACTCTTTGGGGGTGAGCATATGGGCTGAATGGGTCCCATAAGGAATGCAATGCTCATCAAGCTCTTTTTTGCTCTCTGGATGCATGTCCTCCCCTAGCGTGGATTTCTCTAAGCCAGCGGAGGTGACGATGTAGTCGTTCTCTAAGCCCAATTCCTTCAAACGGTGGCGAAGCAGGAACATCGCCGCGGGCGAGCGGCAGATGTTGCCTTGGCAAAGGAAGAGGATGCGCGTGGGATTCATGCCTTTTATTATCGTGCTTTCCCTAAAAGGGGTAAAGCCCGCTAGAGGCTTTCATCATATGTCATTAAGCAACAACATCATATGTCAATCATATGTCAAAGGCCGTGACATATGATGAAATTCCGCAGGTTCAAAGATTAAGTCATCATTCAGTCCCACCCCCTTGGCTAAACCAATCCCTTATTATTGTGCTAAAATCCCCTCATCCGTTTAGGAGACATTCATCATGAGCAATTTGTTAGACGGCAAGACCCTCCTCATCACCGGAGGCACCGGAAGCTTCGGCCACGCGGTCGTCGACCGCCTGGTCAACACCCCCATCAAGGAGATCCGCATCCTCTCGCGCGACGAGAAGAAGCAGGACGACATGAGGAAGGAGTACGACTCCGAGAAGCTTAAGTTCTACATCGGCGACGTCAGGGACTACGGCGCGATCGAGCGCGCCTTCGTCGGGGTAGACTACGTCTTCTCCGCGGCCGCTTTGAAGCAGGTCCCCAGCTGCGAGTTCTTCCCCATGGAGGCGGTCAAGACCAACGTCCAGGGAAGCGACAACGTCGTCACCGCCTGCGTGAGGAACCGCGTCAAGAAAGCCATCTTCCTCTCGACCGACAAGGCCGCCTACCCCATCAACGCGATGGGGATGACGAAGGCCCTCATGGAGAAGAACGTGGTGGCCAGAAGCAGGCAACTGCTCCCGGGCGACACGGTGCTCTGCCTGACGCGCTACGGCAACGTCATGGCCTCCCGCGGCTCGGTGATCCCGCTGTTCTTGCAGCAAATCAAGGAAGGTAAGCCCATCACCATCACCAATCCCGACATGACGCGCTTCATGATGACCCTCGACGACGCGGTGGACCTCGTCCTCTACGCCTTCGAGCGCGGCGAGCAGGGCGACCTCTTCGTCCAGAAGGCGCCGGCGGCCACCATCGGCACCCTCGCCGAGGCGGTCCTGAGGCTGGAGAACTCCAAGATGAGGCCCGAGTACATAGGGACCCGCCACGGCGAGAAGCTCTTCGAGACTCTGGTCACCCAGGAGGAGATGCTGCGCGCCGAGGACATGGGGGACTTCTTCTGCGTCCACGCGGACAAGAGGAACCTCAACTACGACCAGTACTTCACCAAGGGCGACGCGCGGCTTAACCTAGGTGAATCGTATACCTCCCACAACACGGGGAGGCTAGACGTCGAAGGGATGATGGAACTTCTGAAGAAGCTTGAGCTCTTCGGCGGTCCGGTCAAGCAGCACGACTGATAGAACCATAATAAAACGCGATGGGAGGCCATCGCGTTTTTAATAACTGATGGGATGTTAACGGACTCTCGTCAAGGATATTCCAGCCCGCCCAAACCTTTTCTTCCACAGGAAACATGTATGGTAAAATACCTTTAAAAAGGACGTGACGATCATGGCGATGTATCTCAACC
>CAVECL010000044.1:0-9812 GCA_963614595.1 Parasutterella excrementihominis | reverse complement strand
AAAAACGAACCGCGATTAAATGACGAGTCGACTAGGCATTTAATCGGAATTCAATTATAATGAATGAGGAGGGATAGGCATGTATTATTCAAGAGACATTGAAGACTACCTTAAGGAAGCGGCGAAATATTTCGAGGCCATTGTTGTTTATGGCGCAAGACAAGTCGGGAAATCAACGACGGTCAAAGCTGTTTTTGGCGCCGGCTTCTCTTACGTCACCTTAGACGATAACGATGAATTGTCTTTGGCTCTGTCTAATCCAAAGGCCTTTTTGGAGAGCCATCCTTGGCCGGTGCTCATCGACGAGGTCCAAAAAGCACCGAATCTATTGAGCCTCATCAAGATGAGAATCGACGAGGAGAGGGAGCGCAAGCTCTCTAAAGGCGAGCCCAAGCAAATTATGTACGTCCTGACGGGATCGAACCGTTTTGAGCTTCAGGAAGGGATTTCTGAATCCCTCGCCGGGAGAGTTGCGGTCTTCGAGATGGGTTCTTTGACCCAAATGGAAATCGCCAGGCGAAAAGGCTCCTGCTTCTGCCCGGAGATTCGATCTTTATTGGAAAAAGAGAAAAGGGAAAGCGTTCCTCACGCGACCCAAAAGGAAATCTTCGAGAGGATATGGCGCGGAGGTATGCCTGAGGTCTCGCTTAATGGGGCGCCGCGCGATCTCTTCTTCAAATCCTATCTGGATACCTACATCGAGAAAGACGTGCGCAAGCTGATCAGCGCCTCTTCCGAGATGACTTTCCGACGCTTTGTGTCCTATCTTTCCCTGCGCACGGCCCAGCAGGTTAATTATGAGGTTTTCTCTAGGGAGCTAGGCCTTGATTCCGCTACCTGCAGAAGATGGATATCGATCCTTAAAGCTTCTGGAATAATCGTGCTTTTAGAGCCTTACATGGCTCAGACGTCGAACCGAATCATCAAAGCGCCGAAACTTTATTTCATGGATACGGGCCTATGCGCCTACCTTTGCAAATGGCCGAACGCCGAGATGCTCTCCGACTGCGCGATGAGCGGCGCGTTTTTCGAGACTTATGTCGTCTCAGAGGTCATCAAAAGCTTTTGGAATCACGGCAAGGAAGTCGAAGGAACTCTCTTCTATTACCGGGACATCGATCAAAAGGAAGTCGATCTTCTCTACGTCGAAGCGAACTGCATTTATCCCATTGAAGTCAAGAAGGGGGTCGCGCCCAATAAGCCAACCAAAAACTTCAACGTTCTCTCCAAGTACAAGATGGAGATAAAGCCGGGCCTACTGATTGACTGCACGGACAAGATCAGGCCCATCAATGAAGCCGCCTATACCTTCCCCGTTTCTTTGCTTGGGATTTAGGCTATCTTTCCCTTGCCTTTCGGATTTCTTAATGGCCCAAAGCCGCCCTTCCAAAAAGGTCTCAATAGTCCTTTCGAGTCTAAAAAGGAACGCGGGATAGGCTATACTAAAGCCATTCCTGGATTCGCTACCAAGGCCATCATAGGAGACCTATTTATTTAGAAGATGAGGATCAAAGAACTGCCAAACGGCGATCTAAGCCTCCTTCTCGAAAAGAAGGAGAAGCCTTCTTTCGAGCTTTGCAAAAAGGTCAAGGAGGAAGACTTTTCTCCAGAGAATGGGGATTCTTCCGCCGCGTTAATCGACGCGAAGACCATTTTCTATGGCTGCTCGAGGCTAGAGATCCTGGAGCTGTTTTCTAAAAACAAGGGCAACCCCTACAAAATAAAGCTCGCAACCACGGTGAATGGGAATCGCAAAAACACCTTGGGGTTTATGCTTCTTAAGACAGACGAAGGGGAAGAGAAGGAATACTGCGAAGTCTTGAACGCGGAGACCTTCAGAATCGCCTATTGCGTGCTGGGCTATTCCTACGACTCGAGCAAGCTTCTCTTCAAAAGGAAAACGCCTTTGGAAGAGAAGAAGGAAGAGGAATCCCCTCTCCCTGAAGTCGACTTCTCTTTGCCTGGCTCTCCGATGGAAGAGGCGGAAGCCTTGCTCAAAGAATTGGAAAACTATCTGAAGGAAAGAGAAACCCCTCTGTTAGGGAAAGAGAAGCTAAAGACCTACTCGACCCTCTCGCAGTCGCAGCTCAAAAAGCTCCTCAAGGAGTCTTTGAAGGAGAAAAAGGCTTTCTCCCCCTCTTTCTTTCTCCCTCTCGCCCTTTATCAAGACGAAGGGGGCAAGAAAGCCTTGCTCCTTCAAAAGCAAGAAAGTTTCTTCCTTCTGACGAGGCTGGAACTGGATGAAAAAGGCCTGATCCAAGGAATCGTCCCCGAAGGCTTCATCCCGAAGTCCTACGAATTCCTCTCTTTCGAGAAGGAGAACAAGCGGTTGGTCTTCAAGAAGGCGGAGAGGAGAAAAGCAGAGGCTGCGCCTTCGAATGAAGCCGCCCCGATGGAGGAGCCTCCTAGCGAATGTTTGAAGAAAGAGAGCCATCCTCAAGAAAGCGCGGGCGAGGAGTATGTGAGGATAAGGTTCTCCGAAGCGCTGCCAGAGGGCAGCAGAGAACGGCAAGAGGCAGAGCGGTATCTTGGAAAAGGGAACGCGCCTTTGAACCTCCCTAAGCGCTTCCCCAAAGGAGAGCAAGGGCTCAGGGCGCGCCTAGAATGCCAGCAAGCGATAAAAGAGAAGGATTATCGCCTCTCTTCCTTCGGTCTGATTATCTGCTACCGGAGCAAGAGCGGGCTTCTTTGCGCCGTGGCGAAACACCGGAAAATCGGCTTCCACCTGATTCTTCATTTGGCATTGAAGCAAGGAAAAGGAAGGGTGGTCTCTTCTGAGGAGGTCGCGCTCTTCCCCTCTTCTTATGAAATCGTGAGGCAGGCTAAAGGGGAGCTCGTCTTCGCCTTGAGGAAAGAGAAAAAAGAAAAAGCTGAGGAGGCTGCGCCAAAAGAAGAGGGCAAGCCTCTTGATGGGGCGAAAGCTCCCGCGAAACAGCCTCAAGGCGAGGCGGCTAGGAAAAAGGAAGCTCCGCCTAAAGAGGATCCTCTCAGTGTTCCCAAAGAAAAAAGAATCCCGGTGAGAAGGGTCTTCGATTGGGGCAGGAACTTCGAGGATTGCTATAAGAACGACAAGGATCTGGAACGGAGAATCAAGGAGATCATCGACGCCTTCCTTTACGAAGAAAGGGAAGAGACCAGAGGCAAATGGGACGATCTCAAGCACGATTTCACCATCAAGACGAAAACCGGGGAGAGAAACATTTGGATTCGCAGGGCAAGGATCGCCGGGAACTACGGGAACAGGCGCCTCTTCTATTGCTTCGGCGACCAGATGGGGGATGATCGCTTCAACGAAAAAGACATCGTCTTGCTTTACGTCTCTAGCGGCACCGAGCACGACGATTACAAGGAAATCGCCGAGAAGCTCGCTTCCTCCATCGCTAGAAAAGTCGATTTCGCCTTCCTTCATCAGAACAAGAAAGAGGAGAAGGAGAGCAAGGTCTTCCTTTATAACGCCTATCTCGGCGAGAAGGGCGAGGGCTCCTACTGCAAAGTCCCCTTGCTCACGAATGAGCAGGAGAATCTCCTCAATGACTCTTTCGGCGCGCCCCCTTCCCTTGTCTACGGGGCGGCGGGCACTGGGAAGACCCTCATGAGCGAGCAGCTCTGCAAGAAGATCAAGGAAAGCGAGGAGAAAGGGATGAGCGTCCTTTACCTCACCTTCATGCCGATGCTTGCGAATCACGTGAGACAAGAGCTTGCGAACTACGGGGTGAGCGAAGATGGGGTCTGCTGCTGGACCTACCGCGATTTCGTGAGGGAATGCCTAAAGAACGCGAGCGCCCTTGGGGGCGCAGGCGAATACGCCTATGAAGTCGAAATCGACGGGAAGAGGGTTCCAAGAGAGAAGGATTTTGCCTATTTTTATCGCTGGATCAGCGGGGCGGGCGGAATCAAGCACAGCCTCGTCAAAGGCGTGAGCGAGATCGAGAAGCTGAGGAGGGAGCGGGTCAATCTGTCCTTGATCGACCCTAATCCCTATGACGCCGCTTCTACGATCTACCTTTTCTTCCGCAGCTTCAACCAGGAAAGGGACTTCGCCTATTTCCTAAACGGGAGCCTGGAACGGTTCAAAAAGGACCTTTCCGAGGAGAAGGACCTAGACGAAGGAAGGATCGAGGTCATCTACAAATACTGCAAAGCCTACGCCTCCCATCTCAAGGAATTCGGTTATCTAGACGACAACATGGCCTCTTTCCTCGTAAAGGACCTCTTCAAGGACGGCCTGCTCAAAGAGGACAGGTTCGACGCGGTCATCGTCGATGAGCTGCAGGATCTGACCCTCCCTGAAATCGACAGCATCGTCGCCTCGACGAAAGGGCGGAACTTCTACGCCTATGGGGACGACAACCAATCCATTAACCCCTCCTTGCTCAGGATGAGGGAGGCGAAGAAGCGGATCTACGAGGATTTCGGCGTTGATAAGAAAGAGAGGAGGGAATCCTCTTACCTCACCGAGGTCATGAGAAGCTCCCCGGAGGTGGTCAAATACATCAACCTCCTCAACGACATAAGAAAGAAGACGGTCGGGACGGACAAGCTTTATTCGGAGAACCCGCTTGTCTCCCTCACCTCGGCGAAGCAAAACGAAGAGGCCGCGAAACCCGCCTATCTATTGGATCCGCTCGCTTTCAAAGCCCTCGTTGGCGATGAATCGCTCTCCCTGCATAACGAGATCGCCATCATCACCCCAAGCGAGGCCAAGAAGCAGGAGTTCCTTAAGCTCTACCCGCTTTTCCCTCGCGATGAAGTCTTCACGATCGAGGAGATCAAAGGGAGAGAAAGGGACATCGTGATCCTTTATGACTTCTTCTCCGCCTCGCCTGAGGTCTGGAAGAGGATCGCGGAGAAAAACAAAGAAAACAAGAGGCAAGAGAAGTTCTACAGCACTTTGTACCGCCGCTATTTCAACCGCTATTACGTGGGGCTCACCCGGGCGAGGAAGAAAGTGATCCTCTTCGAGAGCTCCAGGGTGAGCGAGGAGGTGAAGGAATGCTTCCTCTCCAACAAGGAGATGCCCTTGGAAGAGATCTCCTCCTCGAGCCATCTCTCCTCTTATTTCAGCAACGACTTCACCTTTGACAGGTGGCTAAGCAACGCGAAGCAGTACTTCGCCCTCAAGGAATACAAAGACGCCTACGCCTACATCAAAAACGCCCGCGCCTCCTTAGAGAAGGAGAAAGAAGGCCCCTCTTTTGACCCCAAAGCTTACGAAGAATGCTGCAGGCTTGAGGTGGAATATGGCTATCTCGACGCCTATTCCTCCCTAAGCGAGGATTCCTCGGGGCTAGAAGGGGAGGAAGAGAAGGCGCAACGATGCATCGATTTCCTCTTGAGGAGCGAAGACATCGAAAAAGCCAGGGCCCTGTATAAGAAATATTTCCCGGAGAAAGACAACCTCGCCCATATCTATAAGCACCGCGAGAGGAAGGGGCTTGACAGCTACCTCAAGAAATACGAGGAGCTGAAGCCTTCTCTCACGGAGGAGGAAAAGGATTACTTCTCCCTGGACGCGCTGAATTGCTACCAAGAGATCATCAGAAAGAAATTAGGAGGTTTGACCTATGGCAGAAAGAAACATCGATGAGGCGATCGCCAAACTGGATTCGATCGTCGATGAGCTCTCCGCTTTGGAGAAACTAGAAGCCGAGCTCGCCCAGAAAGAGAGCGAGATCGCCAAGAAAATGGAGGCTTTGAAAGGCTACGAGGAGAGGCTCTCCTCTTGCCTAGAGAAGATGAACGGGGTCTCTTCCAAAGTGGAGAGCTTCGCGAAAGAGAGCGAGCCCCTTTTGAAACGGCTAGAGGCATTGCTGAAGCGCTTCGGGGGAGAGCTGGAAGAAGCGAAGCAGCTCGAGACGAAGCTCATGATGAGGAAGATGGACGAATTGCTTTCGAAAGCGGAGTCCCTCGCCCCGAAAGAAGAGGCTGAGGAAGAGGCTAAGCTGCTTCCAAGGAAAGTGGGCGCGGGCAAATTCGATTCTAGTTCCTCCAAGAGGCTGAAGCCTAGCAAAGGTAAGAAGCAGTAGGGCGGATTTTAAGCCTTCTAGGCATGAGCCTGAAAAAAAGCCCCATCATCATGCTTCCATAGAGGCGATTTCTTTCGGCGGCGACGTTTGTTTTTTGATTTTGTAATCGTTCTTTCGCTTATCTATATTTCCCCAAAACTCCTTTTTTCTTTGAGATTTTGGGGAATATAACTCTTTTTTCATGCCGCATTTCTCATATCGGATAGGGAGATAAGCGGGGTGATTTAGGAGGATCGGGCGAATAAAAAAATGGCGGGACTTCTTCCCGCCACGGTGTGGACCTACTAAGTAAGCCCATGAAAACTCTATCGGGATTGCCTGGCTTTGTCAACTTCCCAATAATTTCGCTAGTTCCGTTGTTATACTGCCGATCTCATGATCCTCAGACGCTTCTTCGATTCTTCTTTCTTGTTAACTTAGGCTCTCTTTTTTCAAACCTTTTGAATGGCCTTCCAATAAATTCAAAACAAAAATTAGGAAAAGTGTCCGCGAAACCTTGTTTCCTGTGACAGAAGTCCAAGAAAAAGGTATTTTATTTAGGAAGCGAGCAAAAGGCTCAGAAGAAAGAAAAACGTCACCATGAATACCCAAGAGAAGAAGTGCCCCATCTGCGGGAACGCCTACACCGAAAAAAGCGAGAAGGCCTGCCCTGACTGCCAGCATATCGTCGGCCTTGCCGACGCGATGGCCTCTTATGTGGCCAAAGCAAATGGCAAGAAATTCCTAAGCGAGGGGAGAAGCGAAGAAGAAAACGCCCTGTTAGAGAACGCGAAAGAGTCCTTGACCGTCATCCACGTCGGGCTTCTCCCTCACCTAAAGGCCCTCGAAGCCCTATATGACGTCTTCAACACCCATGAACTGACCCTGGACTGCCCTCCCTATAAGGTGAGCAACGTCCCTTATCTTGGCTTGCAGGCGATGCATGAATTCGTCTATGGCGAGTTCCTTTCTCTCCTTAAGCCCTTCCTAAAAGGGGAGAGCCGCCTTTCCTATATGCAAGAAAGGCTTGAAAAGCCCTCTAGCCTCAAGGTTTATCTCCTTAGCGAAGAAGGCCAGAAAGAGAGTTTCCCCCGGTTCGACGCCTCCAGCGAGCTGAAGAAGATGGCTCCCTTCCTGAATGAGGCAAGCGAAACCCTCCTTTCCTGCTCCAACTGGGGCAAATCCCTCTTCACCTTCATGGGCGATCGTTACCGTTACAAAGGATTCGAGCAGATCTCCTTAGCGAAGATCTACCGCGCCGTCTACGCGCTAGATTCCTCTTACCGCGCGATCAATCTCTCCCTGTCCCCGGAAGCGACTTTGGAATTCGCTTCCGCGGACAAGATGGTCAGCTCGATCCTCAAAGAGGCTTTGCCGCGCCTGAAAGGCCATGAAGAATAAGGGGAGGAGGGAGGAGGAAATTCCTCCCCTCTTTTTTTCTTTCCCTTCTTTGCCTAGCCCCTTTCCCTTATAATTCAAAGGAAGAAAAACACAGGAGGAAAAGACATGGCCCAAGCTTTGCCAAGTGATGTCGCGACGCTGCTTAAGGACTTCGAATCTTCTCTTTCCAAGACCTTCCTTTGCTTTTTAACGGAAGCTAGAAAAAGCGGGGAAGGCGCGAAGAAGGGAAAGGAAGGGGCTCTCTCCCTCTTCTTGGCTTCCGCCTGCCTCGATTTCGTTCTTTTCGATGGGGTTTTCATGAAAGGCGTCGCGGAACCCTTTGAGCTTGTTTCCTATCTTTGCCTGATCTCGGGCGCGCGTTTCCACGAGGAAGCCCCTTCTTTGCTTCGCCTTCTGCAAAGGAAGGAGGGGATGAGGATTTTCCTAGAAGGCCAGAAGGCGCTTTTCCCCTCCCTTTGCTTAGAGGCTTTGCAAGAGGAGGGGATGATGGGCGAGCAAGAAAAAGAAGGGCCTCTTCTGGGATCGCTTTATCGCTTTGCCCAGGCGAACATCGCTCCCTTGAAGGAGAGATATCGGCTTTTTAAGGATCTATGCAACGTTTCTCTTGTCGCTTTTGAAGACGGGAGCAGAGGCAAGGAGAAGCTCATCGAATGCGCCTCTAGGATCGAAAGCGAGCTGAAGGAGGCTTGCCCTTGGGTGAAGGAAAAGGAGAGGACGACCCTAGCTAGGGACATCCTCTCAATCAGCGCGAGCCTCAACTCCTCCTCCCTCACCCAGATCAAGGAATTCACTTTAGACAGCACCGTAAGCGTAGAGAAGGAGCTCATCCAGCAGGCGAAGAGCCACCTAAAGATGTATAACCGCCCCCCAATTAACGCGAACGCCGAATACGGGCAGTGGGTCTATTGCTTCGCTCTGCTTTTCGCCTCGCCCGATTGCATCAAGGACCTAGACGAGAGCGAGGAGCGCAGGATCCAGTGGAGGGTGATGAAGGAGGTTTTTAGGGATAACCAGGCGATGATGGATGCCTTAGGCGAGCTTGAAGGGGGCGAAGACTACGAGATGGGGATGGTGGATCTGTCCTTCATCTACGCGCGCTTCCTCTTCGCCTACAAAGAGACTTTCGGGATCGTCAGCGAGAAAGAGATCCCCATCATGGCCGCCTTGATGTGCAACGCCGGCCTCATTGAGGAGCTAGGCGCCTGGAATGACCCAAGATTGAAGGAGATCTATTCCTTCTGCCTTAGCCGCATGGCCTCAACCGAGGAGGGGACTTTGCTCTTCGATCGTTTTGTCGCGGATTCGGCTTTGGCTTCCCCGGAGATGAGGGTTTATTTCGGGGCGGCATTGGGCTCGCTCGCCCTTGCCAATTACCTTAATGCGGGAAGTCTGGATTTCGCCGCTTTGTCTAGGCGCGTCGAGGAATTCTATAAGAGGCTCCTCCTTTTGAATGAGGGGAATCTAATCCTCCGCGAGGAAAGCGAATACGTCGCAGAGATCACGGACGAGGAGGGGAGAGAGGACCGTTACGCGAACATCGCCTATTTCCGTTCGATCGCCGCGAAGCATCTAGAGGAATCCGCCTTCACCTCGAAGCCCAATGAGGCGTGATAACTGACTGCAAGCAGGGCTTTTCGCGAAAGGAAGATCGGGCGATTCCTTCCAGCCGAAAGGGCTTGGACGAGGCGTTAGCGAAATTCGGCTTGAGCAATGCGAGATGCCTTTTGCTCCGCTCTTTGGGCTTAAGCCTTTCCGATCAATACTGGATGAAGCCCGAGAACAGCGATCTTGCATGGGAAAAGGTCAATTTCTTCCAAAATGAGTTCTCTAGCGATGTCGGGGACGTGCTTTTCGGCGCCGAGAAAAGCGGGAATCGCCTGAATTTTTCCTCTCCCGACTCTTCAAGCGATGGCTTTCTTAAGAAACGTTGGAAAATCGAGAACGGGAAGAGAATCCTTGCAAAAGGCGGTTCTTCCCCTTTCTATCAGGAACCCTTTAATGAGGTCATCGCCTCTAGAATCGCTTCTTTTTAGGCATCCCCCACGTTCCTTATGCTCTTCTTTGGGATAAAGGCTTCCCTTATTGCGTCTGCCCGGATTTCGTTGATGCTAACACCGATCTGATTCCCGCCTGGCGCCTATTGATGCTAAATAAGCCAAGCAACAACGATTCCCCCTATACGCACCTTCTTTCTTGCTGCGCGGCCCTTGGGATTCCTGACGCGAAGGAATTCCTCGACAAGATGATCGTCTTCGATTATCTCCTGGCCAACGAAGACCGGCATTTCAATAATTTCGGGGCGCTTCGAAACGCGGATAGCCTCGTTTGTCTAGGCATGGCCCCTCTTTTCGACAGCGGATCCAGCCTCGGCTATAAGAAACTTGAGAAGGAAATCAGAAGATGCGG
>CAVECL010000043.1:0-10586 GCA_963614595.1 Parasutterella excrementihominis | reverse complement strand
TGAAGTTTCATCACATAAGCGATGTTGTCCGCAAGGCGCCTCATTGTCTGGAGCCCCTCAAGGTCTTTGTCCGCGTCTTCATAGGTAAAGCCATGAATCATATTCCAATATTGAGAACCGGGGACGATGATGTCGTTAATAAGATAGTATTGGTTCAGCCTTTCAAAGGTCGCGGAGTTTCCTCCTCTCCTGCAAGAGACGACAGAAGCACCGACTAAGCCCCTCATATGACGCCCATGGCTATAGAACAGGCGATCAAGGAAAGAGGTGACTCTGCCCGTTGCCCCAGAATAGTAAACAGGGCTTCCAGCAACGATTCCCCCATACACGTCCCCCATCTTTTCGCCAATCTCATTGACAAAGTCATTCATCACGCACCTATGGTTTTTATAGCAGAATCCACAGTCCATGCAATCAGCAAGCGGCTTATTGCCGAGGAAAACGATATCGGACTCAATCCCATTAACCTTAAGCTGGTTTTGAACTTCCAAAAGGGCGCGATAGGTGCAGCCGTGTTCGTGGCTTGAGCCATTGATTAGAACGACTTTCTTCATCATTAGCACCCGTGGGTGTAGTTAGGGGCGGCGACGGCGATGTTAACATCGTGGGGATGCGATTCCTTAAGGCCGGCATTTGTGATCTGGACGAAATGAGCGTTCTCGCGAAGTTTCATGAGGTCTTTCGCCCCGCAATAGCCCATGCCGCTTCTTAAGCCTCCGCAAAGCTGATAGACGGTGGAAGCAACGGTGCCAGAGCAAGCGACCCTTGCCTCAACGCCTTCGGGAACAAGCTTTTCGACCGAGGTCGAGGACTTTTGGAAATAGCGATCTGCGGAACCGCGTTTCATCGCGGCGAGAGACCCCATGCCAACATAGGACTTAACCTTCTTGCCATTGATTTCAATCACTTCGCCCGGAGCTTCTTCGCATCCAGCGAGCAAGGAGCCGAGCATGACGGTGTCCGCGCCCAAAGCCAAAGCCTTCACGATGTCGCCGGAATATTTAAGCCCTCCGTCGGCGATGACGCAGACGCCCTTGCCTTTGCAGTACGTGGCGACTTCATCAACGGCGCTCGCTTGAGGCATGCCAACGCCAGAAACGACGCGGGTAGTGCAAATGGAGCCAGGGCCGATGCCGACTTTAACGGTATCGGCACCCGCTTTGATCAAATCTTCGGCGGCCTCTTTGGTGACAATATTCCCGGCGACGATTTGGAGTTCAGGGTAAGCGTCGCGAAGTTGCTTCACAACGCGAAGGATATTGGCCGAATGACCATGGGCCGAATCGACCGTGATGACATCCGCGCCTTCTTTAAGAAGAGCGGCGACCCGTTCCATCGTGTTGGCGCCAACGCCAACCGCCGCGCCGCAAAGGAGACGCCCCTGTTCATCGGTGACGGCGTTCGGATCATCGCCAACTTCAGCAGCCTTGACCAAGGCAACTTCCTTGGCTTGGGCTTCGATTGACATGTTCTTGTGAATCATGCCGATGCCGCCGACGCGAGCAAGAGCAATCGCAAGAGCGTGCTCAGTGACGGTATCCATAGCCGCGCTCACAACGGGGATATTAAGGTGGATCTTCTTAGTAAGCCACGCCCCAAGCTGAACCTCAGAAGGGACAACCTCGGATTTCTGCGGAATCAAAAGCAAGTCATCATAAGTAAGACCTAAACGGATGTTGTCGAGTTTCATAATTTCTCCTTTGGGACGAGCCCTCTTTAATTCCTTATAGAATATACACATTTCCCTCAAAGTTGAAATCATAGCGCTTTCTTTCAAGAACCTTATTTTTTGCAATTGCCCTTGCTTCCCCTAGTTGGTACGATAGGCAAATATAGTTCCGATTATCGGAGGAGAGCCACCCATGAAAGAATTGGTGATGTCGCAAGAAGAAATCCAAGCCACCTGCGCTCGTTTGGGCAATCAGCTGACCCAAGAGTTAGCTCACGAGGAGAAAATCCCTCTCTTCGTCGGCGTCATGAAGGGGGCGCTTAACTTCTTTTATTCCCTTATCCCTAACGTCAAAAGGAAGATCAACATCGACTTCGTGGAGACTTCTTCCTACGAAGGCACCCAGTCCACGGGCACGGTCCATCTAGTGAAAGACCTCACCTTCTCGCCAAACGGCAGGACGCTCGTCATCGTGGAAGATGTCATCGACACGGGCCTCTCCATGAAGTTCCTTATCCAATATTTGAATACCCACTACAAGCCAAAGCGCATCATTGTCTGCGCTCTCTTCGATAAACAGGCGATGAGAAAAGAGAACGTCACCGTTGATTATGCGGGCAAGGTTCTCACCGAGAACAAGTTCCTCATCGGCTTTGGGCTTGATTACCGCGAGCTCGACCGTCAGCTTCCTTATGTCTATGTCCCAGAAGAGAAAGACATCCAGGAAATGGATGCCGCCATCGATAGAGACGACGCAGTCGGCTTGATGTAAAGATTCTGCAAAACAAGTAAAAAACCCCATTCTTGCGGGGTTTTTTATCATGTACCCATCATGTACCATTAAGCAAAAAAGTTTAGCTATATCGAGCGTTTTTAGAGTACATGATGAAACATATATAGCAATAAAACCCTCGTTTTTAGGAGAATCTTGAAAAATCAAGGCATAAAAAGCCGCTCGGATTCCAGAGATCCAAACGGCTTCCTGCGATAGTTAATTTTGGGTTCCGAAGATTCGATCGCCAGCATCGCCAAGCCCTGGGCAAATGTAGGCGTTCGCGTTGAGCTCGCGGTCAAGCGAGCCGATGTAGAGAGGGACGTCTGGATTGGCTTCGCAGAAGGCCTTGACTCCTTCTGGGGCGGCGATGATGCAAACGAAGTGGAGATGCTTGGCCCCGTGCTTGCGGAGCATCTTGATCGCGTCGATTCCAGAGCCGCCGGTGGCTAGCATCGGATCAAGGAGATAGACCTCCATGTCTTCAAGGCCTTTCGGGAGCTTGCAGTAATATTCATGGGGTTCATGGGTGACTTCATCACGGTATAAGCCGATATGGCCCACATGCGCGGTTGGGATAAGCTCAGTGAAGCCATCGACCATGCCCATGCCCGCGCGGAGAATGGGAACGAAGCAGAGATTATGGCCTTCGACCATCGGCTGGACGGTCTTTTCGATTGGAGTCTCGATTTCAGTTGGGACCGTGGGGAGATCCTTGAGGGATTCATAAGCCTCCATCATCGCGATTTCCTTCACGACCGGACGGAATTCGCTCGTCGGGGTGTTCTTGTTCCTGAGGATGGAGATTTTGTGCTTAAGCAAAGGATGCTCTAGCAAAACGACGTTCTTGTAGGCGGTTATATCCATGAATGGGTACCTTCTTTCTAGCCCGTTATTGTAACATAGCCCGCCGGCCTAAATAGGGGTCAAAACGAATGTTTAGCGATAAACCGCTTTCATGTTTGCAAAGCATATTCTTTATATATAGTTACTTAACGTCGATAGGTCGTATATGTCGGAGATAAGGTCCGGCAGTCTCTACGCCTGATCCATGAAGTCAGGCACTACGAGCTAAAGAAAGGGAACAAAGAAGAAAAAACTGCCAAAGAACTGCTCTCCTTTTGCGCTTTTCCTCCTTGTTCGTACCCCAAGCTCCCGACATCCCTGCCTCCTAAAGACAAGTCTTACTTATTTATATAGGAGGAAAAGACTATGGCTGAAGCAACAACTGTCGAATCTTCACCAGAGAGCAATCAACCTAGCGGCTGGTCACCGAAAACCAAATTTGGAAATTGGCTCAACAACTATTTCCAGATCAACAACCGCGGGAGCAGCATCTTAAAGGAACTCATTGGCGGACTCGTCATCTTCCTTGCGATGTTCTACATCCTACCGCTCAACGCGAACATGCTGTCCGGCAACTGGGCAGATCTCGTTGGCGCAACAACCTCAAATGTAAAAATTATTGGCGAGGTGCGTTATATCCTCATTTATGGGGACATCTGGGCGTCCGTCGAAGACGTTCGCGCCGCTGTCTTCGCCGCTACTGCCATCTCGGCCGCCGTTACGACAATCTTCATGGGATTCTACGGCAAACTTCCCGTTGGACTTGCTTCCGGCCTCGGTCTTAATTCCTTGGTCGCCTACAACGTCATGCTCGGCCTTGGCTATAACTTCGCGCAATCCATGTGCCTCGTTATGGTCGACGGCATCCTATTCTTGATCATCTCGATTACTCCTCTCCGTGGCTGGATCGTCCGCCATATTCCGAAGTCCCTTAAGTTCGCGATCTCCGCGGGCATTGGCTTCTTCATCTGCTTCATCGGCTTCCAAAACATGGGCATCATTGCCGATGGCGCGACCCTCGTCACCCTCGGCAGCTTCCAAGAGCCGACCGTTCTCATGGGTCTTCTCGGCGTTATCCTCGTTATCGCCCTTTCCGCTTTGCCCCAGAAAAACAAATTCTGCTTCTGGATTAACAAATTCTCCGTCATCATCGCCATCGTTATCATGGCCATCATCTGCGGCTCTATGGGCAGCGCCGGCGTGAGCGGCTTCAGTCCTTTCTACGATAGCAGCTACAGCATCGCTTCTATCGGCAACATCGGCAAAATCTTCGGCTCCTGCTTCATGGGCTTCGATGTCTTTGCCCAGCCGATGGCTTATGCCTTCACCTTCTCGCTCCTCTTCGTTGACTTCTTCGACACCACCGGCACTTTGGTCGGCGTTGAAGCTGGCGCTGGCATGGTCGACGCCGATGGCAACATCCTAGTCGACGATCGTCCCGCGATGATCGTCGATGCCGTTGGCACCGTCTTCGGTTCCATCTGCGGCACCACCACCGTCACTTCCTTCGTCGAATCCACCACCGGCGTCGCCGCTGGCGCCCGCACCGGCCTTTCCGCCGTCGTCACCGGCTTGCTCTTCGGTTTGAGCCTTCTCATCTATCCCGCTTTAAGCGCCTTCTCCACGAACGCCGTCACCGGCCTTGCTCTTGTCTACGTCGGTATCTGCATGTTCAAGAACCTTGAGCATCTCGAGTGGAAAGACTGGGTCGCTGTCGGTTCCGGCTTCATCACCGTCATCGTCATGTGCGTTGCCTATTCCATCTCCGATGGTATTGCTTGGGGCTTCATCACTTATACGATCATGACCCTTGTCGCTGGACGCTTCAAAAAAGACGACATCGCCGTCGCTGCTTGCTCCGTTGCTTTCCTTGCGATCTACATCGTCAAATACGCAACCGGCATCGCTGGCTAATTCTTCTTACAAATTCCTTTAAACGGGGGCAGCATTCTCGCTGCTCCCGTTTATAATTTCTCGGAAAGGATTCTCACTTCATCATGGACTTAGAAAAATACATCGGAGTCACCCCAGACTTCCCAAAAAAAGGTATCTCCTTCAAGGATATCTCCCCTCTTTTGCGCGATCCCGCGGCTTTTAAAGAGGCCGTTGATCGGCTTGCGAAAATGGCGGAGAAATACCATCCCGACGTCATCATCGGACCCGAATCAAGAGGCTTCACCTTCGGGTGCGCGCTGGCCTATAAAATGGGCATCGGCTTCGTCATGGCTAGAAAAGCCGGCAAGCTCCCCGGCGTGACCATGAAAGTCTCCTATCAGCTCGAATACGGCACCGCGACGATGGAGATCCCCGCCTCTTCTTTCAAAGCAGGCGACAAGGTCCTCATGATCGATGACCTCATGGCGACAGGCGGCACTTTCGCCGCTCTCAAAGAGCTCATTACTCTTGCCGGGGGCACCCCTGTGGCCTGCCTCACCGTCATCAATCTCGAAGAGCTTCACGGCGAAAAGGCCGTTGGGCTCCCCTGCGAGTCGCTGCTGAACCTCTCCGATTCCCATTAAGGAATTCTCGATTCGTCCGGCCTAGGAAACTAGGCCTTTTTCTTTTGAATTTTCTCTTCTGACGACCTAGACTTGAGCCAGGAGGAAAAATCCATGGATAGCAACGAATTATTAGAGCTAATCAAGAAACGCCATTCCTGCCGCAATTACAGCGACAAGAAAGTTGAGGAAGAGAAAATCAGCCAGGTCATCCAAGCCGGCATTGACGCCCCCACGGGGATGAACAGGCAGGAAACCATCTTCCTCGCCCTTACCGACGAGAAAGTCATTTCAGACCTTTCTAGGCTCAACGCCTCCATCATGGGCAGGCAAGGCGATCCCTTCTATGGGGCCAAATGCGTCATCGTGGTTTTGGCCAAGAAACAAGCAAGGACCTATGTCTACGACGGCGCCATCGCTTCCGCCTACATGCTTCTAGAAGCCGAAGCCTTAGGACTTGGGTCTTGCTGGATTCACCGCGCGAAAGAAAGCTTCAGCACTTTAGAAGGCAAGGCCATTCTCAAAAAAGCGGGCATCGACGAGGATGTCGAAGGCATTTCGAACATCATTCTCGGATACGAAGCAGAAAACGACGCAAAACCCCATTTAAAGACTTCAGAAGGCAGGATTTTCAAAATCTAAGCAATCTTCGTATCTACGCAAAAAGAACCTTTCTTTGGTTCTTTTTTGTTGGCAAGGCAAAAAGAGTCAAACGTTGAATTTTAAAGTATCAAATTTCAAGAATTCCTATTTTTTAAGCCATAAATCAAATATGTTGAGGCCGGTTGAAACAACAAAGAAATAAGCGCCTCTATCGATCTAGAAGCGTACAATACGCGCCAGGGAGAAACAAACTCAAAAAGAATCATGGAAAGCAATCAAATGAACGGCTTGGTCTTATCCGCCAAGCTCTACCGTCTGAGCAAAGACGTCGAACTCATCAACAAAGGAATCGAGGACAACAAAGAAGTCGCCAAAGACGAGAAGGACAATATCTTCAAGAAGTTTGGCAAATCGGTCTCAAACTCCGTCAAGAAGAGCCGCACCGAGAACTTCGAGAAGGCCCTAGCCAAAGATCAAGAGGCCATCAAAGCTTTAGGAGAAGGGTTGCTAAGTGGCGATGCCTTCATCGAAGAGGCCAAAAAGGCCCTTGATAGCCAAGCCAAGAAGACCGCTTTCGGCTTGCTTTATTTGCTTTCGGACACCAACGAATACGATAGCAAAGAAGAGACCCTCTCCTCCTTAAGCGAAGCTCTCTATGGAAACAAAGATGCCTTAAATACCTTGGATAAGGAACTAGACGCGGATTTCCGCATCATCTCCGAATCCATTTTCTCTTCCATCAAAAGCAACGACATCGTGCGGGAAGCTTTGAATGGATACCTCAATCTCCTTTCTTCCTCTAGAGACGAAAAATGCGCTCTTTGCATGGCGAAGGCCGTTTTAGGCGACGATAGCAAAGCAGCCCCCGTCCTCGCTCTCTTGCTTGCAGGAAAAAACAGCCTCCCCTATTGCAACGACGAAGACAAAGCCAAAGAGGCGTTCCTAGGCATCGACAAGGATTCCTGCTTCGCCGCGATGGCCATCAAATCGACCCTCACCCAAGAAGAGAAGAAAGAATGGGACGGCGACCAGAAGAAGATAAACCTCAAAGGCATCCTCACCACCATGTCTCAGCTGAACCTTCTCGTTCAGGTTTCCTCCATCATCGATAAGCAGGATCCAGAAGGCGCGAAAGCAAAAACAAAAGCCATCAACGGTTTCGTGAATCGCTTAGCAGACTTGAATAAGTAATAAGCAGCCCTCAAGCGTCTTGCCCAAGCAAGGCGCTTTTTTCTTGCGTCAAAAAAAGGATGCCCCGTTAGGAACATCCTCAGTTTACTTGTCGGAAAGCTTATTCGATTTCCTGCGTCGAAGAGCCTTCGCTGATGAAAGCATCTTCGGAAGCCCCTTCTGTTTCAGGGGACTTTTCCTTGTCTTTGCCAGAATGGGTGATGAGATTCGTGACGATGCCAAGGATCATCGCGAAAGCAAGCGAAGTGAGCTCGATGGTGTTGGTGGGGTCGGTGGGGTCGGTGGTGTCGGTGGTGCGGAAGACGAACTTGAGGGAGAGGCCGCCAATGCCGCAAACGAAGATCGCGGCGACAGGGAAGAGGTTGCGGTTGTCGCCGAGGTCGACCTTGCGAAGCATTTGCAAACCAGAGACAGCAATGAAACCGTAGAGAGCGATGCAAGCGCCGCCCATGACGCACTTCGGAATGGAGTTGATAAGAGCGACGAAGGGGGAGACAAAGGAGAGGAGGATGCAGCCGCAGGCGGCGACGAAGATGGAAATAACGGAAGCGTTCCCGGTGATGGCGACGCAGCCGATGGATTCGCCATAGGTGGTGTTGGCCGCGCCTCCGACGAAGCCTCCGACGATGGAACCAACGCCATCGCCAAGCAAAGTCTTGTCTAAGCCGGGGTCAGTGATGAGGTCTTTTTCAATGATGGAGGAAAGGTTTTTGTGATCAGCGACATGCTGAGCAAGCTCGACCACCGCGATGGGGACGAAGATGATGGCGATAGAGCCGATCGCGGGCCAATTGATGTTGCTGGCCTCAGGGTGCAAGCAGGCTTCAAGAAGAGTGAACTTAGGATAATCCAAGATGCTCGTGATGGAGAAGGGGGCAAGGGCTTTGAACGAATCGAAGCTGAGAAGCTGCATGGACTCAACGCCAGCAGCCATGCCAATGAGGGTGAAGATAAGGGCGAGAAGATAACCGGCCCCGATGCCGATGATGAACGGGATTAGCTTGATGGTCTTGTTGCCTTTGATGGAGCAGACGACGATAACAAGGAACGTTGCAAGAGCGCAGAGAATCGAGAGGAGACTATAGTCATTGCCGCCGTTTGACATCGCCCAAGAGGTAGCGGTCGAAGAGAGCGAAAGGCCAATCAACGCGACGACGGGGCCGATGATAACAGGGGGGAGGAGCTTATTGACCCAAGCGGAGCCAACGAATTTGATGATGATGGCCATGATGACGTAGACTAGACCCGCCATCGAGATTCCGATGAGGACGCCCCAATAGCCGAAGCCGGCGCCGATTACCGCGCTATAAGCGCCTAAGAAAGTGAAGGATGAGCCAAGGAACACCGGGCTTCTGCCTTTGGTGAAAAGGATATAGACGATGGTGCCAAAGCCCGCGCCGCAAAGCGCCGCGGCGGCGTCGAATAGAAGAGTTCCACCATCCGGGGTGGTATAGGTGCTTGTGATAAGCGGAACAAGCAAGGTGGCTGCCATGATGGCGATCATCTGCTGGAAGGCGAAGACAAGCGTTTTCCCAAACGGGGGCCTATCTTGAATGTTGTAAATTAGTTTCATAAGTAATCCCTTTATTAGTCTCTATCCCAGAGTTCGACATTGCTCTTGCCGTCGATCGAAGCAAGATGAACCGCGATGAGTTCTTTTTTGGACGTGGGCACATTCTTGCCGACGAAGTCCCCGCGGATGGGGAGTTCCCGATGGCCGCGGTCGACGAGAACCGCCAGCATGATTTTGCTAGGCCTTCCTTTGGAGAAGATCCCCTCAATCGCCGCACGCACGGTGCGCCCGGTATAGATGACGTCGTCAACCAAGATGATGTCTTTCCCTTGGATAGGGAAGTTCAAATTCGATTGATTCAGAACGGCTTGGTCGTTCAATGTGGTCAAATCATCGCGATACAGCGAGATGTCCATCTCTCCTACGGGGACTTCGACATCCGCGAATGTCTTGATGTTTGAGGAGAGGGCCTTCGCAATCGGAAGCCCTCTGGTTTTGATGCCCACGAGAACGGCATTCGACAAATCACAGTTTTCTATGATTTCATGAGAGAGCCTCTTAAGGCACCTCTCCAAATCAATTTCCGTTAGTAGCTCAGCTTTGAATTTCATTCATCCTCCTAGAAAAATAGCCTTGTTGCTACGCGCAACAAGGCCATGGATAAACTAGCTGGATTCATCCCGTCTTGTTGATCTCTCGTACCAACTTAAAGACTATGTCACGGGCAATTATAGGGGAGGCGAAAACGAAGGCAAGAAAAATCTAAAAATTATCATTATGCTGATTGCCCTATGCTAAACTACCCCGCGGTAAATAAGGGAGAAACCAAAATGCTTAACCCATCCGACAACCTCTTTGTCTTCGACCACCCACTCATCAAGCACAAGATCACCGTCCTGTGCGAAAAGGACACCTCGTCCAAGGATTTCCATGCAATCGTCGGGGAAATCGCAACCATCATGGGCTATGAGGTCCTCAAGGATCTCAAAACCAAGGACATCATGATCGACGCCCCGATTTCCAGCTTCATGTCCCCCGTCCTCGACACGAACTTCACGATTGTTCCGATTCTCCGCGCGGGACTCGGGATGGTCGACGGCATCCGAAACCTCTATCCTAAGGCAAGGGTCGGTCACATCGGCTTATACCGCGATGAGCAGACCCTTCAGCCCCAGACTTACTATTTCAAGCTTCCGAAAGACGTCGCCGACGGCCCCGTCCTCATCGTCGACCCCGCGCTTGCCACCGGAGGTTCCGCCGCTGCGGCCATCCATTACGTCAAAGAAGCGGGCTGCAAAGACATCCGTCTCCTTTGTCTCATCGGCGCCAAAGAAGGCGTGGCCAGAGTTCACAAAGAACACCCCGAAGTGAAGATCTACCTCGCCAAATACGAAGACGCCCCGCTCAATGAGCACGGCTACATCGTCACCGCCTTCGGCGATGCCGGGGACCGCATCATGGGTACCTTCGACTGAGAATAGGGATAACAACGAA
>CAVECL010000042.1:0-10668 GCA_963614595.1 Parasutterella excrementihominis | reverse complement strand
ACAACGGCGTGGAGTTCGGGAGGTTCCACGAGATCGAGGGGCCCGCCGGCGGCGAGAGCCGCTGCAGGGTCTTCTTCACGAACCCCTACAAGGCCACCGACAAGGCGGGCTGCGAGAGGAACCACGAGTTCGTCAGATACGTCCTCCCGAAAGGCTTCAGCCTGGACTCCCTGACGCAGAAGAAGGTCTGCCTCCTCTTCTCGCACATCAACTCCTACGTGAGGGGATCCAACCAAAACAAAACTCCCTACGACCTGATGGTAGGGAGGTTCGGCGCCGAGTTCATGGAGATCATCGGGATCAAGAGGGTGAAGGCCGCGGATGTCTGCCTTAAGCCTTCGCTTTTGAAGTAAAACCACCAATCGGCTGGGCAAGCAGCAGGGCCGTTCTTTGAAAACCCGTCGCCGCGAAGCTGTTGCAATGAGTTAGTCACACCGCATCGCTCAGCTCTTTTTGCCGTGCAAACAATATAGCCAAAAGAGCTTCGCGATGCAATTTTTGTCTGAGTCGATGCAACAAAAGCTTCGAAAAGCCCGCTAAAAATCAAGACTTATACAACTTTGTTGCATCGACTTTGTCACCTAACAGGATTCTCTTTGGTCAAAGCGTCTTCCAACGCCGCATCAAACAAGATTTTCTGCAAGGGCGAAACCCTCGATGCTCATGGCCTCAACAGGGTAAGGCACACGTCGCAGCAAACCGCCATAAACGAACACGACGATCTTTCTTCCATTCTCATCAAGAGCAAGCAAATTGCCAATTTCACGGAATTTGTTCACATCCGTTCGAGCAAAAACCGTTTGAATAAATAGCCTTCTAGAGTTCCTCTCGACAGCAAAATCAATCTCACCACGGCCGTTTTCTTTTTGGACGACTTTCCTGATGGGGTTAAGACCCCTTGATATCAACTCAAGATAAACGGCGTTCTCAATCGCTCCAGCGCTTTTTCTTGTCGCCGGCGCCTCGGAAATCACATTCAGCAATCCCAAACAAATCAAAGCAATATTTTTTGATATCGTGATCCAAAAAATCGCCTTTAATTTTAGCCTGCGTATCACATCCATTTTCGAAATCGCAAAGCAAAAAGCACGCAGAAACCGCATGAATGAAGTCGAGGATCTCTTTTCTAAGAGCCAAATATTGAGTCTTGCTTGATTTGTGTCCATTTGTGATCCCCCTGACAATTTCCATCTCGCTTAACGGAGAAGTCAGGTTCGAAAGAATGCGGACGACGATCCTTTCTTTTTCTATCTCGGATAAATAGTTTCCATGGGCCCGTTCTTGAATGTCGGCAAGATAAATGTCCCGGTAGAGGCTTTTTTAGCAAGGGAAACCGATTCTCCGGTTTTTCTTTTAGAACAACGGGGAGAGAACCATAGGTCAAATAATCATCGATTTCATATTCCGGCATTGTTTTTCTTACTTGCGAAAAAGATAAAGGCCGAAGCTTGATGATAACCGCCATTTCTTTGAAGGCTTTTCTGATGTCGTCAGAAAGGCATTTGCTGTTCGATCCCGTGACGAAAACGCTCAGGCCCTTGTTATGTTTCACAAAAGATGTCAAAGCATCCGCCTAGCCTTCGCCCGCTAGCTGAACCTCATCAATAAGAAAAACCTTCGCCCCTTCTGAGGCGGCGTCATCAAGCAAAGAGGAAAGCGCCTTTGCGCTTCGCACGTAGCTGAATTCGTTTGAAAGATCTGCTTTGAAAATCGAAGAGGAGGGAAGGCCCCTGCGAAGAAGTTCGCAGTAAAAAAGCTCATTCAACAAATATGTCTTCCCTGCCCTGCGCAGTCCAACGACGACCTTGATTTGAGGCAAGCGGAGCGATTTAAGCAATTCGCGAAGTTCGGCGTTTCTTTCAAGCACAAGTTCATTTTCCATAGATTCGAAGACCCTTCAGCAAAAGAGTTTCGAACGAATAATGAATGAGCCCGTCCTTGTCGTATCGAGCGTTGTTTAACACATCGCAAGTGATAATAACTCTCGGCAAAAGGGATGGAGCAAGCCTGGCCTTTTCGTCGAGTTCCGGCGTCATCGTCTCTCCCGCGAAAAGCAAGAGAGACCATTCGTTCTTCTCCACAAGAAACCCGGCGTCCGCATCACTGCAATATTTCTTTTCGCCGCGTTGGGATTCATAAACGGCTTTCTTAATCTCCCAACCATCATAAAGCAATTTAGTGATAAGCGCGGGGATCATGAGCCGGTTAAGCTCTTTTCCTTTCCTGCTTTGAATTCTATAAAATCTCGAGTCGATTGGGAAGACTATTTTTCCTTGTTTTATCTCTTTTTTCTTGACGTCATAGCGATCTAAAGAGAATAGGATTCCAAGTTCATTCAGCTTTGAAACGGATGATCTGATTTTAAAGCGAGAGCAAGGTTTTCCAAGTTCTCTGCTCGCCTTCTCGGCAAGGCTTCTTTCAGAAACTGGTGCATAGCCAGAAGAAAGGAGGGCACGAAATACCGCTAGATCAAGCCTGTTCAAAGACTTGAGGGCGGTCTCAACAAGCGAAGCATCCAGCCCATCTCCCAACAAAAAGCTGACGACGGTCGCGTCTGGATGAGCGTTTCGATAGTCCGCGTACAAAGCGCTCGGAAAGAAATAATGCTCAACGCGTCCTCTAATCAAAGTGGCCCTTTCAAGATAACGAGAAGGCCATTTGGTCGGAGCAATAAAAAACAAATTTAGGAATGATTGTCCAGCGCAGTGATTCACGATGACGTCGAAATTTGGCTCACCCCAAAGATTGCCGGCAAGCAAAAAGCATTCTCTTCCTTCTTTCCTTTTTTCAGCGCAGATCTCCTCGACTTTCTTTGAAGGCAGCGTCCTAAGGTCAATAATTTCTGCAAGAGGCGCTTTTTCTCTGAGGGAAGAGGCGAAGTCATTTATAAGAAAAGATAAAGCGCCGCTACCGCTGGCGCCAACAATTACTTTCACCCGCCCATTCCCGATTGAAGCGAGTAACAAATCTTGCAAATGATCTCTCATACTTGCATTTTATTAGCCATTTTCTTGTTATTCAAGTTTTTGGTTGGTTTTTAGAGGATTTTAGGCACACGGACTTACTTTTTTATTATTTATTTCTTACTATCTAATATTCGTGTTTTGCACGTAATATCCTGTGGAAATTTGACAAATACTTGCCAGTCAAGTTTTTGTTAAATTTTTGAAAGAAACTTTCGACATCATCGAAAAAGGTCGTCGCATAAAACCTTCTTCTTTCAAGACGGTGAAGCCACCGAAAATCAGAACTTTAAACAGGTGGGTTTAACAACCTTATCCGGGAATCAGATCTTTGCTTATTCTCATCGAGGTAAGCATCTCGGTTCTTGGATATTTCGCGGTGATCTCCGCGTATTTCGCTTTCGTATCCTTCTTTTTAAGCCCTTTGAAACCAAGGTCTCGATACCTTGCAAGGCACCATTTCACATATTCATAAGTGCCTTGGCTCATGTAATAGTTCTTCGCGTGTTTGACGAAATAGTTATAGGTCGTCTCTGGTTTGAACGCCTTCGGGTTGTAATTCTTGGAAGCGCTGATCATGTCGCAGACGTATTCGGTGGCATAGACCCAAGGCATCGTCATCACGATGATTCGCCCGCAGAAGAAGTCCGTCCAATATTCCCAATGATGCTTATTTCTCTTCGTGTGATGCTGGCACACGAAGGAGAAATAGCCATTCACAAGACGCTCCTCGTAAACCGGGGAATGATTGCCTACATAGTGCTTCGCGGAATTATGGAACTCGGTATGGCCGTATTTGGTCAGATCATGCTTGAGGCAATGCCAGAATATCCCGCAGTGGAAGCCATTTGAAATCACCATATGACGGTGGCGGGTAATCAAAAGGAAATGGCGAAACGGATGATAGCCAGCTTTCATTGTTTTTCTCCCAGTATCGCAGCAAGCGTTTCCCCCACATCCTCGCGGATGAGGTAATCGAAATGGTCATCAAGAGGCGTGGGCTCGGCGTTGATCAAAATGGATTTGCCCCCATTAAAGTAATCAGGAAGCATCGCCGCGGGCTGAACGCGCAGACTGGTGCCGGCGACGATTAGGACGTTCGCAAGCTTCGTCGCGTTGACCGCGCTTAGAAAAACGCCATCGGGCAAAGGCTCTTCGTACAAAACGACATCGGGCTTGATGATGCCTCCGCAAGAGCATTTGGGCACCCCTTGGTGTTTTATCTGATCCAAGGAATAACTCTTGCCGCAGCTGCAGCAAGAGTAGCTCGCCGTGCTGCCATGAATTTCTAAGACGCGCTTAGAACCCGCTTTCTGATGAAGGCCATCGATGTTTTGGGTGATGATGGTGAGCTTATTCGGGTAGCGTTTCTCGAAATCAGCCAAAGCAAGGTGGGCGGCGTTAGGCTGGGCGCCAGGGAAAACCATCGTGGACCAATAGAAGTCATAGAAGGTCTCGGGATCGCTTTCAAAGAAAGAAAGAGAAAGCATCGTTTCGTAGGGATGCCCGTATTTTGATTGGACGTTATATAGCCCTTTGGGTGAGCGGAAATCAGAGATGCCTGAGCCCGTGGAAACTCCCGCTCCTCCCAAAAAGACGACACGCCTCGCCTCTTTTATGTATTCTCGTATCTGAAGAAGCTCTTCTTGGCTCATGTTAGTTCCTCTTCGCGAAAACTCTAGATAGGACGTCTTCCTGGAACTCTTCTTCCGGCAAGGAATCCCTTTTTCCTTCTCTGGCAAGCTCAAGCTCCTTTTTGAACAAGGAAGCCAAAACATCGACGGCGCGGTTAGTGACTCCGTCGTTGTTGACGATGAGGTCCGCGTAGATGCTGGAGGGTTCCACAATCTCGTCGTACATCGGCTGCACGGTCGAGAAATATTGCTTCACGATCCCTTCGAAAGGCCTGCCCCTTTCCTCGGAGTCGCGAATCAGGCGACGGAGGAAACGCCTTTCCGCGGAAGCGGAGATGAAAACGCGGAGATCCCCCATCGAGCGGAGCTCTTTGTCAACAAGGGCCATGATGCCTTCGATGACAACCAATTTCTTAGGCAGGATGGTCTCGATTTTGCCAGAACGCGTCCTTTCAACGAAATCATAGACGGGCTTGGAAATCGCCTCGCCTTTTTTTAGCGCGGCCACCTGCTCTCTCATGAGCTTCCAGTCAAAAGCGCGCGGATGGTCGTAATTGACCTTAAGTCGCTCGCTCACGCTCATCGCGGATTGGTCTTTGTAATAATCGTCTAAAGTGAGATGGGTGATTTGGCCCTCGCCAACCTCTTCGATAACTTTTTTCGTGAGATAGCTTTTTCCCGAGCTAGAGCCTCCCCCAATCAAAATTAACCTAGGCATGGGTCGCTCCCTTTATTTCATCAAGGGCTTTTTCAACCTCTTCGATGCTAGAGCAAACAATGGGCCAGCCTTCCCAGTTTTCCTTAAGGAAGCCGTGACTTAAGTACGAATGAAGGAGCTCCAATAGGGAATCATAGAAATGATTCACGTTGAAGAGGATGATTTCCCCTTGCTTCTGGCCTAGCCCAAGATCCGTCATGACGTCTGAAATCTCGTCAAGAGTCCCAATCCCGCCCGGCAAGGCGAGAAAGCAGTCCGACATATCGATCATCTTTTGCTTTCTTTCAGACATCGTCTCCGTTGGGATTAAGGTCGTGATTGAATCCGTGACCGCGCCCGCTTCCAGAAAGAAGCGAGGCTCAATCCCGATGACCTCTCCCCCGTTTTGGAAGCAAGCATCGCTCACTAGACCCATAAGCCCTTTTTTGGAGCCGCCATAAACCAGGCTGTCGCCCCGTTTGGCCAAGGCTTTGCCAAGGGCTTCGGCGGCCTCGCAAAAGGAAGGGTCGCCGCCCAAACTCGAACCGCAGAAAACGCAAACTTTCATAACGGCTCAATTTTTGCCCTTTTTCTTCCCTAATGGAAGAAGGAATGCGCTTTCCTTTTTCGCTTCCCCTCTTACAATTGTCGCCATGAAAGTTATCGCCAGCCAAACGCTCACCGGGGAAAGAGCCGCCTTCAAAGCGAAAAACACCCATTTTTCCTCCTGCAGATTCGAAGACGGAGAATCCCCCATCAAAGAATCCAGCAACATTGAAGTCACCTCTTCTGCCTTTGCTTATAAATACCCCTTGTGGTACGGAAAAGACATCCGCGTCAAATCAACGAATATGGAAGCAAGCGAACGCGCGGGCGTTTGGTATAGCAAAAACGTTATTTTTGAAGACTGCCTCATCGACGGGCCAAAGAATTTCAGGAAATGCGACGGTCTGATCATTAGGCGCTCCACTTTCTCCGACGCCCAAGAAACTCTTTGGTGGAACACCAACGTCGAACTAGACCAAGTGGAAGCAAAAAACGGCGCTTATTTTGGGATGGGGAGCAAGGGGCTAAAGGCAAATAAGCTGGTTTTGCAGGGAAATTACGCCTTTGACGGGTCGGAAGACCTGCTGATCGAGAACTCTACCTTAGAAACAAAAGACGCCTTTTGGAACTGCAAAAGAGTGACTTTGAAGAACTGCACGATAAAAGGGGAGTATTTCGGTTGGAACTCCGAAAACGTCACTTTGATCCATTGCCGCGTCGAATCCCATCAGGGGTTTTGCTATATGAAGAACATCACCTTGATTGACTGCGAAGTGGCAAACAGCGATCTCATCTTCGAATACTGCTCAGGTATCGACGCGGAAATCACAACCGAGGTGGATTCCATCAAAAATCCCCTCTCAGGCAGAATCAAAGTCAAGAAAGTCGGGGAAATCATCCTTGATGATGACGACGTCGATCACAGCCTTGCGGAGATCATTGCCCAATGAACTACGATTTCGATAAGCTCATAGATAGGCGAAACGAGGATTCGCTTAAGTGGAACTGCGAAGAAAGCGAGCTCCCCATGTGGGTTGCGGACATGGATTTCGGAGTAGCCCCTTGCGTCAGAAAAACGATGGAAGGAAGGATCTCCCATCCCTGTTTCGGCTATTCCGAGATTCCGGAACGCTGGGCGAAATCTTATGTCGACTTTTGGAAAAGCGCATTTGGGGCTGATTTAAAAGAGGAGGCCCTGCTCTTTTCCTTAGGAATCATCCCTTCTCTTTCTACTTCAATCCGCGCTTTTTCTCATCCGGGCGACGAGGTGGTTCTGCTTACGCCGGTTTACAACATCTTCAACCATTCCGTAGAAAACAACGGTCGCCTCGTCACAGGCGTTTCCTTGATTAACGAAAACGAACGCTATTCCATCAATTTCAAGGATTTAGAGAAAGCCCTTAGCTCCCCAAAGGCAAAAATCCTCGTCTTATGCAACCCCCATAATCCCGTTGGACGAATTTGGAGCAAAGAAGAGTTAAGCCATCTCGCTTCCTTATGCAAAAAGCATAACGTCCTCGTCATTTCCGATGAGGTCCATGGACCTATATCCTATGGAAAAAGCACATACGTCCCTTATGTTTCTTCCTGCGAGGAGGCAAGGGAGAATTCCATCACCCTCATCGCCCCCACGAAGGCTTTTAATATCGCTGGTGTCCAGACCTCCGCTTGCTACGTCGAGAACAAGGAAATCAAGGACAAGCTTGCCTTCGCCTTGAACGCGGACGAGGTCATGGAAGGCAATTTCCTTTCTTATGTCGTCGCCGCCTCTTGCTTTGACGAAGGGAGAGAATGGCTCAGCCAGATGAACGCTTACGTTCACAAGAATTATCTTTATGTTCGGGATTTTTTGAAGAAGCAGCTGCCCAAAGCCAAGCTCGCCCCTTTAGAAGCGACTTACCTTATTTGGGTAGACCTCTCTTCTTATGAAGAAGACGATGTTTCCTTCTGCGCCAACCTAAGAAAAGAAACCGGCTTATGGATCACCCCCGGGTCCACTTATGGCAAAGAAGGGAAAGGGCACGTCCGCATCAACCTCGCTTGCCCGCGAAGCAGGGTCATAGAAGGGATGAACCGCCTCCATTCCTACTGCAAGAAACTAGTTTCCTTTTGATATAGGGTTTAAAAAAAGCCCCTCAGCGGAGCCTCACAAGGTAATAACGATCGACTTTCCGTTCGTAGATCAATTGATAGGAAAGCTGTTCCTTCACCAAAAAGGATCGGATATCCGCGAGGTAACGCGCAAAGCGGAGGCTCGAAATCCCGAATTTATCGAGGACCTCTTTCTTGCAAATGCTCTTGTTCACCAGCAAGCAGTGATACATATGAAGAATCACTTCGCTCTTTTTCATGCCTAATTGCCTTCCGTTCTCGTTAGGTTACTTAATTATCTAGCCCTCTAAATTCCCTCAAAAGGTCTAGTAGGACTAAAAACAAGGCGAGGAACGCTGGAAAAGCCTCATCGCCTCGACCTTTGGAGTGTTTCAGCAACTGTTTTATTGGGGCGCTTTGCAAGGAGCAAAAAGGACACTTCCGAGATTCCATCCAAATCTTAGAAACGTCGCTAGGGCAAAGCGCCTAATCCTTATTTATATAGGGTAAGGCAATAGCTCCCTCCGGGAGCAAAACCCGACTACCAACTTTCATGGGAGGTGTTAAACTTTGGCCTGAGATCTATGAACGAGTCTATTACCGCCTATCAAATCGCCCATCCCGTGACCCTCTATTTCGCGAAGCAATTAGACAAGGAGTATGGGGGGGTGTTAAAGTTCCACCACATCTGCCACAGCTATCTCGAATACCACAATCACGACTTCTACGAATTCTTCATCTGCACCCAAGGGAAATACGAGCAGATCATCGATGGAAAGAAGTATTCGTTCACTAAGCTCGGCTCCTGCTTGATTTATCCAGAGGAAAGCCACGGGATCGTTGAGAAAGAGCCTGACTCTTGGCATTATTCCGTCACATTCGAAAAGGATTTCTTCGAAAAGACCTTCGGCTTTTTCGCCCCGAATTTCCTAGACCATTCCAAGACCGTCGAACAACGCTCCTTCACCCTTTCGGAAGCCCGCTTGAAAAAGGTCGTTCTCTACCTGACCCAAATCAAGGAGATCGAGGATAAAAGCCAAGAGCAGAAATCGATGATCTCTTTCTTGCTCTTCAATCTAATAGAATCGCTCTTCAACCAGACCGAGCTAAGCGAGGAGAACAAGCGTCCCGAATGGCTCAAAGAGCTGCTTATCGAAATCAACAAGCCGGAGAACCTCCATTGGGATGTGAGCGATACCGTCGCCCACACAAACTACTCCAAGACCCATCTCTGCCGCTTATTCAAGGAGCATATGGGGATATCCCTAGGCGAATATCTCCAAAAAGTGAAAATCAGCAACGCGAGGGACCTTCTCGTGAACTCCGACATGTCCCTATCCGAGCTCTGCGACATCATCGGTCATTCCTCTTTGTCTCATTTCTCCAGCGTTTTCAAGAAAACCTATGGGATGGCGCCAGGCAAATACCGCGCGAAATTCAAGGCAACGGAATAAAACGCACATTTCAATAAGCCTGCAAAAGCCAGGCTTTTTTCTTGTCTGACGGGGATTTTGTATTTTCCCTCATGATTTCAAACCATAGGGACATGGCGCATAACCGCATTTGTAAACGCTTACAATCAAATCAACAAATAAGCGCAATTTTTGCTTTGCGCAGCCTCTTAGTCTTCCATCCGTTATGTAGGAAAACCTAGAGGCAGAAAGGAAAAAAAGATGAAAAAGAAACTGATGATCGCCTCCGTCTCGGGCCTGCTGGCTTTAGGCGGGCTGGCCGCCGTCTCCGGGGCCATCGGCTCCGGGAAGCTGTCGCTCACCAAAGCCGGGACCGCGCACGCGGACCACGACCATGACGCGATGGTCGAGATGGCCTTCCGCTCCCCGACGACGACTAGCGAGGGCTACAAGCCCTATTACCGCTGCGACGAGTGCTGCGCCTCCGACGCCAATTCCTCCAGGTACTCCCTGGCGGACAAGGACGAGAGCGTCTCCGACGTCGTGATCCCCGCCCTCACGGCGGCCGCCGCGGAAGACGTCGCCTCGGGCGACGGCATCTCCACGGTCAACACCAAGAAGTTCAAATACGTCGACCAGGGCGCCAACGGCGTCTCCGGCACGAGCGATGGGGTCGAGTCCACCCCCGTCTACGTCAAGGACTCCGGCAAGACGGCGATCTACTTCTCGGCCTCCGGCAAGACCGGGGAGGCCACCAACCCCACGAGCAACGATGGCTGCGCCGAGTTCCGCTTCTCCGTCCCGAGCGAGGCCAGCAAGAGCAAGTCCGCGACCTTCTCCTACAAGTACCGGAACTGGGGCACCGGCGGATGGGCCGGGAGCGCCAGCGCCAGCGAGCCGGCGGGGTGGACTGCGCTCTGCCAGTTCAAGGACAACGGCTACATCGGCCACGACATCAGCTCCAAGCTAATAAACGACGGCGAATGGCACACTCTGAAGCTCGACTACTCAGGCGGAACCACGTCCAATCTGACCGACTTCATCTTAAAATTCGCCGACCTCCGCGGCTACATGATGGTCTCCGGGCTCTCCTATGAGGCGACCGCGGACGTGACCCTCAAGAACGCGAGCGCCGACGGGACCGACAAGACCGAGACCGTCAGCGTCGGCTCCCTGCCCGAAGCGCCGACCATGGACGGCAAGAAGTTCCTCGGCTGGTACGACGAATCCGGGAACAAAGTCGAAAGCGTGACCGCAAGCACAGCCACCTTGGTCGCCCGCTGGACCACCTCTTATTACGATGATAACAACGCGAAAGTCCTGAC
>CAVECL010000041.1:0-10788 GCA_963614595.1 Parasutterella excrementihominis | reverse complement strand
CCCGATGATCTCGCTGATGTAGGCGCTGCCCTTCTCGGCGCTGTCGCTAACGGTCGGGATGCCGTAGCCGATATAAGGAGAAGGCGAAAGATAGAGAGCGATATGGAAGGTGTCCATCTCCTCAATCGCGCTTGTTGGGATGGTGAATTCCCTCCACTCCTCCGCGGCCATCCTCGTCTCTTTTTGTTTATGGACGACTTGTCCGGTCGCGACGTCGTACCAGGTGTTGCATTCGTGGTTGATGAAGGAAACGTTCATGGCTTGGGGCGCGTAGATAACGAAGCGTATCGCCGCGATCCCCTCTTTCAGAACGCTCTCTTTCCTATCGGAGCCATAATCCCAGCATTCGCCCTGCACAAGGGTTTCGTCGCCATTGACTTTGAGCAGGTCGCCGTATTTCTCATTCGTCACAGCCGTGGTCTTGGTTTTCGTGTAGGTGTTCATGCCCTCGCTGTCGACGAGGATGCAGTAATAGCTGTCGTAAGAGGCTTTCGCTTTCGTGGCCTTTTCTTTCCAGGCGTTCACTTCTTCTAGATGAGCGGCTTTGTCTTCCTCGCTCATGTTCTCGATGGAGTCGAGGAGCGAATCGAGGGATCTGCCGAGGTAGGCGGAGCCTTCTTCGTATTTAAGGAAAGCCTCCGCGTAGGCTTTGACCTGGTCATAGGTGTAACGGAGCTTCGCGATGGGGGAAGTCTCGGTGTAGGCGCAGACGGTGCAGTGCCTTTCCTTGGTCCCTTCCTCATGGTAAGTCGAAGCGATGGTCTCGGTCCAATCGGTCAAGGTATGCTCGGCCTCTTCGAAATGTTTCGCCTCCCCGCAGTAAAGGCAGTCGTGCCAGTGCTTGCTATCATCGAACTTCCAAACGGAATCATCTTCCTTGTGGCCGCTTGCAGGAAGGGGCTGGGTCTTGGTATCCGTGAAGTCATGATCTTCAAAGCTCGCGGTCGCTTCATAGACTTTGCTGCCTGCTTTTTCGCAGGTAGAAGCTTCCGAGCTTTTGAGGGTAATATCCGCTTCGACGGTATGAATATGGCCTTCTTCGCTTTCCGCGCAGCCAGAGCAAGTGAAGCTCACGCTCGCCGAGGAGAATTGCTCCCATTCCCAAACGGGGTTTTCCAAATCATAGCTATGGACGTGCTGCGGGGCGCACGAGCCAAGGGATAAAACGGCCAATGAAGACAAAAACAGAAGGGGTGATTTTTTAGACATGAATGCTTCCTCTCATTTCCTCTTTATGTTAGCGCTTTCAGAAACCAAACGAAAATATGGTTTTGATACGAGAAATTGCTCCATCAATACGCCTTTCCGAATTGAAATGGCGATCTCAAGAGTCAAATTAAACGGAAAGCATTGGACTTTTGTGGCTTTTTCCTATGCCTAAGCCTATTTTTAGAACCACCGCCCCATTGCTTCATACATTCCAAATATGAATGGTTTCGTTACATTGGACGCTGCCTAAATGAAACCGATCCAAGCCTGCATCGATTTTCCTTCAGTGATTTTGCCGTCCAATGCCAACCGCGGAAAAATCCCCATAATCCTTTAATGCCTTCTCTTCGTTTTGGGTTTTTACAGGCGATTTGCACCAAAATTTACGTCAATCTGCACCAATGTTTTTTTCTTCTTCATTAGATGATCGTCCCTTTTCTTTCTTAGATATCTTGGGCGTCGCCCCACCCTTTTATAAAGAAGAAACCCTCAAAATACCCAATCGAATACAAAATCAGTCAAACAAGGATTCTCCCCTTCAAGGAGAGAGCGTTTCAAATAATCTGGCGTTTCCCCTACTCTATCAATAGGATAAAAAAAGAGGCCCCGAAGGGCCTGAAGGATAATCGGGCTGGAGTTTTCGTCTCAAGGAAGACGAGGACGGTCAAATGTTATAGTCCTCCGCGCAGTCGCAGTCCTCATCGTCATAATCATAAGGGCCTGCCAACCCTCTTTCGCTCCGCTCGGGCTCTCCCCTATCGGTGCTGGGGTCGCCATCTTTCTCCGAGTACTCGCAAGGAGTCACCTCGAAGGAAGAGCGGATGCGCTGGATGTCGCTATGGAGAAGGGTGCCCTTCTCGACGAGCTCATCCCTCAAGGCGAAGAGGAAGCCCTTGTTCTTTATGAGGACGTCCTTGCAAAGGAAGAGGTAGCGCTCTAGTTCCGTGTTGATGGCCCCGATGACGCGGTCTTTGTAGGCGTCGGAGAGGCTATGGACCGAGGAATCGCCAGGATAGAGCAAGGTGGTTCCGTTGGTGCCGCTATTGATGAGGCCCTCGCGAATGAGCTCGGTCGCGCTCTTGAGGTCGTAGTAGCAGCCGCTGGCGACCCGGCCTTTGTCGTAAAGCTCGCAGGCCACCTTCCCCGCCAGGGATATGAGCACCTGCTGGGGGCGGCGAGTCAAGGCGAGGCAGCGCTTCGTGAAGCCGTCCCTCGTCCTCACCGAGACCAACCCGACCGAGCCTTTCTTGATGATTTCGCTCACCACGCAGTGCCCGGCTTCGTGAAGCGAGGTCGAGCGCCTCTCTTCTAAGCTCTTCTCCTCCCAGTCGTCAAGGTCATAGGTATCGCCTAGATAGGCCTCGACGATGTCCGCGGTCTGGACGCAGCTTTTGCGCTTATAAGCCGCGATGATGGCGCCTTTGTTGACGACTTTGTCTAGGTCTGCGCAAGAGGAGTAGTTAATCATCTTGGCGATGTCGTCGTAGTTGGCGTTGGGGTCGACCTTCCTCTTGCGGAGGTAGTACTCGACGATTTTGGCCGCGTCGCTTCTCCCGGGCGTGCCGATATGAAGCTTGCAGTCGAATCTCCCGTTCCTTTTCAAGGAAGAAGGGAGCTTCTCGATGTTATTGACGGTCGCGACGACCAGGATGTCTTTGTCTTTGACCGAATCGATGCCGGACTGGATGGCGACGAAGGCCGGGTCGTCGACGTCCCTGCTCTGCGAGGAGCTGAACTTGTCCATGTCGTCGAAGAAGATGATGGCCTTGCCTTCTTGCTTGGCTTTCTCGAAGGCATCCGCGATGTCTTTGAGGATGGCCCCCTTCCCTTTCGTTCCCTTGACGGAGAAGGTCTTCACCGCGGCCTCCTCGATGAAGGAAGTGGCCAAAAGGGTCTTGCCCATACCCGGGGCGCCGTAGAGCAAAACGCCGTGCGGGAGCTTCGCGCCGATCTCCTTATAAATCTCGCTGTGTTTGAACATGTCGAGGATCTGCGAGAGTTCCTCTTTGGCTGAGCGGTAGCCGATTACTTTGTCGAATGCGGACATAATGTTGTTTGTTTCCTCCTGTGGTTACGGACTTAGTGTAAGGACGCAAGGATCCCCGCGTGGGTAATTGCCTTACCCAAATGAAGAGGTGGCGAAAAAGGTTCCCGCCGAATGGGCGAAGCAAAAGCAAGGGCGAGAAGGCCTCTTCTTGATTCGCCTTTCTTTATCTCGATCAGAGCGATGCCGCGAAAGGCTCACTCGAAGAGTTCGTCCTGCACTTCCTCTAGGCTCTTGCCTTTCCTCAGGGCTTCCCTCACCTTGCAGTCAAGGAGGCTATAGGAGAGCTCTCTTCGCTCGTTGTAGCGGAGAAGCCTGTTCAAGGATTCCTCGTTTAGCCCGAAGAGGATGCCTAGCTTCAGGCATTCGATCCTGCTGAAGCTTTGGTTCATCCGCTTGTTGTACACCGTTTTGCGGGCTAAGCCCAAAGATGTGGCGATGTGGATCAAATCGAGGTCTTTCTCCTCGCGTCTGTCATCGAAGAAATCGAGGAAGTTCTGGTTTTGGGTCCTGATGAACGCATCATCCTCAATCCGGCCATCCTCCCCAAGGATTTCCTTGGAAAGATGCTCGAAGTTTTCCTCGCAGTTGTCGTTGATGCGCTCGATGACCCCCTTGAAGGAGGCATACATCGAAGCGGGGTCCTCGCCAAGAAGGGGGATGAGGATGGAGCGATCGCCCTCTTTTTCTTTCTTCACCAGGATGAGCGAGGGAAAAGAGGTGACCTTGAAACGCTCCCTCAGGACATTCAGGGAGTGGCTCACTTGGAAGGAGCTTAGATGCTCGTTGCAGCGGATCTTCTCCCGGTGCTGGACGTTCCTCCAATTGCTTACCATGCTTTTCTCGAAAAAGGTGAGGATGGTGACGTTCGAGGACGAGAGGTTATTGAGCTTGCCGCCATATTCCTTCAAAAAGGAAAGGCTGACGTCGTCGTCCATCTCGTAAAGGAAGAAAAGAAAATAAGGCGATTCGAACCCGTAGGCCCCTTCGTTCCAAAGCGAGGTGACATCCTGGACAAGGCCCTCTTCCCGGTTTGGGATGAGGGTTATGAAGCTAAGGGAAGTCAAACAGGACTCGCGGCAAGAGAAATCCCTCGTTTCGGTTTTTCTCTTGCTGAATTCAATGAAGGCCAAATCTTGCATCGCCTTTTCTCCTTTCTTCTTTGTTTTAAGTATAGCCTCATCATCCGCGCTTGCTTTCATTCTTTATCCCTTCGCCTCTTTTTCTCAGCTCTTTATTCTCTAAGACCAGGTATTTCCAGGTGAGGTCGACATAGCTTCCTAGGGAGGTCTCGTCGAAACTCAATGTGGCTTTTGCCTCTTTGTAGGCAAGGAAGTCCTTCACGTCCCTCCCTAGATAGGAAAGGAGGACGAGCAAGGAAGAAAGGCGCACCTCTCTTTTTCTGATGATCTCCTCTTCGCTTAGCTTTTCCAGGAGTTCGGAATAGACGGAAGGCTTGATTCTAGTCTCCATCTTCCCGCCTTTCCTGCAGCCGACGAAGTCCTGATAGAAGCTAGCAAGCTTCTCCAGGATGGGGGCCGCCTCTTCGCGATTTTCCAAAAGCCATTTGAGCTTCGGGCACTCTTCTTCCTTGAATTCAATGGTCATAAGTTCCTTTCTGCTTTCGCAAGAGAGGGGACAACGCCCCTCCCTTATCGATGTCCCCCTTTCTTTTTAGGCTCAACCGGAATCTCTTTTGAGGAAAACTTATCAATGACTAAGTCATTGGCCTCGTCATAAGCAAGGTCCCCATCCAGCATCGCCTTCAAAAGGGCGACGTGGGAGCAGGGCAGATTGAGTTCGAGCAAATCTTTGACCGACCCGATGCCCTCAAGCCTTTCGTAAGAGGGCACGTACACGCATGTGCTGTCCTTGTATTTGCTGAGGCAAGAATTCCAGTAGGTCTTTCTAGCCGCTTCCGAATAAAAATTGAACACGTTCGGAGCAATGAGAGCGAGCTTCGCGCCTTGCTCCACTTCCTTCTTGAACTTGAGGTAAGCCTCGCTTTTGCTCACCAAGCGAACGTAATTCTCCAGGAGAATCACCCTTCTAGCCTCGCTTTCTTGAAGCGCCTTCCACGTCTTTGTCTTCTTGTCGTAATAAGCGTGATACAAGCATTCCTCATCCTTGTATTTCTTTGTCTCGCCCCTAACTTCGTATTTCAGGGCCGACCAGGGGTGCTTGAGATTGTTTTGGGTCTTTATGGACTTCTTGAGTATCTTCTCGCGGTAAGCGAAGTAATCCTCGTTCGGCACCCCGCCGTCAGAGTGGCAGCGGAATACTTTGCTAAGTTCCCAGTAGAGGCCGAGGTTCGCGCAGACTCGGCCGTCTTCCGTCTCCACGGGCCCAAGCTCATAAAGGCTGATTTTGCCTTTGACTTTGTTGCCGTCTTCTTTGTCGACGTACCCCTTTTCGATGTCGATGGCGCGATAATCGCCCAGGCAATTGCACTGCCTTCTGTATGAATCCGAGCCCAGATCCGACCAGGCCGGCTGCCTGCGCAGCAAGATGATGTTATGCTCATTGGAGACGTCTTTTACTGAATTAAGCCTTTTGTCAGCCTTTTCCTTAGCTTGCCGTTCCTTGAGCTTCGCCAAGCTAGTTGCGACGGCTTCCGCTTCTTTCACCGCTTGAGCGTGTTTGGCTTCTTCCATTCGAAGCGCCTTCTTCTTTTCTTCCACTTCTTTTTGAGAAGAAGGGTCGACGTAAGAAAGATAACCTTTTAAGAACGCATCCTCTTGAAACTTCATCTCCCTCCCGGAGAAAGAAACAACGATCTTTCCATCCTCGATTGAGGTGATAACACCGACCTCCCCGCGGTTGTTTTTTACTTGATTAAGAATTCCAATTTCCATGATTAAAACCATTCCTTTCATAAGAGAACAACGACCAGCTACCGTATGAACGCGACTTAAGATCCCCCAGAAGGGGTTATAAAATGTGTATTATTTGATGAACACCTCTTTTGTTATTGTTTTTATGTACGCGGAATATTATAGGGGTTTTTGGGCGTCTGTCAAGGCGGAGAAAGCCCTTTTCGTCGCCTTTCTGCGGGGTTTCGTAGTTAATCCCACCACTCTTCGATATGATCGGCAAGGATGCCAAAGAAAGCATGAAGGTCTTCTGAGCCCTCTTTCCCAGCCGGGCCCTCGTATTCGTCTTTCAGGTAACGTTCCAAAAAGGCAAGAGCCTCGTCGATGTCCTTCACGAAGGATTTATCTTCTAAGATGCACTCCGGGCCAAGGAAATGGGAGCGGATGCATCTGAGTTTCTTTTCCAGATAAATCAAGACGAAGGCGAAATCGAAATTGCGCCGGCGGTCTTCTTTAAGGAATCTTTTGAGATCCTTTTGCAAGGCTTTGTCTTGCTTTTTCCAAGCCTTAATCTCTTTTGGATCCCCCCATCTCTTGTCGTTTATGCTTCTTGGCTCATGCATGCGTTCTTTCCTCCAAAAAACACAAAGCGGCGTCTATGACCCCATGCTTCGACGCCAGACCCCATAAGGATCTAAGCTTTTGCCCTTTCTTCAATGGGTGCAGCCACTTCCCGATTCAAGTCTAGGCAGGCAAGCCTGCCTTCCTTGGGCTTTAGCCGAATACTGGATCCGTAAGCAAATCTGACCTTGAACGTGAAACAGAGGACAAACAAGAAATTACAGAAAACCCTGACCGTGAACTTTGACAATAAACGATTTAAGTTTTTGTAAAGAAAGAGCGGGGAAGGGAGCGCTTAAGCCCCCTTATCCTTAATAATCAACCTCAAACTCAAACGTTTGATTATGCTTATCCAGAGCGAGCTGAAGCCCCATGATTTCGCGCTCAGCCTTCTCAAAGGCTTCTTGCGCTTTGGCGATGTCGTAATTGGCGTAAGTGAACTCCACCGCATCGCGTTTAGCCCCAAAACGCACGGTCACGGAAGAGCGCTCCTTGGGGAGGCGCTTGCGGAAGGCGTCATAAACGCCCTTCCTGGCAGTGAGCTGCGCCATGCGGATGAGAATCTCATCCACGGAGTAAGCCTTATCCCCCACTTCGATGCGGGAAGTGGCATTGGAAAGATTGAGGGCATGTTTGATGCGCATGACCTTCTCGTCGATGGCGGCGATAAGGGCGTCGTTGCCCCCGAAGTCGAACGCAGGAACAAAGGGTTCCTCACCAGCCGCCACCGTGTAGGTGGAGGAATCACTTTCCCTTTCAAGGTAGGTCTCCTTTTCCGATTTAAGTTGCGCGATAAGTTTGCACGCTAAAGCAGAGGTCATTTTCATACTTTTTTCTCCTTTTGCCCATTTTTGGTTGGGTCGCTATTTCGATTTCCATATCATAACGGTCGCCGAAATGGAAGTCAACAAAAAACGTTATATTTTTTGTGAACATTAAGGTTTTTTATTGCCCACGCTCTCGCCCGCAGAAAGAAAGGCGAGCAAAATGCACCTATCCTTATATATAAAATGGATCGATGCCGAAAAGACGATAGAAGGGCCCAAACTTCCCAAATCTTTCTTGCGGGACTTTAGAATTCGGACGTTCGAGAATCGCGAACACGACCTTTTTGAATTGGCCTTTGAACTCTTCTTGATTCAAAACGTCCTCGAACAAGGAAGCGATTTGCTCCGGATCAAGGTGGTAAGCCCCGCAGCCAAAGGCGCCTAAGACAATCGAATCATGGCCGTTCGTGAGGGCGATTCTGAAGATGGTCGCGATCTTGTTCTTTTGAATCCTCACCCCTTCCGCGTTCAACCGGCCATTCTCGTCAACGTACTTCGCATCCTCATCAACGAATTCGTTTTTCGCGCGGTTCGCAATGGAGGCAACGCTGACGATCCCGCAAGAGAAAGGATGTTCCGAATAGCCATAGTTCTCCTTCGCGTTTTTTCGGAAGAAGGTGACCTCCGGGGAATAGATGCCCCCAAAGTTAATGTCGAGGGGGTATTCCCTCTTCTTGAAGAACCCGGAGTCGCGGATCCACTTCTTGCTGCAATCGCCGAACTGGTAAAGGGAGCAAGACAAGGTGGAGCGTTGGCAAAGCGATTCCTCCTGGGCGTTCGTGCCTTTGTGGTATCCTCCGCCCGGGCTCACGTTCGAGGCAAGGTTCAAGACGGCTGGATTATCGCCTTCTCCAACAAGCTTCCTAGCGACGTCGACGCAGTCTGCGTTCACGCAGGAAAACGATGTTTTGCAGGGATTTTTGGGCTCAACGTGGAATTCTTCGCGATAAACCTTGGTTCCGTTTAGCAAGGCGTCTTTGTCGCCAAGCAAGGCACTATCCCAACTCTTGAAGAGCTCTTGATTGGTTTTGAAGAGGAATTCCCTGGCTTTCGCGGGCCCCCATCTCCCATCTTTCCTATAGGCTTTTATCCTCTCTTCGAAAGAGAGGGTAGATTCGTTCGAAACGAAATTGGTCTGCGGTTTTTCCATGGCGTCCTTTCCAATCGGCAAAGCGATTAATCTACGAGGTAATATAACGTTCGTTTTGACAAATTCCAAGGCAATTAGGACCATCTTTTTTCTTTTCGCCGAACAAAGGAAAAGAGGGCATGGCTTTGCTTATGGAAACCATTAGGTGGCAAACAAAAGATCGATTCAACTAGCCCGGGCGTTTAGGCGGTTTCGCGGAGAAAAGCGGCAGTTAGCTCTCCTTCCCCCTTCCCAAAAAAGACCATTCTAGTATTATTTTTCCGTTGTTAGGTTTTTAAGGCAATGCGTCTAATAAGGACATTGAGGCCTAGAAAGGAGAAAGAATGTCAAACAAGAGAATTCTTTTAAACGGCAAAATCTACACAGTCGACAAGAACAACCCATGGGCGGAAGCCATCGTCATCGACGGCAACAAAATCGCCTACGTCGGAGACAATGATGGGGCGAAGGCTTTTGCTGCCTCAGATTCTTCCGTCGAAGACTTAGGCGGGAGGCTGGTCACGCCCGGCTTAATCGACGGGCACATCCACGCGATCAGCGCGGTCGTCTTCCATTGCGTCATCATGCTTAGCGCCTCGATGAACCTCGATGAGATCAAAGCGACCATCAAGGCTTATATGGACGCCCATCCGAATCTCCCTGCCTACATGGGCATGGGCTGGGCGGATGCCTATTTCGGCGAAGTCGGGCCCAATAAATCGGTTTTGGATGAGATCTGCCCCGACAAGCCGATGGCCATCCTTTCTGCGAGCGGCCACTGCGGCTGGGTCAATAGCAAAGCCTTAGAAGCCGCGGGAGTCGACAAGAACCACCCCGATCCAAACCCGAGCGCCGGCCATATCTATATGAGGGATGCCGAAGGCAACCCCACCGGCTATTTCAAAGAGAGCTCCTGCCTCAATGAGATCTTCGCCGGAGCAAAATACATCGACGACACCGCTTTGGAAGAAGCGGCCATCATGCTTGGCAAGAAATGCGCGGAGACCGGCATCACCGCGGTCCTCGACTGCGGCAACTACGATTTCTGCGAATACCTTATGGGCGATGGCCTCATGGAAGACCTTGAGCATGTGGACAACCCCGTCCGCGTGGATGCCTGCGGGCTTATCGGCAACAAAGCCAACATCGAAGCGGCCCTCGCCGAATCCATCAAACTCAAGAAGAACTACCACACGGACAAATTCCGCTGCACCTTCCTCAAGATTCTGAATGACGGAACCCTGGAGAATTTCTCCGCCGCTATGCCTAACGCCTATCCCGACGCTCCAATCGTTCAGCCGATGATGAGCGTCGACGAGCTCGTCCATTGGGGCGAAGAGGCCGCGAAAGCCGGTTTGGACCTCAACGTCCATTCCATCGGTTCCGTAACGGTTCATTATCTCTTGGAGGCCGCGAAGATTCTCCGTGAGAAAGGATACGAAGATCTTCGCATCATCTGCTCCCATAGCGCCTACGTCTTCGACGAGGATCTCGACAAGTTCGCCAAATACAACGTCGTCGCCAATAGCACTGGCAAATGGTTCGCCGATCTCCCTGAGGAACTGAATCCCTTGGTGAACGGCATCAGCAACGCCAACGCCTACCCCATGGGCAGCGTCAAAAAGTTCGGCGCGAAAATCTCCCTCTCCAGCGATTATCCAACCGACGCGCTGACTTTCTATCCCATGCCGAACATGGAAGTCGCCATCACAAGGCAAACAATCGGAGATAAGAACGGCTATGTCCATGAGCCGAAAGATAGGTTGACCTTAGAGGAAGTCCTCGAGGCCTACACCATCAACAACGCCTACGAGATGAGGATGGAAGACCGCATTGGCTCGCTCGAAGTCGGCAAGCTCGCCGATATCGTCGTCTTCGAAGACAATCTCTTTGAGATCGACCCCTATTCAATCCATGACGCGAAGATCCATGAGACCATCATGGACGGCGTCACTCGGTACAAAGCCTAATCATTCATTACATCCAAAACACCTGCAAAACGCAGGTGTTTTTCAGTTTAAGGCAATTAAAAACGGCGCAAAATCCCATTATTTTGTTTTTTGTGGCGCGATTCCTCAGCCTTTTAAGAATCCTCTCAGACTTAAGAAGAGACGGCGCCACAAAAAAACAAACGAGATTCTTAAA
>CAVECL010000040.1:0-11189 GCA_963614595.1 Parasutterella excrementihominis | reverse complement strand
TTGATGCGAATGAACACATGGCTTTCGTGCTGTGAAAGTAGCTTCTCTATACGAATACCTTTTTGCGACGTCATTCATGTTTAAATAGCTGGTTTTATACCGATGATATCCGCGTTTATTCAGTCATTGTAAACGCAGGATTGATTACCGAGCTCTCGGAAAAACAGGTATTTTTGATGCCAAATAATATGCGTTTGCGGATTTAACGCTCTTCGTTTGCGATTCAGCCTGTATTTGCGGAACGCTACCCCCTCTGCCCGATCGCATTGCTAATCAGGGTTGGAAAATTTAAAATTGAGGAAACCCGAGGAGAACTTATGGATAATGGCGCTTTATTTGATTTGAACGGAAACGGAATGACGATGCAGGTCTATCCGAACCGCGTTGTCATCGATGCCAAGAAAGGCTTTCAAGGAGCCGTAACCGGCAGGAGCATGTTTGGCACCAAGGAAATTTATTACGAGAGTTTGACGAGCGCCCAATATTGCAAGCCTGGCCTAATCAGAAACGGCTACATTCATTTTGAGTATCCGGGCGCGGCCCACTATGACAACATCTTCTTGAGCGAAAATACTTTTATTATCGCGAAAATGATTTCCGATTTGAAACTATGCGAGCAAGCTTACCAATACATTCAGGAGCGCGTCTTGTTTTACAAACGGCAGAAGGAGGCCGAAAGGACGCCCGCATCTGTCGCGGACGAACTAAGGAAGTTCAAAATCCTCCTCGATGAAGGAGCCATAGCCCAAGAGGAATACGAGGCGAAGAAAAAACAGCTTCTTGGGCTTTGATGGGGATTGGACCATTTTTGCAATTTGGACGGCAGCCATGAAAAATCTTTTCGATTACGCAACGAAGGAGCTCAGTCAAGACGCGTTTTTGATTTGGCTTTTCGAGAACGCCGATGACGATGAAATTGGAGAGATCGCTAAGCGCCTTCTCGCCAATATGGTCAGTTTTGATCCAAATTACCCCGCCTCCCCCAATGACATAAGCGACGTCAGGGCCCAGGGCCAATGCGAGAAGATGGACATAGTGGTGGATTTCAAATTGAAGGGCGTTCAAAGCGTGCTCATCATTGAAGACAAGGTCGTCTCCCATGAGCATGACAACCAGCTGAAGAAGTACAAAACCATCGTTCTGAGCAAATGGAATCGCGGAGACTATGAAGGCAGGCCTTCTTTCTTCGTGTATTACAAAACGCGCGACATCGACGAAGGTGAGAAAGTGAAGGTGGCGGAGTCGGGATGGGAGAACTTCGATTTCGGCATGATCAAGGCGTTTTGGGAAGAATTCCAAGGTAATCCGAATCTGATTGTCTCGCAATATGCGAGGCACGTCGTCAACTGCTGGAAGGACGCTAACAACGAGAGGCTCCCTTCCGAGAACAACATCGATAAGTGGCTCGGTTTCTTCAATAAGACGCTAAGGAAGAAAATCTCCGTCGACTGCGACGTTTGGACCGGCGCCACCTATTACAGGTACGCCGTCTTCTGCGTGAGGCCGAAAGGCAAAATCAACGAGAAGATCCCTTATCTTGAGATCAGAAGCAGGGATTGCCTGAACGGAAAATTCGAAGCCAAGATTCTGATGTACGGAGTGGATTCCGCTTATCTTGACCCCATTCGAGATCAAGTCAGGGAGAATGAAAGTAAAGGATTCTTTAAGGGCGATTACGGCTCCAAAAGGAACAAGCAAGTTGCCCACACCTTTAGAGATAATCCCGCGTTTAGCGACGTCACCGAAAGCAGTTTCATAAGCATGACGGACGCCTCGATTAAAGAATATCTTTTGCTTGTCGAAGCGGTGCTCTAATTGTGCCAAACCATTGTTTCAAACGTAAAAAGCGCAGACCTCCTGACCAAACGTGTGAACGGGCTATTATAAGAACTTGCCCACATTCCCTCCGAATCATCGATAAATAAGCCTCCGAAGTTTCTAGAAAAGTAGGCAGCCTGCTTTTATCATTTAGGTGTATGTCAAAGGCGCCCCGAACCCTTTCCGTGACCCAAACGCTTATTCACCATGCCTAAATCATTTGCCCACAAAGACGTCCAAGGATTGCTTTCTTTCTGCAGAGAGCTCTTCTGCAGTTTGGATGAAGTTGCAAGCAAGGAAAGCGAACATGAGAATAACCTTTCCCATTTGGCTTCCGTTCTTTCAAGGGAAGGTTTCTTTTCGAAAATGGCGGAAGAGGGCCTTAAGGGGCAAGCTATTGACTGGTCCAATCAAATCCTCATCGATTTCGTGGTGGCGGTCTACCGCTGCAAGGAAGGCATAAAATGCGTTTCCGCCTCCGAGGATCTGCGCAATTCCTACGAGGCGCGGGTCCAAAATTTGATTTCCTCCGCCAAAAGGGGCGGCAACGCGGTTAGCTGGCTATTCGCCTCGAAGAAGAAAAAGGAAGAGGCCGAGAACGCCTATCGGGAGCTCGCATTCCTAAGAGAGAGCAATCTCCCGAAGATCATTTCCTCAATCGTCGAGAAGATGGCCTCCTTGAACGAGAAAAGCAGCAAGAATGCCTTCGACGATTTTTTCAAAAACAAGTCGAAATTCGGGGAGACCTTCAAAAAAGTCTGCTGGTCTTCAAATAAGGGGGATGGAAATTTACCCGATATCAGCGAACGGGAGAGTCAGTACCGCGACGCGAAGGATAAACTTTCCGGCATCACAGACAAGGTAGAACAATCAAAACAAAACGTGAATGATACCGTCCAGCGCTTTTGTCTGAGCGAGCTGATGTCCCTTCTCAAAGGAATTCCCGTAGATGGCCTAGCGAAAGAGGCTCCCAGGGTGAAAATCAAGTGCCTTAGAGACGCCGGATACCTCACCTACGCCGACATCTTCGCCGCCAACGCCATGCAGATCTCATCCGCCTACGGGGTGAGTCTCGACGCGGCCTACACGGTCAAGAACATCTGCGACAGGCATGCGAAAGAGGCGTACAAGAGCATAAAAATCAAACTCACGCCCGACAGAAAAAGCAGGGAATCTACCGCCGTGGTCAAGGCAATCGACGCCTTTCTCGAGCTCGAGTCCGCGGCGAACCGGAGCGATGCCCTAAATAAGAGCGACGTCTATTCCCTGAGCATCCTTTTCGAAGATTTCGAAAAGCTCGGGGGAGGGGAGGGCTGGCTTTTCCTCGATGATGATAAGATGGATCGCTACCGTTATTCCTACAAAGTTCTGCAGGCCACGTTCGACCATTTTCTCAAAGAGACCAAAGAAATTGCCTCCTCCGCAAAAGCGTCTTCCCTCAGCAGCGATAAGGCTTGGGGCGATTTCTCCGCGAATTCCGTCAGGTTCTACAACGTCATCGAGGAACTCTGCCCTGGGGTGCTCGGCAACGAGGACTCGATCTACGGCCTGCCGGAGGACCTCGCCAGGGAAATCCAAGACGAGTGCTATTTCCCGGATGGGCTCCTATGCACGCTCCGCAAATATCAGGAGTGGGGCGTCAAATACATCCTCCATCAAGGAAAGGCTCTTCTAGGTGACGAAATGGGCCTAGGCAAGACGGTCCAGGCGATTGCCTCGATGGTCTCCCTTCGCAACACGGGGGCCACCCATTTCATGGTGGTATGCCCGGCCTCCGTTCTCACCAACTGGTGCAGAGAGATTGCTAAGCACAGCAAGCTCAAATACATCAAGATTCATGGTGCCGGGAAGGGCATGGCGTTCAAGACGTGGCTCCGGATCGGGGGTGTCGCCATCACGAACTACGAATCGCTTTCCGACTTTGAATATGATGATGATTTTCGCTTCTCGATGCTCGTCGCAGACGAAGCCCATTACCTAAAGAACGCGAATTCCAGGCGCAGCGTCAACGCGAGGAAACTGGCCGCGCATGCCGACCGTCTACTCTTCATGACGGGCACCGCGCTGGAAAACAAAGTAGATGAGATGATTTCCCTCATCGATGTCCTGAATCCGGGCATAGCAAGGGCGGTAGAGCCCATCGCCTTCATGTCGACCGCCCCGGCGTTCCGTCAGAAGGTGGCCCCGGTCTACTACCGGAGGAAAAGAGAAGACGTCCTAACTGAGCTTCCTGACAAGATCGAGATGGAGGAGTGGTGCACCCTCGGGACCGAGGAGATGAGGAATTACGAGAACGATCTGCTCACCTCTCACTACATGACCGCGAGGCGCCTTTCCTGGAATATCGAGGATCTTTCGAAATCCGCCAAGGCGACGCGCCTAAAGGAGATCGTCGAGGAGGCAGAGGACGAGGGGAGGAAGGTGCTTGTCTTCTCTTTCTTTCTGGACACGCTCTATAAGATCCATGATTTCCTTAGGGGCAAGTGCCTAAACCCAATCACAGGCAAGGTAAACCCTAACAGAAGGCAGGAGATTCTCGACGAGTTCGAGAAGGCTGAACCAGGATCGGTCCTGCTAGCGCAGATCAGTTCCGGCGGGACCGGGCTCAACATCCAAGCCGCCTCGGTCGTCGTCATCTGCGAACCACAGCTGAAGCCTTCAATCGAGAACCAGGCGATCTCCAGGGCCTACCGCATGGGCCAAACGAGGAAGGTGCTCGTCTACCGCCTTCTCGCCGAAAACACAATCGATGAGAGGATCACGAACCTTCTGAAGGCAAAACAAGAAATCTTCGATGCCTACGCGGATAAGTCAGTGGCCGCGGAGAAGTGCGAGATCGACGAAACGACCTTCGGGGACATCATCAAAGAGGAGATCGACCGCATTAAGAAGAAACGTGCCGAAAGCGGCGAGGAAGCCCCTTTTTCTGATGAAGGGGATACTTCCGGTGAGGCGGATGCTTCCGAGCATGCGCCAAAGCCTTTGGGCGAGGAATACTACGACAAGCTCATGGCGATGTCCTACAACGAACTCGTAGCTTTCCTACTAGATAAATACGGCCCCGTGAAGGGCGATTATTTCGCGACCGAGAAATGCGCCAGCGTGACCCACTTCATAAAAAGATCCGGGGAGGGGCTATTCATTCACCATATCGACGAGGACAAGGTTGAGAACCTCAGCAACCCTAACGTGGCCAGGATAAGTCCCCCGGAATACCAGAAGGCAGGTCACCTCGTCTACTGCAATTACCTCGAGCACCTATTGCTTCACATTCTCATCGTTGAGAATGCTGATAATGAGAACCCGCGCTTCGGGTGCAACGGGGTTTTCACCTTCCTTATTCCCAGTATAAACGACGTCTACAACGACTACCCTTTTTCGATTGAATGGGCCGCCCGCGCAGCTTCGGAAATAAGGGGCGACATGGCGCCTTATCTCAAGATGGTGAGAAGGGCTTTCGACATCACAGCCGATAACCCACTCCTATCTTCGTTTGGCAGAGGCAACGAACTAGCGAAAGGCACAGATGGAGCCGTGAATGAAGATATAGCTTCTTTGCTGAACGCCTGGAGGTGAAACCCGCTCGCTTCGCCTAGAAAGGCAGGCCTTCTACTTCTGACCTCTTTTTGTCAAACGGCCTGCTGCAACGCACCCGTGCTGATGGAAACGTAAGCGTTTGATTATCCGCCACAGTTTTAGCACCATTTATCCTCACCGTTCAGCAGTTTAAAGCATCGCCGCTTTCGAAAACCGCCTCTGTTCATGTCTCATTTGAGGATGGCGGATGGATTCCCCGAGGCCGGGAAGGCCGGAATCGTCCTGTGGCAAGCCCTAAACCTGCTTCGCAAGGAAGGCCGAGTATCGATTACTGATGTAGCCCCCAAGGTGAAATAGAGCCTTCTTTCTTTGGCGTGGGAAGAAAGGCACGCGAGCAATGGAAAGCGAGCCTTCTCCCTTAGAGGGTTCAAATGGGGTAGGGGCTAAAGATGATCGGGACATCAGCGGACGGATGGCATCAATGCTGCCTCGTCTCGGACTCGTCGATAAATGAGTCGTCTGAATTATAGGAGGCAGATGCCATTTTCACAGAAGACTTACATTGCCGCATGGAAAAACACTCCCCCATATATGGACCTTACGAAAATGGCAAAACTTGAGTATTCTCCGCGAGATACGAACTTTCGACTCACCTAAGTGCGTATTGTCCATAAAACACGAAAAGTATTAACTGCGTAATGTTTATAAAACCTACCATTTTTATCCTTCGTTTTATCCTACGGTACATTGCTGTGAGCCATTGAAAGAAATCGCAATAACATAGAGGTTGATTTCCTGATATCGAGCGGCAGCAAGATAAAGCAGAAGATCCAACCGATCGAAGTGGAACCAGGGAAAAGACACACGACGGATTCGCTGGATGAATTCGTGAAAAGGTTCTCTTCCAGAATCGGCCAGGCCTATATCGTCCACCCAAAGAATCTTTGCTTTCGGGGCGACGTTCTTTGCATTCCTTCCTACATGGCGATTTGCCTATGAGAAAAGCCTTTTGTTACGTCTTCCAAGCGAGTCCCTCTCTAGAAAGGATTTTCCAGCAGGTAAAGACAACGCCATACGTCGATGGAAACACAGGGCTCAGACAACGCGGGAGGGAAGCGAACCGCTACAAGAAGCAAGCCATCGCCAAGGGCAGATACAGGTAGTCTTCCGTTTCCCTCAGATCCCCCTTCGTCAATACGATGGGCTTGTTCGTCGAGCCTTTGTATTTGCTTTTGAAATAGTCGAGCGAAGGATGCTCCTTGACCTTCCCGCTCTTCACCTCGACGGGAGTGGTTTTCCCGTTTTGCTTTATCAAGAAATCGACCTCGTATTTCGCCCGCCTTCCCCCTTCGTCCACGCGGGTTTCGTAGAACCTGAGGGGCTTCCCCTTCGACGCGAAGATCTGGGCGACGAGGTTCTCGCTCATCATCCCTTTATTCACGGACATTTTCCCCGCGACGAAGGATTTGTAAAGCTCGCTTTCGAGATAGGAATCGCCAGAAGCGAGGGTGAGAAGCAACCCCGTGTCCGCCATGTAGCATTTTATTTTGCTCGGCTGGAGAGAGAATCCGTCGAAGGCGGTCGGCTCATCCACCCCGTAGCACAGCGACCCGACCATGGATTCGCCGATCCAGTCAATAGCATCCCTGTAGCAAGAGAAACGATCCCCTTCCCCGAGAGAGGAGTACTTTATTTTCTTGTCGTGATGGGAGAGCAGGCAAGGGATGGCGTTATAGACGGCCATCGCCTCGGCGACGTAGCTCCCGGCGTATTTCGCTATGTCTTCCCTGTATAGTTTCACGATGCCCCTTTTGGCCCTCTCCACGTCGTCGTAATTCTTCGTTTCGATGTATCGAAGGACGGCTTGGGGCATCCCTCCGACGACCATGTAAAGTCGGAGCTTCTCGTTAATTATACGTAGCGCGTTTCCAAGCGAGTTCCTCTCCAGGAAGGCCTTTTTCAGCGCCTCAAAGGTCACCTGATCGCCGATCGCCGTCAGAAACTCCTCGAAATCAAGCGGATACATCGACACGTCCTCTTCCTCGGAAGGGATCAATATGCCTTTGGTGTTCTTCTTGATCGAAATCAGCGACCCCGTCTCGATGTAATCGTACCTCCCGTCCGCGACCAAATGCTTGATAAGCTCCCTGGCCCGCGGGTAGCTTTGTATCTCATCGAAAACCAACACCGACTCGCGAGGGTGAAGCGGGGTCGAATAGAGGACAGAGAGCTGGTTGAAGAACTCATCGAGGCTGTATTTGTTGCCGTATTGCTCAAAAATCCGCACCGTCCCCTTTAGGGGGCTTGAGAAATCAATCAGGATGTGGCTTTTGTATTCGTTTTTGGCGAACTGCTCCGCGACGAAGCTTTTTCCGACGCGTCTCGCGCCTTTTATAAGGATCGCCTTGCTCCCTCGGGAGGCGTTTTTCCAATCGAGGAGCTTTTGGTATATTCTTCTTTTGATAATCATCAAAATACTCTCCTTCTTTTGTGATCATACGAATTTTAATGGCTTTCTTACAAATTTTCTAACATAAAAAAGGTTTGGTTCTAACAAAAAGACGAACATAGATTTTCTAAGAAACCAGCAAATATTTAAAGATGAACAATCTGCGTTTTCTTCTGATTTGAACACCTACGATGCCTTTCTCCGTCAAATAGCAAAGCCATCCAGTCAAGGCAAGAAGGCGATAATGAATGTTCACAAGGTCGCCGATGAGCCGGCAATCCTTTGCCGAAGCCAGTCACAAAGTTTCGGATGCTTCGGTTCGAACGCACCGATTTAGGCGTGAGCGTCGGCGAGCTCTACACCATCGAGAAGGACAAGCAGGGCCATTCGATCCGCAAAGGGAATAAGATTGATTTCTACGCCAAGAGAGATGAGAGATCTGCGTCCAGGTCTAGAGCGGCATCTCATCAGAGGAGACCAGAAAGCGCGAGATAAGGCCATGCTTCCTTTTGAACGACCAGGTTCAGAAGTCCTTTTCGCCAACCGCCCGCTCGAACGTTGCAAAGACGAAAACGACTTCACCATCATCGGGATAGCGGACTTTTTGCTCCGGCTCATTCCCTAAGGGGGCGAGTGGATTGCCGAAAATTATGGGATTCTACGATTGCTATCTAGAAATGCTTAAAGGTGATTATGGTACACCCCCGGCTGATTGATCTTGCTTACGGGAAGCTCCTAGTATATCTCCGAGAGCTTCTGTTGACTCTCATCGAGCGTCCTTGGAAGAAGCCGCGTTTCGGCTGAAGGGGCATAAGTTACCGCCTGAGAAGATCTTGAACCTGTCGGAATAGAAGATAATCTGACGTGCCCTTTGTGGTGATGAGATCCGCCTCGTCCATTTATTACTTCCGCAGTTCCATTTTGGTTTTCACCCTAGCACATTCATAGATTCCAGACGTATTTTTAGCGGTTTTGCCTCTTTTTCATTCAAAACCGCTAAGAATAAATTGAATGATTGCCCGATATCATGGCCATTTCGCCGCAGGAAGACTGGCGTTTGTTATTCGCAGGACCCTTTCATTGCCTTATTCCCCCTGCTTTCTGGTATTAAGGCTTTATGCTTCCCATCAAGCTTTGCATCGCCCACGAGAACGATAAGATAAAAGTCAACAAGGAAGACCCGGAGCCGAAGGATGAGTGGGTGGGCCTCATCGCGAGGCAGGCATCGCCGTGTAAGCGAGGAAACGTTCCTGATCAAGAAGCGGTCCTTCGCCTTCCGAGCGATCAGCTGCTGCAAGGACTCGCGCATCGAAGGCCTTTACTTCATGGTCTTCAGCAACGCGAAGGCCCGCCAAGCCATCCTGCCTAGGGAAAAAACTCAAAAATATCTAAGTTGAGAATGTAGTGCTACATCCTAGAACAACGCGATGAGCAAAAAAGATCCCGCTACGTCTGGCTTTTTTCATTGATATGGAAAATTAACTGTAAAAGACGCGTTTTTAACATGATGCGCTTTTATACTTGCCGCAAAAGCGGTCAATTTCTCTAGGCAAATAAATGGGTTTGCGTTTTCTAGAAGAATGAGATTGAGATGATTAACCAGGCAATCCGAGCAAGGATGCTTCAGCAATGCGCTCTGTTTCTTCTATCGTTTTAAAGTGGATGAATCGCAACCTTCCGTCCCAAATAAACGCACGTTTCGCACGTCCAGCGGCTTCGCTATACGGACCTCGTTCATGGCTGCCATGTTTCAATCGCTGATTTTCTTCTGAAAATGACGACGATTATCGAGGCTTTTCGGCTTTTGCAGAAGTAGACCTGATTAGCGAACTCTCTCGCTTTATTTGTCAAACCAGGTTTGACCTTTCCTTCCCTCTTCCCTTTCATAATGGGCTCGCCTAGAAAGGAGAAAGGCCTATGCAAAATGAAGAAAAGAAAAAATGCAGCGGAAAGAAAGGGACGAAGCATCGCCCCGCTTACAAGGAAAGAAGCATCGATGAGAAATTCCGCTACCTCTGCAAGCTGATCGAGGAACTATCAAATTATTTGGATGTCCATGATGTCGAAACGGAAGCAGGGGAGAGTTTCAGCTACGGCAAGCAGCTAGAGATCGCGATGCTCTTCGACGACCCTTGCCCAAGCTTGAAAGAGGAATGGGTCTCCGATTTCGATGAGGGAGGGCTGCCTTTGCTCAGGAGCCTTTTCTTCCATTTCTGCTCGTTCGCTTCCGAAGAGCATCGGCTTCTCATCGCTTCCTTGAAAAAAGACGGCTTCAAAAAAGGGGACAGAGTGAAGGTGCCTTCTTTTGAGCTTTTCGGGCCGAAGGAAACAAAAGTGGTGATTCCCGCGGGAAGAGTGGGGACATTCATGGACGTCGAGCCCGGCGAATTCTGCACCATCGCCGAGGTGGTCCTGGACGATTTTTCCTACAAGGGATATGACTTCGATGGGCTCGAGGTTTGGATGAGGCTCGATCAGCTTGAGAAGGCCGATGAGGAAAAGGCGTAGATAAGCAAAACGAAGCCGGCCATTCTTTTGGCTAAACGATCAAAGAGTCCCCATAGCCATTCTGCTCCAGCAGCTCATTGACCTTGATTATGTCGTAGATTTTGTTCTCGATCGCGTAGCGGATGATGAGCGAGTACTTGTTCGAGGAAGCAAGCGTATACCCGGCTTTCTTCAGCAGGTACTTGCACTCGTGGTTATCGACGCCCAAGGCGAAGGCGAGCTTCAAGCACACGTTCAGGGAGGGGTTTGAGTTGCCTGATATGATCGAGGAATACAGCTGTCTTGAGATGTTGGCCTTGTTGTATAAATCAGAAGCGTTCTTGAACCCGTATTCGTCCATGAGGGAATAGAGATATTCGACGAAGGAGGATTGCTTCTCCTTGTTAGAGCCATGCCTTTCAATGTATGCCTTTAGGGTTTCCATAGGCTCATTATCGCACTTTCCAAGATAGCATGGCGGCGCTTCCGCCTTAACACCCCATTTTCAGGGTTTCCCCTGAATTTGGGGTGTTAAGTTTTGCCGTCGAGGAAATTGTTCATGCTGCTTCTTAACGGCAAACGTTATCCGGCGGCGGCCCAATTCGTATGGCTCCCGCCCTGGTGGGCAGATTCTCTCTATACGAAGGCTTTCGCCCGCTTTATCGCACGCCTCGCGAGGTTGGATAGGACGGCCAGCACAGCAGCCAACGTTTTGTAGGCACTTGTTTTGATTTTTGGGACTTCGCCTCTCGATTTTCTTTAACTTCTTCTCGCGTTTGATCTTGCCTGGCTTTTCGGACGCTTCCCTTCCTGCTTCCCGCTTCTCCTTGCGCGCCTTGGGGGTTAGGTATCCAAGGGCCGCTGACGGCCTTTCCTCACTGAAGAGCTTCCTGTGCCT
>CAVECL010000039.1:0-12320 GCA_963614595.1 Parasutterella excrementihominis | reverse complement strand
ACAGCGAGTTAGAATAAAGCCGTGGCTGCGAGGCGCCGAGAAAGGAGACAAGACTTGGAAAAGAAAAGATTGGGGCGCGACGATCGTGCTTTTCAGAATCTCGACGGCCAGGATCTTCTTAGGCATCGACATTGCCTAAGCCTCCTTTTGCATAGTCCTATGCATCAGGGAAGCCCTAGTTAACTTCCGGCTTAAGAACATCCGCCTCCAGCTTGTTTTGCTTCGCCTTCTCCAGATTTTCAAGATTCGAAAGGATATAGACGTTTCCGCTCGTCCTCGTGATCGCCGTATAGACGATCTGACGGTTCAAAAGAGGGTGGTTCCTGGATTTCGGCAGGATCGCAAGGACCTGCTTGTATTCGCTCCCTTGGGACTTATGGATGGTGATCGCGAAGGAAAGCTCGATGTCATCCGTTTCAATGGAGCTTAACGGATAGAAAAGATACTCCCCAATTGAGAATATCCTTCCTTTGCAATAGCCTTCTTGGAAGCGTTTGTTCGACTTCTTGACCATGAAATAGACGTTCCCGTCGTTCTCGAACTTCACAGCGACGCCGGAGTCCCCGTTATAGAGGTCGAGGAGCTTGCTGTTCTTGTTGATCATGAGGAGCTCACCCGGAGAGTGCATTGCAGAGCTCTTCTTGACGAATTTCTCTTTTAGGCAACGGTTGATGGATTCGCTCCCCCTCCTTCCTTTTCTTTGGGCGGTCAGGATCCTGGCCTCCTTCTCTTTGCTTGAAATGTTTTTTAGGCTATCCTCGCACTCAACGGATTTCAAATTGGAGCAAACATCGCTGAACTTTTCGTAGAAATGCTTGCCCCACTTATCGAGAACGTCATGGATAAGATCGCGTTCCGTGACGCCGTTTTTGCTGTCTGCGTAATAACGGACGCGACAATTCTCTGAGATCGGCTCTACTTCGAAAGAATCGTAAGAAAGGAACGTTTCGCTCTTAAGCGCAAGCGATTTTAAATCGCCGTCTTCGTTGATGCATTCCGCGAGTTTATAGACTTCGCTGCCTTTCGGGAAGCGCTGCGACTCATCCAATTTGATCACGTGTTCATCAAATAAGGCAAGCAAGTCATTGAAGCAAGGGCCCGATTCGACGGAGGGCAACTGGTTGGCGTCACCCATGATGTAGATCCTTGAGCCCTCATCGATCGCATCGAGCAAAGCGGCGAAAAGGCAGATATCGATCATCGAGGCTTCGTCGATGACGAAGATCGATTCCTTTTTGAACCTGTTGTCCTTATTGCGTTTGAACGTATTCCCATCCAGCCCCAAAAGGCGATGGATGGTCGAGGCTTTTAGGCTTTTGATCTTCTCTTCGAACTTTGGCTTCAGCTTAAGCTCACTTTCTTTGTATAACTCAAGGCCGCTCGCGAGGCTCTCATCGATGCGAGAAGAGGCCTTGCCCGAAGGGGCGGCGAGATAAATATCATAGTTTTTGTATTCAGGAAGACTTAAGAGATTATCAAGCATGAAGAGAATCGAGGTCGTTTTGCCTGTCCCGGGGCCTCCTGAAACAATGAGATTCTCGTTGACCCCGCGTTTTATGACCTCTTTCTTTTCGGGGGCAAGGTCAAATTTAATGGTGTCTTCCTTGAATGAATCATCCTTTTCGCTGCCTTTGAAGCGGAAAAGCTTCTTTGCCCTATCGATAACAACGTCTTTGGCCTTCTTATGTTTCCTCGAGAAAAGCCAATCCCCATCGACGAGAAAAAGCTTATCTTCGCCGACGATGTTCAAGTTTTTGATTTTGGAAAGAACGCCTAAGGCCTCGTTCAAGACGCCATAAATGATTTTGAAGTCTTTGTTAATTTCCTCTTGGCCATTATCTTTCTCAATAAGATCTTCAGCCTCGGCTTTCTTGGCCTCGATCTTCTTCTCGAGCTTTTCCTTGAACGTTTCAGAATCGAGCGAAACGCAGATGTTCCCATCCTCAAGCAAGCTGAAATAGAAGGCAAAGAAGGCTTTGTAAATCTCTATGCGACTCTTATCGCTGATTTCCTCGCCGAGGAAGTCCACGACTTTGCCATGGTATTCATCGATAAAGCCTCTTTTCAGAAGAACTTCGATAAACGCTTTGTAACCCATTTTATTCGCCCCCCACTTTGCTCTTAACGATCTCTTGATAGGCTTCGTTTAGTTCATGAAAGCTTTCCCACGTTTTCGCGTAGATGCCGTTGCCGGCCCCTTTCGCGCAGCCTTTGAAGAAGACGTAATAGACGCCGCCGAAATGCTTGTTGAAAGCGTCGTTTTCGTCCACCCCATAGGTCGAAGCGAGCCACTTCACGAGGACATAGGAATAAAGGACCCTTTGGATGGAATAGCAATCATCCACGTGTTTCTTGACTGAGTCGGCATTGCAATAGCTAGGGAAGGATTCCTCCTTTAGGGAATCGCTCTTCCAGTCGGCGATCGAATAGAATTCGCCCCGTTTGAAGACAAGGTCGATAAAGCCGTTGAGATAGCCTTTGAGTTCCGCCGGAATCGCAAGATTGAACTCCATCTCCTTTCGGGCGTCTTCATCTTCCAAAGAAGATAGTTCAAACTTGTTTCCTGTTTTATTGCTTCCTTGGATTTCCGGGAGTTCGGCATGGATGACGTTATCGAAAATCTGTCCTGCCTGGGCGACGAAATCAGTTCCCCCTTTGCCTTTGAGGGGGATTTTGTAGTTGCCGAAAGCAGATTTGATATTCCCGCTCAAATCCTTAGGGTCCTTATAGCTAGTGACTTCCATGATTTCGTGGAGAGCCTGGCCGATCTCGGTGCCACGGGGAAATCTTTCGTAGACTTTTGAATGATCCTCGCTTTCATCATAAGCGCAGGGAACCACGATTCCTTTTGTGTCGAACTTGGAAAGGCCCTCGTCTTGGACCTCTTCGGTATCTTGCTCCGCGTCCTTATACTCAGGATCGGTCTCGTCGTCCGTTTTGACGTCTTGACGGTGGCTGAGCTTTGAGTAGGAATATTTGGAGAAAGAGGAACCCTCAACCTTATCATATAGGGAAGACAAGTTTTTTGCGTTCTCTTTATAAGTGACCCCACTGGCTGAGGTCTCACTATCCTGACCGTCACCTAAAGAGGGAGAAATTTCAGAGCGATCATCAGAAATCTTTTCCACAAAGCCCATAGCCTTAATGGTTTCCATCGCTGGGCGCAAGAAGGTATACCTTTTTTCTCTAACGGTTTCGCAATCAATCCCGAATTTTTCATAATAAGGCAAGTACAAAAGATGCTTTGCGCGGGTATAGGCAACATAAACAAGCCTCTGGAATTCGTCGGAACGCTCCTTTTCAAATGAATCATTTGAACCAAAGGCTAATTTAAGGTTGTTTTTGGATTCATGAAATTTATAAACGTCGACTTTGGGGTTTGGCCCCTTGTAGCCAATTAAACTAAAAACAATGGGGGCTTCAAGCCCTTTCGCAGCGTGGATAGTCATCATTTTGACGCATTGCTCATCGGTGGAACGTTCAATGATATCGTTATCCGATTCGGCATCGTCATTCTCAGAGTCGCCTTTTAAACGCAAGGTCAGGTCTTCAATCAAATTCGAAAGCGAGCCATTATCGTTTAGGAAATCAAGGCAATAAGCAGATATCTGACGATAGATCCCGAAGGATTGGAGCTTTGTTTTATCCATTGCGTCGTTCATCTTCATGCGTTTCGCGATGTCTTTGAGCAAAGATGGCCATTTGCGTTTCGAGGCGAGCTCCTGCCATCGCGTCAAATCTTTCATGGCTTGATTAATCTCGTCGCTTGTTGAAGCTCCTTGATCGTCCAAAGAAAGCAGATCGCCCATCGATATCCCGAAAAAATTCGTATAAAACGCCTTAGCGAACTTCTTTTGCTTGTACCCATCTTCGTTAATGGCATCCAAAAGAGCGATCCAATCCGCGCATTCTTTGCCGGAGAAAACGCCCTTATCCTTATTGTTCGTGAACGGAATGCCCGCCTTTTTAAGCGCGGCTTTGAAGGGAAGCATCTCCGAGCGAGTTCTGGCCAGAATCATAATGTCGGAATATTCGAATTTATGCTCATCCCGCGTTCTCGGATTCACCAAATTTCGAATTTGCTGCACAACAATTTTGGCATATTCGTATTCGTCGATAGTCTCTTTTTCCTTTCCCCAGGCCCCGGCAAGGCGGACGGGCTTAGGGAAGGCGTAATATGCGTTCTCTTCGTTTTTCGCCCACTCGGAAGGCTCAAAAACAAAGAGGGCCCTCGATTCATCATCCGGTTTTGGCCAGATGATTTTAAAGATTTCGCCGCAAGCATCGACGAGGGGCTTATCCGTCCTGTAATTATGCCTGAGCGTGCATATCTCATCATTAGGCCCGTTGAATTCTTCTTTGGCTTTTTTGTACACATAGACATCAGAGCCGCGGAACGCGTAGATCGCTTGTTTGGGGTCGCCAACGACGATGATGCGATGTTTTTCGTCGGACTTGAATATTGTCTTGAAAATATCCCATTGGAGTTGGTCGGTATCCTGAAATTCGTCGATGATCGCGTACGCGTACTTTGCTTTCAGCTTATCAACCAAAGGGCCACCGTTAACAATGGCTTCGCGGATGGAGCGAATCATGTCGTTGTAGGTTTGGACTTTCCGCTTCGCCTTTTCTTCCTGCCAGGCTTTGTATATGTCTTTAAGGTGCTTCCTAACAAGGAAATCGACGTTGATTGGATTTTTCTTCAATCCCTCGAAATAACCAATGGCTTCGTTCACCGAATCCGGATTGCCTTGATTCTTCTTATACGTTTTGCCGTTAAAAGTGCAAAAAGGATAGGATTCTTTAATTTCCTTAGCCATGTCGCTATATTTGCCGCTGTTTTCAAGCGCGTCAAAATGAGCGCTCATCTCCGGATGCTTTTCAAGCATATAAGCCTTCGAATGAGTGAGCATATCCTCATACAAAGGATCTAAGTCACAAGCGTCAAAGCTCACAACTTCAGGGACTTCGTTATAAGAAGCGTCTAGATAGTAATTTTTCAAGGCTTCCTTAAGATGTGCCTTCAATGTTTCGGGTTTAAAATCAGAGATAAAGTTGCTTAGCCCGACGATATCGCCATTGATTTCATCGCGCATGAATCGATCGATGAAATCGTCCAGCATAGGCTCTGGAGCCAAATCAAGGTTGAGAGGCAAGTTCGAGGTAAGGCCAAACTCCTTTATCCATTCTTGGCAAAGAGCGTGGAAGGTATATACATTCACGCCCTCATCCCCGGTCTCCTTTTCGATTCTATCTTTCAGCTCCCCTGCCGCTTTTTCGGTAAAGGTGACCAAAAGAAGTTTTTTGAAGCCATCCGGATCCTCGTTTTTTATGCGGCTTGCAATCTTGGTGATGCTGTAAGTCTTGCCTGTGCCGGCGGAGGCTTCGATCATGTAGTTTTTCTTCAAGTCGTATTTCGTGCAATCAAATTCATTCATCGGCATCGCTCCCTTGTTTAGCGGCCCCCAAGGCGTCTTGAAGGCTTTTCCTCTCCGCGCCGTATTCGGCCTCCATGAAAAGAGGCTCCACATATCCATAGACCTTTTCGGTCTCCTCGGCAAATTCTTTTTTGAAATCTCCGATGGAGTAATTCAAATCCTTGTCATCAAAGAGATGCTTGTCATCGAAGTAATCCCAAACCCCATTGGGCTTAAAGGCTTTTTCATGTAGGAGGGCGCAATTGCAGCACGAAGAGAATCCTTTGTTCAAAGCCTCCTCAATAAGCGTTACAGGGTAAAATCTGAGGTCCGAATAATCGGCCATCCCTTCGTAAATCTCGAGAAGTTTCTCTTTGGCGGCTTTGGGTTTCATCGCGTATTTTTTGATTCCAATTAGCTTCCCTTTGTTGCCATTTTTCTTCGGCGTTTCCAAACTCCGGGCAAGATAAACGTCAAATATCTCATCGCCATCTTCGGATGCCACGTCTACAAGCGAGGCGACATAAAGGCTCATGAAGCCCTTCAGTTTTGGCTCATCGAGGACGCTTTTCGTCTCGAAATAAATCCTCGCAGCCCCTTCATTCAAGGATTTCACGAAAATTTCCCCGCCAGATTCGATGACAATATCTGAGGCCAAGGCTAAAGAATCAAGCTTTTTTAGGACGGGGTTTGACCATGTTCCGTTTATTTCAGATGGTTCGTATTTCAAAAGCTCTTCCACCTCATCTAAAGCTTTCTCCAAATTCTTTTCAATTCTAGTCGCCCCATCAACCTGCGTATATTTGTTCATGAATGGGATCACGCGGTCCGCAACATAGGACTTGATGATTTCGTCCTTGCTTTTGCCTCCTGGCTTATGGGTTTCGACAAGAAGATCTTTCAAGATGGCCCATTTGTCCAATCCGCGAAGAGACAAGGGCTCATAATTGACGTTCCTGTCTTCGCTGGAATCATCCAGCTCGTTGAATAAGCGTTTGGCCTTAAAGCTCAAGGGCTCTTCCAAGAACTTCGCCATGTTGGAGACGGTGACGACGCCCCACTTAGCCGATGCGGCGGCTTTTGGCTTGGCCGACCCCCCTTTGATGCCCTTATCCAAAGAAAGGGAGATCTTCTTATTGACGAATTCCCTTTCGACGAAAAGCTCATTCCAATCCCTCTTTTCATCGAGAGTCCCTTGCTTAGGGTCGACGCAGCCCTGAAGTACTTTCGCGGGGCTGAACTTCTTGTCGTCTTTCAAATCCGCGTCGATGTAAGAAACGTCGAATTTGCCCGCGTTGCTTGCCAAAGCGAAGTAAGTGTCTTCCATCCTCTTAAGGCAGCCGCTTCTTTCCGTCTCCTCGTCCCTTACATCGAGCTCGGATTGGGTGTGATCCCCAGGGAAGACCTCGCTGGACATATTGAGGAGATGAAGATGCGCGGAGGGATAAGCCACCCCCTCCTCGAGTTCAAGGAAGCTGACCCCCTCGAGGAAAGCCTCGTCGACGTTCACTTTCGCCGTTTTGCTCGTCGCGATGATGTCGAAAAAAAGATTTTCCAAAGGAACGGACTTTCCATGGCCCAGGATATATTTCTTCCAATTCTCAAAAGTATCTAAGGTCCTTTGGTAGTAGCCGTTTTTCTCCGTCCCTGAGGAATCTTTTTTGCTGAACCATTTATCGAGTTCGCCTTGGATGTCTTTGAGGTCCTCCTCAGTAGCAATGGTCTTATGGTTTTTCGCTGCCTTCAAAAAAGAAGCCAGGTCTTCAAGCAGAGAAAGGAATCTCCCCTTATCCTCTTCTCCCTCGAACCTTCCTTCATAGGGATGGTAGTTCTCGCCATTCGACTCATACATCGTCTCATCATCGGTTCCGATGAGCGAAGAGAGGAGCACCCTTTTTCTCGCGTATTCCCAGTCATTGAGGCTAATCGCCTCGGAGTTACGGTAAACATTCATCTCGATGAGGTCGTTTTTGAAGGAAGAGGCAAGATCCTGATCGATGCCACGCGCGTATCTCACCGAGCCGTTGTCTAGCAAAGAGCAGACGTCTTTCCGGGTCGCGAAGCCCTTTTGGCACATCATGAAGAAGGTCTTCAAGGCGAAGGTGAGATCGCTGTCTTTGGCTTTCCTGTCCACGATGGCGTAAGGGACGCTGACGAAACCCGACCCGTCCTGGTTGAACGTCTGCTTGATGGAGGTCTCGTATTCGCTCAGGTTCTTCGCGACGACTAGGATGTCCCTAGGGTTGGCCCCGTTTAGGATTTCCTTGCAGATGGAGGTATGGAGATACTCGATCTCGCGGAGTTTAGAAGGAACGCCTAGAAGTTTCGCTGGTTTAGGGTTTTGCCCAGAAGGTTCCAGCATAAGATCGGTCTTATTAGGGCATTTCTCCATTATTTTCATCATCAAAGGGGTGTAAGAAAGGAACCCGAAGAAGACGACATCCTTGGAGCAATCTCCCAGCTTGTCGCTTAAGAAGGAACCATGTTTTTTGATTTCGTCTTTGAGGGATTTCTCAAAGTCTTTGTAAACGTTCGTGGACTTGGAGAAATCCGTTTGGTTCTCCTCATAATCCATATAAAGATTCGCAAGTTCGGAGGAGAGGTCATCCAGTTTGACGGGATTGATGTTCCCGGTTTTATCGTGGAGATAGCCTTTGACAAGAGCGTCTCCCCCCATCGGGCCAAGAAGCTCAGACAAAATGATGTCCTTCAAGGTCTTCGCATCGAGCAAGGGCTCCTTGAACATGAATAGCTCTGTCGCGACGTCTCTCCTTGCGATGAAGTTCACATTCATGAGAGGGGCTTTCTCCTTGCTTAGCCAATAGGACTTGAACCAATCGGAGATCTGCTCATTGGGGGTGAGGACGTAAAGAGGGGCGAACTTTCCTTTTCTCTTTCTGATTTCTTCAATCAGCTTGTCGCCTATATCTTTGAATTTGGATGAGTTTTCCATATCTCTCCTCCTCTTTGTCTTGGGGCGTCCCCCGTTTTTCTTACTAGTATAAGGAAAAAGAGGGCTGAATGCTTCCTTTTCGTGATCCTTCTTAGCGGCATTCGGCCCTCCTGAATCATTATCGCAGTTCTTTCTCTTCGATATGGAAGAGTTCCATCTCCAAAGGAGAGAGGGCGTGGTTGACGATGACGTTGATCTCCTCGATGATCACGACGATCAAAAGAGGATCGACCTGCCTGATCTTCGCGTTGTTCTCCACCCTTACGTCGGTGACGTGGTTATGCATAAGAAGCCGAAGCAATTCGCCCCTCACTTCCTGAGGGGCGAGGTCATAGTTGTCGATCACGAGGATAGCATCCCTGTTCAGCTGATCGATAATGCTTGGGTCAAGGATTGTCTTGAACATCTTCTTCTCCGGGGTGAGCATCGCCTTGAAGGTGTCGGTATCAAAGGAATAGGCCCCCTCCTTCAGGTTACGGGCGGGAAGAGTCGGTCCTTTTTCCTCCTTGATCCGGAGCAAGGAGGCGTCTAGATAGACATGCTTTAGATTGTGATGCTTGAGCCAGGATTCGGTGATTGCCGTCTTGCCAGAACCCGAGGGGCCATAGACCGTACGGGCGGGGCAATAAGGGGTTTTGTTTTCCTTTGCCTCCTTCAAGGCCGCATCGAGCATCTTCGTAATGGGCCCTTCGATATAGATATCCTCAAAGACTAAATCAAGCGGCGGCTCGTCTTGTGCACTAGCGTCTTCATCGGCCCCTTCCGCGATTTCTTTGTGGTTTTTCACCGCGTAGAAAGAAGGCATATCGCCACCCAGCAGCACCCTTAAAGCTCCATCCATATCGGTGAAAGAGAGTTTCATGATCTTATAGAAATCCAGGCAATCGACGATGCATCTAGCTCCACTATAAGGATAGGAGGAGACAGGGTAATCCCTCCAGTCCGAGCGAATGTCGGTTGGTATCTTATTATCCTCGCAGTAATAGGACTCAAACCAGGCGGCGAGAGATTCCTTCACCACCTTGGCAGTGTAATCCTTCCGCTCCCTCATCTCCTCGCTACGGCTAGAGAAAGCATAATGAAGGCCGTGGAAGAACTCGTGGATGAAGACCTCCTCGTAGCTTTGCTCCAAGGTCTTCTTCCCGTCTTTGACTTTCTCGATGGCTTTGTTATAAAGAACGATCCTCTTCTCATTCTCAGAGTCGATATATTTCCCAAGGATATAGACGGCGTTATCTTTCCTGAAGTAGGCTCCTTCAGGAAGCAGCTTCCTAAGCTCAGCTTCCGTCTCTTTTCTAGACACCCCCGCCCTCGGGGTCAAGCTATCGGAAAGGCCCATGACAAGTCTTTCTTTATCGCCTTCTAGACGGAGGCAATCCCAAAGATCGCTTGGAAGGCTGGGCCACCTCTTTTGGAGGATTTTTTTGACGGTCTCGCTCTTCAGGCAGCCTTTACGAACTTTGGGCTTCTTGTCAGAGAATTCGATGACGAGGCCTTTCGTGTTCTCCCTTTCTACTTCGTTCTTAATCTTATTTGACTTCAGAAGATCGGCGAGGGCCCCGAAGACCAAGGGATCCAAAAGACTGACGGTCTTCACTTCCCAGGAGTGAAGCTTTCCTTCGTCGAGGAAGGGGAGAGGTTGATTACATCCATGCTCAATTATTCTCCTTTCCGCTAAATACGTTGTCGACGGTTAGAAACAATAGGTGCTTGTTCATTTATTTTTATTCCTCCGTCTCTACTATGCGTAAGCAAAAAGCCGGGCGGAAGAGCAATTTGTTCATCCGTCCGCTTTTTGGGACATCAAAACAGAGATTCGGCGATCTCCCTTGCGAATCGCTTCAAACGTTAAACAGGCTTGACTTAGGCATCATAAGCGGAATCGCGCCGAACCATCAGCAGTTTCAACCTCCTGGAAAGCAAAAGTCCTCGCAAGCGCCCTCCTTGGGCTTTTCTTCAATGCAAATGCGAAGAAACCTACCCTCGAGACCAAAAAGGCGTTTTGCAGCCAATCGAGCTGCGAGGGCCCGCAATCAGATTAACCAGCCCTTTGCTTTGCAAATGTCTTTGATTGCCTTTCCTAATCCAAGAGCGGAGCTGTCTTTTAAAGATAAAGACTGTCTGTAGTTCTTCGGAACGATGAGGATCAGATTCTTCGTAAGAATGGTTTTCAAAAGCAAAGACATCCCTCTCGAATAAAGGTCATCGTGGTCGGGATCAAGCCTAGCAAAGGCGTCGCGGGCGACGATCAGAAGAATCTCCCCTGCCTCGGCTTTGGGGACAAGGGTTTTCAAAATGAAATCCTTCTAAATCTTATAGGCCGGCAAGCTTTTTGCGGCGTTCCCGTTGAACTTTTTGGAATGATAAGGCACCCATTCGATGGAAGCAAATATTTTGGAAAAAGCAGGCGTAGCTAAATCACCTAACCTTTTCTTCCACCACTTTGCCCCCTCGAATCCTTTGTAAATGGGATTCAAGGGCCAGAAAGGGTAATCATCGTCGAATACTAGATTGAGTGAATGCAAAAGCGTTTTTTTTGAAATAAGGGGAGAGACAAGGCCAGAGGTTTTGCTCAGCCCATTCATTCCCTCCGAATCCCGGGTTATTGAGGATCATGAAAATCTTCGCGTTCACGATGTCGCCCGCAAATGGCTCCGGCACCAAGTCAGAGATGAACTGGACATCTTTCATAACATCATCATGTTTTGCAAGCAAACCTTTGGGTTTTAAAATCGCCTCGTCGTCAGGGTGGATAAAGCTCTTCAGGCCATGAGCGATTTCTTTATAAAACTCGATAAAGTCGGAATTCGGCATTGCATAGGCAAATCTCCTTATTTGTCGTATTTATATCACCCCCCTTATTCGGGCAGGTCCATCAGGACTAAGTTTCTTGCCTTTATAGTCCAAGGGGCGGCAGGGAGTCTTGCCGCCCATTTTATAATTCATTCAGGAAATGCGTTCAAAACCAGCGCACGAATTTCGCAATTCTTTTCTGCGGACAAAGTATGTCTTAAGGAATTATGGGCGTCTTTTCGACGCCCTTAGGAGCCCAGTTGTAAAAATCAAAATACAGCGCCGAGCAATCAGGATCCACGGAGTCAATTTTGTTTCTATAGTCGACAATCAGAGAAAGATACGCATCCTTTTCAAGCTGAGTCCAAGAATAGCAAGTCCCGCCAAACGAATATTTGTAAGCGGAACCAGCCTTGTGAACATTAGGAACCCCAACGGCCTCAAATCGCTCAAGGATTATGCTGTCTATTGGGGCGTGGCAATAATCGAATAAAGAGGCAAAATCGGGATAATCCTTGAAACAAGCCAAATACTTAAAGGTCATATTTATAAGCTTTTGAGCGTTCCCGTAAGAATATGCTTTCCCTAATTTTTTGGCTTCGATTAGGAACAGCTTACAAAGCTCTTCATGAAGTTCATCGAAATCTTTTTTCGTGCCCACATCACCCGCTTTGTGGCTGATATTGAAATAGTCGTAAATCATTTCGGAGATCTGACCAAGGTATCCGATGCTATTATGGTCTTTGTATTTTTGCTTGCCCGTTTGGAAGGGGACGCCACTATTAAAGACATTGGTGATAGCGAAATTAATATCTTCCAGAGATCTAATCAAGCGATTCGGCAAATCGAAAAAATAGTGATACTTCCCGCCTTTCTTTTTAAAATCGTCCACAAAATTGCCGATCAGCCTATTATCGATCACAAACATGTTTTATCTCCCTTTTACAGTGGCTTTGGTATAGACCCCAGTCGAAGAAACGCAAATTTTTCTTCGCAGCTTTGGCCGACGACCAAATGTTAGAGGTTTTTCCCTTATGCGTTGGCAGATTGCTCTCCCTATAGAAGGATGGGAAGCGGAATATCACGCTCCTTGTTTCCTTTTAGCCCACGTCGATCCACTCGGCTTTCGAGCTGTGCTTCAGGGTATCTTCCTCGTA
>CAVECL010000038.1:0-12426 GCA_963614595.1 Parasutterella excrementihominis | reverse complement strand
AGTCGTTTGACGGCGAGATCGGCGGCATCGCCGATTCCGAGGTCGCGATGATCGGTTTTGAGGCGACCGGGCATGTGTTTACAGGTAGGGCCAGGTTAAAAAGCGAAGAGCGTCAAACGCTCTTCGCTCAAAGGCAGTTTTCAATTCCGTTGACGCGCGAATCAGTCGTCATCGAAACTTTTTATTGCCCCCCCGTCGGAATCAAGGATCACAATGCCTGTTTTCCTCGCCTGAACGGCAAGCTCGATTCTGTTGCGGTACCCCGTTTTAAGAAGCAAAGAAGCCACGTGGTTCCTCACCGTGTTGACCGAGATCACGAGCTTATCGGCGATCTCGTCGTTCGTATAGCCGCCCGTCACGAGGCGAAGCACCTCGATCTCCCTCTCGGTAAGCTCGTTGCTGGAGCAGAGGCCGAGCTTAACCGGAGGAGTCTCATTCGGGAAGCTTTTCTCCCCGTCTAGAACCTTATGGATGACGCTGAGGAATTCCTGCTCGTCGTCTTTCTTATACCAAAGCCCGTCGCAGAGGTATTCCTTGGCCTTTTCCAGGTAAGACACCTCAGGCATCGAGGTGATGATGAGGATTTTGATCTTCGGGAATTTCGCCTTGATCTTCTTGGCCTCTTCAAGGCCATTCGAGTCCCCGGCGGTGATGACATCCATCAAAATGAGGTCAAGCCCCTCTTTGAGGCAATAGACCTCGGCCAGGTTCGCGGCAATGACTTTGCTCACGAGCTCGAGATTGGGATCGCTGGAGAGATAGCGGGTGAACAGCTCGGCGGTGAGCGGCTGATCTTCGACAAGCAGGATGCGTTTCTTCATACTTTTCCCATTGTAATCGTCACGGAGAATTTTGGCGAGGACTCAATTTCCATCTTCCCTCCCCTGTTCCTCACAAGAGAATGGAGGGAGCCTAAGCCAGAGCCCTCTTTGACCTTGCCTCCAGAAGAGGAGCCGTCGTTGCTGATGATAAGCACATGCCCCGCTTCTTTTTGGATGTAATTCACCTCAAGGCGTTTCGCCTTGCCGTGCCGGTAGGCGTTAAGCAAGCATTCCAAAGCCGCTTCATAGATGAATTTCTCTTCGCCTGCGGGGATTTTGTCTCCGACGAAGGTCACTTCCACCCCAATGTCCTCCCCCGCTTTCTTAAGCTCTTCGAAAAGCCCTTCGCCGATCTCTTTCTTCTCCAAGGACACGGCCTCTTTGGCCTGCTTCTCCAAATAGACGAGCAGGGCTTCCTTCTCTTCCTCGCTCAGATCTTTGTCCAGGCACGATTTGGCGTAAAGGAGGAGCCCGCCGAGGTCATCGTGGATCTTCTTCTTCGCCAAAAGGTTCTCCTCTTCCTTCCGCAAGGAGGCAATCTCCCTGCCGATTTTCCTTAGCCTCTCATTGCTTGCTTTAAGCTCCTCGTTGCTCGCTTTGGTCTCTTCGGTCAGCTCGTAAAGCTCGGTGACGTCGCTTAAAGCGAGCTCATGGACGTTCTTCCCATTCATCAAGTGATCCGAGAAGGTGAGGACGAAGACCTTCCCATCGTTCCTTCGGTAGGCCCTCCCCCCTTCGAAGGGGATGCTTTCCCCCGCCCAGCGTCCTTCTTCGAGCCTTTTGATGAACTCCTTCGCGTTCATGAGGTAGTAATCCATGTAATGGTCGGAGAAGTCCAAAAGGAAGCGATTGGTGAGCAAAAGGGTGCCGTCCTCGTCATAGAAGCACACCCCCAAAGGCATCGCGTCGTAGGCATCCTGAAAGGAAGTGAGGGAAAGGAGGTTCCTTTTCCTGATGAGCAGATAGGCGAAAAAGGCGGAGGAAGAAAGGAAGAGAGTCGCCTCGAAGGCGATGATCAGCCAAGGCGGGAACGCATCGATGAGGCTCAGGGCGAAATCGACCTTCTTGTCGTAGCAGACAAGAAAGAAAAGGCTGAGGAAGGAGAAAAGGGCGAAAACGGAAGAGAGGGCAAGCGCGAGGAATTTCCTTTTTCTGCGGAAGGTGGAAAGGATGGCGCAGGAGAAGAAAAGCAAAAAGGCCCCGAGAGGGAGAAGGGCGATAAGGTCGCGGTAATTATGGGAAATGTCGCCGTAATTCATGCCTTCGCCTCCGAGTAAGCGAGATCGATTCTGTAGCCTTCCTCGTTGTCTTTTATCTTCTTCTTGCCCTTAAGCAAAGGGGGCAAGCAGACATAGGAAGAGAAAAAGAAGCGGAGGGTGAGCTTGTTTTCCTCTTTGCTTAGGGTCAAAAGGAAAGGGACCTCCTCAGGGATGACCTCCACGATGAGCTCGAAGTCCTCATAGACCTTGAGGAGGCAATTCAATGATACTTTCCCTTTGCCGACGAGCCTGAAGGAAGAGGGGTTGCTCACGTAATTAAGGGATTCTTTGATAGCCAAAGACAATTCCTCAAGCGGCAGGAGCTTCTTCTCCTTCAAAAGGATGTTGGCCTTCCTTTTCAAATAGGCTAGGCGCAGAAGCGCCGCGTTCACGTTTTTGGCGTAGTCCCTCTCTCTTGCCATGAGGAGGCAGATGCTGATGTCAGGGAGCAGGGTCCTCCCTAGTTGATTGATGGTCCTGAAGGCCGCCTTCTGCTCCTTGACCGCGGCTTCCCTCCCCTTGAGCTCATTCTCATACATCAGCAAGTCCTGCTCGCCCATGAGCTCTTCCTTATTCTCCAGCAGGGTCCTCTCAAGCCGCCTCAAGGAGGAGATGTCCTCCTCGACGAGGACATGCCCCCCGTTGATCTTTTGGCTGCGAAGACGGATGTTCTCGTCGAGGTATAGCTCGCCGGAAAGCGAGGCGTTGCGCTGCAAAGCGCTAGGCAAGATGGCCCCTTTCGACTTCGCGACCATCTTGTTCTCGTTGTCGATGATGAGCGCTGGGGCGCTCGAGAAAACGAAGTATTCCCTGTAGTTGTCGTTGCTCGGGAAAAGGGAGATGAGAATGCAGGATTCGAAGATCGCGAGGAAGGTGAAGCACAGCAGCTCAGGGATCTTATACATCGCGAGGTCAAAGGCGAAGAAGACGACGTCTGCGGTTAAGCAAAGGAAGAAGACGAGCAGAGGCAGCATGAAGAAGCGCTTGTTCCCCTGCTTTTTGCAGCGGTAGATCAAAAGGAGCAAAGCCGCGAGAAGGGTCGCTGAGATATAGAAGATGATCACGTAGAAGAGCCAGTTGTGACCATAGAGTTTCCCGTTTAGCTCATCCCCTTGGAAGCAGAAGGCCCATTGATGGAGGTCGTTGGTGAAAATCAAGGCCGAAAAGAGCGCGGAGACGCCGAGGAATATGGCGGAAACGAGCTTCCTGGCTTTGGTCGAGGAAACCAAAATGAGGCTAAGGGCGGGGACGAAAAGCTCCGGAAGGTAATAGCAATACCAAAGGTAGCGGAGCATCTTGGGCGAATCATCGATCAGGAAGTACTTGATGAAGCGGACGAGGAGAAAGAAAAGAAAGAAAGCGGCGATGCTAGAAAGCAAGTAACGGCTCCTTTTGTTCGGCATCCTCCTCTGCACGGAGAAAGCCCAGAAAAGCAAAAGGCAGAAGAATATGGCGCTCGCGCTAAGGAACAAAAGAAAGCGCCTCGCGCCCTCAAAGCAATTCGCGCTCCATTGCAACGCGCCGGCCAAAAGGAAGAAAAAGAAATAGATCACGTAGCGGAGGATCTTTTTTCTTCTCTTGTCCATATGCGCAAGATTGTAAGTCGCTCCTCTTCTTTTTTCCATAACCCCGTCGGGGACAGGCTTCCTTTTCATAGGGGATAGGGCGATAATTCCGCCATGGTTTTTCTAAGCTGGTTTCTAGGCTTCGCCGTTCTCGCCCTCCTCCTTGGGATTAAGGGGCTAATCAAAAACAAGAAAGACAAGGCCGTCTGGAAACTCTTTCTTTTAGAAAGACGCATCCCTGCCGCCGCCGCTTTTGTAACGAGCCTTTTGTTCGCCGCGCTTTTCTTTTTCCTTTTCCCGAACTGGAATCTTGCTTACGGGGCCCTTTATTTCCTTGCCTTCGACTCCCTGTTCTTTTTCTTCCCCTTCCTTTTCTTCTTCAAGAAAGAGAAGCAAGAGGAAGAGAGAAAAGAGGCGAGAAAGAAGATCGCCGTCTCCTCTTTATTGCTCTTCGGCCTCCTTTTCGAGGCCTTTTATTTCAACAAGGAAGCCTATTCCGTTTCCTCCCCCAGTCTATCCTATTCGTCTTTGTCCACGAATCCCTCGATCTCGGGGAAATACGAAGCTTTGGAAAGCGGGGACATCCGAATAGAGACGGGCAGCTACATCGACATCCTGAATGACGAGAGGGCGAAAGAGAACATCCGCCTTTCCTTCTCTCAGGCCGACGAGGTCAGCATCGAGGCGAAGGTTTCCTACACCCTCGACGGAGAGATATTCACCCAGACGGGTTCCTATAAGCTAAACGGGGCCAACGAAAACTTCAACGTGCTCTCCTTAGGAAGCGGGGCGAAGAAAGAGGGAGTCAAGTCCTACCGCATTTCGTTTAGCTTCACCAGCGGCTATTACGCCAGCGGAAACTCGGCAACGCTATCCTCCGTTACGTTCAATTCCCCCTTATCTTTCTATTTCTCCCCGCTGCGATGCGGGGTCTATTCCCTCTCGGTTCTCTTCTTCGCCTATCTTCCTTCCTTCATCAAGAAGGCAAAGAGGAGCGAGCCGAACAAAATCCCATATCTTGCCCTCGGAAGCATCGCCACCGCTTTCCTCGTTCTAGTCTCCATCCTCATCCTAACTAACCCCTCCTCTTTCATGACCTCCTATCCGATCGACGCGGAATCCCTCCACGCGCATATCGGCTCATCGACGGGGAGAACCGACATCTTCGTCTCGATGTTCGACGCTTTCAGAAAGGGGCGGATCGATTTGGACCTTGAAATCGATCCGAAGCTCCTGGCCTTGGAGAACCCTTATGACCCCGCTGCAAGATCCTCCGCCGGAGTCAAGTACTACTGGGACCACGCCTTCTACGACGGCAAATACTATTCCTATTACGGCCCGGCGCCCGTCATCCTCGTCTCTTTCCCCTTCTATTTCCTCAGCGGATGCCGCTACGTCTTGACCGCTTTCGGATTGGAAGCCGTCGGGATGGCTTTTCTCATCCCTTCCTTCCTCCTGCTTCTATTAGAGATCTTCCGAACCGTCCAGAAGCAAGTGCGATGGGGCCAATACGTTTTCTTCAGCGCGATCGGATTAATCAGCGCGATGATGATTTCGGCGATCACGTTCAAGGACGGGTCCTACCACGAAGCCATCTACCACGTCCCGGACATCTACGGCCTTGCTTTCTTCGACCTGTTCTTCTTCTTCGTCATCAGGGCGTATCGCGAAACGAAATTAAGAAGCGTTCAGCTTGGTTTTGCGGGCTTTTTCTTCGTTTGCCTCGTCTTCGCTAGGCCCAATCTCTTCCTGGGCGTCATCCTCTCTTTGCCTTTCTTGCTCGCCTTGCTTTTCGAAAAAGGGAAGCCTTTTGGCGAAAAAGCCCTTTCCTTTGCTCCCATGCTTGCCGTTTTGGCCCTCGGAGGGTCGCTTTGCTGCGTCTATAACCACGCGCGTTTCGGCTCGATCCTCGAATTCGGGCAATCGTATCAATTGAACGTCACCGACCAAAGAAGCCTCACATACTCGTTTGAGAAGCTTTTGCCGACCTTCTTCCATTTCTATGCCCAAGGGGGCAATTTCTACGACGCTTTCCCCTTCCTCAGCTGCACGGTCAAACGCTACGACTTCGAGACCACCGCTTTGGCCCCTTATGTCTCCAGTTACTATGGCCTGCTGGGCGTCCCCTTGTTTTGGCTCACTTTCCTCACCCCCTACGCTTTCCACAAAAACGGAAGGAAAGCCCTCTCCTGGCTCGGCTGGGTTTTCCCATTCTTCCTTTTCCTCTTCGCCTTCACGACTTATTCCAAGGCCGGCATCTGCCCCCGTTACCTCATCGAGTTCTACCACCTGGCGACATTGGGCTCCTTCTTCGCCTTGCTGCAGCTGGAGGAGAAGGCCAAAGAAAAGCCCGCGGAGAATTTCGTCCACGGGGCGGGTTACGTCTTGCTGCTATTAGGCGGCTTCGTTTGCCTTTGCTTGAGCTTCGATAGCTTCGACGGCATGAAAGAAGGGAACATGGGAGGCTTCCTGCTTCTATTCAAGCAGGTCTTCCATTGTTATAACGTCTGATTGAGCTTGCTCTTCTTGGCATCGCTAGCGGAGATGAGGGACTTCTCGAAGTCCTTTTTCTCTTGGCTGCGGAGAGTTGAGAAAAGGAAGCCGGAGAAAAGGCAGAGGATGGCGACCAGAAGCGAGAAGCAGCAGGCGATCATCGTCGGGAAGCGCGAGACCTCATGGGTTTTGAGGAAATCGATGAGGACGGGGATGAAAAATCCGATGCCCAAGCCCGCGAAAAGGATGGCCCAAAGAGAGTAGAAGGCCATCGGGCGGTACTTCCGGAAGAGGTCGCCGATCGTGAAAAGCACCTTGAAGCCATCGCGGAAGGTACGCAGCTTGGAATAGCTTCCCGCAGGGCGGTCCCTGTAAGTGATCGGAAGAGAGGAGACCCTTAGGTTCTTATCCGAGGCATGGGCGCTCATCTCGGTCTCGATCTCAAAGCCTTTGCTTTGGATGAAGAAAGTCTTCGCGAACTCATAGGAAAAAGCCCTCAGCCCCGTCATGATGTCTTTGATATCCGCATGGAAAAGATGGTTGATCTGGAAACGGACGAGGTCATTCCCGAAATTGTGGAAGGCGCGCTTGTTCTCTTCGTAATAGGCTCCGGATAGGCGGTCCCCCACCACCATGTCGTCCCCGTCTAGAATCCGCTTCACCATCTCGGGGGATCTCTCTAGGCCATAGGTGTCATCCCCGTCCACCATGAGGTAGACTTCCGCGTCGATCTCACGGAACATGGTCCTCACGACGTTCCCCTTGCCTTGCCTAGGCTCTTTCCTCACGATGGCCCCCGCCTTCAAAGCTTCCTCTGCCGTATGGTCGGTGGAGTTGTTGTCGTAGACGTAGACCGTGGCTTCCGGGAGGTATCTCTTCGCGTCGGAAACGACTTTGGCGACGGTGATTTCCTCGTTGTAGCAAGGGATTAGAACGGCGATTTTGTCCATAAGCGTGCCTATTATACCTTCAAAGGGGCGTACCAGGCGCAGACGGTTGTGTAAGAAACGACCACCGCGCCGAGGAAAGAGGCCACCAAAGCGATTTCAAACCCGCGCGAGACCTTGTTCATGACGGGGTTCTTGATATGCTCCTCATTGGATTCGAAGTGGGTGGCGCAAAGCCCGGCGAATCCAAGCATGAAAGTCGGGATGTAGCGGATGTCGCAGTTGCAGGTATAAGGCGATTTGAAGATGAACCACACCTCCCAGCCGTAATTGGCGATCAAGACGGAGGAAAGGAAAAGAAGCCTCGCCCAGTCTTTGGGCTTCTCCCTCTTGCAGATCGCCACGACAAGCCGAACCGGCAGCATGAGCAGCGAATAAAGCACGAGGAGGCAGGCGGTCGCGTAAAGCACGCTTAGCTGGGCGTAGGAATGGCCCCATTGGTATTCGTTGTAAAGCGTTTTCTTAAGAAGGTTGCTGGTCAAGGAGACGTCTTGGACCTGGTTCCAGCTTGGATATTCGAAATGGTAGACGAAGATCGACCAGAAAGTCTCTTTGTTAGGCCAAAGGAAGCAGGCCTGGTAGAGATTCATGGTGATAAGGAGGCGGCTGTTCTTCGCGTCGCTGAAGAAGAAGAGGTCCTGCCCGAAGCGGACGTTGCTGTAAACGGGCCAGAAGAGCCCTAGGGGGAAGACGATCAAGGCAAAAGCAAGCCCTTGCAGGAGATTCCTCGTCCAGGGGTTGTAGGAAAACATCTTCCTGCCTTTGCTTTCTTTGACGTTTTGGATGAAGCCGAGAAGAAGCAAGGGGAGAATCGCCAACGCGACGATCGCTCCGCCAAGCTTGCAGGACATCGATAAACCGACATCAAGGGCGCACAAACAGCAGTTCTTCCAGTCTTTCTTCCGGTAGAAAGCAAGGCCGCGATACAAGGCCGCGAATCCAAAGAAGGCGGACATGCCGTCGTTGTTGCACCAATTCGCGAAGAAGAAGAACATCGGGCAGAAGGCGATGAGCGAGTAGCCCAAAGTAAGCGCCCTGCCTTTAAGCCCAAGGAGAGTCAAGGTTTTGTAAATGTAGTAATAGCCAAGCCAGACGAGGCCCGTCCAAAGGATGCGGGCGCTTTCGAATAGGAGCCACTCGGTGTTGCTCATCGCATAGTCGTTAATGCTGACGTTCCCCTCCGCCCCATGCATGAAGATCGAATTGAAGCGCATGAACAAAGCAGTCAATAGATAGAAGGTCTTCGGCTGATACCTTTCCCCGACCGCGCTGAAAGAAAAATCATACACCCCCGCGCTATTTTGCTTGATCTCCGGCACCTTCATGTAACGGAAGAAGGTCATGATGAGTCCGAAATGGCCGCTTCCCCCGTCTAGATTGCCATCGCTCATGATGTATTGCCCGAGGGCGGAAGCGTAATAATCATCATGCTGGTTCCAATGCCTCCCATAGTCCCAGATGGGCGTGGAGAAGGAATAGCACATCGCGGTGATCATCGCGAGGAAGGAAAGCAAGACGCAGGCTTCTCTGGCGTGGAGCTTGCCTTTTGCTAGCAAAAGCATCCCCCAGACGAATATGGCGACGTCCAAAACGCCGCAGAAGACGCGGAAAAGGATGTTCCGGACATTCCAATAAGAAACGTCCGCGCTTTCATAAGTCGGCGAGGTCTTGAAGCAAAACGCGAAGTAGACAGCATAAAGGAAAAGGATGCAGCCTAGCCCAAAGGCAAGCCATTTCCAGTGGGATTTAAAGCAGGCAATCGCTTTCTGGACAAGTCGATTTTCCTTAAAGGCCGAAACGGACATGGCGGGATTATACCATCCCCGCGGTTTCTTGCCTTGCGTTTCTCCGACATCCCCTTTTATTAGGCTCTTCTTCAGCGAATTCTCGCGATGCCAAGGAGCGGCTTCCTTACGCAAGGGCTTTCCCCTCGATAAAACCCTTTCTTCAGCTCACCCGTCATTGCCTTGCCCTATTTCAAGCTCCCTAAAAAAGGATGCATTCCGTTTGAATGCTCCCGAAGGCTCAGCCTCTGTAGGCGGAGGAATAAAGGAAATCAACCATATAAATGGGGAAATAGATTCTTTTCCCCACCACTTCCAAATTGCAATCCCCGAACACAAAGCCCTCTTTAATGTCACAGTCCTGATTTTCTAAGCTATTTTCTTTTTTGAATTATGTAATTTTCCAACCTCAAAAACCGCAAATTCATGTAATTTTCCAACCTCAAAATTGCCGTTTTTTTGTAACTTTCCAACCTCAAATTTGCCTTTTTTCTGTGATTTTCCATCTCTTCTTTTGGATATTGCCCAAAAGAAAAGCGCCCGTCTAACGGGCGCACAGATCAGCCATCTTGGGATGTCGATACACGGATAAGGGGCTGAGATACCTAGAAAGGGAATTGCCGATTCCATAGAAATCGAGCACTTCCTTAAGGAAGGCGATCGTGCGCTTCTTATAGGAGATGTTCTTGATGACTTTGCTCGCGCAGGCCTCGTCGTAGTTCTTCGAGACGGACTCGCAATAGGCAAGGAAGGCATCCATATCAAGATCTTCGATGGACTCGAAGTCCGCGAGGACCTCAAGCAAAGCCACATGCTGCTTCGTCTTCTCGTCGAAGGTAAGCTCCACCCTTTTGATGGAAACCCCTTTGATGGTCTTCCTATATCCGGGGAGGGCATTCGTGTAGATGGAATAGGAGGTGGGCTTTTCTTCCACAAGGCCAAGCTCATTGTACAAGGCATAGCCGACCTTCATGCCTCTTTTGTTTTTGAGATAAGGCTCCATGATCTGCTCATTGCTTGGGCCTTCCGCGGAGGAGGGGATGCAGTAGACCCCTTTGCCAACGCGCAGGAGCTCATCGGACTGGGCGAAGCGATTGAGCGCCTTGTAATAGGCAAGCTCGCTCATCTTGCCCTCGACTTCGCGGTAAAGCGCGTTCGCGTCAAAGGGGGCGTTCCCTTCCTTATTCTTGATAAGGTTCATCAATTCTTTGCTTTTCATGTCTTTTTTCCCTGGGAATTATGATAAACGAACATTTCCATCAATCAAGTTCATTGTGATTTTAATGCGGATTTAAAGGGCTGTTTCAAGCCGTTTTTCCTTTACAGTATGCCTCCCTTGTATAATCCGTTCGCATTAAGCAGTTCGAAAGAACGCATCGCAAAAGCGTAAGCAAAGGGCTTCGTGTGCCGCATGCCCGCTATTTTCTTGAGACCTTGGATGGCTGGCTTCGAATCTTTGTAAGGTTCCGGATCAGAAATGCGGACGAATTCATCTTGATCGGTCAAAATACAGGCGGCGAGGTACATTACTTCGCTTGCGAAGCTAACGGCGGTCTCGCCATTGATTCTTTCTCCGAAAACATGGCCTTGGAGGGAACTTATCCCTTTCGAAAAGCTAGCGTAATCTTCAGGCCTTATGCTTCCTCTTCCCAAAACGCAGATACAGCCGTCTATCGCGTCTTTCAAGCAATCCGATGGGGCGATATCAAGACCTCGATATCCTATTTCAACCAAAGAAACTTCCGAATAGGCTTTCTTTGCGGTTCGGTAATCATCCATCTCCTGAAGCAATGTCCAGCAGTCAAAGAGTTGCTTGATGATTTCAAGCTCTTTATCACGGCCAAACGGTATACCCGTCGTATGTGGGGCAAAAGCCGTGAGTCTGTCCCCAAGAATACAATTCTTATCGGGGACTTTCACTTTAAGGTCCTCGCGGGCGCTCAAAAGAAGAGCGTTTCTAATCGGGCGTTCTACTAGTTTAAGGTATGGGCTTTTTTCGAATACAACGTCCAACAACACGCTGATTTCATTGCCGTTTCTAGGCGAAAGAAAATGGAATCGGAAATGGCGTTTCTCAATATTGTTCACCCCTTTGCGCTTATTCTCTTCCACGGAGAGAAAGGGAAATGTCTTTCCTGCTTTCTCGATGTAAAAATCAACGTCCGTTCCCGGGTCAACAATTACATCGATGTCCGTGCTCAGCCGCTTAGGACGCTCGAGAATCAGCAAAAGCGAAGTCCCACCCTAAAAAAACGAAGGGCAGCCCAACTTTTCTAATCGCCTCCAACAAGCCAAAAGCAAAAACGGTTCTTTCTAAGATCGACGGATCCGCCCCGGTCTTATCCCGAAGCTCGCAAAGATGCTCAGCGGTATAATTATTAGGAAGAAGCATGTTCAGTCCCCTCTCCCAAGGCATTTCAATAATTCCTTTTTTTATTCCGCCTATTCGCATAGCGCAGCATTCGTTTCTCATCGATGAAATATTTCTTTTGCGCTTGTTCCAAAATGTCTTCGTATTCCGCTTTGCTGAAAGTCGATGCAACAAGTTTGTCGGCAAGGAGGTCGACAAGAATCTTTTCGAGCATCACCGAACGGGATTTCCCTTTGGACAAGGGCGCTTCTGAAACAAGATCCGTAATGATAACGCAGTCTTTCGACCAATAGAGATCAAATTCCCTTTTGCTTGGGTTGTAGAGAATGCTCGTAGGGCTCTTATCTTGCAAAAAGCGGAAAACGAAAGCGCTAGATGGCTTTTCCACTTGGAGGAAAATCGTATTTTGAGCGATCAGGTGGTTCAGGAATTCATTCAGAAGAACGGTTTCGAAAACCGTGAAACGGACTTTGGGAAACTCTTTAGCCAGAAAGCGAATCAAGGCATATGAAATATCGGAATAATTGGGCTCATAAAATTTCTTGGGTAGTCCCATAGGCAAAGCATAGGAGTCATAGCCCAAGCGCTGCAACTTGCCTTTCTTTTTCAAATGATCCAAACCCCATTGCAAGGAGCCCGCGCGGACGCCGGGCCTCGCAGATAAGCATTTCGAAACGAGATCCTTATGGGAATAAAGCTTTCCCGGCTGTATTTGATCAAGCAGTCCTTCGGTCCATTCCATCATGAAGCACCTTCAATATACACATCGGCAAATTTTTTGTTTTTTGCCGATGTGTTGTAAACAATTACCTTATTTTTGTCTAGTTAGAATTAAAATAAAAAGATGCCAAGATTGGACTCGAAAGGGAAAACGTTAGGATTCGGCGAAGAAAATCTTACTTGTTTCTTTTCGTGATGTATGCCTTCAAATTAGCCATTCTCTCCCTTAAGGCGAAACATATGACTTCAACCCGGGAGAAGGAGATGAACTTCTCTTCCTCGTCCAGAGCTAAAACCTCTCTGACGATGCTCTCTAGGCCATCGAGTTTATCCTTGTCAAGCCAAGCGAAGGAAGAGACGAGTCCCAGCTGCTTTCTCTGATCTTTGCTGAAAGGCTTGCTCTGTATCTCCCCGCATCTTCTGATTTCCTTCTCAAGTTTCTTATAGCCGAGGCTGGATCCGCTGT
>CAVECL010000037.1:0-12539 GCA_963614595.1 Parasutterella excrementihominis | reverse complement strand
GATTAATGGCATAACGATGTCATGGAAAACATCTACGCGCATTTGAAAGAGTCCAAAACCCTTGAGCTTAAGACCGCCGAAAAAGGAATCCCGGACAGCGTCTATGAAACCTATAGTAGTTTCGCCAACACAAAAGGCGGAACGATCATTCTCGGCGTCAGCGAAGGCGCCGAGGAAAACGTTATAATCGGAGTTCAGAAACCAGACGTGAGAAAAAAGGATTTTTTCAACACGATATCAAACAAATCAAAAGTCTCACTATCTCTATTTGGCGATGAAAACTGGCATGAAAAGGAAATCGGCGGGAAGACAATCGTAGAAATCATCGTCCCAGAAGCCCCCGCCACTTCAAAACCCGTTTATCTGAATGGAAACCCCTACCTATGCTACGTCAGAAGGAACGACGGAGATTATCGGGCCACAGAGCAAGAAAGATTGGCGATGGAATTCGATTCTTCGGGCATAAAGCATGACATGCAGCCCAACAAAATCGATTTGGAATTCACCGACCTGAACGCGGGCACAATTAGAAAATACCGCAATGACTTCAATCAGGCGAATGACGGAAATATTTTCCAAAAGCTTGATGACGAAGCTTTTTTCAAAGCCATCGGGGCTTTGGCTAAAAAAGATGGCAAATACATTCCAACGAACGCGGCGGTTTTGCTGTTCGGCAATTACGTCCAAATCAAGCAGATTTTTCCTGAATACAATCTAGATTATCAGGAGAAGTCCGCTCATGCGGATCGCTGGGACTACCGTCTCGATGCCTCCTCTCTTTCTTGGAGCGGAAACGCCTACGACTTCATCACCATGGCTCTAACGCATGTCAAGCCGTTGCTCCCTAATCCTTTTCATTTGGCAAGCGATGGGATTCACGAGAATGGAGGAACCCTGATTTACGAATGCGTCCGCGAGGGCTTGGTGAATGCGATAAACAATTGCGACTTCTACTTATCTTGGGGCGTGACGGTCCTTTTCGAAGGAACGCGCATCAGTTTCCGAAACGGCGGAAGAATGGCCGTGCCTCTTGAGAAAGCGTTGCTAGGCGGGTATAGCCACCCCCGAAACGAAGGCGTCATGAATCTGCTCCACTTGGTCAAACTTGGGGAAAGAGCCGGCACGGGCATCCCGAATATATTGTTGAAGACGAAGGCTTTGAACTATCCAGAACCGGTATGGAAAGAAGAAACCTTCCCAAATTTAACCACGTTGACTTTGCTTTTGCCTCCTGTCGCCTTGAAAGCAAGCAAATTCTCAATCGAAGGCAAGGTCATGAACCAGCTTCTTGAAGACGGCCCCTCCAGCGCCACCAAAATCGCAAAGGCCTTGGGAGTGAGCCAATCTTCCGTGAGTCTGGCCCTAAAGTCCCTAGAAGAGAAAGGTGACGTGAAAAACAACGGCAAAGCCACCAAAGGAAAGCTGTTCTTCCTGGCTTGAACTTAGAATCCGTATGTTTCCTTTTGACGCTCAATCACCTTGGTTGAGCGGATTTTCCTCACAAGCATTCCGATAAGGACCCCGGTAACTAAGGAAATAGGCATCAAGAAGCAGTAATAATAGAAGACCCCGCCCGTCGAAAGGAAAATAGCCCCCACCGCCACCTGGGCAAAGCTATGAAGAAGGCTTCCCACCGTTGAGACCCCCACTTCCGTGAAGATGCGGAACTTGTATAAAGCAGCCATCGCGAAGAAAGAAACAACGGCTCCCGACAAAGACATATAGAAGCCCATCTGAAGGAAGCTGCCTCGAAGCAGGTTCACAAGCAGCACCTTCGCCAAATCAAGGAAGAGGGCCTCGAAAAAGCCGAGCTCATATAGGCAAAGGAGGATGATGAGGTTCGCTAAGCCTAGCCTAATCCCTCCAACTGGCCCAATCGCAGGCAGGAAGCTCTCCGCCACCCCGACCGCCACAGCAAGAGCGAGCAAAATCGCCAGGAGAGTCATCTTATGGACGTTGAAACGCTTCTTCTTCATAAGATGAAATCCGCCTCCGCAGTTCCTAGTATCGAAATAACGATGTGATTATAAGCGCACACCAAAGGCCTGCCTGCTTCGCTAATCCACCCCTGATGAACGCAATATTGGGAGGGGCAAGAGCTGGAAACGACGCAAATCGCGTCTTTTTTCACTCCGATGGTCATCTCGCTTTTATAACCTTGAATCACGATCTCGGTGGTTTCTTCGCTATAGCTAGACAAATCCAGCAGCCCGTTTTTCTCTAGCCTTTTGCCATCAAGCGCGATCTCCGCCTGATGGGAGGAGTTCCTTTTAGGAAGGGCGGCGTAAAGAGCAAGCCCCGTAGCAAGGCAAGCGCAGGCGCCGATGAGGATGGCGTCTCCTAGATGGGTCTTCCAAAAGCCTTCCTTCATGCGTCGAATAGCCCTATGGTATCGCGAAGAATCGCACCATCTTTGAAGTAAACTGCTTTGAGAACGTATTTTTCTTCCAAGGAAGCCCTGCTTTCCTCGCTCATCCACATCAGCGCGGTGGAGAAAGCGTCAAGCATCGCGGGATCTTCCCCTAAAAGGGTGACCCCGGTGATTGAAGGAGAGGCTTCGCCCGTGAAGGGGTTGATCAAATGGGAATATATCTTTCCCTCGATTTCCACCCCTTGGACGGTCACTGAACTCGTCGAGAGGCAGGTGCTTTTGACTTTCATCTTCTTGCCCGGGATGTCGTCTTTCCAAGCGATGGTGAAATATCCGTCGTTTTGCTCGGCTTCGCCAAGCACCATCGTGGAGTTCCCTCCGTTGATGTAAAAGTTTTCCCAGTTGTAGGACTCGGCTTTCTCTTTGGCTTTTTTGGCCGCGTATCCTTTCGCGATCCCCCCTAAATCAAGGGAAGCTCTTCCGATGGAAGAATCCTTCGTTTCAAGGAAAGCCGTATACACGCCCCCCTTATTTTCTAATCTCAAAGAGGTATTTGAAATCTTCGCAACCTCGGTTTTGATCTCCTTTTGCGAAGGGAGAGAGGCCACCGCTCCTTCTTCGCTTGGGTGAAGGCTGCTTTTCCAAAGATTATCCAAGCCAAGACAAAGGGGGTTGAAGTAACCATTCGTCGCTTCCTGCATCTCCAGAGCGAAAGAAAGCAGCTCATATAAGTCCTTCCCAATCTCAATTGGGGAAGTCGCGTTGTTAATGTCGTAAACCCCGGTGACTTGGTAATGGTGGTAGGTCGCATCCGCATAAGCCTCAACCGCCTCAAAAACAGAAAGGACGTCGCCTATCTCGCTTTCGTTCCCAACTTTTGCCTGGCAGCTGATTTCGGTGTCCATCGCGAAGACTACCTTTTGATAGCTTTTCGAGCAGGAGATAAGGAAAGCGGGCAGAGCAAGCAGGATGATTTCTTTTTTCTCGAAGGGCTTTTTCATCGCGGCTATTATCTCACTACCTAGCCTTTAGGTCTAAAGAAAGATATCGACTGGAAAAAGGCGCAAAGCCAAACCCATTTGTCTGAAATCTCCGCAAATCCACATTAAAAAAGAAAGAGGCCCCGAAGGGCCTGCATTCATAACGTAGGAACGTGTTTCGTCCCATCCGCATCAGGATGAGCTTCCATGTACTCGATGATCGGCTTGAAATTCTTATCCGCCTTCCCCACTTTGCAGAGAGAGACTTTCTTAGCCGCCCCGGTGACAAGGGCTTCCGCCATATCGTGGCAGCCTGCGTATCCGCAGGCGCCGCAGTTGGCGTTAGGGAGCATCTTCTCGACGTCGGCGATGCGGTTGTCTTCTTCGACGTGGAGGAATTTTTCAGCTAAGGCAAGAGCCACCCCGAAGAGCAGGCCAAGCCCGCCGAGAATCAAAATCCCCCAAAGTATCGTCAAGGGATTCACGTCAGTCAGGATTGTGTTCATTGGAATTCTCCTTTTCTTCTTTTTCGTTTTTGAGCTCGCCCTTTGCTTCGTATAGCTGGAACTCGCAGCGCGAATTCGGGCAAGAGGAGCAAAGCTCGCTTGGCTTTTTCTCGCAGCCTTTCGGCGCCGGCGTCTTCACGTAAAGCAAGAAGCTTAGCACGAAGACGGCGACGAGGGCCATCAAGACAACGACGGCGATGATGATCCAAACGTATTGGGGCATCAAACCATCCCGCCTAGGCCAGAGAAGGCCATGGCCAGCAAAGCCGCGGTGATGAGGGCGATCGGAAGACCTTTGAAGGCTTTGGGGACATCGTGGTCTTCAATGCGAAGTCGAATCGCAGAGAAGAGGACGATGACGAAGAGGAAGCCAAGGCTAGTGCCGAGAGCGTTTGCCATCGACATCCCGAAGTCGAGGCCTTGAGAGGCATTCTCCTCAACGACGCCTAAGACCGCGCAGTTCGTGGTGATGAGAGGGAGATAGATGCCTAAAGCCTTATAAAGAGAGGGGCTGTACTTCTTGATGAAGAAGCCGATTAGCTGAACCAAAGAGGCGATGACGAGAATGAAGACGATCGTCCTAAGGAAGGTAAGCCCCGCGGCTTCTAGAAGCAAATAGAGGGGATAGCAGATAAGCGCGCTGATGACGATGACGAAGGTGACGGCAAGCCCCATGGAGAAGGCGTTCTTGAGTTTGTTCGAGACGCCCACGAAGGAGCAGATGCCGTAGAAACGGGAGAGAACGACGTTCTCGATGAGCATCGAGGAAACGATCGCGAGCAAGAAGGAAACTAGATATTGCATGTTTACTTGACCTCCTTGGCGGCCGCGCTTTTAGCAGCGAGCAGCTCTTGCTTCTTCTTCTCTTTTTCCTTCGCGGCCTTGGCAAGCTTCGAAGCCTGGATCACCGCCATGATGACGCCGAGGACGATGAAGGCCCCAGCCGGCTGGGTGAAGAGGGAGATCGAGAAATTCGGTCCTCCGTAATCGGAGAAATCAAGGATATGCAAAGTGCATTTCGGCAAGAAGGTGAGCGTCGAGCCAAAGGTGATGCAACCCGTGCCTAGAACCTCGCGGATAAACCCGATCATGCAGATGGCAAGCGTGTATCCGATGCCGTTTCCGACGCCATCAAGAAGCGAGTCCAGAACGGTGTTCTTGTTGGCGAAAGCCTCGGCTCGGCCAAGCACGATGCAGTTGACGACGAGAAGGGAGATGAAGACGCCTAAGCTCGAATAGAGCTCAGGCAAGAAGGCCTCGGAGAACATCTCGACCAAGCAAACGAAGGTCGCGATGATGACGATGTAGGAGGGGGTCTCGACCTCCTCGGGGATGAATTTCTTAAGAGCGCTGACCAGGACATTGCTCCCCACCAAAACGAAGGTGAAGAGCAAGCCCATGCCGAAGGCGGCTTCTAAGCTTGTGGTGACCCCTAGCGCCGGGCAGGTGCCCAGAATCAAGACAAAGAGGGGGTTCGCCCTCCAAATGGGGGCTAGGAAGGACTCCAAATGGGTCCCGTGCTGTTTTTTAGCCATTCTCATTTGCCTCCTTTCAAAGAAGCGTAATCCAGACGCTCAAGATTGGCGACCGCGTATAAAGCGTGGCTTGAGATGGTCGCGCCCGTCTTGCCAAGCCCGACTTCCTTCTCTTTCGCGCATTTTTCCGCGAAGGCGGACCAGGAATGGTCCGTTCCCTCATTGAACGGATTGATGATTTTCTCGCGGAGGTTCTTGGCTCTGGAGAAGCTGTTTTCCAAAACGGCGATGTCGCTCAACGTCGGCTCATCGTAGTTTTCGCCCGAGAAGCCCAGGAGGAAGTAAAGCCCGCCATGCGCCTCGGTCTCATCGGCGCCGGATTCCTCTTTGACGATGTGGAACTCGGCTTCGTAAACGACGCCAAGCTCATTCTCGTCTTTGTCATAGACCGCATAACGATTCGAAATGACCTGCCGCTTGTTCTGGCTAGGCCAGCTTTGATCATCCAACCCAAGATTGCTCACGCCTGTGATGGCCTGATTGATTTCCGTTTTGGTTGCGTGATCGCCGCGATCGAATAGGCTGATGGCCTGATAGGACAGGGTTTGCAAGGGCGAGGAAGAAAGGTGGCTAGCGGCTTTCTCGCCAAACTCGGACAGGGCTTTGCCCGTATCCCCGCTAGGCAAGGAAGAGGCGCTAAAGAACGGGGAAGTTTTGTAATCGACGTCCGTATACTTCGAAGAAAGGACGTATCCGCCCTCGAAGCCATTGGCGCTGACGGCGATCGCCGCGGCGAAATCTCCTTCTTTGCCGACATACCAGCGGCCGGCCTCGTTGTGGCCAAGCTCGTCGTCGTAATAGGAATAATATTTGGAGAACTCCGAGTAGGAAGCATCCTCCACCGCTGTGGAAGAGGCGGAAATCTTGTAGTTTTTCCCCGCAAAAGCCGCCTGATTCCAGGCGGATGGATCTTCGACGATGCCTCCCGCAAGCGCGGCGTAGAGCTTATTCGCCTCGGCCACGATCTTGCTGACCGCGGTCGCGGTGACCGTGGCTCCGATGTTTTTCAAGTCGTCGTAATCTCTGGTCTTGGAATTCACCGGATCGAGGTAGTTCTTCTCGAAGGTGCTCTTGAAGGAGTCGCTGCATTTGAGCATCGAGATCTTCTTAAGGGCGGGGACGCCGTTATCCATCACGAGGCCAACAAGCACCTCGAGGTCGGCATCGCGTCCGGCGGTGGTGCCGTGGAAGACTTTCCCGATCTCGTTGGTCTTGGCTGCGTCGCTATAGGCATTGACGTAGTAATCGACCGTCGAAGGGGCAAGGCCTGCCTCCGCAAGCGATTTCTTTTCTTCTTCGGTGGAGAAGTCCATCCTGCTGAAGGCTTTCGCTTCGGTGAAGATCTGAAGATAGCCGGCGTTGGCTTTTTTCTCCGCTTCCGCTTCGATGATCGGGGCGGTAACGAGGTTCACCCCCGCAAGCAGGCCTGCGCTAACAACGCCTAGGCCGAGCAATACGCCTCCGCAAAGGAGGTATTTCTTCATTTGGTCTTTCATTAGAATCCCCCTTTCAGAACAATGGAAGTTTTCGTGGCCTCAACGAGCTCGCTCGCTTTCGAAGGGACGGCGAAGCAAAGAATGAGGATCGCGACCGCGGCGATGATGCCGTAAGTCATAAAATCCTTCCAGGTGTAGCGGGAATGCGCCCACTTATAGTGATCGAGGAATGCGCTCACGCCATTGGCGATCAAGATGCCATAAGCCACGCCTTCGGGATTCGAGGCGAATAGGCGCATGAAGACCGCTAGGATCGCCGCGATCATGCCATAAGTGACTCTGGCAGGAGCGTCGATCGGCATGGTGACGGGGTCGGTGATCATGAAAGCAAGCCCGAAGAGCATGCCGCCGGAGAGAATCTGGTTAAGCGCGAAAGCGAAAGCGCTGTCGCCACTCTTTTGGAAAGCTCCGGCGAGGAGCATCATGATCGCAAACGTCACCCCATAGGAGAGCACAACCCTCCAATCGGCCGCGCGGCGAATGAGCAAGTAAGCAAGACCAAGAATGACCGCAGCCTTGCAGACCTCCCCCATCGCTCCCGCGGTGTTGCCGAGGAAAAGATCGAGGAAGGAATAAGAGCATTTGCTCGCAAGAGGGTTGCTGCTTAAATAGGTGGCCCCGGTAGACAAAGCGGCGTCTAAGCCAAATAGCTTCGTCCAAGCATTGACGGCATATTCGCCATTCCACGACGAGCCGAAGCAAAGTTTGGTGAAGACGAATCCGGCCGCGGCGGGATTGAAGATGTTCTGCCCGAATCCCCCGAAGAGAAGCTTGGCGATGATGATGCCAAAAGCGCTGCCGATGACGAGATAGAAATATTCCATCCCTGCCATCGAAGCGGCCCTAGGCTCCATCATCAGCCCGAAGATAAGCGCGCTGACGGCGGCTCCAAGGGCGTTGGAGGGGCGATAGGCTTTCAAAGATCCTTTGCCTTTGATGAGGACGAAGACGAGCTCAGCGGCCTCCATGGTGATCAAGGGGATCAAGAGGTTCTTGATGCCGGCCCAGCCATAGCCGCAGCTCCAGATGAGGCAGGGGGTGAGGGCTATGAGGACGTCGACGAGCATCGTTACGACGCTGGCTCTTCTCCTGATATGGGGAGATGTTTCAACGGTGAAGTTCATGTTCTCTTTCTCCTTTCATCAGGGCAGCTTCGCCACCACTTTCGCTCGTTTCATATAGTCGGTAAGAGGGATCTTCGAGGTGCAGGAATAGCTGCACAAGCCGCATTCCATGCAAGAGAGGACGTTGAGCGATTTGATCTTCTCTTTGTTGACCGGCATCGTTTTCATCGCTTTCATGACGAGAACGGGGTGAAGATGCGCGGGGCAAGAGAGGACGCAGGAACCGCAGCGGATGCAGGGTTCCTCGACGTAATGCCTCTTCTCGTTTACGACGAGCGAGGTGACGGTTCTGGTGAGGAAGCAATCATCATTCGGAATCGAAGAGCCCATCATGGCCCCTCCCACGATGAGGACTTTCTCTTTCTCTTCGTCTTTGTATCCTCCCGCCGCGGCGATGAGCTCGCTGAAGGGAGTGCCGATTCGGGCAAGGACGGTGCAAGGCTTATTGACCATGTCTCCGTTCACGTTGACATAGCGTTCCATGACCGGGCGCCCATCTTCCAGGATGGACATCATCTGAATCATCGTGTTGACGTTGAAATTCAAAATGCCGTATTTGGCAGGGAGCGTGCCTGATTTTACTTCGATTCCCGTCGCGCGGCGGATCATTTCAATTTCCCAGCCCTGCGGATAATAGGAGCCAAGCAATTGCATCGTGACTCCGCTATCGGGATATTCGGCGATGACTTTATTGAAAACGGGGACGAGTTCCTGATGTTTCTTCTTGATGCAAATGCGCGCATCGCGGCAATGGAAGACCCTCTCAAGAAGGATCATGCCTTCAATCACGCGGCGGAGACTATTTTCATCGGCCAGAGCATGATGGTCCGCGGTTACGTAAGGCTCGCATTCGACGCCATCGATGAGGATGGTGCTGATTTTCTCCTTCGTCTGCATCTTGACGTAAGAAGGGAAGCTGGACCCGCCGAGCCCGACGGCCGCGTAATGCTTCAGCTCATTCACGAGATCATCCTGGGTCAGAGAATTCAATTCCTCTTTGGTCCTGGTCTTGATGCTCGGGTCAAGGGTGTCCAACCCGTCGTTTTCGAATTTCAGGTATTCGACGACCTTCCCGTTGCGGTAGCCATGCTTCTCCAAACCTACAAACGTCCCCGAGCAGGGAGCGAAGATAGGCTGATCGAAGAATGGGCCATGACGGGTGCCGATCTCTTGGCAGAAATTGACTTTGTCCCCTTCTTGAATCGAAACCTCCGCCTTTGCGCAGCGGAAGTTCGTCTTCGGGACGTAAAGGAATTTCTGAACCGGCAAAACGCAGAGAGGAAGGTCGACGGAATAGCCCTTCGGGGTCTGCAGATGGTTCGACTTTGCAATCATAAAAATGGTGTCTCCATTCCTTTGCTGAGATTATAAAGTCGCGCGCACGCAATGAGAAGCGATATCGCTTTACTGATTTACCAATTCTTTTCCTTATCAAAAAAGGAGGGCCGAAACCCTCCCATAAGAGCCTTGGGTTCTCTTTATTCTCCCCAACGAGCGGGATATAGTTCCGACTCGGCAGTCGGCTGATCGGCGGCCACAAGGGCAGAAATCATAGCAACAACGTAAGTTGCAGCACTAGCGGCGGACGGACTTGTAGCTTCGCTGTAAGTGCAAGATGCGGTGTTGGCGGTCCCGTAGGTCATCGTCCATTCATTGCCCGCGTAATTGCTGGCTTTGGCGTTGTACCAATGGGTAAGGATGTTGTTGTTGAACTCGAACTTCAAAGGCTCGTGGAGTTTCTGGGGGGCCGTCGGATTCGGATAAAGGGCATCGAAATCAAGGGTGAGATTGCCGCTTCCGGTGGAGGTGTACTTTTCGTCTTTAAGCACGATGTAGGAGCCATTCTCGGTCGCGCCGGCCTGAATGGTCTCGTCGCCGACCACGATGTCTTCCTTCTTGGTGTCGAGGGTATCTTGCCTCTTGAGGTAGGCAGAGAGTCCGCCAGCGCCGTTATGCCAGTGCTCACGGCCGCATTTGACGAAAGCGTCGATCTGAGTCTGCACGAAATCCTTCATGACGGCTTGGGCTGCCGCATAGGCAACAGCGTCGGAGGAGGGGATGGTGACCATCTGCCCGGCATCGTCTTTTCCGCTAGAAAGCCCAAAGACATAGCTGTCGGCGGTAGCATAGGCATAGAGTTCATTGCCGGCCACGAAGGAAGCAGGGACCTCCGTTTGTCCCACCTTGAACTTGATATCCTTGTTAGAGCCAATGATGACGTGAGAATAGTTGTTGGCCGCGTCGAAGACGTAAGTGATAAGAGTGCCGGCCTTGGTGGTGACGCCCGCGCTATCGGTGACGTCGGCCATGGTGTTATTCACGGCGGTGAGCTTGGTTTGCTTCTCGGGGGTTGCAGCGACGATTTCGTCCAATTTGGTGTAAGCCTCTTTGCGGGTAAGGCTATTATCGCCACCGCTATTGCCACCGCAAGAGGTGAGTCCGAGAACGAGAGCGGACAGTGTCAGTGAAATTTTTTTTGCATTCATGATGAATTGCTCCTTTACAGGGAAGATTTTAGTAACGTACGCCCCTTGCTTGCAAGGGGGATGCTTAAAATTTTAGTTGCCAAATTTTGAACCGGTGGTAATAGCGGATTTTTCTTTCTTTTTCATTCCCGATTCCTCTATTCTTTTCCCGATGAATGAAGAAGAAACTAAGCTTTTCTTGGCTCGCTTGGACGACTTGTCCAGGGAATGCGAAGAAAATAACTATCTAACCCACAGCGTTTTCTTCGGCTTTTCTGAGCAAAGCGCTTTGCTCGAGGCACTGAAAAAGCAAAACAAGCAAAGCGAAATCAACGGAGTTCCCTATTTCCTCTTCGGAGGGGAAGAGGAAAGCGAGAGACGTTGTTTCGTTTTCTTGCCTTCCTATTTGAGAAAGGAGGATTTTTTGGAGAGCGAAAAATCCTCACCCGAGGTTTTATCCTGCCTTCACATCTATCCTAAGGCCGAGAAATTCGCCACGTCGCTAAGCCATCGAGACTACTTGGGGGCCCTGCTTTCCCTCGGCATAGAAAGAAACCGCATCGGAGACATCCTTTGCGGAGAAAAGGACGCCTACGTTTATGTTTTTAACGATCTTGCGGATTACCTTGAAGAAAACTTGACAAGCGTGGGCAGGAATCCCATTAAGAGCGCAAAACTCCCATCTTTTTCTTGCCCTTACGCCCCGAAATTCGAAGAAAAGCGCATTCCCATAGCCTCCTTGCGGCTGGACTCCCTTCTCGCCGGCGTCTTCCATGTCTCAAGAGAGGAAGCCAAGCGCCAAATCGAGGCAGGCAACGTTTTTCTTACCACTTCCGCCTCTAAGCCTGACGCTCTCCCGAAAGAAGGGGAGCATATCTCCTTAAGGGGCAAAGGCAAGTTCGTTTTCCTCGGCGAAGCGGGCACTTCGAAAAAAGGGAAGCCGATCGCCTTGATCAAACTCCCCAAATAAGCCGGCTATCTTTTCCCATAGGTTTCCAAGAATCTTCTTTGGAACGGTTTCGGAACGGCCTCCAAAGGTATGTCCTTGATTTTGTCGACGGAGCCAAGTTCCTTCGCCTTTTGATAGAACCAGATCTTGTACTCAAGGACTTTCTTCGTATCCTCCAGCCCCTTGATTTGCTCTTCCAATTTGTCCTTCCTCTTCTTGAAAAGGGCAAGGCGGGCCGGGATCGTCTCGTCCCCCTGTTTCATGAAGAATAGATATTCCTTTATCTCGGCGATGGACATGCCGGCTTTCTTCATGCAGTCGATGAGGTGAAGCCAACGGAAGTCCGCATCCGAAAACACACGCACGCCCCCGATGCTTCTCTTCACATCAGGCAGCAAGCCTTCCTTGTCGTAATAACGAAGGGCCGAGGCGGATATTCCGATCCTCTTCGCCGCTTCTCCAATGCTGCATTCCATTGAATCTCTCCTTATTCGCCAATCTTTTTCAAATAGGCGAGGTGGTCCTCCAGGGATTTGTTGAACAGCCCTTCCTTGAAAGCGACCCCTAATCCAAGGCTATTCAAATCCTTAAGGGAAGTCTCCATGTAGGAATGGCTGTTCGTGTGGCTGTTCGCGAAGACTATCACCTCCCCGTTATACCCCTCTAGATGTTCTTTCGCGAACGTCTCAATCACCATCGGATAGGTGTACCACCAAATGGGGAAGAAAAGATAAATCCTGCCGTAATCTGAAATATCGACGTCGATGCTTTTTATCTTAGGGCAAGCTCGCTTCTCCCATTCTTCCTTTGCCTCATGGTAGGCGCAGGTATCGTAATCAGGAGAATACGGCGTCTCCCTTTCGATCTCGACGAGGGGAAAAGGGAATTCCGCTTCAATCCCGTCAACAAGTTTCCTTGTGTTGCCCGAATAGCTGAAATAGACAATCAACGATTTCATGATTTGACCTCCGCCACAAGGTTAAAACTTAAAGTCAACTTTAAGTCAACGGGTAATTTTTCAACAAAAAAGCCCCTAAGGATAGAGGCAGAAATTCCAACTGGTCGGGATGACCGGATTCGAACCGGTGGTCTTCTGCTCCCAAAGCAGACGCG
>CAVECL010000036.1:0-13432 GCA_963614595.1 Parasutterella excrementihominis | reverse complement strand
AATTTTTTCGAGATTACAACACTTATTTTAAGAATCCTTTTACTTTTTTAGGCTAACCTTAGTTCATATGAATTGCGGTGGTAATGAAACGCCATAAGAGTTTATCTGAACATGAAATGCAAAAAAAACATTGGATGTATACACTAAAGCGTTGGCTTTTTTCACTCCGCCTTTCCCGCCGTCTGACAGATAATAAAAGCGTCATATCCTACGGAAAGACGAAGAAGGGGTGGCTGAAGAGGAAATGCAATGCTTGCGGGCGGACGTTCACCCTGATCGCGGGGACGGTGATGTTCTCGCGGAAGCTGAAGAGCGAGAAGCTGAGGGCCGTCTCTGGGAACCAGGCCTGCGCAGTCGACGGCAAAGGCAATCGCTACGCCGAGGCCGCCGAAATAGGATGGGAGATCGGAGGTCAACAAATCCACGACCCGCGAGGCAGACGAGAAGCTGCAACAGGTCACTCGTTCATAGCCAGAATCGAGCGATACGTCTGTGCCCACCCCAAGCGAGGATGGAATGCCTCGACCTTTACGGCGCCTGGGTGTCGTTCAAGGCTTCGATTAAGGGAGAGAAAATCGACGAAAAGATTGGTGGACTTCTCCAAATATGCGACGAATTGCCTGCCGAATTTTACCGAAAAAACCGGCGCTATCGGGATTAATCGACCAACACTTTTGCATATACATCCATTTCATTTTAAAAAATAGCTGATTTGAAGCGCATCCACAAAAAAAGAGACGGTGTCGGTTCTTTTTGATGGCCAAACATAAAAAAGCATTGTTTTTGAATGATTAGTCTTCTCTTTTATCTTTTGAAAATTCACACAGCACCGATTCTTTTTCAAGATTTTTTATGGATGCTGTGCAAATTCGGTTTTTTCAAAAATCTTGATTTCAGAAATTGGCTGCAAATTCGTTATTTGTTATAAATCAAGAGAAAACATAAACAAAGAGACAAAGATGGGCGGCGTTAAAAGTCTCCTCTAACAGTCCATGATTACTATCTTCTAGCGAAAACTTCCGATGAGGCTTGATAAAAAAGCTTTTGGCCGTTAGAATTAGATATCGTTAAAAACAAGGGAAGGGAGATTCTTTCGTCTCCCTTGCTCCAAGGAGGAGAACAATGCTAGGTGCGATTCTCGGCGACATGATCGGCTCGCCATATGAGTTCAACGTCGACAAGAAACCGACGAGGCATGAAATCGATCTTTATGGCGAGAGCAACCGGATGACCGATGATTCCTATCTCACTCTGGCGGTCGGGAAAGCCCTTCTCAAGCATTATCCCTTTCATCTCGACGATGGGGAAAAGCTCGCCATCCAAGAAGACCTGAGGAAAGAATTCAAGGAAACGGTCGCGAGGCATCCTTATGCCGGTTTCGGCGCCTCTTTCTTCAAATGGGCTAATCTTCCTTTGAGGGAGATGAGGCCTTATGGCTCCTGCGCGAACGGCTCGGCGATGCGGATCTCCAGCGTCGGCTGGCTCGCGAGCTCCCTGACGGAAGTGAAGGAGCTTTCTTTGCTCGTGAGCGAAATCACCCACAATCACCCTGATGCGCTTAAAGGAGCGGAAGCCATCGCCAGCTGCGTTTATTTTGCTTTGAAAGGCTTCACCAAGGAGCAAATCCGAGACTACGTCGAGCTCAATTACTATCCCTCCATCCGCGATTTCGATTATGAGGACCTCGTGGAGAACTACGCTTTCGACGTCTTCTGCGAGGGCAGCTGCCCTCAGGCGATTTATTGTTTTCTGATAAGCGACAGCCTGGAAGACGCGATTCTGAAAGCGATATGCATCGGAGGGGACAGCGACACCATCGCCTGCATGTGCGGGGGCATCGCCGAAGCTTTCTATAACCGTGACTCGGTCTCTCCTTTGGAACGGCATTACCTGGATTTCTATTTGGAAAAAGAAGAGGAAGCGATTATCAAAAAGATGCATCAGGCAATCGGAAGCAGGAAGTTCGGCTAGAATTCGCTTTCCTCTTCGAAAAGCCTCATTCCCTTTTTGTCGTAGCAGACCCCGTCTTTGATGACGAGGACGTTTTGGGGATGGAACATTTCGCCTTCCTTATTGCAGGTGACGCCTCCGTCGATGCCGATTAGATGGTCGCTGTAATAAATGTCGTTGCGATGCCCCCGGAAATGCTTCAAATGCCGATAAAAGTCGCTCGTGTGCCAATGGCCGCAGACGAGCGCTTTGCCTTTTTTGAGCTCTTTGTCGAATAGCCCGGCCCCCATCCTTTCGAAGGGGCAGCTCCAGCTCGCAAGCAGCCAATCTTTTCTGGTGGCTTTGCTTCTCCAGGAGGGGACAGCCTCTAGAAAGGAGCCACTCACGTCGTAGACGTAATCCTCGCCGAAGTCCCCTTTGAATTCCTTTTTGAGGCGGCAGGGGATGAAACTATGGACGAAGATGTATTTCCCTAGCTCGAAATAATCGACCCATTCTTTGCTTTTTAGAAAAGCGGTTATGGGATCGTTCTTAACTTTGCTCACGATGCTTTGCCACATATCCTCCATGTCGCTTGCTACGCTAGAAGAGCCTAGATATGAGAGGAGAAACTCAAATCCCGCGAGGTCTTGGGCATCCACCCCTGCGATTTCGGCGAATGTGGAGGTGGTGCAGTTTGAGAAATCGTAGCTCTCCGGCAAGCGCTTCTTCAAAAGCTTGAAATATAGGTCCTCGTGGTTTCCTCGGATGAGGATTCTTCTTTCTTTCGGGAGAGAAGTTAGGAACTCATAGACCTTCCTCGTTTCCGTGCCGCGATCGAAGATATCGCCCAGGACCAAAAGGATGTGGTCCTTGTTCTTCGCGTCGAACCCCGCCTCATTCAGACCTTCGATTAACGGGGAGCAGAAGCTATGGATGTCGCTCACCGCGAAATAAATCTTATTGTCCATGATGGTCTCCTTTCGATGGGTGAATGAAGTATAACACAATACGTGAAGTGTCCAATAGGAAAGAAAAAAGATGGACAAAAGAAAAGGTGATCCCGTTAATTCCTGATGCCTTAGGCGCAAGGAAGGCCCACCGCGATGATGAACGGCGAAAAAAGAGACAGTCTGTTTTCTTTTAGAAAAAGCTTTTACTGAAATTCAAACAAACTTAGAAATAAAAAAGGGAACTAGAAAATATGTTTACTTCGCGCATATAATTTAGGAAAGAGAGACCGAAGAATAGAAAAAAGGTTTAAGCCCGCCGATAAAAGAAAAATGAAAAGCCAAATAAACTGCCTAAATGCGACAATGCTTTCAAAAAACATTGGAATATTGGTTTACAATAGGACTAGGCGGTTTTCTAAAGCAGGAGGAGTCTTCTAGGATGGGTGAAACAAAGCGTCAATGCCAATATTGCTCAGCCTTCTGCAAGAGGGATGCCGGATTGGATCCTAATCTATCTTGCTGCAAGGAGTGCGCCCAGGTTCATAAGCTCGCTCTTGCCATCAAAGAGTACTGCGAGGAACGCGAGGGTTTTCTCCTCGCTGAGAAAAGGGATGAGGGGACGCGAGGGATCTTGAATGAGATCAAGAAAACATTGAACGCCTATCGGTTCATCGTCGCGCCGAGTCTGGTTTTGATGGATTCCCTTTATCGCATTCATCCCCGCGGGGAGCTTGAGATTCTTTATTTCGATCGAAAGGATGAAGAAGTTCGCCGCGAGAGAGAAACTCACAAGATTTTCTTTGACCGCGTCTATTATTTTATTCGCCTCGCCTTCGGGGGCTCCGCCGACCCGATGTCCATTTCTTATCTTCAGGAGCTCTTTCTGAAAGGGGAGCTTTCTTGCCCATGGCTTGTCAAAGAAGTCGAAGGAAAGGAAGCAAGATTCAAGAGCTTCCCGGTCATGAAGAAGCTAGAGAAGATGATCAAGGTTCTTAGAAAGGGAAAAGAGACGGTGAAAGAAGCGGAAAATTCGGAAGAAAGCCTCTTTTTGCAAGCAGGGGAGCCTCTTCCAGGCGAAACGATGAATTTCTCTAGGCTATGCCGCGCCGCGAAAAGCGCCTATTGCATTTACTGCGCTTTCGCCTGCGCGCTCGGAGAGAGGGAAATCCCCTCTTTCGAAACGAACCCGGCCCTTTTGGAAGCCATGAACGAAGTCATCGTTCATAAGAACGCGGACGAGTTCCTTACTTTCTGATTAGATGGCAAAAAATTAGCTAACAGCGAACCAAAATGGTGATGACCAATTTGGTGGCCATCGGACTTTTTTGCTTTCCTCATCTTCTTTTCTCGCTTGTTTGGGTTGGATTTCCTTCTTCCGGGGGGAACTTTTTGGATTTGATGGCGGCGCGCTTCAACTCCCTCTGGAGGCAGCTGGGTCTTCCGCGGTCTCGGTCCTAAACTTCTTGGATTTGATGGCGGCGCGCTTCAACTCCCTCTGGAGGCAGCTGGGTCTTCCGCAGTCTCGGTCCTAAGCTTCTTCTTTGCAAGACGGCTTCGCGTCTGAAAGGCTGTTTGCCCGTTCGCAATTATGCCGTTTGATCAGGGGAGGGGGGCTTATCACCGTTTTGGTTCGCTGTTAGAAAAAGAGAAGAACCTGAAGAAAAACTACGTAAAAAGACAAGCAATAAAAAATAAAAATTATAATTTTGATTTTAATTTGACCCCTAATGTTTAGAATAGATGAGGGCTATTTTATGTTTAATCAATCCGACTACGTGAATCAGTACATTAAAGAGAACTATAAGACGATAAAAATCCGAGTCAGGAAAGAAGACGAGGAAGTCATTAAAAAACTCGAAAGCGTCGATAATATCAATCAATACCTTCTTTCTTTGATCCGCATGGACATCAAAGCTCCTCGCAGTTATCACTGCATCGACGATTCTATAAAAATCGATTTCCCGGTTTCCGTCACGATGCAAGACCTTATTGATAAGGCGGAACGAGCCGACTTAAATGACGATTACCCCATTTATATGAATTATGCCGATGCGATTGATTCGCAAGGAAAATTGGAAGCTACCCGTCATCAAATCACCGACGGCCAATGGCTGAAATTGCAAAGGAGGTATGCTTTATGAATGAACTCATCGACTTTAGCGCCTGCCCTTTGAGCAGCAGAAACCTTCAATATGGCGGAAGGCTGGCGAAAAACGCGGAATCCTTTACAAGGGAGAACCGTGGATTTTGAAGTTTCCGAAAAACACGATCGGAATGCGCGGCGTGGAGGGGATATCCTGTGCCGCTTCGCCCTTGAATGAGTTTATCGGAAGCCGAATTTTCGAATTGCTCGGATATGAAGCCCAAGAAACTTTGCTTGGCGTTTGCTTTGATGGCAAACGCTACAAACCTGTTTGCGCTTGCAAGGACTTCATTGTGAACGAGAATGAGGAAATCCTCGTTCCTTATACTTCGATTCGCAACGACACAAGCCCTTTGGTTATGGAAAGGAATGATTGCTCGCCGGTGGCGCCCTCGAACATCAACGAGGTTATTTTTCAGCTAAAGCACAACGAAGCCCTTTCGAAAATAGCAAATGCCTCTGCGCATTTTTTTGAGGTGGCCATCGTTGATCTTCTCATCAATAACAATGATAGAAACGAGGATAACTGGGGCCTGATCAAAAACAAGAAAACCTTGGAATATCGTTTCGCCCCCATCTATGATTGCGGGAATTCTTTCAACGGGAAAAGCAGCGAAGAGAAAATCGCCGCATTGCTTTCGGACCCTGACCGAATGGCGTCAAGCGTGCTGAATGGCCTAACGGCCTATGAAAACGACGAAGGCGGAAGGATAACGATTTCGCAATTCTTGAAATTGGACAACGAAGACCTCCGGAACGCGGTGGTGACGGTTTATGAGGAGGCTTCCTCTAAATTCGCTGATATCGAAGGCTTCATTTTTTCGATCCCCCATCATTTCAAAGAAACAGCCATCCTCACGGAAAACAGAGCTAAGTTTTACGTGGAGAGCCTCCGCATGCGCCTTGAGATGACGCTTCGCCCTTGCTATGAGGCCATCGTTGGAAAAGGATTGCCTCAAAGAAGGGAATGAGGAGCCAAACAAAAAAGCCGGGCCTCAGCCGATCGCGTGCTGAATGATTTGAGAGCCGCTGGCTTTTGTTTTGGAAGACTTATTTACTTCGCTTTATATCTTGTGACGCCATCCATGATGGTCTCATCCACCTTGGCGTCGTGGAGGGAGTAGGGGTCCATTTCAAAGAGATTGTCTTTGTAGATGACCATGTCGGCATATTTCCCGACCTCCAAAGAGCCGAGACGATCTTCCATCCTCATCGTGTAGGCGTTGTTGATGGTGTAGCTCAGGATGACGTCCTGCATCGAGATGCGGTCTTCCTTTTGATGGATGAGGGAGTCTTTTTGCCCTGGGGTTTGCCGGGTGAGGGCCACTTCGGCGTTCAGGAAAGGATTCAAGGCATTCGGGTCGGTCGGGTAGTCGCTAGAGAGGGAGAGCCTTCCTCCTGCGTCGATGATCGATTTCGCTGGATAGGATTTGCCTTCGCTGAGTTTGGCGACAAAATCGATGTAATCCTCGGGCATCTCAAAGAACCATTTCGCCGTGGTATTCGCGGTGACGTCGTATTTTTTGAAGCTTGCGATGTCGCTAGGGAAGACATAGGAGCTATGGGAACAGGCGATGCGGAGATCCTTATAGCCTTTCTCCCTTAAGATTCTCGCGGCTTCAAGGACCGCGTGGACGGTGGAGCTGCCGATCGCGTGGATGTTGATGTCGAGGCCTTCCTTGGCGCAGAGCTCCCCATAATGGGCGAGTTCCTCCGCCGAATAGGTCGGCTTTATGAAATTGCCGTTTGGATAGGCGTTTGGCATGGCCGCGCTGAAACTATCGACGGTGCCGTCATTCACGATCTTGAAGAAGGTGACGCGGAATTTCTCGCCGTTATAGAGTTTGTGGAGGCGTGAGGCTTCCTCGAACGCGCTTTGGATGGTGCCGCTAGTGGCGATGAGGCCGCAGCAATCGAGTCTAACCGGACACATCTTGTCCTCGATTTCCCGCTCGGTGCCATCGTTCATGATGTCCTCGAAGAAGTCATAGTTGCCGCAGTCGACCAAGGAGGTGAGGCCTAAGGAGGAGCAAAGCTCGCCGAGCTTGACGGCCTGTTCGTAGATGAGGGGCTTCGGGACGTATTGGTAGGCGGTTAGGACGATGTTCAAGCAGGTGAGCTCCTGGACGTAGCCTGTGGGGTTCCCCGTCTCATCGCGGTAGAAACGCTGGCCGGATTCGGGGTTTGGGTCAGGATAATCCGCGTCGATATGGGCGATTTCTAGAGCTTTGCTGTTGCACCAACCCGAATGGCCGCTCGCGGCGAAAAGCAGTATCGGCTTGTCGGGGCATACCTCGTCTAGCCATTCTTTCTTCGGCCCTTCCTCCCCAAAGGCATTATCAAGCCACCCCATGCCAAGATAGGCGGGGAGGTTTGGATGCTTCGCGATGTAGTCTTTGACGATTTCCTGAATGCCTTTCAAATCGGCTTCCCAGGGGATGGCGATGACCGCGTTTATGAGGGTCGCCATCAAGGCGTGGATGTGGCCGTCGATGAGCCCGGGGGTCATGAGCTTGCCTTGAAGATCGGTGACCTCGGCGTCGGCGTAGAGGTAGGGCTTAGCCCCTTCTTCGTCGCCGACGTAGATGATTTTGTTGCCTTTGATGGCGATCGCGCTCGCCCAAAGGTTCTTTTTGTCGGAAGTGAAAATCTTGCCGTTATGGAAGACTCGGATATCGGACATATTGCGCCTCCTGAGTGTATTTGACAACGCGCCTATTCTAAACAAGAGAAGGAAGACTTGCACGGAAAAGCGGGAAATGCCTTTTGCTGATTGAAAAAGGCGGCTCCCTTTCCTTGACGGAGCTTCGACAAATTCGATGGCCTCGTCAGCTCTTTTGGCTTTGGGGAGCTGGGCTTGAGGCTGCTATCCCTCTCTCCTGAGGCTATGTCGGTCTCTCTTCCTTTGAACGGCCATCGGCTGGCGGCTGTGGGATAGGGGGAATATGGCCTTCCGTTTAAAAAAGAAGCCCCTTGTCACGGAAGCTTCTTCGGGATGCTTGCGAAGATCAGTTCATCGCCGAGACGACTTTGAGGGCCAAAGAGCCATCGATCTGGTCAAAGGAGAGGGTGAAGACGAGGGTGATTTTGTTGTAATCGGAATCGCTCATCGAGTAGGCGATCGAGTAATTCGCCGTCCCGTCTTCGAAAGTTCCTTTCGCCCAGTCCGCCATCGCGACGAATCCAGGAGGAATGAGTTTGTCCTCCACGAAGGATTTCGCGTCGGAAAGAGCGCTGAAACTCGGATAGGCGTAGAAACTCCAATAGGATGTGACGGTCCCTTCGTCGACGTCTGAATCAATGGTCTGCTTGGGCTTAGCCGCTTGCGCGTCGTCCGCGCCATAAGAATAGTAATCGTTGTAAAGCGAGGCGACGGCTTTGATGGCGGTCTCGTCGGTGTAGTTCTTCGCGACGACGATCTTGCAGGTGATGGATTTCGTGCCTTCGCCAGGGATTTCCATTGATGCCGTGATGGTGGCGGAGATGCCTTCTTCCGCGTCGTCGGCGATCGTGACCCTCCCTTTTGAATCGACGGTCACTTTGTCGTTATCGGAGCTGAAAGCCACGTCGTAGGGATAGCCCTCGCAGGTGTAGCGGAGGCTATAGGTTGAGCCGGGGGTGAGGGTGATGCTTTCTTCCTCGAAGCGGAACACCGGATCATGGCTTTGGCTCGAGCCGTAGGTTATGTTGATGATCGTGACCTCCTGATGGTTCAGGTCGATCCCGATGGTGATGAGCCCCTTCGCGTCTTCCATGGCGATGTCGTAGACGTCGCTTTCCACCCTCGTCATGCCGGCTTTTTTGCAAAGATCGAAGAAAGCCTCGTTGACTTTGAATTCGGTGTAGGTCTCGTCGATTCTGACCTCGGGGTCGTAGATTCTGATCGTGTAAGCCGTGTTGGCTTTGGCTAGGGACTTGGCTTTGGAGGCGATGGCTTCCTCATCGTTTGGATCGATGGAGTAAGAAGAGGGGCTTGCTTTCACCGCGGCGTAAGCTTTCGCGTAGGCCTCCTCGTAATTGGTGAGGCTTGTGTGGCAGGTCGGATAGGGGCTGAGGGAGGAGAAATCGAATTCGGGGACTTCTCCCGAGATGGAGTTGTCTTCCAGGAATTTGCTGATTTTTTCCTTTGGCCAGCCGGTTTCGATCGTGTCATAAGGCGAATCGATATAGGCGAAGCGGATGCCGTAGACCGTGTTGCCATCGCCATCGAAATAGGAGAAGGGCTCCACGTAGTAGGTCTCGGCCCAGTCGGCGTAGAATTTCTGGCTGTTGTCGTAGATGATGCCTGATTCGAGCAGAGCCTTCTCATATTGGGTGTCGATGTAGAAGTTATCGGTGTAGCAATAGATCGTGGTGACGCCGTCTTTGACGTAGCCGTAGTACTTATTGGCCTCGAAATGGGGGATGGAGTATCCCGTCTTCGCCTCGAACTCCGAGGTTAGCTCGCTTAGCCATGAGGAGGATTCGTAGACCTTCGGCCCATAGGAGAACGTGACGTAGTTGCCGCTGTAATAGTAGGTGGAGGCGTAAATCGTCGAGCCGTCTTCAAAGGTCTTCACGAGCACGTAATTCCCGTGCGATTCGCTCGTCTCTTCGTCAAGAACATAGCCATTGCTCATCAAGATCTCGGCGTTCTCTTTCGAAAGATCCTTCGCGAGCATGTCGAGGCAATAGGCGTGGCTGGAGCCATCGCTCACGACGGCGTTCCTTTCCCCGAGCTTCATGAAGGGAGGGACGTCGGTGGTCGCCGCCTTGAACTTCGCCTTCTCTTCTTCCGTCCAAGAGGTTCTGCCATCGAGCTCGGTATCGAAGTCGTTGTAGCACTGGATGACGTCGTAACTGTTGTCCTGGGTGACGTAATGGAAATAGGTGATGACGTATCCGAAGTCGCCTGCGATCTTCGTGAGCTCATAATAGGCGTTGCCCTTGGAATCGCTTTGCTCGGCTTTGCCGTTGTAATCCTCGATGAGCGACCAGCCGTTTTTTACGAGGCTCTCGTAATAAGAGGCGATGCCGAACTCCTTGGCTTGGCAGAGGATCTGAAGGAAAACGGAATCGCTCGCCTCGTCGTGAGTTACGTCGAAGGTGACCTCTCCGTGAAAGCCTGAAGGGTAGGGAAGGACGTCATCGGCGTAGTTTTTCATGAGCTCCTTTTGCTCGTCGGTCCACTTGGAGTAGTCCTCGCTTGAACCCGGAACGGAGGAGGAATCCGCGGATTCGCTTGTAGAATCGGAAGCGGAGGAGGGATTCTCGCTTGCCTGGGCGCAGGAGGCTAGAAGCAAGGGAAGGGCAAGAGCCAGGAGTCGATTGAATTTACGCATGTTAATCCTCTTTCTAAGACAAAAAGCCTGCCTATCCTAGTCCGAAAAAGGGAAAAGTAAACGGGAAATCGATTCTCATTGTGATTTTTAAGGCGCGCAAACTCTTTATTGCGCGTTAGTCCAACGGCCTGAAATTCGCCAAAATTCCGCTTCCTTTCGCTTCATTAACTTGTTAGAATACGTCCCGCAGCCCGCCTTTGTCAGAACCCTTCTCCAGATTCGACTTAGACGAGGCCAAGTACCAAATGCAAGGAGAAAACAAAACATGGCACTTAACAAAGACAAGTCCGCCGCGATCATCAAGAAGTTCGGAAAGAACGAGAAAGACTGCGGCTCCACCGAAGTCCAGATCGCCCTTCTTACCGCGCGCATCCAGGACCTCACCGCCCACATCAAGAACAACGGCCAGGATGCCGCTGCCCATCGCAGCCTCCTCATCCTCGTCGGCAAGCGTCGCAGCCTTCTCGACTATCTCGCGAAAACCGATGTCGACCGTTACGCTAAGCTCCTCAAAGAACTGAGCCTCCGCAAGTAATTCGAACCAAAACATGGAGAAACCAAGGCCCTTCGCGGCCTTTTTTCGTTGGGTATAGGGGGAAGCTGCGCTTTGGGGAAGGCAATGCTCGGCCTGGCTTAGAAGGTCATCTCCTCCCTTAAGGGAGAAAGAAATCTTTTTAGTGTTAATCACGCCCAATAGGTCTAAACTATGCCCGTTGAGAATTTTTACAGGAGAAACAATGAAAAAGGTATTCGAAACCGAATTCGCCGGACGTCACTTAGTCGTTGAGACCGGCGAAATCGCAAAGCAGGCCGATGGCGCTGCTTTCGTCCGCTTCGGCGACACCGTGGTCCTTTCGACCGCTTGCTGCGCCGACACCCCCAAAGAGGGAGATTTCTTCCCCCTCACCGTCAATTATGAGGAAAAGGCCTACGCCGCCGGGAAAATCCCTGGCAGCTACCTGCGCAGGGAAGGCCGCCCTGGCGAGCATGCGACGCTTGCGGCGCGCTTGATTGACCGCCCGATCCGCCCGCTTTTCGCCGATGGCTTCCGCAATGAGGTCCAGCTCGTCTCCACCGTCATGAGCGTGGACATGAACAACACCCCTGAGATGACCGGCATGCTCGGCGCTTCCTTGGCGCTTTGCATCAGCGACATCCCCTTTGACGGCCCCGTCGCCGGAGTTTACGTCGGCAGAGTCGACGGCAAGCTCATCATCGACCCCACGATGGAAGAGAAAGAGAAATCCGACATCGAACTCGCCGTCGCCGGCACGGAAGAGGCCATCATGATGGTCGAAGCCGGAGCGAGCCAGGTCCCGGAAGAAGAGATGCTCGACGCCATCATGTTCGGCTTCGACGCCATCAAAGAGCTCTGCCAATTCCAAAAGAAGATCATTGCCGAGATCGGCAAGCCCAAGCGCCACATCGACCTCTATGCCCCGAACCCCGAAATCGTCAAAGACATCAACGACAGAATCGGGGAGAAGATGGTCAAGGCCATCTCAATCTTCGACAAGCTCGAGCGCCAAGACGCGATCGACGCGCTTGAGAATGAGATCCTCGAGGATTATGACACCCGTTCCTACGAGAACGAGAAAGTCCATCAGAAGACCATGATGATGGTTCATGACATCCTCGAAGGCATGGTCGCCGCGGAAGTCCGTCGCCTCATCATCGAGGATAAAGTCCGTCCCGATGGACGCAAAGTCGATGAGATCCGTCCTCTTGATTGCCAGGTCGACCTCCTTCCCCGCGCCCACGGCTCTGCCATGTTCACCCGCGGCCAGACCCAGGTCATCGGCACGACCACCCTTGGCCCTTTAAGCGACAAGCAAGAAATCGACGATCTTTCCGGCGAAACCGAAAGACGTTTCATGCATCACTACAATTTCCCGCCCTTCTCGGTTGGCGAGATCGGCAGGATGGGCAGCCCCGGCAGAAGAGAAATCGGGCACGGCAAGCTCGGCGAAAGAGCTCTCCGCTACGTCCTTCCTAGCGAAGCGGAATTCCCCTATACCATCCGCTGCGTCGCTGATGTCGTGGAGTCCAATGGTTCCTCCTCTCAGGCTTCCCTTTGCGCGAACTGCATGTCCCTCATGGCAGCAGGCGTCCCGATAAAGGGCATCGTGAGCGGCATCGCGATGGGCCTGATCACCCGCGATCCTTCTCGCTCCCCCGACAACGACACCAACCCCTATACCATCCTCACCGACATCCAAGGTTTGGAAGACCACTTCGGGGATATGGACTTCAAGTGCGCGGGCACCGAGAAAGGCATCACCGCCCTTCAGATGGACATCAAGATCCATGGCGTCACCCGCGAGGTCCTCTCCGAAGCCCTTGCTCAGGCCCATAAAGCCAGAGAGGAGATCAGAAACGCCATCTCCGCCTGCATCCCCGAACCCCGCAAAGAGGTCAGCGAATGGGCTCCTAAGATGGTGACCTTCCAAATCGACCCCGCGAAGATCAGAGACGTCATCGGCAAAGGCGGCGAGACCATCAACTCCATCATCGCCGAGTGCGACAACGTCGCGATCGACGTCGAGGAAGATGGCAAAGTCACCCTCTACCATAGCTCCAAAGCCATGATCGAGAAGGCCAAAGGCATGATCGACGACATCGTCCGCGTCGCTAAGGTCGGCGAGATCTTCGAGGGCAAAGTCACCAGAGTCGAAGACTATGGCGCCTTCGTGAACCTCTTCGGCGACACCGATGGGCTCTGCCACGTCTCCCGCCTTAAATGGGATTACGTTGAGAACGCGAGCGACATCGTCAAAGTCGGCGACTCCCTCAAAGTGGTGGTCATCGGCATCGATGATTCCACCGGCAAAGTCAAAGTCAGCCATCGCGAGTTCGAAGAGAAGCCCGAAGGCTACGTCGAACGTCCGGAGAATGACCGCCCCCGCGGAAACAAAGGCGGGGACCGCGGCCATGGCGGACGCGGCAATTTCCATGGCAATCGCGGTGGAAAAGGCCCGAATCGTCATTGATTCAATACATAGATCTCTAGAGGCGGCTTAACACCCGCCTCTTTTCTACGTCTCGACAAATTAAGTTCGGCGTGCGAGAGGGTTCAGCTTTGAAGC
>CAVECL010000035.1:0-14143 GCA_963614595.1 Parasutterella excrementihominis | reverse complement strand
TTCGTATAGAGAAGCTACTTTCACAGCACGAAAGCCATGTGTTCATTCGCATCAAAGGGATCGTGACCAATCCGTGGAAAGGGAAACAAAAACAAGGCGCGCTGCCGAAACGCCTTGATGGGAGGCGCCTAGTCGACGGCTTCGATCTCGTCCTCCAAAAAATCAAAGACATCGTTGTCTATCTCGACGATGTAGCCAGCCGTTCCTTTGTCCTCGCAAATTTCGACGATCGTTCCTTCCGAGCCTTTCTTCACACGCTCTGCTGGGCAAATGAAATCCTTGTCTTTAATAATTCTAACCACATCATGCAGTTTGGATTTTTCCATGCGTTAGTCCTCCAAGATTTTCGGGATGGAGGTTACGAAATTAAAATGCTCTTCGGCGTCATAGCGCCAGATGGTTGTGATGCGAATATGCCTTCTTTTCGTTCTGTCGTGAATTTTAGTTGGAACTCTAACGAACAATCCGAATCGATTGAATTTGCTGAATTTCATTTTGGCGAAATCGGCCCCATCCATTATTTCGTGGTACAAAGCTTCTTTATCCTCGTCGTTCGATTCATATCCAAGAAGATTGAAGAAATGACTCTTGTCGGCGTTGCCTTCATGCATCAGGGGATACCCTTTTTTCATAAGGGAATATCCTATAGATCCTGCGGATTCTGTTTTAGACCCCAAATTCAGTCCGCTTCATAGGCTTCGAAGCAAAACGGGCAAGAGATAATACGGCAGATTGACGATGTCTCTTTCCTTGAAATAATCTTTGCCGGAAATCAAATATCTCTCTTTGATGCATTTCGAGTATTTTAGGGAGAATTCGTCCAAGGATTCATGGCAGGCCACTTTGCTTGATTTGACCTCGAAGGGGATGATTTTGCCTTGATGGCCGAGCAAGAAGTCAATCTCGTATCGCTTTTTGGAATCCTTTTTCGGGAAAGTGTAGTAATAGAGTTTTCTGCTCGTGCTGACGATCATCTGGGCGATCGCGTTCTCGTAGAGATAGCCTAAATTCAAATTCAATTTGCCGCTTAATAGTTTCCGGTAGATATCCTCGTGCTCCTTGGAATCGCTGTTGAAAAGCATGGTCACGAACAAACCGGTATCCCCGACGTATAGTTTGAATTTGTTCAAGTCGGCATAAAGGCTCAAAGAAGGAGAGACATCGAGCAAGTGATAGCAGCAATTCACGATCTTGGAATCGAGCAGCTCATAAAGCCTCCCGTTGTCCGCGCCGTTTTTCTTGCCCAGGCCATATCCGAACGAGAATCTGTTCTTCTTCGCGACGAGCTGCGCGGGGATGGATTCATACATTTTGGAAAGCCTGCCGGACTTATCGATTTTCCTCAGATCGTCCTTATATAAATCGATGATGCCCTTCTTCACGTCGTCGATCGCGGAGAAATTCTTCTTGTTCACGAAAGCCTCGACCGCTTGAGGCATCCCGCCCACGGCGATGTAGGTTCTGAAATTCCGAATCAAAGTGCGATTTGTGGAGTCTCCAATGGGCTGATGGAGGTCATAGATTTTGGACAAAAGAGAGAAACTGAAACCCGTCGCTAGGCAAAATTCCTCGTAATCCATCGGATAGACCTCGATTTTCCTTTCCTCGGAGGGAATCAGGATGCGCTCGACGCTCTTCTTGATGGAGATGAGGGATCCGGTCTCGATGTAGTCGTATCTCCCGTCTTTCACCAAATGCTTGATCGCCTGCCTGGCCAAAGGAAAAAGCTGTACTTCATCAAAGATGATCACCGACTCTCTTTCGTACAAGTCGACGCCAGTTTCCGCCTGAAGCCGAGCAAAGAACAAGTCAAGGTTCGCGATGTCATCAAAAACGGACAATATGTTTTTTCTGGCACTGCTGAAATCGATGAGGATGAAGGACCTGTATTCGTTTTTCGCGAACTCTGTCGCGATTGTCGACTTGCCGACCCGACGCGCGCCTTCAAGCAAGACGGCAGTTGCCCCATTGCTTTCTTCCTTCCACTTTTTCAGTTCGTCGTATGCTTTCCTTTTGAACATATGAACGTTCTCCTTTCAAAATACTATAGGTGCTTGAAGGATAAAATTCCACATTTGATTTTCTAAAACCGAGCCATTTTACCACATACGTTTTTCTGAAACCGAGCCATTTCCCAGCATCCGTTTGACATTGAGGAAAAGTGGAATGAAATTCGCAATTCACATTTTTTGACCGTGAAGGGCGTTTTCTTAAGGATTTCAGCAATCTTGTCGAGGCCTGTGAAGAATTCTGTGTACGGAAGCGATGTAGGCTTCCGTCCACCATCGACGCCATGATCTTCGCGAACGCCTTCTGCGTTTCGTCATTCCCGGACTTGAGCAGGCCTCAGATCGCGTCGGTCGCGAACTTGCGTTCCGGGACCGTCAGTCCCGGGAAAAGCCAATCCTCAAGGTACTTCGAAAACGCCAGTTTAAACATCTGGCGGCGTTGCTGAAATTCGACATAGAAAAGGTCCTTTAGAGTTTGAAGGCGCTGAATCTTTGGTTGATTCCAACAAATTCTCGCCGAAGGACTTTTTCAATTCAACGGCATTAGGCGCCGTTGCGCTTTTTGCTTTGATTGACTTGTGTCAACCAAGATAGGAAGGCTGCGAGAAACGTTCGAGATATTTGGGGCGCAATCCCCACCTAAGAGCGCCGATGATTCCGTGAATAGGATTCGGATGGCGAAATCACTCTCCAGTGGCGTGGCCGTATTGAACTCCGTGTTTTTATCACCGTAGCTTGGTATTGCTAGAGGCCAAAATGGCATACCATCGAACATAAACGCGCCTTTTCTGCCAGAGTGAACAAGTAAGTGTATTAAAAAGCGTATTAGAAGTGTATAAAAGAAAATTGTTTTACGTGCTGAAAGCGTATAATAGCATTGGAGGTGGGGATCATGAAGATGTCAATTCCGTTCGAAGATGAGACGCAGGAGTTCAAAACCTCGCTGAGCCAGTTGGACGCCGGCATTGATTCTTTGGCCGCCATGCTCAACAAGCATCGCCGCGGGACGGTTTATTTCGGAGTTGCCAACGACGGGGGGATCCTCGGCCTAGAAGGCGAGCTTGGAGAAGAGACTTTGAAAAAGATCGGCACGAGGGTAGAGGAACAGCTCAAACCGATTACCGCCCCAGAGGTTGCTTGCCAATATTTCGGTGATAAGACGATTATCAAGGTCTCAGTAAGAGGGAACAACCGCCCCTACGCCTCGCGCGGGAATTACTTGATAAGGATTGGCAGTCAAAACAAGCAAATCGATCCCGATTTGCTTGGCGAGCTCTTCTATTCCTCGCAATCCTCCTCACTGGAAACCCTGGAATCCTTGAACCAACACCTTAGTTTCAACGAGCTGAAGCAGATGTATACAAACGCAGGGTTTACCGTGAATGAGGGGAATTTCGACGAGAACATGCATTTTCTGACGAAGGGGAAATACAACTATCTGGCCAACCTGCTCGCGGATGAGAACGACATTTCCATTAAAGTGGTCCGTTTCGAAGGAAAGGACAAGCTCAAGATGGTTTCGAGGAACGAATTCGGCTTCAAGTGCCTTTTCCTAGCGATGAAGCAGGCTTTGAATTTTACCCTTTCCCTTAATGAGACCAGAGTCGACATCGAATCCGCCCTCGAGCGGAAGGAGACTCCGCTTTTCGACCGTCACGCCTTTGAAGAGGCCTGGACGAACGCCTGCGTTCACAATAAGTGGATCAGGAACGTGCCGCCGGCGGTCTACATCTTCTCCGACCGCATTGAAGTCGTCTCCGCGGGTGGGCTCCCTTTCGATTACAGCGCCGATGAATTCTATCGGGGCGTCTCTAACCCGGTGAATCCAGAGCTAGGGAGGATCATGCTTCAGCTGGGCTTAGTGGAACAGACGGGGCATGGCAATCTTCTTATCATCTCGAAATACGGCAAGGAAGCCTTTGCCCTCGGCGAGAATTACATCGGCGTGACGATCCCCTTCGCCTTCGTGCCCACGATGGCTTTGGCGAATCAGCCAGGGTTGCTCCCTTCGCAGAAGCAAGTGCTTGAGGCCCTTGCAAACCATCCAACCCATTCCTTGAAAGCGGTCTCCTCGCTCGTTGGGCTTGGCACGACGAGGGTGAGCCAAATCGTCGATGAGCTGAAAACGATGGGGATCTTGGAACGCGTCGGCGGGAGAAAAGGCGGATATTGGCGGGTAAAAGGAAGAAAAGACGACTGATAAAACCTCTTTCACGCTTTTTTGAAATGAAAGGCAGAGGCGTTTTCGCTGCTTTTCCATCCGCTGCATTTTATTCTGGTTGCCTAAAATCTCTTTGGCGGGCGCTGGTCCCCTCCAGACGTAAAGTGGTTTTTTCCAAAGCGTTCGGCGGAGTCAACAAAGCCTTTAGAGAAATCTTGGGTCAATCCCGAAACCCGCTGATTTAGGGCGGTCATAGGCAAAAATAAAAAGACCACTTATCATTTGTTCAAGCCGAACAAAACAAAAGGAGATCCAAATGAATTCTATTCACCGAGCCCCTTAGGCAAGGGACGCTTTTCGACTCGCGGAAGATACCGATATCAGAGTGGTTCGAATTCCTCACGAACCTGTGCTCATACGAGAGTTTGTCGCAGTCGTCGCTGGCGAACATGAATGCGAAAAGCACGGGCGCCTATTGGCTGAAAAAGACGACGGCGGCGAGAACTCGCACGGCAAGCTGGCTGCCGCGTCGGGCGGCGCCGAGGAGATCTACACGACGGAGATGACCAAAGGCCTCCCGGACAAGCGGAACCCGATGGAGGCGATAGACGAGCTCATCGCTGCCTCAAGATGTTCATGTCCAATCACGGAGGATGCAGGAGGCAATCCCTCCAAGGCTGGCTGAACCTTTTCTGCATGGTCTTCACGTCGTTCGGCGACCCGGCTGCGTTCTCGATGAGGGTAATCAGGATGATGCTAAAGTGCAGAACAATCATTAGATATCGGAAGGCATTTCGCAAAAAGCGCCGTTAGGACGGCGCTTTTTCATAGACACTGTGCAAACTCGAACTTAAACTTAATAACTTAACCGCTTCCTAAAGGGTTTTCCTCCTTTATAATGGGGAAACAAAAACAAGGAGGTCCATATGGGATTATTTAAGAAAGCCAAGGTAAGCTTTGGCGGGAAGAACTGGGTCAAGGGCTATTGCTGCTCCAGCTGCTCAAACGCCCCTTTCTGCGATGGCAGAATCTACAGGGAAGGCTATGACAGCTTCTTCTGCGATTATCTTGGCCGTAAACTGGAGGGAGAGGCCTATTGGAACGCCTATGACGCCATTTCAAAGCAAGAGTATATCGATAACGGATACTCGGAGGAGTACGCCCAGGAGCTCATAGAGCGCGATAGGGCGAAAAGAGCGAAGGAAGAGCGGGAAAACGCGGCCAAGAAACAACTGCAAGAAGAGATCCGCGCCCGAGGAGAGACCAGAGAATTCTCCAATTACGACCCCAAGGAATTCACGGAGAAGATCTTGATCGGGCAATGGTGCACGAAGAACGACTTTAGCCGTAAAAGAGATAAGAACGGGCGGACGCTGCTCGCCTACTACCATATGGACAAGGACAAAGAGCACGCGGATGAATACACCTTCGACTCCTACATGAAGGATTCGGTCAATCGCCGCTACGGCTTCAAGGCGGAAGGCGATTACTTTTATGGGGAACACGATAAATGGGGCGAAGGGAGTTGTTATGCCACCGTCAGCGTCATGGCGGAGCAATTCGTCGTCGACTGGCAAAGGACAAGCAAGGACACACTCGTCCTTTTGGCGAAGAGCCTTACCGTTCAAGTGCAAATAAAGTGGCCTAGTGGCGTGCTTGACCATCCGGAGTATTTCTACACGAAATACGGCTCGGTGAAAGAGACGGAACAGCATTATCAGGACTGGGCCATAGGGAAATTCGAATACGAGGTCAAGGAGCAAGTGCGAAGGTACTTGGCCTCCCATAAGAGAAGATATTACGGGATGGACGATTTCACTTACGAGAACATCTACATCGACTACGTAAGATAAGGGCCCCATTCAATACGGGGCTTCTGGATACCCGAGGCCGTAAGGGTCAAGTCGAACGGTCTTGTGTTTTAAGCAGCGTTACGACTTTTGCTTTCATCGCGCATGATCTGATCCTGGGGACGAAGCAAATCCGCGAGCTCTTTTTGGCGGCGGCCAAGTTCCTCTTGCCTGCTTAGGATGATGGTGACGATGTCTGCTAAGGTCCCCATCTCCTCGATGTCTTGCTTCGTGGCCTCATACCCCGCTTTCGCTTCCTTTTTGAAATCTCGCCATGTCTTCATATCCTTTGTCTCCTAGAAAACATTTTCACATCTTATTTAATAGATGGTCATCCCCATATCAAAAGATTGAGCCTTCTGTTCAATGCCAACGGGAGTGTGCGCATGCGAACACCATTCTTCATTTCGGCGGAAAATCAGCTGGCCATTAGACGCGTAGGAGCTTATATCTCCCCAAAACGTTAAAATATTGGCGGTTTTGGGGAGGCATAGGAAGGTTAAAAGTATGCGCGAAAACAAAGAAACAAGCGGCATAATCGGAAGAAAATATAAAATCCAGGTATTGGAAAATTGCCTGGATTCAGATCAGTCGGAGTTCATTATCGTCTTCTGCCATAGATCGCGACCAAATCGGCTTGGTCATGTCGATAAAGCTCTAGGAGTTTTTTCGTTTCGTTCTCGCGTCCAATCATAAGTGCTTTTAGCGAAAATTCGAATTTTTTGCGATTTCCGTTAAAACGCTTATGAATTAAGGTGCCATCCGTTTAGGACTTGCTTCCCAAATCCTTCATCCTCGCTCTTCCTTTCTTGCTACAATTCCTTCGTGAAACGTTCCCCCCTGCTTCTTTGCCTGCTTCCCTTATTGATGTCTTGCTCCTCGGGGCTTGATTTTTCTCCTTATGAATACGGGACATTGAACGCGAATCCTTTTGCCTCCGTTGAAGGGGATGGGTATAAGCAGGTCGCTGAATTCTCCCCGATCGCTAGCCAGGACGAATCCTTCCTTTCTTATTCCTCGATTCTCAATAAGCAGGACGAGAAAGGGAAGTCTCGTTACGCGATGCCGTCCACGGGCGTCTGCAAGTTGCTGGTCATCCCCGTCGATTTTGAGGATTACCCTTCTTCTTCCTTGCCTGGCGATTCCCTTTCTAGGATCAGAGGCGCGTTCTTTGGGAAACCCTCTTCCTCTTTCTATTCGGTCGCTTCTTATTACGAGGCTAGCTCTTATTCAAGGCTGCAGATAAAGGGCAAGGTCACGGGCTGGTTCAGGGCATCCAAGCCATCCACTTCCTATGAATCGACTTCCCTTTCCGAGCAGAAGTCCTCTTTATCCTATATATATAAGGAAGCATTGGACTGGTATGACGGCGCGAATCCGGAGGACCCTAGCTCGAACTACGCTTACTTGACGGAGAAGGGCGAATCCATCGTCCCCGTATTCTTTGTCTATTCCCGTCCTTACGAAGGGATGGATGCGGGCTCTTCTTCCCGTTCCTCCTTCTACTGGGCTTTCTCGCTTGATTCTCCTGCGCCCATCGGGTTCGCTTCCTATTTCATGATGGACGAGCAAGCCACCTCGAGGACCTACGTCCATGAGATGGGCCACTTGCTCGGCCTAAAGGATTATTACGACGAGAACTCCAACGAGGATGTCGCCAAGATCTCTCCTTTAGGCAGAGCGGATATGATGGACGCTTCCTTAGGGGACCATAACCCCTTCTCCAAGATGATCCTCAACTGGGCCCGCCCCACTTACGTGACCTCAACCTGCGAGATCACCTTGCCTTCTTTCGCTTCCTCTGGGCAGTTCCTCTTGCTTTCCCCTAACTGGAACAATTCCATCTACGACGAATATTACCTCGTTTGCTTCTATTCCCCTTTTGGGGTGAATTCCTATGACGGCAAGAAAGGGAACAGCCTCAATTCCTCTTTGCCTTATAAGCCGGGGGTGATGGTCTATCACGTGGATGCCCGTTTGGAAGTCTATAACAACAACCTCCATACCTATGACTATCTGCCTAGCTCCGCGGTTGCCACCTCCGGGAAGAAAGTCGACTTCGCCTTCGATAACAGCATCGGGAACGTGGACTCCACCTCCAAATGCCTGATCCAGTTACTGGACGCGAGCAGCGCCTCTTCTTCCTTATGCCCTTACTTCGTCGCCTCCTCCTTGACGAAGCAAGAAGGGGAGATCAATTACAGGGACGTCTTGTTCCAAAAAGGCCAGAGGCTTTCCTCTTTGGGCGAGCTCTCTTTTCACAAAGGAGGAAAACTGAACCTGGATTTCGAGGTGAAGGAAGTCACCTCGACTTATGCGAGGCTCTCTTTTAAGACGCTTGGCTGAATCCAAAGCATCGAGAGCTTGCTTTTTGCTAGGACGGATGCTTCCAACTGACTATAAATCGCAGTCCGTTTTGCATTGAGAAAAGATGGCTGGCGATTCAAGGGGCTGTATCCCCTCAATCCCAATATTTGCCCTTAAAAATACCTAGTTTTTAAGGGAAAGGCGTAAACGTTAAGGGAAAACGTTAGAGAGGGCGAGCGTTATTGCTTTGCGGCTCTTTCCTATTGGAAGCGGTCAGCAGGCAATCGCGTTCAGCCCTTCAAAATACAAGGATTTCGCTTCCCGTAAATAAGCCTTCCCGCCCTTTAGCGAAGTGGGATTTTGCCTTTTGGCTAAAAGTCTGAAGCCTCCACTGAATCAACTCTTTCGGAACGCCCGTTAGCCCCGTCGCCGGTATTGGAAACTTTGTGCACAAAGCCCAATTTGACACACCGGGGCTTGTGGCCTATCGAAAAAAGAAAAAATTCGTGTTGACAGCCCTTATAGGGCAGGTTTATCATCACCCCCGGACGTAAGTGGAAGGGTTAATTCCCTTTTATTTACCCCGGTGGTGGATACACCGGGTATTGTGTGAATTGAAAAAGGAGAAAACACAAACATGCCAACCATTAACCAACTCGTTAGGCAGGGCCGCAAGTCCGTGGTCAAGAAATCCAAAACCCCCGCTTTGGGGAAACGTTGGAACTCTCTTACCAAGCGCAACTCCAGCCAGCCTTCCTCCCAAAAGAGGGGTGTCTGCACCCGTGTGGGCACGATGACCCCGAAAAAGCCGAACTCCGCTATGAGAAAGTACGCCCGTGTCCGTTTGTCCAACGGCTACGAAGTCACCGCTTATATCGGCGGCGAAGGACACAACCTTCAGGAACACTCGACCGTCATGATTCGCGGCGGCCGTGTCAAGGACCTCCCGGGTGTCCGTTACCACATCATCCGCGGCTGCCTCGACTGCGCCGGCATCGATGCCAGGCGTCAAGGCCGTTCCCTCTACGGAACCAAGAAGCCCAAGGAAGCTAAGTAAGGAGAATCACCATGCCAAGAAAAGGTTCTGTTGAAAAACGCGACGTCTTGCCCGATCCAGTTTATAACAGCAAGCTCGTCACCCGCCTCATCAACCGCGTCATGTACGATGGCAAAAGAGGCACCGCCCAAACCATCATTTACAAGGCCTTCGAGAAGATCGAAGCCAAGACCGGCAAGCCGGCGATCGATGTCTTCGCGACCGCGATCAACAACATCATGCCGGAAGTCGAGCTCAAAGTCCGCCGCATCGGCGCGGCCAACTACCAGGTCCCGACCGAAGTTTCCAAAGAAAGGAAACAGACCCTCGGCCTCCGCTGGCTCGTCACCTATTCCCGCCTCCGCGGCGAGAAGAGCATGGAAGATAAGCTCGCCGCCGAGATCATCGATGCCGCCAACGGCACCGGCGCTTCCGTCAAGAAGAAGGAAGACGTCCACAAGATGGCCGAAGCGAACAAGGCTTACGCCCACTATCGCTTCTGATTGTTAAAGGAATATCCCAATGGCTGAGAACGAAATCCAAGAGACCGAAACCTACGATCTCCCTCATACCCGTAACATCGGGATTATGGCGCACATCGACGCGGGCAAAACCACGACGACTGAGCGCATCCTCTTCTACACCGGGCGCACCCACAAGATCGGCGAGGTCCACGAAGGCACCGCGACGATGGACTGGATGGAGGAAGAGCAGGAGAGAGGCATCACCATCACCTCTTCCGCCACCACCTGCTTCTGGAAAGGCACCCGCTTCAACATCATCGACACCCCAGGGCACGTCGACTTCACCGTCGAAGTCGAGCGTTCCCTCCGCGTCCTTGACGGCGCGATCACCGTCCTCGACTCCAAAAACGGCGTCGAGCCTCAGACCGAGACCGTTTGGCGCCAAGGCACGAAGTATGGCGTCCCCCGCATCGTCTTCTGCAACAAGATGGACGCTACCGGCGCTGACTTCGATATGTGCGTCGAATCCATTCACAGCCGCTTAGGCGAAAAGCACGCCGACGCCGTCCAATGCCCGATCGGCAAGGAAGGCAACTTCAAAGGCTGCATCGACATCATCGAGCGCAAAGCCTATATCTACAACGATGATAAAGGCACCGCTCCTGAGATCACCGATGTCCCTGAGGAATACAAGGACAGGGTCGAAGCCTACCGCTCCACTCTCCTTGAGGACCTCGCTTCCTTCGACGATGAGATCATGATGCTCGTCCTCGACGGCGAGGAAGTCCCCACCGACCTCATCAAGGCGACCATCCGCAAGGCCGTCCTTACCGGCACCTTCTTCCCGGTGTTCTGCGGATCCGCCTACAAGAACAAGTGCATCCAGCCGCTTCTTGACGCGGTTGTCGATTATCTTCCCTCTCCGCTTGATATCCCGGGCGAAAAGGGCACCCTCGAAGGCGAACCCTACGTCTGCGAACCGACTGACAGCAAGCCCTTCATCGGCCTTGCCTTCAAGATCGCGACCGATCCCTTCATCGGGCGTCTTGCCTATGTCCGCGTCTACCAAGGCGTGCTCAAGAGCGGCAGCTACGTCCTTAACAGCACCCATGGCAACAAGGAGCGCATCGCTCGCTTGGTGCTCATGCATGCCAACCACCGCCAGGAAGTCAGCGTTCTCCACGCAGGCGAAATCGGCGCCGTCGTCGGATTGAAGTCCACGACCACCGGCGATACCCTCTGCGACGAAGACAACCCCGTCATCCTCGAGCAGCTCACCTTCCCTGAGCCGGTCCTTGAAGAGGCCGTTGAGCCTAAGACCAAAGCCGACCAGGAGAAGATGTCCATCGCTCTTACCAAGCTCGCCGAAGAAGATCCGACCTTCCGCGTCCACACCGACGCCGACAGCGGCCAGACCATCATCGCGGGCGTTGGCGAGCTCCAGCTCGACGTTCTCGTCGAACGTATGAGGCGTGAGTTCAAAGTCGACGTCAACGTCGGCGCCCCGCAGGTCAACTACCGCGAGACCATCCGCAAGACCGGCGAAGCCGAAGGCCGCTACATCAAGCAGACCGGCGGCCACGGCCAATACGGCGACGTTTGGATCCGCTTCGAACCAAACCCCGGCAAGGGCTTCGAATTCGTCGATGCCATCGTCGGCGGCTCCGTTCCGAAGGAATTCATCAAACCGACCCAGCAAGGTTTGGAAGACGCGCTTCAGCGCGGCGTTCTCGCCGGCTATCCGCTCATCGACATCAAAGCCACCCTCTTCGATGGTAGCTACCATGATGTCGACTCTTCCGAAGCCGCTTACAAAGTCGCTGCTTCGATGGCCCTCAAAGCGGCCGCTCCGAAGTGCGACCCCGTCATCCTCGAGCCTATCATGAAGGTCGAGATCACCGTCCCTGAGCAGTATTACGGCGACGTCATCGGCGATATCGCCAGACGTCGTGGCAATATGACCGGTGAAACCCAGCGCGGCAACGCGAAGGAAATCGAGTGCGAAGTCCCGCTCGCCGAAATGTTCGGCTACGTCACCGACCTCCGCTCCATCACCCAGGGCCGCGGCAACTTCACGATGCAGTTCGACCACTACGGAGAGACCCCCCGCTTCGTCCAGGACGCCATCATCAAGAAGGCGACTGGCGGCAAGTAATCTCGAAGTTTAGTCCAAGGAAAATTGGGGGCAAAACTAGCGCGTCTAGTCTTGCTTCCAATCCCCCCTTGTCCTAATATTTATTCGCCAATTTCGAAAAACCATTTTTGGAGGAAATTACTAATGGCAAAAGAAAAGTTCAACCGTGACCGCGTTCACATGAACGTCGGTACCATCGGCCACGTTGACCACGGCAAGACCACCCTTACCGCGGCCATCACCCACTACCTCTCCATGGTCGGCAAAGCCACCAATGGCGCTGAGGGAAACGCTGTCGATAAAGCCTATGGCGACATCGACTCCAGCCCGGAAGAAAGAGCTCGTGGCATCACGATCAACTCCGCTCACGAAGAGTACGAGACCAAAAAGCGTCACTACGCGCACGTCGACTGCCCAGGGCACGCCGACTACGTCAAGAACATGATCACCGGCGCCGCCCAGATGGACGCCGCGATCCTTGTCGTCGCCGCCACCGATGGCGTTATGCCTCAGACCCGTGAGCACGTCCTGCTCGCCCGTCAGGTCGGCGTTCCTTACATCGTCGTCTTCCTCAACAAGTGCGACATGGTCGATGACGCCGAACTCGTCGACCTCGTTGAAATGGACGTTCGCGACCTTCTCAACAAGTACGAATTCCCCGGTGACGAAATCCCCGTCATCAAAGGTTCCGCCCTCAAGGCTGGCCAAGCCACCTCGATGGACGATCCCGCCTGCGCTTGCATCAAAGAGCTCCTCGATGCTCTTGATACCTACATCCCCGATCCAGTCCGTGACACCGATAAGCCCTTCCTTCTCCCGATCGAAGACGTCATGACCATCTCCGGCCGTGGCACCGTCGTCACTGGCCGTGTCGAGCGTGGCCAGATCAAGATGAACGACGAAGCTGAAATCGTCGGCATCCGTCCCACCCAGAAGACCGTCGTCACTGGTCTTGAAATGTTCCGTAAGACCCTTGACTTCGCCGAATCCGGCGACAACATCGGCGCCCTTCTCCGTGGCATCACCCACGACCAGGTTGAGCGTGGCCAGGTCCTTGCCAAGCCGGGATCCATCGTCCCCCACGACAAGTTCACCGCTACCACCTACATCCTCACCAAAGAGGAAGGCGGCCGTCACACTCACTTCTTGAACGGCTATCGTCCGCAATTCTTCTTCCGCACCACCGACATCACCGGCACCATCGAGCTCCCCGCGGGGACCGACATGGTCATGCCTGGTGACCACGTGACCTTCACCGTTACCTTGATCCACGCGATCGCTATGGAAAAGGGCACCAAGTTCTCCATCCGCGAAGGTGGCAGAACCGTCGGCGCCGGCACCGTTGCCGACATCCTTCATTGATTAGGCTAACGCCGAATTCATGAGCCTAAGGCCTCCCTTCGGGGAGGTCTTTTTGACGTTCTTAAGAGCATCATCACCCAGCGATAGAGTAATGATGAGTAATGTTCGATAGTCTCCTGGCTTTATGAATCAGGCGGATTCCAGCTTCGGAATAGTTTTAGATTCATATTCATCTTATTAAAAAGCCTGCAGCCAATGCTTATTCGTTACGTCGGTTTTTCATCATTCGACTTCGTGACCTTCTTTATAAAGAAAGGTCGGGGAATGTTTTCTGGCCGTTCTAAGCTCTAAGTGAATTTAAGCTTGTTTTTGAAGGCTTCCTTGGGCACAAGTGTACTCGGATGTACTTCTAATGTTTGAGCGAGCTCAGGCGTGCTTTTTGCTAATTTGCACGGAACGACGATGAAGAAGGATGACAAAGAAGTTCTTCTTGCATCTGGGGGGACCTACTACATAATCGGAATGGACATAGAGCCGCGAGGCGATGGCCTCTATGACTATTTCGTAAATCTGCTCGCCACGAACAGGAGGATTTGAAAATGCTGATTGACCCAATGATAATCCAGGATGCCGCCATCGAAGGCGGCAAGAACATCCCCCTTCGGATGAGCTACGACGACCCGACCCTCACCTACGAGGAAGTGGTCCTTTACTGCATGTGCCGTTATGATTCGGGACCGGATTTAATCGATCCTGATGAGGATTTTGCCTGTTGGAAAAAAGGCGGCCTGGATTGGGAATGGCTCGCGCTGAAAGCCAGCCGGACCCATGAAATGGTCATCGAGCACCCCTGGGACGAGATCTTCCCCGACTACAAGAA
>CAVECL010000034.1:0-15347 GCA_963614595.1 Parasutterella excrementihominis | reverse complement strand
GGCTCCAGACAATGAGGCGCCTTGCGGACAACATCGCTTATGTGATGAAACTTCAAGAACTTGGCGAGGCTAGTGGCGTTAGCTTTCCAAGACGAGAAGAAAAACATCAAATGACGAATTTCATGGATGGGAAGTAATTCTATTCTTTGGATTAAATAATTAACAACCTTGCAAAAACCGATTCTTTAGCGAGATATGCAAGGTTTTTTTGTAAGTTTTAGTTTCCCCTAAATTTATTTTGTTCTCGATACTTGCTAGGCTTAAGCCAGCTTTATATTTTCGGCAACAAACGCTATTTACTGCCGAAAATATAATTGACCATTGGAATTATTTCTCCTATTATATTTTCGGCAATGAACTCAAATTACTGCCGAAAATATAATTTTGGAGGCTATCTAATGATTGATGTATCCTATGTTAAAGATCTCCAAAGCAAGGAAACGTTTTCGAAAATCGAAGCCTTAAAATCCTTTAGAAATGGTGGCTTTTCTTTAAGCGATGCTTCCTTTGAAAAAAAGTTCGCTTCCTTGTTGGAAAACGGGGAAATCGTACGCGTGGCTAGAGGCGTTTATTCTTTGCCTAAAAAAGCGATCTGCCCCTATAAATATGAGTATTCTGACTTTGCTAAGGAATTGGCCTCTTATCTTATTGAGCAATATCCGTTGATTGATTTTTCTATTGCCGAATTGATTCAGCTTAATGAATTCGCCAATCACTTAATCGGGCATAACGCTATTTTCTTATCTGTGGACGCCGATTCGGAGGATTTTGTTTTTGAAGCATTGAAAAATCGCTATTTTGGCCGGGTTCTTTGCCATCCAAGCTTAGAAACCTACGACAAATATAAATGCGATGATGTCATTGTCATAAACAAACTCGTCACAGAATCGCCCCGCGCCCGTGGCGCTTATTGGCACACCCGCTTAGAAAAACTTCTTGTTGACCTTGTTGCCGATCCTCTTTTATCTAAGACGATAAGCCAGAGTGAATATCCTGAGATTTATGATAACGCCTTCTTTTCCTGCCCCGTCGATGAAAGCTCTTTGCTTCGTTATGCCAAGCGTCGTGCTGTCTATGATGAAATCGTAAAGATGATCGAGGAAGACACGGAGATTAATTTAAGGACGGTAAAGTAAATGTTATCGCCAGAGAATTTCACCGAAACGCATATTCGTGATTTGCAAATGAGGTTTCGACGCGATCCCGCTCTTCTTGAACGAAGTGTCCATGCTTTTGGCTTGCTTGAAGCAATCGCGAAAGCCGGGTTGCCTTTCATCTTCAAAGGTGGCACTTGTCTGATGCTTCTTTTCGAAAAGCCAAGACGCTTGTCAACTGACATAGACATCATTGTTAAACCGAACACGGAGCTGGATTTCTATTTGACTTCTGCGGCAAACCAATCCCCCTTTTTATCGTATTCGGAACAAACAAGACCTAAGAAGGGGAATATAAACAAAAGACATTTTAAATTCGAATATTTTTCTCCTATTTTTAAAAGGCCTTTACGGATTTTACTGGACGTGCTTTTTGAAGAGAATCATTATGACAAATTAATTTCCAAACCGATTGAGAACGATCTTTTGATCACGAGTGGTGACCCCATTTTTGCTCAAATGCCAACGGCGGATTGTATTCTTGGTGACAAATTAACGGCATTCGCGCCTCACACAACCGGAATACCTTTGAACGTAGGGAAAGATTTGGAGGTCATGAAACAGTTTTATGACGTTTATTCCCTCCTTGATGTTTTTGGCGATTTCAATATGGTTTCTTCGTCTTATGACAAGATTGTGAAAACCGAAATAACCTATAGGAATGGCAACATTGACCGTGATGATTGCCTGCTTGACGTTTTCAGCACATCATTATGCATCGCCTCCCGCGGGAAGGTTAGGAAAGATGAATACCCGTTATACGTTGAAGGAATACGTGAACTCAGCAGTCACATTTTCTTTGAAAAATACTCCGCAGAAATTGCTTCTTCGCAAGCTCCAAAATTGATGTATGCGGCCCTTTGCTTGCTTTTGGGGAAAGAGTTTAAACACGTGATTGATTCGACGGCCTTTTTAAATAGAGACATTCACTCGGGAAGGCTATCTCCGCTTCGCCAGTTGAGAAAACGTTCCATTGACGCTTACGCCTACGTAATAAAAACCGACGAGCTTCTAGAAGAGCAATCACGGCAGGGCAAAGATTTGGACTTTTAATGGATCTTTGAAACTACTGGTGAGGTGCCTGAGTAGACGTTTTCGTTTACTAATCTTAGGCGCATGAAAGTGCGCGATTTTGCCTACTTTAACATTTTGGACTTTGTGCCATTCATTTGACGACGGCTACAGCAACGATAATATTCAGCCATAAAATTGGAAAAACACCCAATTTCACCCCTGAATATTTTGGAAAACTAATCTTTTTCGGCTTAAAAAACATTGGAAAAATAGATTAATTTACCTAACTTTCTTAAAATTGATGGGCTTTTTATTCCAATTCAATCGTTGCGGGCGGTTTCGAGGTGAAGTCATAAAGGACGCGGTTCACCCCATCGACTTCGTTGACGATGCGATCGCTGATTTTCGTAATGAGTTCATAAGGCAGTTCGACTGGCTTGGCTGTCATGAAGTCATCCGTGGAGACGGCGCGAAGAACGATGGCGTAGTCATAAGTCCTGCTGTCGCCCATGACTCCGACGGAGCGCATGTTCGACAAAGCCGCGAAGAACTGAGAAGCTTTTCTCTCGTGACCGCTCTTTTTCATCTCTTCGCGGAAGATGGCGTCTGCTTCTTGGACGATCGCGATTTTCTCTTTGGTGATCTCGCCGATGATGCGGATGGCTAGGCCAGGGCCGGGGAAGGGCTGACGGTAGATGAGATCCGCGGGAAGGCCAAGCAGTAAACCGACTTCTCTGACCTCATCTTTGAAGAGGTCTTTCAAAGGTTCGACGATGCCCTCGAAACCCGTGTCTTTGGGGAGCCCGCCGACATTGTGATGCGATTTGATGGTCGCCGAGATCCCTAAACCGGATTCGATGCGATCAGGATAGATGGTACCTTGAGCCAAGAAATCGCAGTGGGGGAAGTTCTTTTGGGAATCGTTGAACACGTCGATGAATGATTTGCCGATTATCTTGCGTTTCTGCTCAGGCTCGGTTACGCCGGAGAGACGGTCTAGGAACAGCTTAGAAGCATCCACGGGAACAAAGTTGAGATGGTATTTGTCTTTGTTGCCAAAGATGGATTTGACTTGCTCGGCTTCGTTCTTGCGGAGCAAGCCGTGGTCCACGAAGACGCAGGTGAGGTTCTCGCCGATCGCTTTGTCTAAGATTGCCGCGGTGACGGAGGAATCGACCCCGCCGGAAAGGGCGCATAAAACGCGCTTGTCCCCAACCTGCTTCCTGATCTCTGCGATCTTGGTTTCGATGAAGGAAGAAGGTTGCCAGGAGGCGCTGCAATGGCAAATGCCCAAGACGAAGTTCTCAATCATCTTTTGGCCGTAGACGCTGTGCTCGACTTCAGGGTGGAACTGAGTCGCATAGAGGGATTTTGCGGGGTTTTCAAAGATCGCATTCTCGCAATTCTCGCTTTTTCCAAGAACAGAGAAGCCTTCGGGAAGCTTCGTGACTTTGTCATTATGCGACATGAAGACCGCGTTCGCGGAAGGGACTCCTTTGGTGAGCTCGCTCTCCTTGCAAAGGCTGATTTCGATGTTCCCATATTCAGATTTGACGTTGGGCTCGACCTTACCTCCAAGGGTGTAAGCCATTAGCTGAGCGCCATAGCAAATGCCAAGGATCGGCTTTCCGAGTTCAAAGATCTTGGGATCGATATGAGGAGAGGCGGGATCATAGACGCTGTTCGGTCCTCCGGTGAAGATGATTCCTTTGATGTCCTCGTCTTTCAAGGCATCGATAGAAGTAGTGAAAGGCAATACTTCCGAATAGACGCGGCACTGACGAACGCGTCTTGCTATTAATTGGTTATACTGCCCACCGAAGTCGAGAACGATAATCTTTTCCATAGGTCTCCCCTGTATTTAGGAAATTGTGGTTCATTTTCCTTGCTTTGGATAGACCGAAAACGCTTTCTTTTGAAATTCTTTTTACGAGAGGCCCCTTTTCTTCTTTTCTTTAAGGCGAAACCATCCCCTTGATGGTAGGATTGTTCCTATGGAACAAGGCAACCTATTTGGGAAAGACATCAAAGAACCCTTGGCCGCTAGGCTGCGCCCCCAGGATTTAAGCGAATTCGTGGGACAGGAGCACTTGCTAGGCGAAGGGAAAGTCCTTCGGAAATTAATTGAGAACGATCAAGTTTCCTCAATGATCTTTTGGGGTCCCCCCGGCGTAGGGAAAACGACCCTTGCCCAGATCATCGCGAACAAAACAAAGGCCACGTTCATCAATTTCTCCGCGGTCACCTCTGGAATCAAAGAAATCAAAGAAGTGATGGAACAGGCCGAGAAGAACCGCCAGTACGGCGAGAAGACCATCCTTTTCGTGGATGAAATCCATCGCTTCAACAAAGCCCAGCAAGACGCCTTTCTGCCTTATGTGGAGAAAGGCTCCATTATTTTGATCGGGGCGACGACCGAGAATCCCTCCTTTGAAGTCAACTCCGCTCTTCTCTCTCGCTGCAAGGTGTTCGTTCTGAAAGCGCTTGAACCTCAGGAGCTTGTGAAACTTCTCCGAAACGCCTTGGTTTCCCCAAAAGGCTTCGGCGATCAGAAAATCAGCATCAGCGATGACAATCTTGCCTTGATCGCGAATTTCGCCAACGGAGATGCCAGAAAGTCTTTATCGACTCTAGAGATGGTGATTCTCAATGGTGATGCGAAAGCCGATGGCTCCATTGAAATAAGCGAAGACGATATCGTTCAATGCACCGCCAAGAAGTCTTTGCTCTACGATAAGAAAGGCGAAGAACACTACAACCTAATCTCCGCCTTGCACAAATCGATGAGGAACAGCGATCCCGATGCGGCCGTCTATTGGCTGGCAAGGATGCTAGAAGCGGGAGAGGACCCTCTTTATATCGCTAGACGCATCATTCGCTTTTCCTCAGAAGACGTCGGCATGGCGGATCCTCGAGCCATGGAAGTCGCGGTTGCGGCTTATCAGGCCTGTCATTTCATCGGGGTTCCTGAGTGCAACGTGAATCTAACCGAAGCGGTGGTCTACATGTCATTGGCTCCGAAGTCCAATTGCATGGAGGTGGCTTATGACGCCGCCGCCTTAGATGCGGAGAAAACATTCGCCGAGCCTGTGCCGTTGGATATCAGGAACGCTCCAACTAAACTCATGAAGGATCTTGGCTACCACAAAGGATACCAATATGCCCAAGATGCTCCTGACAAACTCACGAATGAGGTTTGCTTACCTCCGAAACTTGCGGGGCGGGAATATTACAAACCGAGCACCCAAGGCTTAGAGGCAAAGTACAAGCTAAGATTGGAGCAAATCAAACAATGGAAAGCCGAGCACCGCAAATAAGAGTCGGTGCTAAAATTGAGAAACGAGAAAAGTTATGGAAGAAGAAAAGAAGATTCCCCAAGTCATGCTTACCGGCGACCGGCCGACAGGCCGTCTTCATATCGGCCATTATGTTGGCTCTTTAAGAAGAAGGGTCGAATTGCAGAATCAGGGCAATTTCGACGAGATGTATGTGATGATCGCCGATACTCAGGCCCTTACGGACAACGCGGGCAACCCCCAAAAAGTCAGAGACAACGTGATTGAGGTTGCTCTGGATTACTTGGCGGCGGGCATCGATCCTGATAAGGTCACCATTTTCGTGCAGTCCCGCGTACCTGAGCTTTTCGAATTCACCTGCTATTTCCTCGATCTTGTTACCTATTCTCGTCTAGTCAGAAACCCTACGGTTAAAAACGAACTGGCGATGCGTCAATTCGGGGAATCGATTCCGGTTGGCTTCATGACTTACCCGATTTCTCAGGCCGCGGACATCTTGATGTTCGGCACGACCGTCGTTCCCGTTGGCGAAGATCAGGAACCGATGATCGAGCAGGCCAACGAAATCGCCAGGAAGTTCAATTCCCTTTATGGGAACGTTTTCCAAGAAGCGAAGATCATGCTCCCGGACAATGCCGCTTCTAAGCGTCTCCCGGGGACGGATGGCAAAGCCAAGATGAGCAAGTCGCTCGGCAACTGCATCTATCTTTCCGACGATTCCAAGACCGTTGAAAAACAGGTCATGTCGATGTTCACCGATCCGACCCATTTGCAGGTTTCCGATCCCGGCCATACGGAAGGGAATCCGGTGTTCACTTATCTCGATGCTTTTGCAAAAGACGAGCATTTTGCGGAGTTTTTGCCTCAATATAAGAACTTAGACGAATTGAAAGACCATTATCGAAGAGGCGGGTTAGGGGATGTTATCGTCAAGCGTTTCCTCGTGAATGTCATCAACAGCACCCTCGAACCGATGAGACAAAAACGTCATGAGCTAGAGAAAGATGTTGCAGGGGTCTATAAGATCCTTGAGGAAGGGTCGAAGAAAGCCGAGGCCAAGGCTGCCTATATCGCCATGCGGGCGAGAAGAGCCATGGGCATCAATTACTTCGAGAATACCAAACTTATCGAAAAGCAGCAAAAGGCGTTCAATAGGGCTCACGAACAGCAAAAGGCTCTCGAGGAATACCTGGCCAAATCCAAAAAGTGAATTTAGGGGGCTCTACCCCCTTTCTTTTTCTCTTCTCGTGATATGATTTTTCCGCTGAGATGTCAGCAAGCTTTCTAGAGTAGAGATTTCGCGTTAAGTGCCTGAGGATGGGAGGTCGCTTCAGGACGAAGGAAGCATCCGCGGTGAAATCTCGCTGCCGCTATTTAAAGCTTACCTCCCTGCCAAGAAAGGAAAATTGGGCATGGGAAAAAGAGATTCTTTGATTCGCCGCATGTGCGCAGACGGCATGTTGGTCGGATTATTCGTCGTATTGACGCTGGTCAATATCAAAATCGGGCCGATGGTGAGAATCAGCTTTGGTTCCTTACCGGTCGTGTTTTCCGCTTTGCTTTTCGGGCCCGTCGATGGCTTCATCGTCGCGGTGCTAGGCGAGTTTATTTGCCAGACAATCAACTATGGCTTCACCTTAACGACCCCTTTATGGGTGCTTGTCCCGGGAATCAGAGCCCTCTTGATTGGCCTAGTTTCCTCGCTTTTCAAGAAGAGGGGAAAAGCGTTGGAAAGGCATCCCGTCCCTTATTTCATAACTTTGATTTTCGCTTCCTTGTGCGTGACGTGCCTTAATACTTTGGTATCGTTCTTGGATGCCATCATTTTCGATTATTCCTTCAAGATTGTTTGGGTTACAACTTTTATTCGCTTAGGCATCAGCCTTGCTACCGCGGTGGTGATTGGGCTTGTCTGCGTCCCTCTTACGAAGTCGATTGGGTCCTTGGTTTTCCCAGGAAGCAAAGATAGATACCGTTAAGCCTTGTCTGGCTTAATGGCGCTCTTTTTTGGATGCTTTCAAACTGAAAATTGGTGATGAATTAGCTTTCAAAAACATTGAGATAATGCGCCAAAACACATCTAAAAAACATCATTTTGGCGCATTATCCCAATATGTTGCATTATTGCAAGACAACAAAATCCTTTAGTTTTGCGGCGAAAACGGCTTTATCAAGCTTAAAGCAAATGATATCAATTGTTTCGTTTTTCTTTGTGATTAGGACGCCTTTCTTTTCTTCTGTTTTCACGAACCCTAAGGCCTCTAACAAATGATGGGATCTTTCGTTTCTTTTATCGCTTTCCGCATATCCATATTCATATAGCCCTGAGGAGAAAAGATATTCGATGACCTTAAAGGAAGCTTCCCTCATATAGCCATTGCCCTGCGCGCTGACCTTGGAGGTGATCCCAAATTCGAATCCTTTGCCGGGGAGATCTTTGATGACCTGGATTTCTCCAATGGCTTCGTTTTCTCTAACGATGGCCCAGGAGTAATTTCTTTGGTTTCGAATCCATTTCTTAAGGATCTTTCTTGTTGTCTCTAAATCGCGATTAGGGTACCACCAAAGATACTTCGTTACCTCCCAAGACCCTGTCCATTCATAGACATCTTCGGCATCTTCTAATACGAAGGGACGGAGAGTTAGCCTAGAAGTGGTCAGAATCGGCGTTTCTTTCATAACAACTGAGCCTAAAGCCGATATAATTTTACGAAATCGAAGGACCTTTATGAACACGAAAGAACTCGCCAAAGAATGCCTTGGCTGCCCTAAACCACGTTGTCAAACGGGCTGCCCCACGGGGAATTTGATCCGCAGCTGGATTGCTGAATGCAAAAAGGAAGATTATGCCACCGCGGGGAAAATCCTGCGCGATGTGAATCCGTTCCCTGAATTCACCTCTTTGCTTTGCGATCATAAAAGGCAGTGCAAGGGTAAGTGCGTCAAAGCCATCAAAGGGAATGCAGTGGCTATCCCTCAGATTGAATATGAATTATCAAAACTCGTTGAAAGGGATTTGAACAAAGGAAATTTCAACGGGATGAAGGTTGCTTTGATTGGCGCTGGAATCGCAAATTTAAGCGCGGCTTACTTCTTGATTAAAGCGGGTTTTGCGGTGGAATTCTTCGAGAAAGAGAACTTCATCGGCGGGGCGATTCGCACGGGGATCCCTGATTTTCGTTTCGATAAGAGCCCCTTGGACGCGGTTCAAAAAGACCTTGAGGCCATGGGCGCCATATTCCATTTCAATTCGCCCATCGATACGAATTCCTCCTTAGGAAACCTTCAGCAAGGGTTTGATTATGTCATTCTTGGAATTGGTGCAAGCAAGAACAATTCCGTGGGATTTGAGGCAAAAGAGGGATTGGTCTCTGGACTTCAGATTCTCCGCGATATCAATATCGGAGATGGGAAAGAGAAATATTCGAAATGTAAATCCGCCCTCGTTTGGGGCGGTGGCAATGTCGCCTTAGACTGTGCGCGCAGCCTAATCCGTTTAGGAGACAAAGTAACGATTGTCTATCGCCGTTCCTTAAAAGAAATGCCTGCAAGCGAGGTCGAAATCCAAGAAGCCATAAAAGAAGGTGTGGATGTTTGCTTCCTTACGAACGTTAAAGACCTCATCAAAAATGAGAACGACGAAGTAGTCGGAGTGAAACTTGTGAAAATGGAGCTTGGCGAGATGGATTCTTCCGGCAGGGCGTCTTGCCACGAGATTCCTGACTCAGAATATCTTTTGGACTGCGATCTCCTAGTCTCTGCGATTGGGCAGAAGGTTGATTTCTCAAAACTTGCTGACGATTTGACCATCGAAAGCGGCCATCATACCTCTTATAAAGATGTCTATGCGACCGGGGACTGCTTTTTGGGCGCGAAGAACATCGCTTCCTGCATTGCAGACGGCAGGGAGTGCGCGCGGGAGATTATTATTTCCTGCACCAAATAAAAGGGTGGATTTTGAAGGCGCCGCCCCTCTGATAATTTCATTGAAGTTGCTTCAACGTTTCATTGAAGTTCCGTTGAAGTAGCCATTGAAGTAACATTGAAGTAAACCATCTTTTGAATTGAATTAGCTAGACGCTGTCTAACCTTTATTTGTTTTGAAGCAAGTCTTTTATTTGTCCTGGTTCAACGAATTGATAGGTGATTGTATCCACGTAAGGCGCGTATTCTTTCGCTTGTTCCATCGTTTCGATGGTCCAGATGTTCACGATTCCGCCTTTCTTGCGGTAGCTGATGACCGCTTTTCTCTTTGCCATCGTCGCCTCGAGGTCTACGGAGTCGTATAGGCCGTGGAGTTTCCATGTCCAATCATGCTCTACGCAAACCAAAAGCTGACGCTTAAAGCGTTTCCCGATATGGAGCAAGGCCCTAGGATCAAAGGAAATCAAAACAATCTTTTTACTGTCTTTGATCTGGGAAAGGGCCTCTATAGCTTTCTTTCTTAATGGTTTGTAGTTGTCTTTATAGACTTTGAGCTCAACGACGATCAAAGACCGTTCCTGATTCAGATCGAGAACCTCTTGAAAGGTAGGGATCTTCTGACCGTCTAGCAACGTATAGGCGGAGATTTCTTCCAAGGTCATGTCTTCGATGATTCCCTCTTTACCGGTTACTCTTTTTAAATCGGAGTCATGGCAAACTATGAGCTGGTTGTCTTTGCTTAGGTGGATATCGAGTTCAAATGCGCATCCTTTATCGATGGCTTTTTTGAAGGCGTTCAGACTGTTCTCGCTGACGCCATTGCCGTGTAAGCCGCGGTGGGCGATCCCCTCAAAGAAGGAGGGGAGATATTCTGCTTTATGGTCTTTTTTGCTCATGGGACCATTATCCTCTTTTGCTGGATGGCTAGCGGAATTTTATTATTAACGTTTCCTTGATTTTGAACTAAAAAGGGCTATGGTGACATCGACCTATGATTTATTGCATTGGAGAAATTCTTCTAGATATGTTCGGAGAGGCAGAAGGCCATTCTTTGAAACTTTCCTCGAGATTAGGAGGGGCGCCTTTCAATGTGGCTGCGAACATTGCTGCTTCAGGCGGCGATGCTTCTTTCTATGGCGTTCTTGGCAATGATTCCTTTGGCGATTTCGCCGCAAAAGAGGCTTCTTTTTATCATTTGAAGGGTTTGTTTCTTGATCGGACAAGCGAAGCTAACACTACGTTAGCGGTTGTCGCTCTTGATAAGGGCGAGCGTTCATTCCGTTTCCTTCGCTCTCCTGGCGCCGATTATCTTCTTGATGCCAGCAAGTTGCCATCCTTGGGCGTTAAGAGGGGCGACATAGTGCATTTTGGCTCCTTGATGCTTTCAAAAGAAGAGGGACGTGTATTCATGAAGAAGGCGATTTCGTATTTTCGTGAGATTGGCGCTCTTGTTTCTTTTGATGCGAATCTTCGCTTAGACATCTTTCAAAACGAAGAAGAGGCCAAGGCTATTTATGATTGCATTTTCCCTTATGCGGACATCTTGAAGCTAAGCGAAGATGAGCTTGCCTTCTTTTTTGGGAAGAATGATCCAGCCTCCTTCAAAAAGAAAAAGATGAAGGGCGTGTCATTGTTATTCGTAAGCTATGGCGAGAAGGGAAGTGCTTGCTACGCCTCTTCTTCCTCTTGCTTTGCTCCTTCTGTTCCTGTGAAGCCCATTGATACAACGGGGGCGGGGGATGCCTTTTATGCGCGTGTCTTATTTGAACTAGGCAAAGCATCCAATCCTTTCGCCTTAAGCGTTGAGGATTACAAAACCGTCTTGGAATTAGGCAACGAAGATGGAGCAAAGGCCGTCTCTCATTATGGGGCTTTGCCTCCCGCCTCTTTTTAAACCCCTTCTTTTGGCGCGCGGGTGTTGTAATTCTTCCCTTTAGGCGGAAAATTGTTTCTATGAAAAACGATTCTTTTATGCTTGCTAACTGCAATCTCGTGAATGTGAACGAGGGGAGTGTTTTAGAAAAAGCTGCCATACGCGTCAAAGAAGGGAAGATCATCACCTTTGGACAAGATATGAAGCCCTTTAAAAACGAGAAGGTGATTAATTTGCATGGGGGCTATGTTTGCCCAGGATTAATCGACGCTCATGTTCATTTATTTGGGAACGGGGTCCCTAAAAAAGCGATTGCCTCGAAAGGAAACTCCCAGAAACGTTTGGTGAAGTTTGCCGCGACCGGCTTAGGGCAAGTTGTTCTTCATAGCCTGGCGAAGGCTTCGTTGAAGCAAAGCCTACGTTCCGGCACGACCACGGTTCGTTCTTTGGGCGATCTCCATTACGCGGACGAATGGGCGAAAAACGCCATCAAAGCAGGCAAATTCCTGGGCCCCAGAGTCTTATCTTCTGGTTATGCGGTCACAACTCCTGACGGCCATGGCGTGGGCTCAATTTCCAAGGGGTGCGCCACCAAAGAAGAGTTCATCGCCGCGATTGACGAGAACATCAAGCACGGTTGCGATTGGGTGAAACTTATGGTCACTTCAGGCGCGATGGATGCTTTGCCCGGGGAAGTTCCGGGCGCTCCGAGAATGAGCTTAGAGCAAATTAAGTGGTGCGTTGACTACGCGCACAAAAAAGGTTTCAGAGTCTCTGCTCACTGCGAATCCAGCGAAGGCTTCGCTCTATGTATCAAAGGCGGAATCGACACGATTGAGCATGGGGCGATTCTTGACCAAGAGATGATGAATGGCTTATCCACATATCGAAGCCGCCTTATCACGACCCTTTCTCCGGCTCTTCCCGCCGCTTTGTTAGACAAGGACGTCTCCAAGTACAGCGAAGGCCAATTGCTCGCGGTTTCTAAGATTTACGAAGGCATCGTCTCCTCAACGAAATCCTGTTACCAAATGGGCATCAAAGTGGGCTTAGGCACGGATGCCTCTTGCCCTTTTGCTACCCACTCCTCCATGTGGAGAGAACTTTGCTATTACAAAAAGACCGTCGGCTGTTCCAACGCGGAAGCCTTATACGCGGGTACCATCGGTAATGCGAGGATCCTCGGGATTGATGATGTTACGGGTTCGATCGATCTTAATAAGGATGCTGATCTCATCGTCTTGAAAGGGAACCCGCTTGAGGATTTAAGAGCCTTGGATGATGTGAAAATGGTGTTCATCAAAGGTATCCGGGAACCCCATAAACAAAAGAGGTTCAAAAAGCTTGAGAAGGAATTGAACGACCTTATTTAAAGAAGGCTTTTGCGGACTTTTATACAAAAAGAGCGGGGTTTTGCATGAATAACGTAGCATTGATTTTTGACTTGGACGGCACGCTTTGGGATTCGACGAAAGTTGTCGCGGAATCCTGGAGCTTATGCGGGAAGAAGTATTTCGGGGATTCTTTTTATATCACCGAGAAGGACGTGAGAGCCCAAATGGGCCTCCCTATGACGGAAATCGCGAAGAACATCTCTGCTCTCACCCCAGATTCTGAGAAGGGAAAGATCTGGGCGAATGAGGCTTTTGCCTATGAAGTCGAATATCTTGCCGATCATCCCGGCGATCTCTTCCCCAAAGAAGAAGAGACCTTGATGGAACTGAAAAATAGAGGCTATGCCCTGTTCATTATGTCCAATTGCCAAAAGGGCTATATCGAAGATTATTTAAAAGCCATGAAGCATCCTGAGATATTCGCCGACCATCTTTGCTATGGGGATACCCTTTTGCCAAAACATGGATCCATCAAGCTCCTGATGGAAAAACATGGCATCAAGGAAGCTGCCTATGTTGGCGATACCGCGGGAGACGAGAAAGAGACTCGGTTGGTTGGCATTCCCTTTTTCTTCGCTGAATATGGTTTTGGAAAAGCCCTGTCGCCTGATGAAACGCTTGCTGAATTTGAAGACGTGATCCCTGCCGCGAAGAAAACCTTTGGCTATTGATTGCCTTAACTTTTGTAGCGCTATTGAGACCGATCTTCCTTTTTTAGGCTGGTTTTCCGAGTGTTTCCCTTCTTATATTTCCCTAAAACTTATATTTTTGAACGGGTTTTAGGGAAATAACGAGTCTAATGCACCTTTTTCCAGTGATATGGCATTAGGCGGAAAAGAGATCTTCTGCGTCCATCTCGAAAGCGATCATGTCGGAATATTTATTTCTTTTTGCATATACTCCATACTTTAAAAAGATCCTCTTTTTTTACAAAGGGAAGTTCACTTATCGCGATTTCCTGAAATTTTCCAAGAGCGAGATGAGCAAGCAAGGCGCTTTGAAAATCCTGAACAAATTTGCCTCCTATGGCCTCCTTATTTCTGAAGAATCCCAATCGAAAGTTAAGCTCTTCGATGTTGAAAAAGACCGTCTAGCCTATTGGATGGGCAATTTTAGGAAATGATTTTTCGGGTTTAGCAATTTGTCCAGCCATAGGGGTTCCATCCCCACTAAAAGCTGTCTTTTGCGTGTTCCAGGGAAATGGAATAGCTTGAGAAATCCTTCGAAGGATTTCGAATCGAGCAAATTGGCGGCAAGTCGCATGGCTGCCTTCTCAATAAAACTTATTTCACATCGATCCATTCGACTTTTGAGCGGTGCTTCAAAGTCTTGGGGTCATAAGTAACGCCAACGAGGAGCACCTTGCCTTTGTATTCCGGCCAGTCCTCCCAATAATGCCATTCCTTGATCTGGGCAATCGCCTCTTCGGGGGAATGGCCAATCTTAAGTTCGACGATGAACGGGATCTGTCCAGGGTCTATCGGGAAGAAAGAGACGTCGCTTCGCCCGCTTATGCAGGTGTCCTCCTGCTTTACGCGGTAAGAGTCGCGAGCCCTGTAATAAGAGGTCGCGACGATGAGGGTGAGCACCTTCTCGTCGTTCTTGCTGATGAACGAGGCGAGTTCCTTATGGTTCCGGTCCAAGGTCTTGTCAATGAAATCGGTGTTCCCTTTGAACGTTTCCTCGCAAAGCTTTTTGGAGTTGCCGATCGGGTCGTAGGCGTCTTTCCAATCAAGTGCTTCCAGAGCCGCCTCAAATTGCCTGCGGATCTCCTCGTTTGGGATTCGGCATTTCCCGGTACGCCCGCCGTCCTCGGGAGGGAGATAGGCAAGGTAGCCTAGATGGATGAGGACGGTCAAAGCGGCGTCCCTAGAGCCGACATTAGTGAGGTCGTTCTCGAATTTTCCGGAGTCCACCTCGATCGCCTCGCCGTTCAGCATCCGCAAAATCTCGCCTTTGAGGGCGCCCCTATCGTAGTTCATGTAGTCGGTTACTGCCTCGATCGCGGAGGTTTTTGTCCAATAGTTGTCGCATCTCTTCTTTTGGATTGCAGTTACGACCGATTTCGGGTTGTAGACCTCGATCCCACCCAGCCTATAGCCATCGTACCATCTTTTGATTTTCGAGAAGTCCATGTCGTGCTTATCGCAAAGGGTTTTCACCTCGTCTGTTGTAAAGCCGAAAAGAGACGCTAGGCGATCCGGGTCAAGCATGTTGTACTCGGTGAACATGTTGAGGGTCGATTGAGTGCTGTACCTTCTGATGGGCAAGATGCCCGTCATGTAGACGAGGTCTACCATCGAGGAGACGTCGCTGGATTTGAGCAGGCCGCGGAGGAACCTGGTGTACTCGTCGCAGAGCTTCGCATTATGTCCCTCCTCGCGGTAAACCACGTCCCATTCGTCGATGAGGAAGATGAAACGATCTTCCGAGACCGACCTTACCTTGGAGAACGCCACGTCCAAAGGGCAATCCGACGGGAAATCGATTGAGTAGGCCTCTTGGAGGTCTGATAGGATGTTCCTTTTGAGGGCCGCCACGAAATCCTTGGGGTCGTTCAGGTTCGAGTAGAGCCCGTTCATGTCGATGCAGAAGACGTTGTGCTTATTGAGATGCTCATCAAACGATGGGTCCTTCGATATGGCTAGATCCTTGAAAAGATCCCTTGAATCGCAGCCTTTGGAGTAGTATG
>CAVECL010000033.1:0-17808 GCA_963614595.1 Parasutterella excrementihominis | reverse complement strand
GGTGTGTTCTCAAACGCGCAAATAATCAATTAATCTGAAAATATCAATTTTAGCTATTCTATTTTTTCAAAACACCGAATCATTTCCTTTCAAAACACCGAATTAAAATCTTTCAAAATTCCGAAAATGGTTGTTTTGTTTTAATTTTTAATTAAATCCTGTTTGCCTGAACTTTTATGCTCACATGATAACATCGACCAGTAGTTAGCGTAATTTGCCCGATTTTTAACATTGAGCAACAACATGTTGCTTTTCTTTTGCATAGGCTCTTTTTGATTGAAATTCAGTTGTCCTCAATTTGATGACAGCAGATTTGCTGTGAATGCCGATGCTTTTGGCGTCTAAAAAACGATCAAAAAACTTTGCATTTGCATTAAAATCTTGCCCGAATAGGAGAGTGCTATGAGCCAATGGGAAAAGATGATGAAAGGCGAGGTCTATAACGACTTCAACGATGAGCTGTTCCAAAAGAGAGTGGAGGCCAAGAAACTATTCAAGGCTTACAACAAGACGGGGGATGATGAAACCGAACTAAGAAATGAGCTTATGACTAAGCTTTTTAAAAAAGTTGGGAAGAACGTTTGGATTGAGCCTGATTTCCGTTGCGAGTTCGGGAAGAACATCACGATAGGGGACAACGTCTACATCAATTTCGGGTGCGTCATATTGGATTGCGGGGACGTCGAAATCGGGGAGAATACCTTGATTGGACCCAATGCGGGAATTTACGTGGCGAATCATTCCACGCACTATTCCGAGCGCATCCAGGGCGGCTGCTATGGCAAGCCGATCCGCATTGGAAAGAACGTTTGGCTAGGCGGCGACGTAAAGATCCTTCAAGGCGTCCATGTCGGCGACAATTCAATCATCGGTTGTGGCAGCGTGGTCACGAAAGACATCCCTTCTAACGTCATCGCCGCAGGCAATCCTTGCCGTGTCTTGCGCCCGATCACGGAAGCGGACAAAACCGGATATGACCCAAGCAAGTAATTGCAAAAAGCCCGCAAATCTCAAAAGCAACGGCTTTTTGCAAGGAAAATTAGTCATCAATTAACCTCTGATTTTTCTTTTTGAAGGAGCTTTTGAGCTGGCGTCGAGCTTTAACGTCCCGAAAAAGTCCCTTAATGGCGGGAGTTTCTTTCAATTTCAATGCTTCCCATATAAAATATGGGACATGAATCCATCCCCCTTCTCCAAGGAAAGCACGGAAGAAATCGCTTCTAGCAACATTCCTCTAGCCCTATTCAAAATTGAAGTGAAGAAAGTTATCCCCGTCATTATTTCCGCGGGATTGCTCCAGGGCTTATCGCTGAGTTTAGAAGAGGCCGCGTCCTCTTTTGAGAAAGACTCGCTTTTCTTGGTTCAAGATGAGATGAAAAGCGGCGTCCGCAAAGCTTTGGATTCCTTTTTGAAAGAACAGACGGATTTCGACGAGGAAATCACGACGAAATACGGGACCCATACGACTTTCCATAAAGTGAGGGTTTCCGGGAAGCTATTGGAGATCGACGGGAAGCGTTACGCCTATTTCCTTTTCACCGATCTCACTCCCTACCTCCTTCATCATTCGAATGAACGCTCCAATACTCTCCATTTGAACAACGCGGAGGTGAAAATCCGCAAAGATCTGTTCGATGGCTTAACCGGCTTGCCGAATATGTCTCACTTCCTCGATCTCGTCTCGGTTGCCAAAGCCTCGATGATAGGCAGGAAACGGCCTTTCTGCGTCCTCTCTTTTGATTTCATCGGGATGAAGTCCTTCAACCTCAAATTCGGCACCTCGGAAGGGGACAAGCTTTTGAAGGAATTTGCCTCCTTGCTTTCAAGAACCTTCTCCCAACTCTGCTGCTCCCGCTTCGGCGAGGACCATTTTTATGCGTTTGCTTTGGCTCAGGGACTCGAGGCGATTCTCTCTCGCTTCTTCGAGGAAGCGAAAAAGCTGAATCATGGGAATAGTCTGCCTGTGAAAGTCGGCGTCTACCGCTATAAAGAGAACGAACGGAATACGATTACCGCTTTCGATAAAGCCAAATTCGCCTGCGATTCCGATCGCTTAACCTATGCTTCTCATTATGTTTTTTTCACCGACGAGATGGAAAAAGACATTGAGATGCGGGATTACGTTCTCTCTCATCTCGACGAAGCTCTTGAGAAAGATTGGATCAAAGCCTATTACCAGCCGATTTTCCGCTCGGTCAATGGCCTGGTGTGCAACGAAGAAGCCCTCGCGAGGTGGGAAGACCCCGTCCTTGGGGTCGTAAGCCCGAAAGACTTCATCCCGTATCTGGAAGAAGCGCGTCTTCTTTACAAAGTCGATATCCGCATGATCGAACTCATCGTGAAGGGCTTTGATGAGAAGAGGAAAGCCAATATTCCCTTGGTCCCTGTCTCTTTGAATCTCTCCCGTTTCGACTTCGAGCAGGCCGATATGGTGGAAGAGGTCGCGAAAGCCATGAAGAAAGGGGGCTACCCCCATTCATTGCTGACGATTGAGATCACCGAAGCCGTCGCCGGGCATGATCAGGAATTCATCAGAACCCAGATCAAGCGTTTTCATGATGCGGGATTCAAAGTCTGGATGGATGATTTCGGCGCCGGATATTCCTCCCTCAACGTCCTTTCCGATTTGGATTTCGACCTTGTGAAGATCGACATGAAGTTCATGCGCAACTTCATGACGAACGAGAAGGTTCGCCCCCTTCTTTCCAGCATTCTCCAAATGGCCCAGTCTTTAGGCGTTGACACTCTTTGCGAGGGCGTGGAGACGTTCGAGCAATTGGTTTTCTTGCAGAATTACGGCTGCGACAGGATTCAAGGATTCTATTACGAAAAGCCGATTCCTCTTGCTAAGATATTGGATCGCTCCTCAAAGTGGGGGAGGGAGAATCCTCTTGATACCCCTTATTACGATGAAGTGGGCGAGGCTTGCTTGGTCCGTCCCAAAGGCGTTGAAAATGAGCAAGGGGCCAGAGCTGGCATCCTCGAATACCAAGAAGGAAAATTCCACCTCCTTAGGGGAACCGCGGCTTATCGCGAGTTCCTGGAAAAAGGAGGGATGGTCAATTTTTCTTCCTTCACGAAGACCCGCCTTCCTTTCACAAGATCCCCGACTCCGGCCTTCATCAACGCCGTTGAACGCGCGATTTCTTCGGGCAATCCAGTTTCTTTCCCCTTCTTGGAAAAAGGCATGCCGGCATATCAAGCGATAGTGAGAGAGATTGCTCGCAAAGGCTTCGGCTCCCCTTGCTACGCGATTCTTGTGGTGCTTGAGCCTTCTAGCGAGGAATATCTTGTCGAAGAGTCTCTTTTCCCTACGTTGACGTTGAAATTAATCCGCGACGCAAACGGGAAGGCCGTCAATTTGCGTTACCTCGACTGCAACAAGAAGCAGGAAACCCTAAGCGGCATCCCCAAGAGCAAGCTGCTGACGATGACTCTGGCCGACACCTTCCCCGATGCTTCCATGCGTTGGATTGAGCTTTGCCTTGAGGCAAAGGAAAGCAAATCCGAAATAACGGGCGAATTCTATTCGAGGGATGTCTCGCGCAACATCTTCTATTCCGTCTCCCCGCTTTGGGAGGAGGACACCTTCTTTTTCCGCTTCTACGAAATCAGAGAAGACGAAATCCTCAACATGAAGAATCGGCATGACGTTGGCGCGGATAGCTTGCTTTATAAGGCGGCGAAAACGTTGGCCGAAGGCCATTCCGTCCATACCATCAATTTGTTTTTGGGGGAGCTTTCGCGCGGGCTGTCCTGTCGCTTCGCCCTTTATAAGACGAGCAAAGGGATCTCGCGAATCGTGACTTATACCCCTCAGACAAGCAAGGCCCCTGCATTCATTTTCTCGCCAAATCGCTTGGCCAGCTTCGACGAGCAAATTGCAAAATACGGCCATTACGATTCTTTGAACGCCCCGGAGAAAAATGGTTTGATCGCTTGCTCCAGGGCTATGGCCGCGCCTATTCGAAAGGGTGAGGAAATCGTTGGCTATCTCACCTGCTTTGATTATCCCCTTGATAAGCGAGATGAGACAGGGGTTTGCCTTTTGGAATCCGCAGGCATGCTCACTTCCTTCTTAATCGCCAAAAACAAGGAAGCTCCCGCGGACCTCAATTTGGCTAAAAACTCGCTAACGCTGAAAAAGACGAAAATCAACCGCGCCTCATTCGCCGAGAAGAATTGTCTCGATTCGCTCAACATGAGCGTCCTTACGTATTGCGCGCCGTTTTTCGCGATCGTGATGGTGTGCCTCGTCTTCGCGGGCATGAGCCTTGGCTCCTCGGTTTTTCCGAATGCTTCTTTGTATGACATCCCCGCTTATGCGCTTCCTCGCTTCCTCGTGCTTGGCGTTTACACGCTTTTTTCCATCGCGGCGACCTGGTTTTCTATTTACTACAGAAAGAGGAGACGGCTCATTTCCCATAAGGCGGTGGAAGCGGTCTTGCTGATTTACTTTGGGCTGACCACTTTGTTCGGAGTTTTCCTCAGCTGGCAGGATTATCAGCTCGGCGTCTTCGATATCATCTACGCCTTGTCCATGCTTTATCTCTTTTGCTGCTATAGAACTCGTCCTTGGAAGGCCATGGTTTACCTTGCTTCTGGCTTTCTCTTCCTTTCTTTGTTCTGCGCCTTCGTCCCTTGCTTGCCTGAAAGCGCCTCTTTGCTTAATTGCGACCTCAGCCCCCTCTATTACATCGTCAACGTCGGCATCGTCGTGGTCTGCGCCTTTTTGGGCAGCGTTCTCTACAATCTCTCGCTAAGGATGTTCCGCCTTTCGACGATCGACTCCCTCACCCAAATGAGGAACCGCTTCGCCTTGGACTTCGACAAGAAAAAGTTCTACGGTCATCCTTGTTTCCTGATGGTTCTCGATATCGATGACTTCAAGCATTGGAACGACACCTATGGGCACGAAAAAGGAGACCAGCTCCTCATCGAATTCAGCGCGCTTCTAAAAGACGTCTTTGGTAAAGGCAACGTTTACCGTTACGGGGGAGACGAATTCGTTGTCTTGCTCAATGGGGATAGGGACGCCTTCGAGGGCATGATTGCCTCGTTCCAAAATAGAGTCAGGCAAGAACTGTCGAATGGCTTAGAGAAAGTTTCCTTCACGGGAGGATACCGCGAGGTCGTCTTCAATGACGACGCGGGGTTCCTCGCCGCGGTCTCCGCTTGCGATGCCTTGCTATATGAAGGCAAGAAGTCAGGCAAGTCGACGATCGTAGGAAGGTAGCTTAGGCTTTCTTGGGACGGACGAGATAGGAGGGCATATCCTCCTTTTCTTTGTTAAGGAATTTGCGTCCGTCTTTTTTGCAGGCTTTGTAGGCGGCGTGCTTGCCGGAGAAGAGCGCGATGGGGAGTCCGCCAGGAGACATCGTCCATTGCCCGGCGTAAAAGAAATTCTCGGCGTCAGGGAAATTGCCCGTTCGCCAAAGCTCTTTGGATTTCTTCGTGGAGAGAAAAGACATATAAGAGCCTTCATAGGCATTCGTGTAATGCTCGTAAGTAAGCGGCGTGGCGACGTCCAAGAGTTCGATATCGCCCGGATTCAAACCCATCTTCTTTTCCAAAATAGCGGCGATTTGCAGTCCTTTTTCGTTTTTAAAGGCCACGTAGTCCTCTTTTTTCATTTCTTTCATCGCCGCGTAGTCGCCTTCTTTTGATAGCAATAAGACGGTCATGGGGGTGTAGCCCCTTGTGCAAAGAGACTTATCAAAAGAGAAGAAGCGGACCGAAATGGAACCAATCGTGCGGCCAAGGAAAGGAAGCGAGCAGAGATAATCCATGGTCGAAGGTAAATCCGAGATGTCTCTTTTGGTCGCGTAAGAGAACTGGAAGGCGGAGATCAAAGGAAAATCTTCCTTGTTCCCGAAGCGCCGCTCGAAGTAGGGGTCTTTCACCTTGCCTTGGAGAAGACGCTCAAAGGTGAAATGGGCGTCGGCGGTGGAGATGACGTAATCCGCTTCGACCTTTCTTCCATCTTCCAGCGTGATTCCTTTGGCGACCCCATTCTCCAAATCGATGGACTTCACGGGGCAAGAAAGGTTCAAACTGCCGCCTTCTTTTTTGAACTTCTCGGCGATTCTGGCGATCATCGGGATCGACCCGCCTTCCAAAAGGCCGCTTTCTCCTTTGGAAAGGGCGCCTTCGATGTAGTAGAAGGAATGCATGTTGTATTCTTCGGTGAGATAACGGGTTAAGACAGAGGCCAGATCCTTGTCTTTGGCTTTCGAGGCGAATTCCCCGACGGAGCGGTGGACGGATTGAAGATAGGAGATTCCCATGGGGGCCATCTTCAAAGCGAATCCTATTCTTTCAAGTAGGCCCATATTCTCAACAGGCTTCTTCACGGGGATATTCACGTAGCGGTAGGCGTAGCAATGATGTATGAAAGAACGGATGAGCCGCTTGTCTTTCGGGAAGCAAGCGATCATTTCTTTCCGTAGGGCTTTAAGATCGCTGTAGAAATGGAAGATTCTGCCATCGCTTAGCTCAAAGCAGGTGAGGCAGGTGGTGGGGAACACCTTCGTGTTCTCATTAATCGCGCCGATATGATGCCAAAGCGGATAAAGATTCGAAGAAGGGTCGATGCCGATGATCCAATGGGCGCAGCCTTCGACGTAGACGCCCTTGCGGTACCATCCCATGCACACTCCGCCAGGAACGGGATTCTTCTCGTAAATCTCGACGTCGAAATCGTTGTCTAGACAATAAATGCCCGCTGTGAGGCCGCTGATTCCGGCTCCGACGATGACGATTTTCTTCTTTTTGGACATGGACGTTATTATACGACCGAACAGAGAGGGGGAAAGATATCAATTTTTGCCGCTATTAAAATAAAGGTTACTTTTGTACAATACCGCCATGAAATATCGATATTTCGCATTGATTTTGCCTCTTCTAGCATCCTGTTCTTTTTCGTTTCCGAATATCAGAAATAGCGATACAGGTTCCAGCCTAGATAGCCAGTCCATGTCAGAGAAGGATGGGTCTAGTGAAAGCGTAGATGCCTCGAGGGACTCAGAGAATGGAGGGGGCTCTTCTTCTTCCATCACGGAGGGTTCTGACGAACCAAACGAAGAAAAGACCTTAGACGTGTACGCGATCAATGACTTCCATGGGCAAATCAAGGAAGAGGGGTCTTATCCGGGGGTTGAAAGCGTCGCGACGTATCTCAAGAAACGAGGGGAAAAAGAGAATACCCTTCTTATCTCCTCCGGCGATATGTTTCAGGGGGCTTTGGAGAGCAATTACAACAACGGCAATCTCCTCGCCGATATCATGAACGATTGCAAGTTCGACGCCCTTTCCCTGGGAAACCACGATTTCGATTGGGGCCTGGAAACGCTGAAGGAAAACAAAGATCGCGTTTCCTCCGACGGATATCAAACCCCTTATCTCTGCGCGAATCTCTATAATTACGAAAACGGGGAAGAAGGGGATGAGCAGCTCAGCCAATATGGCGCTGAATACACGATCTCCGAGCAGGAGAATGGCCTTAAGGTCGGCATCATCGGGGCGATAGGCGAGGATCAATACACCTCCATCACCTCAACTTACGTGAAGGACGTTTGCTTCAAAGACCCCTCTCCCATCGTCAAAGAGCTTTCGGATGAACTTCGCACGGAGAAAGATTGCGACGTGGTGATCCTTTCTTTTCACGCGCCGCAAGACGCGATGCTGGGAAAAGGAGTCACCAACGTTTCTCCTGTAAGCGGGAAGCGCTACGTGGATTTGGTTTTATGCGCCCACACCCATATGCTTGAGAGCACGACGGAGAACGGGGTGATCTTCACCCAGAATAATGACAAAGGCGAGAATGCCTCTCACGTTACTTTGAAAGTGGATTCAGAGGGCGAAGTGACAAGCAAGTTGGAAACGGTTGAAGGCAGCATCATGAAAGAAGAAGCCAAAAGCAGCGGCTATGATGAGTCGATATCGGATCTGGTTTCTGCTTATGGCGAAAAAAGCGAGGGAATTGGGGAAGAAATCTTAGGGAATGTCAGCGGCTATTTCACCAAAAAAGAAAGCTTGCCCAATCTCGTGGCGCAAGCGCTATTGGAAGAGGCAAGCGAAGCTTTTGACAATGTCGATCTTGCGATGGTCAATAGCGGGAGAGAGAACCTCTCATCCGGTTCGCTTACTTATGGCGAGCTCTTCTCCGCGTTGCCTTTTGATAATGAGGTCTATTTGATTGAGACCAGCGGCACCGCTTTGCTTAACGAGGCAAAATACAATTGCATCGCCAGAGCGCAGGAGGAGGCCTTCGATTCCTCGAAGACATACCAAATCGCGGTCATCGACTACCTTGCCGTTCATCAAAACAAAAATCACGTCTATGACTATTTCCCCGGTGCGAAGATTCTTGGGAAAGTTACTAGCGGTGCCGGCGCCAAGCGAGGGTATCGCGACATAACCGCAGACTACATAAGAGGCAAGGGGACGATCAACTCGACGAATTATTCTTCAAGCTTAGACCGTCATAATACGAAAAAACTGACTTCCTCCGTCTCGCTGTGAAATTCCGCAAAAAGCCTGTATTCAAAGAAAAAGAAGGGCTTTTTGCAGCCCTTCCCCAGAAAGGAGATCAGAAGTCGAGATTGCTTTCCTCCAAGGCGACGGTTACATCGGAGAGATAGCTTCTTAAGCTTTTGACGTCTACTTTGATCACCCAAAAGGATGACCAGTTATCCTGCGCGTTGTCGTCGAGGTATACGTGCGTTGGATAATGGCGCTTGATGCCGATGTAGCCAGCCGCATTCAGAAGCCTTTGCTCGTCGTAGGTAAGCCGCTCATAGACTTTCGCTATCCCTTCTATGAGATCGGCCTGCGTTTGCTTTTGCCAAAGCGCTCCGCCGGCTTCCGCTTCGACGGCCTTCATGGCGGCCTCATAGCTCTCGGTAAGCTCTTGGCCGATGTCGGGATCCGCCGTGTAGCATTTTGATTTTTTGTAGGAAGCGGTGTAAGTCGCGTTGTGGCCGGAAGGATATTCTTTGGTATAGACCTCGCTGAAAGCAGGATAGCAGACCGCGGTGGATTGGGTCGTTATCATTTTTTGGAAGGATGCCTCGTCGCTTGGGCCTTTGTAGGTGCTGATCGTGTCTTCGCGCATGACGAAATTCGCAAGCTCGTCTTTTGCCTGGAAGCCCAAGAACTTCTGTACGTAATTCAAGGTGATGCTCGCGTTGAGGTCAGCATCGATCTTGGAGGTGATTTTGGCCACCGCCACATGGTCGAAAGCCTTGATGCATTTGATCGTTATCTGACAAAGCGTTGTGTCGATTGAGGTGGTGAAGTAATTCGAGGTGTTTTCCGTATAGCTGCTGTCCTGCCAGGAAATGGCCAATGTGACTTCTTTGGAGGCGTTAGACGGGGTGATCGTATAGGAGAAGATTTTCGTTAGATGGGTTCCATCTCCTTCGATTGTTTTCACATGTTTCAGTTTAAGGCCGTGATCATCGATGGGATCGGTTTCGCCAAACTGCGAGCTGCCAGGCTCATCGCTTAGCGTGCCGTTTTTTAGGATGCCCGCGGCTAGCACGCCACCGAGGATGGCCAGCGCCGCGCTGATGGCGAGGATGCTTTTTGCGTTCTTCTTTTTAAAAGGTTTCTTCATTTGTAATGGACCTCTTCTTTCTGAGGGGTTTGCCCCCTCACCTCATTAATAAAGAGGAAAAGCCTGCCATGCCCCAAAAAAAGAACAAAATCTTTTCTTTTTCTTTTTCAAAACGGATAATTGCCGCGTTTCCTATGGAGAAAGTCGCATTCCTCACTCTCGATGTCGAAGACCTGAAAGACTCTCTTTGCTTTCAGAAAAAGGAAGGGAAGGAAGCTTTGCCTTCCGCGATGGACGGCGTGGACGCCTTCTTTGCGCTATGTGAAGAAAACGACGTCAAGGCCACTTTGTTCGTTTTGGCTTCGCGCCTAGAAGAAGATCTTCCTTTGCTCCAAAAAGCCATTTCCCTAGGCTTTGAAATCGGGGTTCATGGCTATGAGCACGTTATGGCCACTCGCTATTCTCTGGAAGAGTTCAAATCCTTGACGAAAAAAGCCAAAGACGAAGTGGAGGGGAAGCTTGGAATCTCCGTCAAAGGCTACCGCGCGCCGGGCTGGGCGATAAGCGAAGAGGAGCATGCCTCTCTTTCTTCTTTGGGTTTTGAATATTCCTCTTCGCTTTGCTTCGCGAAAAGCTGGGCTTCTTTCTCCTTGCCCCCGAAACTAGCGGGTTACCAGGAACTAGCCCCTTTTATATATAGGAATAAGGGCTTTACGGAGTTCGCTTTGCCTACCGTTTCTAGCGGTCCTTTCTCGGGTCTCCCTCTTGGAGGGGGCGTGGTCCCTAGGCTCTTCCCTCTTTTTGAGGTCTCCGCCTACATGAAGGAGCACGCGAAGAAAGGAGATCCCTTCGTTTTGAACGCCCACCCTTTTGAGTTTTCCTCTTACTTATGGAAGCGTCATCCCGATCTGAGAATCCGAGACAACATCTATCTCAATGACGGGCGGAAAACCTGGAAGAAGAGGCTTGGCCGTTATATTAAAATCTTTAAGGAACATGGATATTCCTTCATGACGTTCGAGGAATGCTTGGAGAACGATTTCGCCTCGGAAAGAAACTTTAAATAGAGGGAACGATAGGCTGGAACGGGGAAATGTCCTTCTTTTCCTCGCTTGGCTAGGAAGCTATAATTCTCTTCGCGCGGTCCATTAGCGCAGTGGTTAGAGCTCACGACTTATAATCGTGTGGTCATTGGTTCAAATCCAATATGGACCACCAAACGGAGGAATACCCAAGTGGCTGAAGGGGTCGGTCTTGAAAACCGATAGTGGGGCGCCGCTCCAGCTGGGGTTCGAATCCCCATTCCTCCGCCAAAACGAAAGATAGCGTAGCCTGATGGCCGCGCTTTTCTTTTTGCCGGGCAATCACAGTCATCGATACCCAAAAGCGAGATTTAAGCTAAATCCGCGGTCAATGCTAAAACCCCGTAAAACTTGATAAACAAATCAAATCTTTGGGTTTTGCGGGCTTATTTCTTGTTAATGACAATGTTCGTTGCTTTTACAATCGCATCGGCTGGATAGGCTCCACGAGTCATCGTAAGCGGATAGACCTGCGTGTTCTTTCCAATTATCGTGCCTGGATTCAAAACGGAACCGCATCCGATTTCGGCATGATCGCCTAGAACCGCCCCGAACTTTCTTAATCCCGTTTTGTAATCTTTGCCGGCGTGGACGATCACGCTTTCCCCATCGCTTCTGAGATTCGAGCAGATGGCGCCCGCCCCCATGTGAACGCAGTTCCCTAGGATGGAGTCCCCGACGTAGTTGTAATGAGGAACTTGCGCACGGGGGAGCAAGATGCAGTTTTTGAGTTCGGTTGAATTGCCAATAACGCAGCCTTTTCCGATGTAAACGTCCCCGCGGATATAGGCCCCAGGCCTAATCTCCACATCATCCTCTATGATCGCGGGGCCTGTGATTGAAGCGGTGGGGGCGATTGTCACGTTCTTGCCCACGAGGACGTCGTCTTTTAACTTGAAAAACCTCTCATCGCCCTTGGAAATGATTTCTTGGATCATTCCCTCGATCTTGGGCAGAAGCTCCCAGACGTAGTTGACGCTTTCAAAATACGGGAGCAAATCCTCCGGAACGCTTTCGAATAGTTCTTCGGGCTTTAAATTGTATTTATCCATAAATGCGCCTCCTCATTTTTTATGGCGTCTTTGATTTTACCAATATGCTTTACGCATTTCTTCAGGCTTTCGCTTTTGGTCGCGATGCGGACGAAAGGCGTTGCTTGTTCCCCCTCACAACCTCCGACTGCCTTTCCCTATATTTGGTTCGGCGGACGCGCCCGTTCGATTCTTTTTGCGCTAATGGGCTTAGGCCTATGGCCGCCTTTGCGCATAAAAGAATCGTCGAAGGATAGTCAATCGCCGGAAAGAAAGGAGATGTGACTATTAGGACGTCTGCCTCATCTCAACGGCAAAGCGGCCTGAAGGGCCATCGCAGGAGGAGCGGAGACAATAGAATAGGCTGGTATGCTTTATGGCTCTGGATGAGAGACCGAGCAAAGAAATTATTGTTCGTAGCCGTTCCTAAGAGGAAATAAAAGGGCGCTTTCCGAGCAGGCTTTATCCTGAAGGCCAATCATTGGTTAGGGCCGAGAGCATTGTTGAAAAACGCATGGAAGCGCTTACTTTTTAAGTTGTTTAAAAAACGATTGACGAAAAAGAGACCAAACCTAGAATTTCGCCATGTTTCGCAAGGATACCTTCCCTTTATGCCAGATACCCCCGCGATAAAAGGAAAGGAATACACATATGAAAAAACCTGCATTATTCATTCTCTCGCTGTCCGCTTTGCTCACCTTGGCTAGCTGCGCTGCCATCGGAGGCGATACCGCTTCCTCATCTACCTCTCCGGAGACTTCGTCCGTAATCCCCGAGAGCGGTTCGGAATCGTCTAGCGAAGAGCCCAAAAGCGCAAACGTCAAAGCCGTCTATAACTTCGACGCCAATTCCAAATTGAGCGTCAAGACCGGCGACAAGATCCCGACCACAGGGACCATCACTTACGTCAATAGCGATTCCAAAGGCAAGATCGACTATCAGATTCTCATCAACAAGACCGTCGCGGACATGAAGATGGCGGAAGACGGCATCACCTACACTTATGATTACTCCGTCGAAGCGGATAGCGATGTCACGATCGCCGTCACGAAGAAGACCAAGTCCGTCGACGATGGCTATACGATCACTTTTGAATCCGATGATCATTACACGATTTTCGGCATCGCTTCCGGCTCAACCTATAAGGCTTATGAATCCACTGACGACTTTGAATATTACCCAGTCCATTTCGCGGTCATCCCTGATAATGGCTACCTCATCGATAGCGTCAGCTTAAAAGCGGACGGCGCCGCCGCGACCCCGCTCAACATCTATAAGAACGAGGTCAATATCTATTCTTATTCAAATCTCCTCAACGCGGACTGCTCCATTTTGGTGAACACCACAAAAGGCGTCACTCATAAGATCGAATATGTCGACATCGATGGCGAAGATAGCCACGTCGATGTTGAAAAGTCGATTCTCCCGACCACTTTCACCGGCGGCGAACAGGTCGTTTTCTCCTTTGCCGCTAAAGATGGCTATGGCGTAACCAGCGTGAGCTTCGACCCCTGGACCGCAACCGCTTTGAACAACGACTATTCCTACTATGTTGTCTCAATGCCAAATGATGATGTCAGCGTTGACGTTTACACGGCTCAGAAGATGGCCCTTGCCCTCACCGCCGATGAGCGCATCACCAACGTCGGCTTCTACAACGATAGAGAATTCGACGACGATGACGGCTTTGATGTCGTTGACCCCATCACTGATTACACGCTCGGCACCGGCACGGTCTACGTGGCCTTCAATGTGATCGGCAACTATATGCCGACGGGTTTGGTTGGCTTCACTGAATGGGGGGCCAACTCCTGCTCGACATATGGCAAGGCAAATGATGGACGTTATGTCATTGGCTTCAGCTGTGACGCCGTGACCACGCTTACGGTTGAGCTTGCGACTCCTCATTCCGTCACCCTTGATTCCAGCTGCGACAAAGTCGATATCGTCTTCAGGGGCGGCGATGGCAAATATCTCGAAGATGACTATGTTGAATTCGACGTCGTCGTCAAAGACGATTACGCCTCCTCCTGGCGCGTGAAGTCCGTCACGGCCGTCTATGGCTCGACGGAGGAAGAACTCGATCGGAATTGGGAAGAGCTCTATACGTTCGATATGCCGGGCGAAGACGTCACCATCAAAGTCGAGATGTATCAACCGGTCAAGGCGAATCTCTCTTACGCCAATAGCGGCGGCGATTACGTCTCTGGCGTTACTATCGAAGGCATGGTGAGCTCCTCTAAGCTCGACGATGAAACCATCACCTCGGGCACTTTCGAAGAGGGCGAGAATGTTCATGTCACTATCGCCGCCGGCGAGAACCATTCCAAAGAAGTGACCGCTTACTACATCGCCAATAACGATGCCGATAATACGAAAGTCGCGATTGATCTTGACCTTTCTGTCTACAGCAAAGAATATGAAGGCTACTTCAACGTCCCTGTTGGCGGGGCCTCCGTCTACATTGAAGCGGTGAACGATGTTGACCCGCTTAACCTCACCTATCCTAACGATGCCGGCATCACCTTCTACACGAGCACCGATGCTTCTTCCGCGACGACTAGCCTCACCATCTATCCGATGGATACCTTCTACTTCACCGTAGACAAGACCGTCGCCGATGATGAAAAACTCATCATCACCACTTATAGCGGTGACTATACGACCGGTTTCAAAAAGGTCGCGATTGGCGACAAAGAAGCGATTCAGGTCGACGTTGCAGACGAGGACATCACGATTGTTGTCTCCGCCTCGAAGATGTATAGCTTCACCGCGACGACAACGACTGGCGAAGACGCAAGCGGCTTCTTCTCTTTCTTCATCAACTACGACACTTATCAGTTGGAGAATGGAAAGATTCTCTCTGGCGTCTGCTTCAGGCTCAACTATCCTTACAACATGACTTACGAAATCGAAAGCGTTTTGGTTGATGGCGAAGAAGCCGAGGCGATTCCGAATGAGCTTGGCGGATATCCTTATTACCAAGCTACGGGCGACGTGGTAGTTACCGTCGCTCCCAAAACCGCTGAGTAAACTTTGGATCTGAGAAGCCGCAGTCGAAAAACTGTGGCTTTTCTTTATGCGAAAACCCCGCAAAACCCCTTTTTTGGCAGGAGACTGCAGGAATTATTTTTGAATTTTGTCTTGAAGCACCTTCAAGACCTTAAGATCTTTTTTGATGATTTCATAAACCGCAGCATAGTCCGTTTCTGATCCTTTATATCGGCATATTGGTCAAAAACGTTCGATAAACTCGCTTTTCTCTTTCCTAAAAGGTATTCTTGCTGTTTAATATTTCAATGTTTTCAGGAGCGAACCATGAATAAGAAAAGCTTAATCCTCTGTCTCGCTGGCGCAATGCTGCTCAGCGCGTGCGCGAGCAACAATCCTAGCGATGACGCGACTTCCGATAACCCGGTTGCATCTAGCGATAATGCTACGGCGTCTGAAGCCCAGGAGTCCCTTCCTCCAGCGCCGACTCCAGACAGCGAGAGCATCGATTCGAACGTCGGCTTCAAAGTCGTGATGTTCGGGGATCTTTATCCCAACCAGATGCGTTCCATCTATGCCGTTCTTGGGGAAGGCAAGACAGGGAACGTCATCTTCGAATCCGATAATGAGGGAATCGTCCGTTGCACCAATGACGAGGATAGGGGAAACGAGGCGCTATTAGTCGCCGTCTCTACTGGCGAAGTCACAATCTCCGCTCATTTCGAGGATGACCCAACAAAAGTAGTGACCAAAAAAGTTACCGTCAAAAACGGGACCGCCCTCCCGGAAAGCACCTTTGAAAAACTTACCGGCGGCATGAAAGTCACGATGAGCCAGTCGCTCTATGACTATGGCGACGATCTTGAACCAACGCTTTACAAAGCTTATGACGTTACGACGATTTACGAGGAAGTTGAGGACGCGTCTTTTTATCACAATACCGATGCGTATCAAATCAACGTGGTGGACCGCGCGACGGGCAAAGTCGATTTCGCAAAATCCTACGTCCGCAACGGCGTTCGTTTGGCGACTGAATACGTCAACTCCAACAATGAAATCGGTAAGGCCACGCAATACAACGAAGACGGCGACGAATACAAATGGGTGAATTCCTATTATGAGAACCTCTTCAAATACGACGAGGACAGCGATCTGGACGCGACTGTGGTGGCAAGCGATTTCGAGACCTATGATGGGGGCAAAACCTATCACTATGTTGGCAATGGCTTTTGGGCGACCACTTATCTGACGGTGTCCTTGGTAATGAGCAACATCACCCCCGATGATTTCGTGATCACGGTAGACGGCGATGACCTCGGTTTCTATATCGTGACTGATCCCGCTTCCTCGAAGGGTTCGAACGAGAAGGGCGGTAGCGTTATCTCCGGCAAGGTTTCCGAAATCGGCACCGCGAAAATCGACCATCTTAAGCCTTATTCCCATGAGTCCTATCATGATGGGCTTGAGGCGGCGAGAAAGGAACTTGCCGAGGCGAAGAACTACACGACCGTCTACACGCTGACAGACGATGAAGAGACTTTGACTTACACCCATATTTTCACTGAGGACACAATCGAAGAGAAAATCGTTGACGGCAGCGGCAAGGTCGTTGCCCATGACGGCGCGCATAAAACGGATTCGGGATATTTCACCTATGACGTTGACGATTCCGCCGGAACCATCACCAAGATCAAGGATTACACCTCCGACTTCGACTCGGCCGACGTTAGACGTTATCCGACCTTTGATTTCGCTGTTGAGATCCTTGGGGAGAGCGCAGCGAACACTTACGTCACCAGGGGCGCTTATGTTAGTGACTTCTTCCGTTATTGCTGGTATCTTCCTTCCACTAGGCTTAATCCCTACAACGTTACCGAGGATGGCGTTACGGTCACCCTCAAAGACGGTCACCTCAATACGATGCGGTGCGAGCTTTCCCTGAGCAGTGACTTCGGAGATGACAACATCGTGTTCTTTGGGACTTATAGCAACATCGGAACCTCTAAGGTCGAACATGATTGGACGAAGATAGAAACGCCCGATGAGCCCACGAATTTCCCAGCTACTTTGCTTGCCTCTTTGAAGGAATGGGGCGTTGACGAGGTTATCCCTTACCTTTATCCGGCGAACACCGGATTCGCCGAAGATGAGAAGGTTTATCGCGCCAAAGACAAAACGGATGAGTCATATGCCCGTTATGCGGCTTTCAGAACGAATAAGTTCGAAACGGCTGAGCAATGCACCGATTATATAACTCAGTATAAAGCCCTTCTCGTCGAAAAAGGATGGACGTTAACGACGGAGGTCGACGATAACTTCGGCTATTGCTACTATGTTGATCCAACTGGGGAGTGGAAACTCTCGGTCGGAGAAAACGCCTCTTGGAGCGGGGGCGCTCCCGACAAAGCCGTCTTATTCACCTTCAACAACAAAGACAATAAGATGCTCGTTCCTGCTTCCTATTCCATGGATGACTGATTGCCTCTTCAAAAAGCATCAAGAATGTCGGTTAAATAAAGCGACGAAAGCAGCCGAAGAGATTCGTCTGCTTTTTCATAAGATCCGCTGCTATTATGCGGGGGTTTCTTAGCATTTCTTTCCACTGTCCGAAAAATCAAATCAAGGCGGCCGACTTGAGAACGCGGCTGGTTTTTCGTCAATAAAAAAAACAGCGACGCAGGAATTTCCCGAACGCCTTTTTTGCATGGGGCTAATTGAAATTTCGACCCGCAAAAAGAAGGAATCATAATTTGTTATCAGAATTGGTTTTTTGGTTTTGAATTATTAGGAGCAGCATCCTTAGGATGGCTATTTTAATCGCTGGATATGTGCCTCTTAATTCGATGCTCAATCCGCTCCATTTCAAAAGTCGTAAATAGACAAAGTCTTAAAAATCTAGGCGCGTACCCGGCTTCGCTTCGGGAATGAGAAATTTGCTTCCGATTCCCCGCAAAACCTTAGCGAATCAATCAATTTACGGGGTTTTGTATTGCTGCTTTGGCGACAATTTACCGAGCGTAAACGATATCTTTGAAACGGATGGAGATCTTTCGAGGCGTCTTCGGAAAGACCATTAGGTCTACAACGGCAATGTTGAGGCCACCGTCTCGCCGAACGGGACGAAAGCGGACGAAGACAAGATAAG
>CAVECL010000032.1:0-18506 GCA_963614595.1 Parasutterella excrementihominis | reverse complement strand
GATGCCGGGGACCGCATCATGGGTACCTTCGACTGAGAATAGGGATAACAACGAACCTTCGCGATTAAGCGAAGGTTTTTTCTTCGTTTCTTATTGACTTAAACCTAACTTTAACTTGCACATTGCATATATAAAGAAAGGAGTAAACACGAAGTACATCAACAAAGAAAAATTCGACAAAGCCAACATGTTTGGGCAAGGGAAACCAAATGCCGGCTACAGCCAATATTTCATCGGGAACTCGTATTTGAACGCTCTAAATGATCTTAAATGGGCTTGTTTCTCGCAAACGTCACCTTTGAGCCAGGATGCAGAAACAATTGGCATATTAACCATCAAAGGCCCTCATTGCTTCGGCACCGCAATAAAAAGCCATAAAACCGCCGGTTAATTTTACGCCTTTCCAATTTGCCAGTTCCGGGGAGCAAAAGGCACGGCGGCCACGAGCTTGCTTCGGTTCACCGATTAAAAAAAGCCACGCTCCTAGCTAACGCATCCGTTAATACACGCAGCGGAACTCGTGATCAACGAGCTAAACGGCATAACGGTCTCTACAAAACTAAATATGCGTTAAAACCGAGTATTTCTTTGTGAATAAACGAGATATGGGCTTTTGTTTGACGCTAAATTAGGCATTAGGCGGTTTCTTTTGAATGAAAAGCCCAGGCTTTGCAGCCCGGGCTTAGGATGCTTTTTACCAGCGATCGTGGAAGGTTATGGGTCCAGTTTTCTGATAGAGGTCCATGTAAGGATAATGGTAGTAGACGGCGTTTGCGACTGTATGCATGCAGTCGTACATGTAGGTGCTTTGGTAGGAACCGTCGAGTTGGACATCATACCCGTTCTTTACGCCGAAGCAGATGTAGTAGTTCTTGTCGTTGGACCTCAGCTCCGTGCGAGAGACCCCGCCATACCAAGTGTGGTAGGCCGCAACGGAGAAGGCGTTGGTCCTCTTAAAGTTGCCGTAGCTATCATAATAGGCAATCGAGTAGTCTTTGTCGTCGTGCATGAAGCCGTATTTATCGACGTACATGTTACCCGCGAATAACCCGGCCGCTTTATCATAGATGTCTTGGTTCTTGCACCAGAAGCCTGCGGAAGCCAAGTAGTCTTTAATCGTATAAGAGGAAGTGCAGTAGTCGCCGCTGAAGGAGCGGAAGTCATCGGCGACGGCTTGGACGATATCAAGGTTAGGCTGATAGGTGTAGGTAACTTGGAGATTGCCTTGCTTGCCCGCATCGTTTTTATAGGCTAGCACCAGGCCTTGCCTAGAATCGCCGTACCCTTTATCGTCGAGATCGTAGGTAAGCGTGGCCACACGGGTGCTGTAATACTTATTGGTGGCGATGTATTTATTCATCCCCGTTCTTTCCCAGTCGTAGCGGATGTAGTCAATTTCCTTTAGTTTGGCAGCGAACAAGGCATTGACTTGGTTCACCGCGGTGGCCATGTCGTTCATCATGAGCTCATACGTTCTTCTCATGCCTTCGCCGACTTCCTGGGCTTTGTAGTAGATTTGGAATTTGGCCAGGTCGGAGAGCAGAATCAAGGCGCTATCGAGATAGGCAATGAAGTTTTTGACGTTCTTATAGTATTGAATCGTCCATTTATCGCAGAGGCCGATGGTGTGATCGTAATAATAGAAGATATTCTTCATCTTATCGGCTGAGTTGGGCTCCAACGCCCTCCTAGCGAGGGTGGTGACGTAGGTGGCGAAGGGGGAAGCGTCGATGATCAAATCCTTGACCCCGTCGTCATAGACCCTGCGGCGTTCTTTTTCGGCGTCTTCTTCGGAGATCGTTTCATCGCATTCGACGTCGGCGAGATAAGACAAGCTTCCGGTCACGTAATTAACGTATTTCCAGTTGGCTTCTTGGAAGAGGTCAAGCACCTTCGTCAGGATGTCCTCGGAGTGGTACTGCTCTTGTTTGGCGGCGATCGCATCGACTTTCTGCTCAATGATGTTGAGCTGGGTCTGCATTCTCTCAAGGGTTTTCGTTGTGGCGTCCCTTAAGTCGAGGCCGCATTCCTTCAAAAGATTCAAGGCGATGGTTTTGGCGTAAACGGAGATACCGCCGGTAATGGCCTCCCCGCCTTTTGAAATGATGAGGGATATGAATTGGTCGACCAACGATTGATCCGTGGGTTCTCCAGAAAGCCTAGCCTTCCCCTCATCGGTGAAGCGGGCTGCATGAAGGGTCTCCCCATAAATGAAGCGCGTGTCCGAGGAAGAGGAAGTATCCTGATTTCCACAGCCAACCACACCTACGGCGCAGGCGCTTAGAAGCATTGTGAGCAACGGTTTTTTAAGTTTCATGAATGAACCTCCCCAAGAGTTACTTTTTAATTCGTTTTGTATCTCTTGTGCCCTTATATTAACACCTAATTTCATTTTGTATCAAGTATTTTTAATTTTTTTACATTTTAAAGGTTTAATTATCTTCATCTTTCCCATATGCGTGCGCTAGTATCCTTAATATTAATAAGAAAGAAACCGTCTTAAAGGGCGCAGACAACTACGAAGAAAACGCGCCCAACATAGCCAGAGAATCGAAAATCGTCCATGATGGCGCCAACTCCCACGGGATTCTGATTGAGCGGCTCGGGCTAAAAAGCGAGGTCCACCCAGCCTCGGAGACCGCCGGACTGAGTGACAAGAGCGACAACGAGCATAAGGCCCTTGCTATCTTCGGGATGGCCGTGAAAAAGCGCGTCCGCCTGCGCTATCGGGAGTGGGCAGGCAAGGAAAAACCCGATGATAAGTGAGTTTCCCATCCCTCCGATGCAAATTTGAGTTTAAGATTAATTTTATAAAAGGCCGCAATCGATTAAGCGGCAATCGCTCATAAAGAATTTCAATTGGCGCGTTTCTCAAACGGGCAATCATTTGCCATCAGCAATTCCTTAGCCCTTCTTATCTGCTCTTCGCTAGGCGGATTCACCCCTTCCAAAGGATATGGGATACCAAGCTTTTTGTATTTGAACGTCCCCAAGGTGTGATAAGGGAGCACCTCGATTCTTTCAACATTCCCTAAGCCGGCAAGGAACTCCCCTTCCTTCTTAAGCCATTCTTCTTTGTCGTTCCATCCAGGAACCAAAACGCGTCTTACCCAAATAGGGAAACGCTTCTTCGCGAGGTATTCGTAAAGTTCTAAAACATTTTGGTTGCTAGCTCCAACAAGCTTTTGATGTTGTTCAGGGTCAATGACCTTCATATCGAGCAGGAAAAGCTCGCAAAAACCAAGCAATCTATCAAACTTATCAAGGAATTGCGGACTTTTATTAAAAGGTCCGCCAGCGGTATCAATAATCAAGGACACTCCGTTTTTATTGCAGATCTCCCCCAATTCCAGTAGGAAATCAATCTGAGAAAGAGGCTCTCCTCCTGAGACTGTGATTCCCCCATTGTCTTTCCAATAAGGCTTGAAACGGAAAAGCTTTTTAAAGGCTTCCTCCGCCGTGATGGGATTGGTTTTAAGGAAGGGCCAGGTATCGGGGTTATGGCAAAACAAGCAGCGATATGGGCAACCTTGCAAGAAAAGGACGGACCTGACCCCAGGTCCGTCCACTAGGGCGAAGGATTCTATGGATTGATAATAACCTAACGTCCCCATTGCTATCCTAATTATAAAGCGTGATGGCAAGTACGCGAGATGACGTCCATCTGCTGTTCTTTGGTAAGGTCAATGAATTTGACCGCGTAGCCGGAGACACGGATGGTGAAGTTCGCGTATTCAGGCTTCTCAGGATGGTTCATCGCATCGATAAGCTTCTCGGTTCCGAAGACGTTGACGTTCAAATGGTGAGCGCCTTGATCGAAGTAGCCATCAAGCACCTGAGCAAGGTTGTTCTTCTTCTCCTCTTCGCTGTGGCCAAGGGCCTCAGGGGAGATGGTTTGGGTGTTTGAAATGCCATCAAGCGCATACTCATAAGGGAGTTTGGCGACGGAATTGAGAGAGGCAAGAAGGCCGTTCTGCTCCGCTCCATAGGCGGGGTTAGCGCCAGGAGAGAGGGGCTCGCCGGCCTTACGGCCATCGGGAAGCGCGCCTGTGGCTTTGCCATAGACGACGTTCGAGGTAATGGTAAGGATCGAGGTGGTCGGCTCAGAATCGCGATAGGTATGGCGTTTCTTGAGCTTGTTCATGAACGTGCGGAGAAGCGTGACCGCGATTTCGTCCGCCCTATCGTCATCGTTGCCATAGCGAGGGAAGTCGCCTTCGATCACGAAGTCTTTGGCGATTCCTTTTTCATCGCGGACGGCCTTCACTTTCGCGTATTTGATTGCGGAGAGGGAGTCGACGACGTGGGAGAAGCCGGCGATGCCGGTCGCGAAGGTTCTTCTGACGTCGGTATCGATCAAAGCCATTTCGGCGGCTTCGTAATAGTACTTGTCATGCATGTATTGGATGAGATTCAAGGTGTTCACGTAGATTCCCGCGAGCCAATCCATCATCTTGTCGAATTTGGCGATGACTTCATCATAGTCGAGGTATTCGGAGGTGATTGGAGAATAATCGGGACCGACTTGATCGCCTGTTTTCTCGTCTTTGCCGCCATTTATCGCGTAGAGCAAGCATTTAGCAAGGTTCGCTCTCGCGCCGAAGAATTGCATTTCTTTGCCGGTTTGGGTCGCGGAGACGCAGCAGCAGATGGAATAGTCATCAGTCCAAACGGGGCGCATGACATCGTCGTTCTCATATTGAATGGAAGAGGTATCCACGGAGATCTTCGCCGCGTACTTCTTGAAATTCTCAGGGAGGCGGGAGCTCCAAAGCACGGTGAGGTTCGGCTCGGGGGACGGGCCCATATTCTCTAAGGTATGGAGGAAACGATAATCGGTCTTTGTAACCATGCTTCTACCATCTTGCCCCATGCCGGCGACTTCCAAGGTAGCCCAAACAGGATCGCCAGAGAAAAGCGCATTGTAAGAAGGGATGCGCGCAAATTTGACCATGCGGAACTTCATGACAAGATGATCGATGAGCTCTTGAGCCTCGGACTCGGTGAGGGTGCCATCAGCAAGGTCTCTTTGGATATAGATGTCGAGGAAGGTGGAAATGCGGCCAACGCTCATCGCAGCGCCGTTCTGGGTTTTGATGGCCGCAAGATAGCCAAAATAAAGCCACTGGATCGCTTCTTTAGCGTCTTTTGCGGGTTTGGAGATATCAAAACCGTAAGAAGCGGCCATTTCTTTCATGCCTTTGAGGGCTCTGATTTGCTCGGCGAGTTCCTCGCGGAGGCGGATGACGTCGTCAGTCATCGCGCCATCGCCGCAATTGGCTTTGTCTTCTTCTTTCCAAGCGATGAGGCGGTCGATGCCATAAAGCGCGACGCGGCGATAATCGCCAACGATACGACCGCGGCCATAGGTATCGGGCAAACCCGTCAAAATCTTGTTGTGGCGGCATTTCATCATCTCGGGAGTGTAAGCATCGAACACGCCGTCATTGTGGGTTTTCTTGTAAAGAGCAAAGGCTTTATGAATCTCAGGATCAACCGTATAGCCATAAGTGGAGCAAGCGGTTTCCGCCATTTTGATGCCGCCGAAAGGCATGAAGGCCCTCTTCAAAGGCTTGTCGGTCTGAAGACCAACGACTTTCTCTAAATCCTTATCAAGATAGCCGGGGCCATAAGAGGTAAGGGAGGAAACGACTTTGGTTTCCATATCGAGCACCCCGCCTTTGGCTCTTTCTTCTTTTTGAAGCTTTTGAAGCTCGCCCCAAAGCTTATTCGTGGCATCGGTTGGGCAAGCCAAGAAGCTTTCGTCACCATCATAGGGTTTGTAGTTATTTTGGATGAAATCACGGACATCGCAATCTTCTTTCCATTTGCGTCCAGCGAAGCCGGACCAGTTTTCGTTATCAATCATTGGCATTCTCCTTTTTGACCAAAAGAAATTAAAGAAGAAGTAAGAGCGTCAAACAAGCAATATGATAAGGAAAGCGCTAACAAAAAGACCCAATCCGTCTAAAGGATATTTCCTTAGACGGCATCGGGCCTTTTGTTCACAGGTGTAAACGCTGAATTACTTATATTTCACCATCAGGGTATGAGAATCCTTGAAGGCGGTATAAACGGAAGAAAGAGGGGCATTATTCACGATGCGGAGGATGCACTCGCCGAGCATATCGGCAAGAGAGATGGACTTCACAAACGGAAGAGCCGCGAATCTTTCGGGCAAGGGGATGGAATCGGTCACGATGATCTCATCGAAGGCCTTGCCGTCTTTGATAAGATCATAGCAAGGATCAGAGAAAACGGCGTGCACGGCAACCATGCGGACGGATTTTGCGCCGAATTTGCGAATGGCGTTCGCCGCATTGACCGCGCTTCTGCCGGTATCAATCATGTCGTCGACCAAAATGCAGTCCTTGCCATTCACGTCTCCGATAAGGTTCATGACCTCGGGGGCGCCAGTCGCGTTGCGTCTTTTATCAATGATTGCGATGGGGCAATTGTTGAATTGCTCCGCGAGGTCTCTTGCGCGGCCGACGCCTCCGTGGTCAGGGGAAACGACGACGAGATTAGATAAATCTGGCCCGCTTTGGAGGAAGGCGCCGCCAAGAAGCGGAACGGCAGTCAAATCGTCGGCGAGGCAAGAGAAGAAGCCTTGGATCTGAGCGGCATGAAGATTCACCGTGATGATGCGGTTAAGTCCCGCGGCGTCAAGAAGATGGGCAACAAGAGCCGCGGTGATCGGCTGACGGGCGTGGGCTTTGCGGTCTTGCCTGGCATAGCCGAAATAAGGGCAAACCAAGTTGATTTCCTTCGCGGAAGACCTCTTCAGGGAATCGATGAAAATCAATGTCTCCATTAGATTTTCGTTAACGGGCGGGCAAGTTGATTCGACGATGAAAACCTGCTTCCCACGAACCGAATCAATCGGTTCGACGAGAGTTTCCCCTGAAGGGAACTTCTTGACGATTCTCTCGCTGAGCTTGACGCCAAGTTTCTTGGCGATGGCTTCGGCGAGCGTCTGGTTCGCGGAAAGAGAGAAGATGAGAGCGTTGTCGAGCATGGAAAACTTCCTCCAAATATTTCATTAAAGTCTAAACCAGACAAACGCCTAAAACGAGAGAGGAATTCTATAAAGCGCTTACTTTATCGAAAGAGGATTGAATACCATCCCGCACTCGATTCAGAAGCCGAAAGGAGATTGCCAGAAGTCAAACCAGAGGTCGGCGCAGCGACAAGGTTTAGGAAAGGGGATCTATGATTGCTATACGGTTGGAAAATGACAAAATACTTAAAAGCCAGCCGCGCCAAAATCCCCGCAAAATAAATTTGTATCACCGCAAAACCCAATTATTTTTCTATTTTTGCGCATTTTTGCCCAAGACAGCCCTTAAAGCTTTGCTTTACTTTTGCCACCTTGTTCTCATAATAGCAAAAGCCCAAATCAACGGAAGGTGCTTACCATGAAAAAACAAAAATTAGGACTACTATGCTTATCCAGCTTGGCGATACTCGGCCTCGCCGGATGCTCTGCCGGAGGCGGAGGCAATGCTGCTTCAAGCCAAGAAATCTCTTCAAGCGGCGCGCAAGAAAGCAATTCGGAGATCTCTTCCCAAAGCGAAGAAACAAACGGCTGGACTCGTGATCAAAAGAATTTGCTTGAAACCTATTGCGGGGAGGTCCTGCCCTATCCTGAATACTATTTCGACGGAAAAGTCACGTTTGACGTTATTTATGATAGCTACAACGAGGATTATTCCTATCTCAGAATCAAAGACGAATCGCTCACTTTCAGCATGGAAGCTTACTTCCTCGATCTTCAAGACGCCGGATGGAATGTGGTTTACAACTATGAGGAAAACGCGGTCCAAACCGCCTCTGGCGCCCATTACGTCGAAGCAACAAAGCCTTCGAGCGATGGAGAAAAAGGATATGACATCATGTACTATTTTTCCTCCGCCTACACAGATGATGAAGGCAATGAGGTTTCCAGCGGCAACGTCCTTCTTTGCTACAACGATCTAGACGGAAAACTCTCGGGGAAAAGCGATTGGACCGACGATGATAAAAAAATCATGGACAGCGCGATCGCCTATACCTTGCCTTTCATCCAAATGGGTTCTTCTTGCACCGTTTCCAAGTCTTCCGTCAACTCCGTGACCATCAGCGACACCTACGCAAAAGACTTCACTTGGGATTACCTTGAGCTCCTCAAGAAAGACGGATTCGCCGTCGACAAAAAGCTAACAGAATACAACGGGGCCTTCGTTTTATCGAAAAACTTAGAGAATGGATCAAGCATCGACATCCTTCTTTCCTATTATGGAGGCAACAGCTTTACCGCCTTTTACAACGCTTCAGAAACCAGCTACGCCTCTTGGGACAATCCCATCATCGAAGAAGCGGAAAAAGAAACAGGCCTCACCATTCCTTCTTTCGACATCGATGAAGGAGGGACCTATAAAGCCTATAAGAAGAGTGATTCTTATTACATCTACACCACCGACCTTCTCGCAAGCTTCGACTATGAAAGCTACTCCCTATTCACTTTGAAGGATCCTCGCCTCACTTGGGAAGAGACCGTTAGCTTCACCTGCATCAACCTCACAAACGGCGAAGAAATCTATGGCTACATGCTGGTGATCACCCCCACCGCCCCCGTAAGCACCTTCGTCACCTCTTGGCCTAGCGAGGTCGTGGACTCTTTCCTGAAGGAGGATCTAAGCCTCTCGGATATCGCTTTGCCGACGTTAGACAGCGCCTCGATCCCGGATACTGGCAAACCAATCAAATTCCAGGTGAATGATTATCAAAGCAACTACGCCTACTACTGCAAAGACATCAAAGAGAACCCGACGAATTACTTTGCCTTCGATCCTAGCGAGGAGCAAATCAAAGCCAAAGCCGATACCCTTGCCAAAGAAAACATAAGCATGTCCATCACGGTCCTAGATCAGGAATATCAAGCCTACGACGCTTATAAAGAAAGCCTCTACCAAAGCAAATGGTATGGCTATTACGACGCGGATAGCTATTTGATTTACGAAGACCCTCAAGGAAAGGTCTCGCTGACTTTCTCTTATGACGTCTTCCCTGCCCTGGACTACCTCGGCCCCACCACCATCACGATTTCCAAAGGCAGCGGAGAAACCCATCACGAGGAATTCTATTTCAACGAAGATGAAATCAAGATCGTTCCTGGCGGGAACAAAGACCTCGCCTACAGCTGCTTAGTGAAGGCAATGCTTCCCTATAAGGTCACCTACTCTATCGAAGGAGGAGATGGCAAAATCACCGTAGACGATACAGGATTCGTCATGGTCGCAGAAGATGCGGAAGTCGGCACCACCGCCACCGTTTACGCTTCAATCCAGGTCCCTGGAGAAGCCGCTCCACGCAAAGCAAGCGTTAAAATCACCGTCAAAAAGGATTTGAATTACACCTCAGAGAAAGCGATGAACGCCGTGCTCGCCCTTCTTAAAGAAAAAGGCTATGAGACCACTGCCAAAATAGAGTATGAACGCTACCTTGCCACAGTCGACTTCGGAACCTCATTGACAACGGAAGAAGCCAAATCCTTCGTGGAAACGAATCTCATCCCGGAAGGATTCTATGAATTCGTCTCTTGGAGAAGCTGGGATGAGCCAGTCTCGAAAGCCGAGCAAAGCGTCTACTTCGTCGACAACGACAACGGAAGCTTCACCTGTTTGAAATACCACGTCTATACGAGCGATGGGCATACAATGCTTTTAATCACCGCGGACTAAAATCCCCGCAAAAAGCCATCAAAAAAGCGGGATTAACGCAAATCCCGCTTTTTTTCTACTCCTAGATAATCAGCCTAGAAAAGAGACGTTTCGACAAAATCGGTGATTCTTATTTCACTCTCAATGATGGCAAGAGCATTGATGGGTGGGCGCTTTAGCTTCCGTAAGCTTGCCCGCTAGATAATCTTCGATAGCTTGCCTCGCGCTGCCGACATAAGGGGCATAGACTTTGATGCCCGCCGCTTCTAAGCGGAAAAAAGCTCCACCGCCAAGACCTCCAACGACGACCGCGTTCGCGCCAAGGCCCACTAAGACGTCGATCAAAGCGATGTGGGAAGCTTCCCCGTTATCGTGAACGCTCTCCTTAACGACCTTGCCGTCTTCGATATCGACGAGCAGATAGGAAGGGGTCTCTCCGAAATGTTGGAAGACCTCTCCGTTTTCATAAGCAATTGCTAACTTCATTCTTGATTCTCCTTTTCATTGCTATCCGTAGACACCGGGCGACCTTTGGAGTCGTAATTATTCGAGGTATCTTTGGCTTTGCTGGGATCGATGAAGACGAGTTTCGCGAACCAGGAAACGGCTTTTTTGGAGACGGTCTCCCCATCTTTTGCCTTTTCCTTCCCTTTCTCAATAACGTTCCTCACCTCTTGGGGAATGGCCTCTTGAAATCTGGCTCTCGCCGCCAAAGCGGCTTCTTTATATTTCAGGCGCATCTCGTCGTAGCGCGAGGCAAGCCCGCTTTTGCTTGCCCAAGTGCGGACTCTAGCGAATACCTGCGCGGAATTGACGAAGTCTATGAGCATAATCCCATAGACGAGGCCCAGGAAGAAAATGAAACCGAAATGGGCGACTCCGCCAGCCCCGCCAAACATGTAGTCGAAGGAGGCGACCGCGGCTTTGTAGACGAAAGGATTGAGCCCGTAATAGAAAATCACCGCGAGAGCAAACCAAATAAGATTGAACTGAGGGCAGATGATCCCCATGATGTTGCCTTTCATATTCGTGTAGTCCCAAAGTTTGACTTTGAATCCTTTCACGAAGATAAGCCCGGCGATGAATTCAAGAAGGATCATCGAGCAAGCCATGATGCAGATTGGCAAAAGATCGGCTACGCTGGGCCCGTTTTCTTTTTCTAAGAAGCCATAGCAACCTAGAGGGTTATAGAAAGAAAAGGAAGGGAGGCAGGTCAAAAGAAGGACGATCACGGTGAACATGATGATGACCCCAAAGCCATAAAGAGGAAGCCATGGCCCCCTCATGAAGCCGGGATTCACCCACTTCTTCGCGGTGAAAACCCTCCGGAAAAACACTTCAAGGCCATAACCCAAGATAGACCCCATCAAGAACAAGAAGAGATAGAGCAAGAAGGCTTGTGTAGGAGTGATGGCCTGGAACATTCTTTTTTTCCTCGCGCCGATTTTAGCAAAGCCAGCAAGAGGAAGGAACGAATTTGCCAAGAAAAGGAAAACCTCCAGAAGGAGAGTGTCTGGAGGTTTAGGAGCTTGTTGGCCAAGAAGGCTGATATGGTCCCTCTTTTATAAGAGGTGGGCATTCTTGTCTTCCCTTCAGGATTCCCGTCCGTAACGGGCTTTCAACAACAGAGGAGCGCAATCAGAATTCCCGGAGATATCAATACGTAGGGGGAGCAATTTTCCCTCTTGGCGGTCAGGGGTTCCCTCCTGACGAAACTATTATAAGCGCGAATTCAAAAGTTGTGCGAAAGACTTTGTAAGCGCTATCTTTCATTGTCTAAAAATATCGATTTTCCTATTTTGGCGGCGAAGAAAATTTGCACTTCTCATTCATCGCCACGGACAAAATCGATCATATAAATGGGGAATTCCGTCACCTTTTCATTTTCCTTTTTGACGTTGCCTTCCCCAAAAAGGAATGCTTCCTCATAATCGTAGAGCTTCAAAAGGTTGTTCAAGGCCGTGCGATCGTAATACCTCATCTCACTGCTCTTTCCCGACTTGATCTCAATCGGTAGGGCGTTCCCATTCACTTCGACTAGAAAATCAACCTCCCCATGCTTTTTGGAGTTGTAGTAAAAAAGCTTTTCCCTAAATCCATGGGCGGCGAGTTCTTGGGCCGCAACATTTTCATAAGGGGCCCCGAAGTTGATTTCTTCCTCACCAGCAAGAAGCTTTTCACGCGTTCCCGTTTGCATAAGCGCGGCGGTAAGCAAGCCGGCATCGTTCAAAAAGAGTTTCATGGTTTTGCGATCTTCCGCAGAGGTCAAAGGAGAGACAGGCTCCTTGACGTTAAATACCGGCAGAGCAACTGCGGCGTTCGTAAGCCATACGAAATCATCCCGGACATCATGGCTTCTGAGATAATCCCTTTCCAAAACATGAGAAGACATGAAACGCTTGTTTTTGGAATTTACTTCGGAGGGAATAGCGTTATAGATTTCTTTGATTCGAAGTCTCCTTTGCTCGTCTTTGACATACTTCAAAATATCAGCCACGTAATAGGAGGCGACCTGTTTTTAATTGGCAACACAAAGCTTACTCATTATAAAAGCAGAGATGATGCAGACGGGTTCGAAGCGTTGAAAGCGGCGCTTAAAATGAGCAAAGCATATTCATCGAGAAAACAATGGTTTAGAATCCGATTTAGCATAAGAAAGATAAAAACCGTAAATTATTTTTAAAGATGAAGCTAGCAGAAAGGTTCGAAGCGTTGAAAGCGATGCTTAGAGCGAGCAAAGCATATTCATCGAGAAAACAATGGTTTAGAATCCGATTTTGCATGAGAAGGGTAAAAGCCGTAAATTATTTTTACAAATGAAGCTAGCAAAAAGAGGCAATCCACACATGAACAGTTCTAACCTAAACAAGTACCTAAGAGAAACGGATCTAATTGATTACGGATCAAAAGAAATACAGGCTTTGATAAAAGCCAAAGGATGGACTGTGCTTAACGATTTCCAAAAAATCAAAGCCGCTTACGAGTTTGTCCAAAACGACATTAATTTCGGTTATAACAAAGACGATTCTTTGAAAGCCAGCGAAGTCTTGAAAGACGGATTTGGGCAATGCAACACCAAAGGCACGCTCCTTATGGCTTTGCTTCGCGCTTTGGGCATTCCTTGCAGAATCCACGGTTTCTATATTACGAAGAAACTTCAATACGGGGCTATGACGGGACTAGTTTATCGTTGTTCACCCGAAAAGATCTTCCATAGCTACGTGGAAGCCAAGCTAGAGGAAAATTGGTATGAACTCGAGGGTTTCATCCTCGATAAGCCTTATCTAAAAGCCGTCCAAAACAAGTTCCCGCACGAGAAAGGCTATTTCCTAGGATACGGCGTAGGAACGCTGAATTTGGAAAACCCTCCTATCGACTTCAATAGGAACAGCACCTACATTCAAAAAGAGGGAATTATTGAAGACTTCGGGGTTTTTGATTCCATGGATGATCTCCTCAAAGAGCATCATCAAAACATGTCTCCCGTTAAACGGTTCATGTATAGGCACATCGGAAGAAGGCTCATGAATCGAAATGTCAGGAAAACCAGAAAAACCTATTTTTGCGGGGATAAATAAGCAAACCTTTCAAAAAGCCCGCAGAAACCATCTTTTTTGCTTTGCGAAAGATAGTTCCTCAGGATATATACAGGGAAAAAGGAATTCAGTAGACTTTCCCACGTATGGAAAATTCAGAACAAAACGAAAGCAAAAGAAGCGTGGCAGGATTCTTCTTCGACGGGGCGAAGGGAATCACCCTTGGAATCTCCGTGGCAATCCCGGGATTAAGCGGAGGCACAATCGCGGTGGCAGAAGGCTGCTACGATGCTTTGATCGGAAACATCTCGTCGTTGAGAAAGACCTTCAAAAAGTCCTTTCTATATCTATTGCCCTTCATCTTAGGGCTTCTTCTTGGGGCGGCAGGCGCATTCCTTGGAATTAAGAAAGGCTATGAAGTCGCCCCCTTCTCCTTGACCGGCTTATTCGGAGGCATGGTCTTAGGATCGCTGCCCGTGACTTTCTCAGAGCTCAAAAAAGGCGGAAGCGCGAAGGAGAAAGCGATTCACGTCTTGGCTTTCACGCTTTGCCTCTTGCTCGCCGCTGGCCTTGGGGTCATCACCGCTTTATGCAAGATCGATCTTCAAAGCGCTCTCGTTGACCGAAACTGGTGGATGTACATTTATGTGCCCTTTGCCGGTTTCATCGCCGCGTTCGCTCTCATTGTCCCTGGCATATCGGGCTCGATGACCATGATGGTCTTTGGGCTTTATCTTCCTATTCTCAACACATTCATCCCTTCTACGAAAGAAGGAAGCATCAGCATCTGGAGCAGCTCCGACTCCGCTTATATCGTCACCGGCTTGGTTTTGGCCTTGCTTTTGGTCATAGGCATCCTCGGAGGAATCGTCTTCGCGAGCAAATTCATGAGCAAGCTTCTAGAAAAGCATAGGGTCTCGACTTTCTATGCGATCCTTGGCTTGATTATCGGTTCCCTCATCTCCATGTTCTTCAACAGTGATATCTATCCGAAATATTTGGAGAATTCGATCAAACTATGGGACTACGTCGTCGGAGCTCTTCTATTTCTTGCCGGAGCCGCGTTCGTTTTCTTCCTCTTGCGCTTCTCAAACAAGAAACAAACCAGGAAAGCTGAAACGCCCGAAAAGCCTCAGGAATAAGTTAATGATTCTAGAACCGCCTCACAATGAACGAGGCGGTTTTTCTTCAAACCAAAGGAAGCTCCAGTAAGTCTCTTTTGGTCGAATGATACTATTTTCAACACTTTTCGTTTACGCTTGTATTTTCCTGTTAACGCTTTCATTGAATCTTCCTCGTTTTTCGCTAGCCCGACCCCCGTTTCCCTCAGTACAATAAAGGGCGGTACATTTCACAGGAAAGGGTTGTTTATGGCCAAAATAGGTTTCGATAATGCGAAATATCTCGCGCTTCAGAGCGAGCACATTCAAGAAAGAATCGCACAATTCGGAGGAAAGCTTTATCTCGAATTCGGAGGAAAGCTTTTTGACGACTACCACGCTTCACGCGTCCTGCCAGGCTTTGAACCCTCCTCGAAGCTCCAGCTTCTTCTAAAGATGAAGGATGAGGCCGAGATTGTCATCGCCATCAATTCCGAGACCATCGAGCAAGCCAAGACCCGCGGTGACTTAGGAATCACTTACGATCAAGAGGTGCTTCGCCTCATCGACGCCTTCCGAGCGGCTGGGCTATACGTCAGCTCCGTCGTCCTCACCCAGTTCCAAAACCAGAAAAGCGCGAAGCAATTCGAGAAGCTCCTTCAAAAGCAAGAGATCAAAACCTACCGTCATTACGTCATCGAAGGCTATCCCTATAACGTCGAGCACATCGTCTCAGAAGATGGCTTAGGCAAGAACGATTACATCCAAACCACTCGCCCCCTCGTCGTTTTGACTGCTCCTGGCCCAGGAAGCGGCAAGATGGCCACCTGCCTTTCTCAGCTTTATCACGACAACAAGAACGGCATCAAATCCGGCTACGCCAAATTCGAGACTTTCCCCGTTTGGAATCTTCCCTTGAAGCATTCCGTTAATTTGGCCTACGAAGCCGCGACCGCGGATTTAGACGATGTGAACATGATTGACCCCTATCACCTAGAGGCCTATGGCTTAAGCACGGTCAACTACAACCGCGACATCGAAATCTTCCCCGTCCTCAATCGAGTCTTCGAGAAGATCTTCGGCAGTTCCCCGTATAAGTCTCCCACCGACATGGGCGTCAATATGGCGGGTTACTGCGTCAGCGACGATGAAGTCTGCCAAGAGGCGAGCCGTCAAGAGATCATCAGACGTTATCTCAAAGCCCTCGTGAAGAGAAGGCAAGGCCAAAGCAACGACGCCGAAGTCGCCAAAATAGATTCCCTCATGAAAATGAACGGAATCGATATCTCCGAAAGGAAAGCAATCGCCGCAGCAAGAGCGAAAGCCGAGAAAACAGGTGAGCCTGCCGCCGCAATCGAATTAGAGGATGGCACGCTCATCACCGGGAAGAATTCCCCGCTTCTTCGTTGCAACAGCGCCATGATCCTGAATGCCCTTAAGCATCTAGCAGGCATCCGCGACTCGCTTACGATTCTCCCAAAAGCCATTCTTGAGCCGATCTGCAACCTCAAAACCCAGACCTTAGGAGGGCATAATCCCCGTTTGCACCTAGATGAAGTCCTGATCGCCTTATCCATCTCCGCTTTAAGCAATCCTTTGGCGGAAATGGCTTTGGAGCAGCTCCCTAAGCTCAAAGGCTGCCAATCCCATAGCACCGTCATTCTTTCGGAAATGGATAACGGAACCCTGAAGAAGCTCGGCATCGATCATACTAGCGATCCGATTTACGAAACGAAAAAACTATTCCACCGCAATTAAGAAACAAGCGCAAATCGAAAAATAAACAGGTTTTTGCGGGATTTATCTTTTCAAAAAGCCACTCTTTTTCAAAAGGGAGTGGCTTTGTTTTTATCGCCTATTATTACAAGCTCGGCGCGTAAGAGCGGATAACCACAAGGATGATCCCATTGTTTAGAGTCACCGTATATTCAAGGGTTATCCCGTCTGCGACATAGGTGCAGATGTATTCAGGATAGCCATGGCTTGAAACGCCGCTTTCCCAATCGCTCGATAAGGAAAACCCTTCGGGGATGAGGGAATTTTGAACGAGCTCTTTCACCTGATCTCCTGTTTCGTGGGTCAAAGACTGAACGAAGTTATGAAGCACCCAGTAATAATCCTCATCTTCGTCATAGCAAGTATAAAGGGCATCGGTATCGCCTTCTTCATACCCCAAAGCGTCGTTGAAGAGTTTGACCACCGCATCCATCGCGGTCTTGTAGCTGTATTCAGAACGTTCGGCGATCACGATTTCGCAGTTTGTCGTAACTTTGCCGCCATCAGGGATCTGAACGCTCGCGGTAAGGGTTACTTTATCCCCGATTTTAGCGGTCGGGTCGACAGTGATCACCCCATCCTCGCTGACGCTGACGCCTTTGGTGTCGTCGTCTAATGAATAGCTGACATCATAAGGAAGCATATCGACCTTAAGGCCGAGCTTCGTTGAAGTTCCAAGGCCTAAGGTGTAGCGATCTTTAGCAAAAGAGAGGACAGGTGTATGCGAATTCCCTGATCCTAAGCCAATATGGGCATAGGTAACGCCGGCACGAACCGCGTAAATGGAAATCGCCATTTGGCCCGTCGGGTCTTCATAGACCGTATTCCCGGAGGTATCGCTATCCTTATGATAGCCAAGGTTGTAATAATAGGAATCCAGCGCTTTATAGATTGAGCCATCCTTATCGTAGAAGCTAAGGTCGACCCCGGTCATTTCTTTTGCTAGCTTCGTAGCCATGGCGTCGAGGGCTTCTGTGTCATCAACGTCGATTCCAAAAGATTCGCTGTATTCAATAAGGTAGGCGTAGCAAGCCTCGTACATCCTGTTGTAGTTCGTCTCAGAGACGTATTTGATCTCCTTGCTTAAAGCAGGCAAGGCGGGCACAGGAAAAGAAGCGTCCGCATTCAGTTTCTTGAACGCGCTTTCGATGACGTCTTCTGGCCAAGAGGAGGCGAACTTGGAGGTGGGAGTGGTTAGCGAAACGATGATTTCGAAATACTCGGTGCTGCCGCTAGTGAAGTAGCCATAAGCAAGGGAAAGCGTCTCTTCCCAGTTATGCATTTGACCATAGCCGCTGTAATCGATCAGGCCGATCGCGCCCAAGCGATCAAGATAGTCGGTATCGTATTCAACATTCCCGCTCACGGTCGCATAGATATAGACGGTCCCATTTTTGCAGGCGCTGTAGTATTGGCTGGTCGCCGCAAAGGCAGGGATGCTTACCCCCACCGCGTTTTCGATGTCGGCCAAGGCGCTAGAAGGCCATTTCGAGGTCTTCTTGATCTTCATCTTGAAGGTAAACTGGAAGTAATTGCCTCCCCCGTAATCAAGATTCGCCACGATCGCGGATTTGTCTTCCAAGGTCTTCGTAAGGACATAAATCCCATAGGCAAGGCTCGTATCCTCATCAAGGACGAAGCCGTCCCCAACCAAGAGATCGCAATAGCCTTTCCTCAAATCGGTTAAAGAGGTGTCGCAAATCAAAAAGTTGTTCTCGTCGGTGGACGAAGCGCTGTAGCCAACCCCTAAGGCGATGAAGGGGAGAGATTCCGTTAAGGTCGACATCATCGAAGCCTTTTCATCTAAAGTCCAAGAGGAAGAGGGATTGAGCTCGCGATTCAAATTGTTGTAGCAGCAAATGACGTTCCCTTCAAATGCATCCGTCGAAGAGGATTCCTGAAAGTAATAGGTGATGTCATAGCCCCTGGCCTCATCGCTTTTGGTAAGCTCAGAGTATTCGATGGTCCCGGATTCCCTGGTCTCGAAATCCCCATACCCCTTAACGAGATTCCAGCCGTCTTTTGCAAGGATTTCGTAATATTTCTTAAGGGTGAAGCTAGAGGCTTCGCTTTTGATTTCAAGATAAGTCGTCCCATCTTTCTGCGTGGTCTCTTGGAAAAGGATCGAAGCGCCTTTTAGTTCAGTAGGGAAAGGCAAGACCTCGCCGCAGTAGCTCTTCATGAGCCCTTGCAAAGACTCGCTCCAAGCGCTTCCTGCCTCGATTTCGCTGCTCCCGCCAATCGAAGAGACGGGCTCAAAACCAGAAGAGGAAGCTCCCCCTCCTCCCGCGCAAGCGCTAAGCAAAGCAGAGGACATTCCTAACACTAGAAGCTTATTCAACCGATTCATACGTTCACCCTTTCCGCCAATACCAAACAAAGATAGACCTCTA
>CAVECL010000031.1:0-20470 GCA_963614595.1 Parasutterella excrementihominis | reverse complement strand
TTCACTCCCGCGAATTTTAGGCAAGGATTTATTTCAAAGAATTGATAACAAGTTGAATGCGGCGGAGAACCTCTTCTTTTCCAAGGATTTCGAGGATCTCGTGGAGGTTCGGGGAATCCTTCGCGCCGGTGATGGCGACGCGCAGCACGCCCGAGCCATCCGAGACGTTGCCTTTATAAAGCTCAGGATGTGCGATGTAATCCTTGTTGGAAACGGCAAAGCCATGGGCGGAAACGATGTCTTTCATGCCGTTCCACCACGAGCTCTCATCGGTCCCGAAAAGCATTTTATCCGCGCAGTCAGAAAGAACGCCGACGATGTCTTCTTTAGAATAAGAAGGGTTGAAAGGAAGGGGATTTGCAAGGATTTTCGCGTATTCATCCGCATAAAAGAATTTAACAAGCGGGTAGATATCCGCGAATTTCGCATAATCCTTTCTGGGGTTTTTGCGGTCTTTTTCGATGTTGAGGATCTTCTTGAAATAGGTTTCATCGCTTTCGATGTGGGCATAGAAAACCTCATCGTATTTTTCCGCGTAGGATTTCACATCCGCGAAGAGCTTATCAAGGGGCGTCTTCGCGATCATTTCCTTGCCGAAATAGTTGAGTTTGTCTTGGTCGAAAAGCGCGCCGTCAAGAGACATCTTTTTAAGACGGAAGGCGAATTTGGAGAAATCGTAGGTCTTGTTAGCCGAAGTCCATTCTTCAAAATTAGAATTGGCGATGGACATCAAATAAACAAGCAATGACTCAGGCTCGTATCCCTGTTCCAAGAAATAAGAAACGGCGGCTTCCGGGTCCTTGCGCTTCGAGAGTTTTCTCTTATTCCCGTGATCGAGTTTCATGATCGATGGGATGTGAGCATATCGCGGCGCGTGCCAGCCAAGGCTCTTGAACATGCCTAGGTGGATCGGAGTGGAAGGGATCCATTCCTCGCCGCGGGTAATCACGGTGGTTCTCATAAAATGGTCGTCGACTACGTGAGCGAAGTGATAAGTCGGAAGGCCATCGGACTTTAAGATGACGACATCAGTGTCATTGTCCTGAAGCTCAATCTCTCCGCGGATGGCATCGTTGAACTTAATCTTTCGGTCATGGTCGCCAAGAGAACGGAAGCGGATAACCCAGGGAACGCCAGCCTTGATTTTCGCGATTCTTTCATCGACCGTCAAATTGCGATCGCGTGCGTATTTTCCATAGTATCCAGGGAGAACTTTGTTGGCTTCTTGGGCTTTGCGAATTGCATCCAAATCCTCGGGGGTGCAGAAATCAGGATAAGCGGAGCCATCTTTGATCATCTGTTTGATGACAACGCGGTAGATATCGCGGCGTTTTGATTGCTGATAAGGGCCATAGGCGCCATTATCGCCATTGGGTGTATAGCCTTCGTCGGCAACAATGCCAAATTGGGCAAGCTGGTCGATCAGGAGATCGCCGCTCCCTTCGATGGTGCGCTTGGTATCGGTATCCTCTAAACGGAAGAAATATACACCGCCAGACTGTTTGGCTAGAGTGTAAGAAATCATCGAGGTGAAAAGACTCCCGGTATGCAAGAAACCGGTTGGAGATGGGGCAAAGCGAGTAACTTGGGCGCCTTCGGGCAAGTTGCGCGCAGGGTATTTGGCTTCGAGATCATCGATCGTCATCGTGACGTCGGGGAAGAGAAGTTCAGCTAAATCATTATTGTCAGCCATAAGAGACCTCCTAAAAGGCGAAGAGATTATAATCTCTTATTTTTCTCCCTTCCACCACATGTGGGAGAAACGTCCCAAAGGGACGGGGAAAATCGCGAAAATGCCTCTTGCAAGAGAAAATTAGCCTCTTTATAATAGCGAAGCCCAAAGGGCAATGCAGGTGTAGTTCAATGGTAGAACACGACCTTGCCAAGGTCGATACGCGGGTCCGATTCCCGTCACTTGCTCCAGTAGCAAGTCATCCCAGCTTCGGCTGGGTTTTTCTTTATTCGGTCTATTTCTTGGAGGATAATTCCCCCATGATTGAGCTCCATTGCCACCTAGACGGTTCTTTGAGCAAAGAGGACATCGGAAACCTTTGCCTTCTGAACCATAAAGAGAATGTCGACTTAAACCAAATCAAGCTCAGCGCCGATAAAAAGGTGAAAAGCCTGAACGATTATCTGCTTTGCTTCGATTTCCCGATTTCGCTGCTTCAAACCGCGGAAAGCATCACTTATGCGACCTATTCCTTATATAGAAGGCTTGCTGAGCAAGGCATCTTATATGCCGAGGTGCGTTTCGCCCCACAGCAGCATACGAAAAACGGCTTAACGCAGGAGCAAGCCGTTCTCGCCGCCATTTCCGGGCTAGAGACGGCAAAAAAAGAAACGCGAATCGCCGGACAATTAATCCTTTGCGCGATGCGCGGGATAAACACCACTCCTCTCAATAAAGAAACCATTGATTTAGCGGCCTCATTCCTAGGAAAAGGGATATGCGGAGTAGATTTGGCGGGAGCGGAAGGCTTGTTTCCAAATGAAAATTACGTTGAGGAATTTAAGATGGCCAGGGATCTAAATCTCCCAATCACCATCCATTCCGGCGAAGCCGCCGGGGCAAAATCGGTTTGGAGCGCGATCAAAATGGGCGCCACGCGCATTGGGCACGGCATCCATTCGATCGAAGACCCCCAACTCCTCGAGTTTCTATCCGCGGCTCGCATCGGGCTAGAAGTTTGCCCAACCTCAGAGGTAGACACCTGCTCTATCGCTTCCTACTCCGAGTGTCCCATCCCTCAATTCCTGAAAAAGAATTTGCTATTCACTTTGGCCACCGATGACATGACCATCTCGAATATCACTTTGGCACAAGAGTATCGCAAGGCCAGCCAAGCTTTCTCCTTGACCGAGGATCAACTCAAAAAACTCTATCTAAACGCCGTTGAGATGGCGTTCTTAAGCACGGAAAAAAAGGCGTTTTTGCGGGATTTGGTTTTAAAAAAACTGCAAAACCCCGCTGACGAGTTTTAGTCTTTTTTGGGAGAATCGTTTTCTTCTTCGGAAGAGTTTTCGTTCTCTTTTTCCTGACGCTCTTTCTCTTCGATTTTCTTTTTCAATTCATCGATGTACTTTTGCATGTTTTCTCGGTTTTCGCGCTGGGCGGGATCCTCAACGGGCGTCTGTTCCAAAGCGGCTTCGGCTTCGCGAAGAGAATAAGCGACCAAAGATTTCTCCCGGCGCTTCGCCATTTCATCCATCGCATAGAAGAAATAAGGAAGGTATGGCGAGAGCAAAAAACAAGCGCCGATAAAGCCAAAGGCAAGAGCGTAAGAAGCTGAGCCAAAGCAAAGCATGCCTATGGTTGCGCCTCCAGCATAGCCAAGAGCATAAAGAATGATCGCCACCCAGTTTGAGGCGTAATATTCTTTGAAGAAGCCCTTCCTCTCTTCGCGGAAGAAATCTGAGAAAATCGCATTGGCGGCGCGTGCGGGCACAGCGCCCAAGAAAGAACGGACATAGGTGTTGAACGTGTTTTTCCCTATCTCATGAAAGAACCAGTATCCAGCGAAGAAAAAGGAAATCGCTATCGTCCAAGAGCAATAATTCAAAAGAGGTTCAGACGCAGACAAAGCCTCGTAGAGTTTTTGCATCGTCGTTTCTGGCTGTTGAGCCAAAAGAGTGAAAGAAGAAACGGCTTCTTGGAAAGCGGAAGAGGAAGCGAACAAGATATAAAACAAGGAGAAACTGCTCACCAAGGCGGCCAAAACAAAGATAAGCAAAGCCTTCAAAAGGGAAAGCCAAAATCGGTAGACCCCAAAATAAAACGTGTAATAAAGGCGGAAGCCCGCAAAACTGTCTTTATTCGATAACCCTTCTTCTTTTTTTGGGCGCAGCACCATCAATTGCATCGAAAGCAAAGCCGGAAGCCCAATCAACAGGATGGCGATCAAAGAGAAATCCACGCCGAGGAGAGCCAAAGCGAAACAAGAGCCGAACATCAAAAAGAACGTTAAGGAAAGGAGCAAGGAATCCCCTATGCTTCTTTTATAACGCCCTAAAGCGATTGAGGAAATGGTTTCAGTCTTCTTTTCCATGAAGGTTCAATTGAGCAATGTCTTTCGCCGCGACCCCTAATGCCCTAGGATCCATCGGCTCGATGGGGAGGGATTCTTTTTGGTTGATAAAAGAAGCGAAATTCTTGAGGGAGACGACGTAGTTGTTCGTCGAAGAGACCTCATAGTTCGAGATGAGGCAGTCGTTGTTAACGAGCACGACGGAGATAAACAGTTTCTTGTCCAACCCCGTCATCAAGGACATCCTGTCCACGCGGGCCGCATTAACCTTAAGGGGGTTGGGGATGATCGCGCCCTTCTTGTTCTTTTTAGAATAGAACACCCAGCTTTGATCGTCCTCCTTTGCTCGAATCGCCCCGTCATAATAGCGGTCGCGGATGCAATAAATGAATTTGTCGCCAATCAGAATATGGTCAATGTGGAATTCCTCCTCGTCCGCGGTTTTGTTCTTAAAGGAATTGATGAGATAGAAATCCTGGTCAAGGGCCACGCGATAAATCCGCTTGTAATACATGTAAATCGTGTTCCTTTTGAAAAGGGAACGCTGAATAACGGGATAAAAAAGAAGCGTCAAGAAAAGAAGAACAACGAGCGTTGCTGAAACAATGAAAATGGATAGCTCAACGGCGTAAGGCATCTCAGTAAGCGGAGGCAACCTCCACCGCCATCTCAATCATGTCGAAAAGTTTTTTCTGCCGGTCATCGGAAGACATCGGAGCCTCCCCGAGGAAAGAATCGGAGACGGTTAGAATCGACAAAGCCTTTTTGTGTTGTTTGGCGGCGATGCAATAAAGAGCATAGGATTCCATCTCTACGCCAAGCACGCCCATATCGGCCCACTTTTTCCATAGATCCGGGCTGAAACTATAGAAATGATCCGCGGCCAAGATGTTTCCGACATGCATCTTTTTGCCAAGTTTTCTGCCGATCTCATAAGCGCTAAGAAGCAAAGGGAAATCGGCGATCGCGCTGTAAGTTCCGCCCTTTAAGTCGTATTCGTCCATCCAGTTGGAATCCGTGCAGGCGCCCTCCGCGAGAATGACATCTCCCACGTTCACATCTTTTTGGTAAGAGCCGCAGGTGCCAATGCGGATAATGGCCTCAACGCCATATTCAGCGAAAAGCTCGGTGGAATAGATTCCAATGCTAGGCTGCCCCATGCCAGAGGCCATCACGGAAATCTCCTTACCGTTCTTGGTCTTTCCGGTGTAGCCATAGACATTGCGCACACTTGTGACTAAACGCGGCTCAATGAGGAAATTATCGGCGATGAGTTTTGCCCTTAGCGGATCGCCAGGCATCAAAACAATCTTTGCGAAATCGCCTTTTTTAGCAGAGTTATGCGGAGTTGGCATATCAAATTCCTTCCTTTCAGTTAGCTTGTTCTTCGCTCTTTTTCGGGGCTTCAACAAGATTCATGTAATCCTCGAACACGTCAAGGAACTCATCCGGGCTCACAGCCCTAAGCTCGCCTTCGTAAGCGATGGAGATGCGGCCCGTCTCTTCTGAAACGACGACCGTAACAGCATCCGCGGATTCGCTAATGCCAATCGCGGCGCGGTGGCGGGAACCGAATTTGCCGGTGAGAGGACGGGTAGTCGGAGTGTAATACACGCTAGCGGCAACAATCATGTCGTCGCGGATGATGACGGCGCCGTCATGAAGCCTCGTCCCGGGGTAGAAAATGGTTTGAAGAAGCTCCGAGGAAACGGGAGCATCGATGCGCGTGCCGGACTTCATCACCTCGTCAAGAGAGTCGCGTTTCTCGAAAGTGATGATCGCGCCAACTTTCTGCTTGCTCATTCTCGAAACGGCATCCAAAACCTTGCGGTAAACGGCATCGCGGTCAAACAAAGCCTCAGGATGATTCTTCTTGCGGTTAAAAAGGTTCAAGCGATTCGCTTTGCCAACCATGTTGTTCGCGATGAATTCGCGGTTTTCATTCGGATTGGCAATGTAGAAGATGATCATCTCGCCAAGCAAAGCCGCCAGAGCAACATAAAAAACGGCGTCTAAGCTGAAACCCCAAAAAAGCAATATAACGACCTCAGTGGTATAAAAAGCGACCCTGCTAAGCGTGCGACGGAAGAAAAACCAAACGGCGATGCCGACTACAAGAAGCATCAAAACGAGAAAAATGAAGCTAATGTAATTACACGGCTGAGAAAACTGTTCAAACCTGTATCCGCTCATAAAAAACTCCTGCGCAAAATTTGCGCCTTAGGAAGTATAGCAAGCGAAATGGCAAGAAAAAACCTTTTGCGCGCGTATACAGGAGAATTTTCAAAGAAAATTGGGGAGATTAGGGAATCAAAGACTTCTTGATCGCTCGATTCGCCCCTTCGTAGAACACCGCCAAAGTGCCTGGGCCAACGTGAGCCCCCGTGATGAGGTCGTAGAAGTAAACCTCGACGTCTTTAAATCCTTTTGCCAAGAGCGAAGCTTTCATTTCCGAGGCTTCTTCGGGAGCGTCGCAATGGGTGATGAAGATCTTTTTCGCCTTATCGATTGCGTATTCTTCAACTTGAGCCAATAACTTTTTTATGGCGTTTTTGCGCCCGATTGTCTTCTGGGTCACGGTGATTTTGCCCTCCTCCGACCCATAAAGAAGAGGCTTGATCATGAGCACATTGCCAAGCGCGGCATTCAATTTTGAGATTCTGCCGGTGGCGGCGAGATATTTAAGGCTGTCGACCGTGAATTCGCTACGGACTTTCATCACATACTCTTCCGTGGACTTCATCAAATCGTTCAAAGAATAATTGGCTTTTGCGAGTTTTTCTGCGTACAAAGCGATCATCCCTTCGCCGAAGCCCGCCGTCTTGCTGTCAATGACGCCCATGATGAAAGAACCTTTTTCCTCATTGATTGAATCGGCGATCGATTTCGCGCTTTGGTAAGTTCCGGAGATGCCGCTAGAAAGGGTGATGAACACCACTTCGCTGCCCTTATCGATTTCTTTTCGAACCTCTTCTTCAAGCAGCCCGGGGCTAGGCAAAGAAGTTTTGACCACAGCCCCCTCGCGCATCTTCGCGTAAAACTCATGCGAGAAGGTTTCGGCATTGATTGAAGAGTCATAGCAAAGATATTCCTTGTCATCGATTCGCAAAGGCATGGGAATAACGTGAATCGACGATCCTTTGTCTCGCAAGAAGGATGCGAATAAATTGCTGCTAGCATCAGTGAACACAGAAACCGCCATGATGAGTACCTCCGAAAAAGCAAGTTCTTAATTTGCTTTACAGCGTATTCTAGTTTTGCTTACTAGGTCATTCAATATGTAAATACGCAGACGATGATTTTTATGGTTAAAAATATATAAAAAGCCCGGCATTTGATTGCCGAGCCAACGTTCTCTGGAGCACCCCGCGGGAATCGAACCCGTATATCCAGCTTGGGAAGCTAGTGTTCTACCACTAAACTAGGGATGCATTTCGCCTTGCGGCGAAGTTTATTATACGAAACAAGTCGGGCTTGTCTACTCTTTCTTTTGCCCCTGGGCCTTTAAAGCGCGTCTTTCCGCAGAAACTTTTTGCGCATAGGCGACGGCTTGTTCACGGGTTTCGAAGACTTTGACCTCTCCGTTAACGCGCACCCTCCAAGGACGATTTTTCGATCCTGAAGAAGCGGGTTTATTAGCGCCGGCAACACTAGGGACGGGCTTAGAGGCGTAGGCTTTTTTCGAAACGGAAATAAGACCGGGATAAGGGGTCTCGGAACTAGACTCACCCACAGGCTCGGATTTGTTTTCTTCCTTGAGCGAATTCGCGTTAATCTCTTCTTTCATCTCGTCTTTTGCCTCGACGGTTTTGCTTTCTTCTTCAAGACGTTGATTTTCCGCCTGCTCAACGAGGTTCAGGAGCTTGAAGAAACGGCAGAAAACAAGGAATGGGCCAACAATGATGTAGCTGCCGAAGAGGAGCCAGCAAACCACGAACGCTTTGCTGATTCTTGTTGAGGTAACTTTCCTCTCTAAGGCGGCGATTTGAACCTTCTCCGCCATTCTTGCGAGCCAAACGATTGGCACAATCCCATAGGTAATCAAACCAAGGACATAAGCCCAGAAGAAAGGCATCTGCTTTTTGACGCCGTTATCGGCGTTAAGCGCGTTGACTTCCGTTCTCACGTGGCTCAAAACGACGATGGGGTAAATCCCCAGGGTGATGATTCCGAGAAGGACGAAGGCGACCCCGGAACGTTTGCAATGTTTATACTTCATGTTTATTGCGATTTCTCCTTTTGGAAATGATACGCTTTATAGACGAAAAACAAAGAAAAACCACGGGCTGGTCCGTGGTCAATTCTCGCGTGGTGGGTGCTACAGGGATCGAACCTGTGACCTCCTGTACGTCAAACAGGTGCTCTCCCAGCTGAGCTAAACACCCATAAGTTCCTGCGAGGCCGCTTAGCGGCTTGCTTATTATAGGAAGGGGCAATAAGAGGTGCAAGAAGCAATTTTGAAATTTTCTTTGTTCATAAAAAGCCCATTTTCTTCGCGTGATATCTAAAGAAAATGGGTTATTGAGTCTTGTGTTACTTCGCTTCTTTGGCTTTGTGGTACTCCACCAAAGCGCTTGGAATCTCGATAAAGGGCTTAGTGACTTCATCAATAGGATCCTTGCAATCATTATCAAGCCAATTGATTAGAACATTGAACAAAGCTCCGGCGGTGAATAAAGCGTAATAACGATCAAGTTTCACGGGCAAATTTTCCGTGAACTCTTTAGAAAGGAAGAAGAGCAGCTCAGTCTCAAGATGAGCGTTCCGAATCGCTTTATTGGTCTCCATGTTGGTCTTGAAGAAGATGAAAAGATTCAAAACCATGATCTCGTTGTTGACTGCGCCACCTTGAAAAGAGTTCTGGGCCATGAATCTTTCCTTCATTTCTTTAAAGTAACGGACCAGCACTTCTTCTTTGCTGGAGAAATGACGGTAATAGGTAACGCGGCTCAAGCCCGCTTTCTCAACAATGTCGGTGATGGAGATTTTGCTGTACTCCTCAGTCTTCATGAGTTCAAGAAGAGCGTTGGTGATGGCGCTAGTAACATTTTTCATAAACTTGCCCTTTTCTTAACAGACTACCCAATTATAAAACGACGCTAAGCAAAAGCAAACACTTTGCAATGTTTCGTTTCTTTTTAAGATAATAAAGAAATTGCCTTATATTTTTGTTATTAATTAGGCATTCAGATGGTGAAATTATCAAGAATTTGTTATTTCCAAAAACGACCCGAAAAATCCAGATTATCTATAGCTAGAGTAAGAAAAAGGTTTGAAGGTCTTTTTCTGACCTTTCAAACCTAGAATGCGTATGGTGCCGACAGCGGGAATCGAACCTGCGACCTATTCATTACGAGTGAATTGCTCTACCAACTGAGCCATGTCGGCGCGAGTAATAATATAGACATTCCCCTGCGTTTCATCAAGAAAAAAACGTTTTTCGAGGGCCTTTAACAGCGCCTTAATCTTTCAAGGGTGAACACGATGCCTGCGCCGACGCAAGCTTCCGCGGCAGGAAGGGCAATGTAAGAAAGAAGCAAATCCCAAGAAAAAGCCACGCCCTGAAAGAAAATAAGGCTATGTGTAATCGCGGTTAAAGCAAGCAGGGCAGCGAATACGATCCCAAAGACGCGAACGAGCGTGAAATTAGGCGATCCTCTTTGATAACGAACTACAAAAACATACAAAGCGACCCCAATGCCGGCCTCGCCCGCAAGGAAAGACATATAAAGCGAAGAGAGGAGCCAGCCAAAAATCGAGCCAGAAGACAATGAATTCAGGAAACTCGCCTGATTATAAAAGAAGGTTTTGATGTATTCGAAAGCCTTCATCGAAACGAAAAGCGCGATACCCGTGTATGCGAAATCGTCATTTCGGATGTTGCAGGTAAGAAGAATCAAATACATGATTGCGTCGAGTGCAAAAAACAAAATATTGAGCCAGGAAGTTGTCCTGAAATAAGTCCAGGAGCAGTTGATCTCAAGAAAAAGGTAATGTCCGAAGAAAAAGAGACACGCCAAGGAAAGGAAGGAAACTGCGAAAATCTTGTTTTTGCTCATACAGGCGTATGATAGTCGCGTTGGGCAAAAAGGAAAAAGGAAAAATCATGGTAAAGCCTCTCTTCAACTTCGGATTAACCGATGACGCCAAACTTATTCGCGAAGAGGTTTTCGTAAAAGAACAGGGTTTTGCAAAGGAATTTGATGAAAATGACAGCAAAGCTTGGCATCTGGTCCTTTATCTAGATGGGATTCCCATCTCCACGGGGAGGGTTTTAGAAATCGATCCGGAAACCTATCGGATCGGCCGAGTTGCCGTAAGGAAAAATTTCCGCCATATGAAAGTAGGAACTTACACCGTCAAATTTCTTTGCAACAAAGCCTTGAGCCTTGGGGCTAGAAAAGCCGTCTTGGCCGCCCAGGTGGATAAAATGGCTTTCTACCGTTCCCTGGGTTTCAGGCCTTATCCCGATGGCGAAGTTTTTTATGAGGAAGGAGTCCCCCACACCATGATGTATAAGATTTTGACACGAAAGAGGACCGGGTATAAGCCTTTCTATTGATGAACCGGCCTCTGAACTTGTCTATAATTCCTTCGCCATGAAATACGTAACGAAAAAAGCCATTTCCATCGCCTTGCTGATCGCCGCGATTCTAGGGGAAGCCGCTGGCTTGACCATCGCCTTGCTCACCGAAGAGAAGCCTTATCTTTTCTTCACCAATATCGGGAACGCCTTTTATTTAATCGCCGCCATCTTGGTTTTGATCGCTCAAATCAGCGCTTTGCCTAAAAAGAAAAACATCTCCCGTTGGGGGTTTGTCCTCCACTATGCCGGTACCGTCACAGAGGTTTTGATCTTCTTGATTGTTTGCCTATACCTCGTTTGGTTTGCCGGCCCCATGATGCTATATTCGGGAAGCTTTCCCTTCCTTCACGTTCTTTGCCCGCTTTTAGCGATCGCAAACCACTACTTTTTCTTGGGCAAGTCCGAATATTCTTTCAAGGATGGCGGTTGGGGGTTCTTGCCGCCCGTTCTATACGCTTGCGTCATCATCCCCTTATGCGCCGCCAAACTCATTGAAGCCCCTTACCCGTTCTTGGATTTTTCCAAGAACCAATGGTGGATGACTTTGCTTTACGCCATCGGTGCTCTCGTGATACTTTGGCTCATTTGCTATGCCCTGATCCGCTACGCAAAAAAGACGCAAAGCATCACCGAGAAGAATTGATAACCCCGCAAAAGCCAATTAAAAAGGAGCCCAAGCTCCTTTTTAATTTACCTTTGTATCCGTGCGGATGTAGCTGCGGTCTCGACTCTTCACGATGCCGATTGTGGTATCGACGTAAGGCATCAAAATCTTCGCATTGTTACTCGGCAAACCGATGATTAGCTGAATGGAAAGATCGTTGAAGTAAGACATCGTCGCCGAGATACGCGAAGCATCCATCTTGTTGAACGCCTCATCGAGGATGACGATGCAACCCGCCTCTTTGTCGAAGCTCCCCTCATGGACGATTTGGTCGAAGGAGGCGGCGATAATAACATAGAACGGGGTCTGCGTTTCGCCTCCTGACTTGCCTCTAGAGATCTTCGAGAAGAAGGAGATCTCGCCTTCGCGGTTCGTGATTTGGATATCGTAATTCATGAACATGCGGTAATCGGTAAAGAGACGGAGCAGTTTTTCTTGCTTCTCATCTCCCGGGGTTGCGGTCAGGCGATTGAAGAGATCCTTCATCAAGGCCGAATCATTCGAATCGAGCGAATCGAGGAACAGGTCTTTCGAAGAGATATCATCTTTGGAGGTGAAGATATCATAATAGGGTCCGAAATTCGGGTCTTTGCTTCTAGCGACAACGAACTGATAAACTTCGCCGTCATTGCCAAAAGGCTTATCCGCCAGAACCTTGTTCAGCTTGCGGATATTGGCTTTCTCATCAAGGATGTGTTTGCGAATTTGGGCAATGTAGTTCTCCTTGAAGGCGGTAGCGCAGTCGGCCTGGGCGCGTTCCAAGTCTTTTTTGAACTGCCCGAGTTCCCTACCGACGACCTTGCTGTATTCATTGAGGAAATCCGTGATATTCTCCATGCCCGGAGCGCTATCAAAACGGAATTCGTTAATATAAGTCGCCATCGAAGAAATGATGGCGCGTTCCAAAGAAGCGATTTGCGGGGCCAAAGAAGCGATTTGCCTCGAAATTTCGTTCGGGCCAAGGGAAGAGTTCTTCTTCGCGAATTCCTCTAATTTTTCCCTGACTTTCGGGTCATTGGCCTTCTCGGACAGCTCCTCTTCGGCGGTCTTTTGCAGGTCCTCGAGTTCTTTGATTTGCCTTTGAGCCAAATCGCATTCGGATTCAAGTTTGGTTTGTCTAGTCAAAGAAGCATCGCGTTCCGCTTCGAGCTCCGCTTTTTCTTTGGCGAAATCCTCCGTGTTGCCGTGTCCCCCTTCCTTTGAGGCGCGTTCAAGTTCAGCTTTTTCTTTTGTGAGGTCGCTTTCCCGTTTCAAGAGATCCGCATATTGTCTCCAATAGTTTGGAGAATCGAGAAGCTGCTTGCGGCGGGACTCAGATGCTTTGTTTAATTTCGAACGCAATTCCGCGACGTTTTGACTGAGTTCTGCGACGTTTTCATTGGACTCTTGCAGGTTTTTTTGCAGCGTTGCAAGCTGCGTGGCATAAGCGCCCTTGCCGATAAAGGGAATCGCGTAAACATCAGGGCGGGTGGCGCGCGCCGCTTTGTTGCGGTAGACCATGACGGTCTTCGTAATGGAAGCGTCGTAGAACTTAAGTTCTTGCTCGGACTCAACGCAAATAATGTCCCCAAGGACGTAATTGATATAGCGTTGGGCATCTGGATCGTCCGTCACGACCTTGGTCGCCAAGGAGTTTGGTTTCGCGTCGCGGTCATCAAGCCTAGCGACGTTCACCAAACCAACGGAGTGGATGTGGTATTGGGCCTTGTTCCTTTCGTAGATGGAAAGGGCATGGTCGTAATACTCTTCTTTTACAAACAAGTCGAAACGACGCGTGTTGAGATACCCTTCCACCGCATTTCGCCAGCTTTCTTCCCCTGGAGCAATATCAATAAGCTCGCAAAAGGGATGCACTTCAATATCATGTCCTTCTTCTTCGACAAACAGCTGATGGATAAGCCTCATCAAGGTGGAGGTATTGTAATCGTATTGGGGGAGGCCTCTGCGCAAGGCGTCATATTTGCTTTGATAGCCGCTTTGCTTTTGCTTGGCTTCGTTGAGCTCGCTCCAGCGAAGCATCATCGCATCGTTAAGGGCTTGCCTGCGGCTTTCAAAAGCTTCGTCATAAGCGGAAAGAGCGGATTGGAAACCAGAGAAGTCCTCACTTTTAATGAAAGAAGCGAAATTCGCTTTCAGCGATAAGGACCGTGCCAATTCGCTTTCTTCCAAGATGGCGCGGTTAAAGCGAGATAGATTGGGCATCAAGCTCTCAACGCTGCGCTTGTTTTCATCCAAAGCGCGCTGGTTCTCTTCAAGGTTCTTATACCAGTCCTGCCCCGAAAGAGCGAATAACTTATGCTGCACCTCGTCGATCTTGACGACAAGCAGCTTACGTTTGTCGGCCTCGTCGCCAATCAAAGCTGTATTGGTCTTGATCAAAGATTTCAAGGAAGCGATTTTCTTTTCGGAAGAAACTTTATTTTTCTGCACAGTCAACGCCTGAAAAAGTGATTTTTGTAGGGTTTTTTCCTCATAATCGTTGTTCATTGTAACAATGGATTCGAGCTGGGTCTTCTTTTTCTCATCAATCTCGACGTCCTTCCGAATTTCCATGTAGGAATGGATGGACGCACGGATTGAGGCGATGTCGACGTTATGCTCTGGAAGCAAGAAGTCAAATACGAAGTCATTGACCTCGCGAATTGGCTTGAAGGCGATGGCCTTCGGGAGCAATTCATAATATTTATTGCTCGCCAAGCCGAGCGCGCGGGCGATTTGCGATTTAATCTCCGTCTTTGTCCCTTTGACGGCGACGAAAGAGCGGTCCCCAAAGAAGGAATTTGCCCTGTCTTGAAGTATTTTCGCATTCACGGCCTTTCTCTTTTCGCCGTCTAAGACGAAATAGAGATCATCGTCGATGTGCCCTCCGCGAATCAGGTAAAAAGATTGATCCGCCTTCGGCGCGGCATCGCGAATCTCAAGAGCGCAGCCTAAAATCAAAGACTGGCCATTGGCGTCAGCGAATTCCAAAGCGACGTGGGAAATCAAATCCGGATTCGGGCGGAGGCACTCCCTGCCTTCGGCGCCGATTGTGCCGCGCATGTAAGTTTCGACAGAGCGAGAGGTTTCGTCGACCGCCGCGAGGTTGAACTTGCTTGAACCGCCGGCTAAAACGAAATAAATGGCGTCGAGCATGGAGGACTTTCCAGCGCCGTTATCACCAGTCACAAGGATGTTCCCAGAGACCTCGATGGTGTTGTCATAAAAGCTCTGCCAGTTGATCAGCTTGATCTTAATCAGCTTCTGCATCGTCTTTGCCTCCTTCTTTCTTCGAATAAGCGGCCAGCTCGGCGGCGATCAAATCAATATCGGATTGCCCCAGCACGACCAAAATCGTGGGCAAAATCACTAGACGGGTTGACGCTTCTAGCTTGCTGCCTTTGAAATCGATGACCTTGCTTCTCCTAAGCTTCTTAAGGGAGAGATCATATTCCGTCATCCTCTTCAAAGGATGGAAGATGTTGGTTTGGTTCACTTTCTCAACGAGCTCTTCGACGCCGATGGCGTTGTCGCTAGAGGAGGCTGCTGTTTTGGCGTTCTCGTAATATTTAAGACGGAGCAGGAGCAGAAGGACGGTCTCAAATTTGTTGAGTCTGACGCGGCTTCGCTCTTCTTCGGTCGAAATATAGAAGAAGCCCCTTTCCTGATCAAACTCAAGTTTGTAATCCGTCATGCCGAAATAAGAGGAGAACAGGGCTTTCCTTTCTTGGACGAAATAGAAATCGTTCGTATCGGTTTTCTTGCTTTTGAGGATGAAGGTCTCGTTCAAGAACTTGGAGACGACGCGGGCGAATTCTTGTTTCTCGCCATCGCCCATGCTTTTATATTCGCCGATAAAGGTTTCGGCGATCTCGTTTTTATCTGCCATTGCGTTTCTCCTTTTTCTTTAGTTTGAATTCCTCGATTTCGTGTCCGATGCGGATGTATTTGTCTTCTTTGAGGTCAACGGTATAACCAAGCCCTCTATCTTGCGAGATAAGCTGCATCAACATGAGCAAGATGAGGTCGCTCTGCTCCTCGGTTGGAATGTCTTTGGAGGACATTTCCTGCTTTTCGTCAAGGAAAGATAAAGCGGCATTGTTGATGTTCTCGCGCGAATAAGGGTCGTCCCCGAAGATGCGGTCAAGCCCATTCGCGACTTCCCCTTCGTCGCCTTCCGGGACGGGGAGTTCAATCGCCACGGGCTTCTCGCGCTGAAAGCGAGGAGAGGACATGGATCTGGCGTCGATGATGCCAGAGGATTCCAGGGCGATCAAAGATTCGAAAGGATAATCATCCGGTATATCCGCAATAGCCTTAAGGCAATCGTTGATTCGACCCGTGACGTCTTTCGTCGAAGTGAGCAGGAAGTCGAGGCGGGCTTTGGCGGAAGAAAGATACTTCGCATTCTGCGCGTCAATGACATCGAGGTATTTCTCAATGCCTTCGAAAGAGGAAATGATGTAAGTGGCTTCGTCGCGAATCTGATTCTCGATCGCCTCATAACGTTCTTTGGTAAGATCCTTGACATCTTCGACGACGACGGAGTTAGCGACCATCTCGTCCATATGCTCGCGCAGCAAATCGCGCAGGATGTCGATGATCTGAGAAGAGTAACGGGATGGGTTATCCCTCATTCTGAGGTTGTTGAACACCCTTAAGATGACCTGGTTTTGATATTTGCCGAGGAGAGTAGAAAGAATATCCTTCGGATCGAGATCGGGGTTGTCCATCAAAGCATCGAGGAACTCCTTGATTTCGCTGGAAAGGCGAGACAAGGCATTCATCAGCTCTTTCGTCAAGCGATAAACTTGTTGGAGAATGGCGGTTGATTTGGAGATATCAAAACTTTTCAGCGTGGAATAAATGACGTAGACATAGCCTGTGTATTCAAGCGGTTTTTCGGCCCTTTCGGTGAAATTGGTGAGGAATTCCATCGTGGCTTTGCCGGCGCTGGTAAAAGAAACGAGGGCGTTGTATCCGCCAAGCGATTCCTCGTTGATCCATCCGAGATTGCGGAACTGGCGAAGTTTTAATTGGGCTTTGTCCCTGGCGCTGCGTCTAGAGATATCAACGCCTTCCCCATCATCCTTCACTTCACCCGCGTGATCTTCCAAAAACACGGCAAGAGCGCTCACGGCCTCTTCTTTTGGAATGAAGTCGCCATAGTCGACGGATTCCGACAAATGATAAAGAATGCGAAGGAGATCATAGTTCCCCCGCTTATCTTCCGCCGTAAGGGCGGAGAACATTTTGCCGTTGATGCTGTCGAATAGATTGTCCATGCAACCGCCAAATTATGCCACAAAGGACATCGACCAACCATTGTTTCTACATAGTAGAAAGCCCCTATGGGCAAAACCTACTTCCCTTTCACGCTCTTTGGGGAAAGGCTGGCTCTGCGGTAAGCAGCGAAACGCTCGTCGAATTCCGCGACGAAACCGCTTCGCATCGGCTGATTGAGCCGCACAAAACCCACCAGTCCAGTCGGCTCCAGAATGCGGTAAGAAGCAAGAAAATCATTCTTCTCTTCGCTTTGCTCCGGGACGTCGATTTGATTCACCGAACCCATGAAAACCAGTTTGCAGTTTCTCCCGATTCGCGTGGTTAAAGTCTGGAATTCGTCGAGATTCATATTTTGGGCTTCGTCCACGAGGATAATGCAATTTTCAAAGCTTCGACCGCGCAGAAACTCGGGGGCCAAAGGAACGATATCGCTAGGCAACCTGCGGTAAGCATAGGGCAAAGCGTCCTCTCCGGAAGCATTCATTTTCATTGATTTAGGTGGATTTTGCGTGGATTTTGTTTCGTTTTTGCAATGATCCATCAGGTGCTGGTAGTTGTCTAGAAGCGGACCGAGATAGGGGGCGTATTTCTCTTCTTCCCCGCCTTTCAGATAGCCAAGACGATGCCCAACCTCAACAGGTTCTCTGACGTAATAGATGGTTTTGTATTTCTTAAGCGAGCCCTTGGAGCGCACAAGAGAAAGAGCGGCGGCGAGGCTAGCGAAGGTTTTTCCTGTGCCAGCGGACCCCAAGCAATAAACAACCGGCATTTTGCTGGGGTCCAAGCGAATCAGCCGGATGAGTTCCCTTTGGCCCTCGTTCGCCCCGAAGTCGATTCCGAATAAATGGTAGGTAAGAGGGTCGCTCATAAACAAGCAAATTATAAACTAGAAAGGAGGGAGGGAAATCCCAGCGTGCGCAAAGAAGTCATTCACTGCATCCGCGCCTCTGGAAAAGCAAGACCTTGAGCCAGGCGAAACCGCTTCGGAGGAATACGAGCAAAACGAAGGAAACCCCGTCAGCAAAGCCAAGGAGCGCTCGAAGGAATATAACGAATTCAAAGAATTAGACTAAGCCGTTCATCATATCCAAGATCATGTAAATCAAGGCAGTCACGGAAATCACGAAATTCGCGCCGAAGAGCAAATAGTCGCCAAGGGCTTTTTTCGTCTTTGCTTTCAAAAGGAAGAAGGTGAGGAAAGATTCGATTAAAGCAAAGCCGAGCAGAGTGTAACGAACTCTATCTAGCGCGGGGTAAAGCGAAGGCGAAACGAAATAAAGCAAGGCCAAAACCGCTTTCCAAAGCGCGTCTCCTAGGAGCGCTTTCCTCATGATCGCGCTGCCCCGTTCATCGAAGCCAATCCAATTATATAGGATGGACAAAACCCATACGTAAATAGCAAACAAAGGAATCAAGCCATACAAAGAAGCGCTATTTGCGGAGATATCAGGGAAGAGATAGATAAATACCGAAGCGAAGACGAAAAGAAGTATCGGCAGGCAAATCCCAAAGATGAGATAGCAAAGGTACTTGCCATTCCCCCATGCGCGGACACGCGAGTTCTTCATCGCCTTCCCAATCGCTAGACGAGGGATCTCCTGGCTTTCGCCCGCTAGAGCATGCAAGGCGAGGGAATTGCTTTTCACTATGACCTTATGGGCTTTCGGCGAACGGAGAATGTCATCAAGCAAGGGCAAGAAGCGCGCCAGCAAAGCGTCATTCAAATGTTCCTTGATGAAGAGCAAGGGCTTTGCAAGGGCTTCGAGATCTAACGTTTTGGGATGCGTCCGTTCAATGGAACGCAAAAGCCCTTGGGCCCGCAAAGGAGCCAAGCCAAGTGAAAGGGAGGAGGAAAACAATTGAATTTTCAGCTCAAAGCTCAAAGGCTTAATCGCGGACAGCATAATCTCGAATCTGTCTTTGGTGATGCCCGGGAGAGCTAGAAGGTGCGACAAAACCTGGAACTCAAAAACATCAGGGGCTTTGACTTTTGAGATCAATTCGGCGATGAAAGGAGGGAAACCATTGTTGTCTTTTCCTAAGGCTTCGGACTCGGTGAAATACAGTCTGAACTCATTCTCGTCGTAAGCGTATCGATAGGGGGCGAGGGAAAGTTCTTCTTTTTTGAACAAGGAGCGGAAACGAAAAAGCTCAAGCGCCCGTTCGTAATCCTGCTCAAGGGAGAAGGCTTTTTCGACTTGGGCGTTATAGCAAAGGGAGAAACTCCTCGCGAAGCGCTCTTTAGCCGCCTTGGTTTCCTTGGAGATAGCCTCTTCCGAAAGGGCCATTTTCCAATGGGGCAAGCCTGCCGTGAAAGTCTTGTAATCTTCTTTTTGCTTTTCGCAAATCTCCGCAAAATAGGCGTAAACGAAGCCACGGGCCTCATCGATAATCTTATTTTTGCCTTGCTCTCCATCCAAAGTAGAAGACAAAGCCAAGCAGCTATAGTAATGGCTGGTTATGTGCGATTCGTTCCAAACGCTTCCGAGGTCCTTTTGCTTAGCGATTCGCATCGCCTCCAGCCTGCAGCGGAGCGACTTCACAATAAGCTGCGCTTCCTTTTCCGAGGAAAGCGAACCGCCATTAGGCAAATCTATCGTCTCTTTTGAAATTGAGTCAAGCTCGTTGAAGGCTTCCTCAAACTCCCCCTTTTTCGCCAAAGCGGAGATGGAGGAAAGCGCCTCTTTCCAATGCTTTGCAAAAGTTTCAAAAGACTCAAGGACAAACCCCTCGCCCGTAATGGAAGATATCCTTTGGGCTTCCTCTTTGAGCTTATCCATCTCTTCGTTTTGCTTTGTTAGCTCAAAAAGCAAAGCCTCGGTCTTTGGGAAATTGGTCTGCGGGTTAATCGAAAAAGAGAGACCGGCATCCTCATTCGGAGAGGCAAAAGGAAGAAGGGTTTTGTTTTCCATCACTCGCCCTCCTTTTCCAAGGAAAGAATCCTCTTGATATCGTCGTAAGACCGTTCAAAGGAAGCCTGCAGCCTCTTGGCCTCATCCGCGAAGTCGCGGGCGCGAATCCCCAAGACTTCGTAAAGGCTCACGGAGATAGCCGCGTTTCTTTCTATGATTTCCTTTTCGAAACGCCCGTTATTCATGCGCATCCCCTAAATCAAACTCGGAATAGGCTTTCGCCAAAGCAAGGACGGTTTTCTCATCCGCCCCCTCCAAGGACCTTTTCGTCTCAATTTCAAACAAGGTCTTCATGACCGAAATCTCGTGCCGGATCTCTTCTAGCCGCTTTTCTTGGCTGGCTTTGATCTCCTCTAGGCGAAAGGAAAGGGAATCGTCGATGCCGGAGGCGAAAGAAGAGACTTGCTCTTGCAGGGATTCAAGTTCGTTTTGTTTTGGATTCTCTTCGTCCATACGCCGTTTTCCGTAGGAAATTCTGACATCAAAAATCGTTTCGTTCAAGAAAGGTATAGCCATCAAGCCTCGTTGTTCCGGCTTCCGCCAGGAACATCATTCATGTGCATGCCCATGCTGAGCTCGCCCTCTTTGTATACTCCGACCAAAAGCAGCAAATCGAAATAGGCCATGATGGAGATAGGCAAAAGGCCTATTTTAACCTGCTCAGAATAAGGCAAATCGCTTTTGAAAAGGGCGAGGGACTTGTCCACGAGCTCTTTCAGACGGAGGTAGCAGTCATCCGCCCGATTGTTTTCATGGACAAAATCATCCAAAACCTTGATGATGTCACCCTCGTTGTCAAAGGTGCTGCCGGCGGATTCCACCTTGGAACGGATGTAGCCGACTTGGGAGTCCGTCAAATAAGCCTGGTCATTCAAGGCTTCGTCAAAGATGGAAAGGTCTTGGTCTTTAAAGCTCATGGAATCATTTTACGCCTATACGTCCCGTTGTTCATCGATTAAGCAAATTAAAGATACAGCTAGGCTTAACTACAAAAGACACCAAGCCATGATCAATA
>CAVECL010000030.1:0-22369 GCA_963614595.1 Parasutterella excrementihominis | reverse complement strand
TAGTGGCTTTACACCACTATTTGTTCTTCTTTCTATTACGGGCAACATCCATCTGTGCCCTTACAACGAAGTGACCAGGTACATAATATATTCCAATTATGTGACTGGTGTTCGTCTCCTTACATTTTGGTGGACCGTGAGGGACTCGAACCCGCGACCCGCTGATTAAGAGTCAGCTGCTCTACCAACTGAGCTAACGGTCCATACGCTTTCGCGCTCAAGAAGTTTACTACCCATTTATAAGAGGGGCAAGGATTTTTTTAGCTTGCTCCAAGGGGTAACAACGAAGCGATTTTCACCCAAATAATAAGGATTTGGTCATGGCCAAGCCGCTATAATCGGCTGAATAGGCGATTGGCTCAAAATAGCTTCGACGCAAATAGCCTTTGCCTTCTAAGCCTAGGAGGACGTTCCTATAATGAGCGGTCTTTTCTGCTCCGAGTGCTTTCGCGATTTTCTTCGTGAAGCGGCAATGATAGAGGCAAAAGTAAAGGATCTTCCTTTCCAACGCTGAGAAATATCCATTTTTAAGGAATATCTCGGGGAAGGGGTCGTTTTGAGACAGCCCCCCTTTCGTAACTTTCTTGTCCTTCTCGCGAAAGCAAGTAAACTATGTTCAATGAAAGACGGAGCTAAAAATTTCGATACCGCCGAAGAAGAGCCAATTCTTGTTCCCGGCAAAAAAAGCAAACGAATTCTCGCTTGCCTTGGCGATTTTTTCTTAATGCTCGTCTTGGAGATGATTCTCTATTCGGTCTTCGCTTCCATCGCCAGCCAAACCCCCATCGCCCAAGAAGCAGGAAACCAAATCGTTTTGCTTAATCAGGAAGCCAGTTCAAGCGGGCTCCGGCTGTATGACGCGAAGGGCAATGCCTATTCCGATGACGATCTCAAGGAGATATATCTAAGCAGAGTTGCCTCTTATGACGGGGAGGGAACGCCCGACGACTGCTTTTACAACTATTACTGCGCCTACGAAAGCGATAGCAAAGCCAAAATGGACGTGAACGCCTACAACACCGAAATACTCGGCTTAGGCAAAGAGGGCTGCTTGTTTATCTCGCTTGGAGAAGGCAAGGCCGCGATGCTGCAAGAGGGGGTCAAGGCGTTAGTAAAACGCTATCTCAACAACGAAACGGATAACGCTGACGTTATTAACGCCGCTAGATCCGTAGAAGAGTTCTATGCGAAGACATACGAAACAGCGTGGAAGAATTTCGCGGAAAATGGTGTCTATGCGAAACTGCTTCAGGCTTATACAAACGCAGCAACGAAACAATATGTGTTCTTTGGCTGTTTGGCTCTTATTTCCTACCTAATAGCAGGAGGGGTCTTCTATTTCCTGATGCCTCTAATTAAAGGGAGGGGCAAGGCCATTGGAAAACGCGTCATGCATCTAGAGCCTTTGGAATCGGATGGCTCGCATCTGAAAGGTTCTTCGCTTTTTCTCCGCGGGAGCGTGGAATTTTTGCAGGGGACTTTCGCGATTCCCTTTGCCTCCTTCTTCATATACGGCTTAGACGGATTCATGCTTCCTTTCTTAATAATCCAAGGAACGGTGTTGCGCCTAGCTTTGTTCATGGCCTTCGGAGGAATCATCGGTTTGGCCTCCCTGGGTTTCATGGTTTTCAGGAGGGACGGCTCTTCTTTGGCGGAATTGCTTTCGAGGACAATCGTCTGCACAACTGATATGGCCGCGATTCGAAACGAGCGCGATAAGCGCCTTGCCGAAAGGAAAAGCGAGCGATGAAAGAAGAAACGAAGAAGCAAGAAGGCATCGAGCTCGAATATTACAAGGCGCCTTTGGCCAAACGGTTCATCGCTTTCTTAATCGATATGACCTTAACGGGCGTTCTCGCTTTGGGAATCTTTTGTTTGCTCCGCTTAGCAGTAGAAAACAGCGCCCCTTATAAGTCCGCTTTCTCAACTTACGTCTCCATATCAAAGGACTCGAGGCTATACACCTATGAAGAGACGGAAGATAACCTGGTTCAAATCGTCACCTACGCGAAAGGGACGTACGAAGACGACTACGCGAAGCAAGTGGAATTCTGCGAGACCAGACTTTCTTATTTCTATACCGAGGATCCCATTGATATCTTTGACGGGGACGAGGGGATGAAACTATACGCTAACGAAAAGGTGGGGGACTCCGCCTTCAAGCAAAGCGATGGCTCCGCTTATTTTGCTTACGATAGCAACGGGGTTCCCAAAGCGATTGTAAACAATGAGGCTTTGATTGGCTTTTACGATGAAGCAATCCTCTCGGCGATTCAATATTTAAGCCGTTCGGAAGCATACGTGAATGCCTCAAAGACCTTATCGAAAACCATTAACCTTCTGCTTATTCCTTCTTCCATCGCCGCTGGGATGCTCGCGTTTGAGTTCTTGATTCCTTTGATTTTCTTCCGAAGAGGATGGCAAACTTTGGGGATGAGGATCTTCCATTTGTCTTTGATCACCTCTAAAGCGATATCGCCGAAATTCCGCGTCTTCCTATTCCGTTTTCTTTTGTTGCTGCTCGTGGAAACGCTGCTCTCTATGATGACCTTTGCCGTGCCTTTGTTCATCACCTTCGGAATGGCGATCGTACGAAAAGACGGCCAGGCTTTCCATGATTATATGACAGGGGTCTATATGGTGGATTCCACCGACCAGACCGTTTATCTTTCCAAAGAAGAATACATGAAGCTTCGCGAGCAAGCTGAGCTCACGGAATCTCGTCCTTACTTATCGACATGGCACGGCGATCATTTAGATGAACCAAAAAAATAAAAACCGAAAGAAAAGAGCGGCTCATAAGAAACCGCTCCAATCTAAACTCACTTTTCAGAGAGAATGCCGGTAGAAGGGATAATCAAGTCCTCACCGCTCGTCGTTTCTCCGCTGATCATATAGTCGGACAGGTTGATAATAAGATCAGAATAGGCATCGACGGTCTCAAACGTCGCTTCCGAGACGTCATATACAGTCGAGGAATATCCTTTGTCGTCGATTGTCGTCGTCGCAATACGCTCGCTATAACTGGTGAAGACCCAGTTATCATTTTTCTTATCGAGAGTGATGTAACGATAGGTTTCGATTTCGCTTGTCCCGCCTTTCTGGAAGGAATGGAGAACATAGCCCGCCACATTCGTGGCGATGGACCGGCGCAAGGTATAGGAGGTGTAGCCTAATTCCTCCGCTGATTTGCCAATATAGGATTTGAAGCCATCGTAAATGACCCTGATCTTCTCATATTCCTCATTGATGAGGTCTTTGACCATCTCAACATACCAAATGTAGTCGCCGGAATTATCATAGGCGATGCCTTTTTTCGTTTGCGTGTCTATATAGAACTCCTGCGTCTTATCCTCGCCATAAGAAACGTTGTAGACGATTCCGCTAAGCGAATAGTCTTTTCCTTCATAAGTGACCTTCCCGGCGGCGGTGCAGTTGTCATTGTTGTAAACGGACAGCTTGACGCTCGTGCCAGAAGTCGCGGTATCCGCGCTCTTGAGCTTATGGGAGAGAACGTTAATGGAGGCGATTTTCAAATTGCTTGAGTAAGCGACGTCCAAAAAGTCGCTTTCCGAATTGATGTCTTTGGAATCGTTGCCGCCTGCGCAGGAGAAAAGCGCGCAGGTTCCAGCGGCCAAAAGAAGGATTTTCGTTAAATTCGCTTTTTTCATTCTTGGGTGTTCCTATTATCTCCGCCAGCCATCTCGCGGTTAGTGCCAATGGCAAATAGCACTGCGGACAAGGTGAGGAAGCCAAAGCTCACCAACGATCCGTAGGCGTCATGCACGTAAAGGGAATCGTAAATGAAATAATGAACGATGTCGTTCTTGTTTTGGCCATACGTGTTCCCAAAATTGTTCGCGACCATAAAAAAGATGGGCGAAGCTAGAATCGCCAACCCAACAACGAAATAAAGCAGGGTGTTGAGCTTTGACCATTTCTCCATCTTTTTGGAGAACGTTATGAGGAAAGTCAAAACCATCGTCAGCAGGCCGATGATGAACATAACGATCAATATCCAATTCGCATTCGCCTCTGAGGTGTAAAGCAAGGCGGGGCCCCCATCCATCTTCGCGTAATAATAGAAGCACCCTCCGCCGAAGAGGGCCTGCGCTCCCAAAATATGCTCAGGCACGAAGCTCGCCGCGCGGGAAACATCGAAAGTGGTGGAAGAGGAATAGGTCGCGTATTCAATCGTCACCGTAGGCAAAATAAGGGCAAGGACGAGCCCGATGATCGCCACAGGGATCGAAGCCAAACGCAAAATGACGCCAACGCGTTTAAAAGAGGATTTTTCGAAGCGGAAGAAGGGCTCTTTCTCTTCCGCTATTTTTGTCACGGCATTTTCCATCGTCTCTCTCCTTCCCTTAACGGCTCTTCATCGCTTTCTTTCGTTTCATGCGGAAGAAAGATTGTCTAACGAAGTAGGAGAGCTTTTTCCACCACACCGCGAAAATAAAAGGGGTGGTGGAAACGCTCAACGAATGGGTGGAGCGGATCTCATCCATATCATGATAAATGGAACGTCTTTTGTATCCGAACAAAGTCGCGCAGACAAAGCCAAAGGAAGCGCTTAAAGAACCGCCGATCATGCCGATCATCGCAACCCAGAATTCCGCGCAGGTCGTAGTCAAAACGAAGATGACCTCATCCTCGTTCTCGCGATCGATTTTGAAGGAAAGGTAATAAAAGATGACCCCGATAACCAAAAGGGTTAAGCCGACGATCAAGAAAGAAAGACCCATTGAGATGCGCTCGCGATAAACATTGCTGCGCTTATGCAAGCGCTGCACGAAAGGACGGACTTCCTCTTCCTCAAGCTGAGCATTGATTTCGCTATGGCAAGAAGAGCAGGAAGGAACGCCTTCTTTGTTTTTCTTAAGGCATTCGCGGCAATAGGTTTTCATCAGTCTCAATTATAAGTTTCCTCTTCTTTTCCGTCCATACATGAGCAAGTCAGTAATTGAAGTTCGGGTCCTTCTCCCCGAATACCTTGATCCCCATCTTCTGCCCATAGGCGTTCGCGTCTTTGAAGTAACTATTGTAGGTGATGTCCCCGCTTTTCATCGCGCAGGTGGAGCTATAGAAAGCGAGTTTGGAATAACCATTCAAAACGGTCATGTAATTGAGATTCCGATAATCTGCGGGAGAAGGGTCGTCTTTATCGCTGATCCAGACAAAGCCAAGCAAACGTCCATATGTTTCCGTCAAAGCTCCATCAAGCACGCTTTGCACAAGGATGTGCTTCGCATTCTTCAGCTGCTCGTTGTTCCATTTTGCGGCAGCCTCGCCCCAAGGCTGCGCCTGAATCGTGTTCCCGTGCTGGACTTCGGGGGTATCGATGTTTTGATAGCGGAAGGAATGGCCGTAATATTCAGACATGGAAGAGGGGTAGTTGAAATAAGTGGTGTCTCCATCGCCATAGTCGCTGACGGTGACTTCCTCCACTCCGCCGGTTCCTTTGTTGCTAGCGGAGGCGAAAGGCAGATCGAATTCAGCTTGGGTAAGTTTGGGCCCTTCTCTCAAGGCTTCCTCATCAACGGGGCACACGGAATTATGAAGATTTTGGGAATATCCTCTTGGGTATCCAATCCAATCATAGCGGATGCTGGCTTCTCTTCCTTCTCGGAATTCGTTTTTCCGAATGATGACCTCCTCATCCGCAAAGGCGTTCGCATAGCCAACCTCCCCCAAAGTGTCCACACGGACATCGCCGCGGAAAAGACCCATTGGCCAAGTTCCGTTATTCATCAGTTGATCGGAGATTAAATCCGCTGGTATCCCACCCATCTCTTGATAGGCGATGACAAACGCTTGATTGGGATTCAAAAGAGAATCCCCAAGAGAGATGGCATAAAAAGGCTCCAAGGCGTTGCTTTTGTAGATGCGGATGGAATAGGAAGACAAAGAAACGGGCTCATCCCCATAATTAGAGATCTCTACCGCCCGATCTTTGTAGGTATCGCCCAGGTAGAACTCAGAGAAAAGCAAAGGGGACCCACCTTCGAAATCCGTTGTTCCTTCCCTTGATGATGATTCCATAGAAGAATCCCCATTTACTAAGGCGGAGGAGCAAGAGGTTAAAAAGATAAGGCCAAAGCCAAATATAAAGGGGGCTATCTTCTTATTCATTCTTTCGACTTGAAGTAGTTGGTGAAGCCTTTGATGGATGTTGTTCCGATTTTTGTGACGTTGCTAAGCACGGTGAGGCGGTCATACCCATTCTTATAGGTGAAATAGAATTTGAAATTATAGGTGCTCTTCCCGTTCGCAGAGAAATATAGCTCCGCCGCGTTGATGACGACATCCGCGTAGGAAGAGGCGATCTCGTAAACCCCAAGGCATTTGGCAAGAGTGATAAGAATATCGGTGTTATCTTTCACCACCGTGGTCTTATCTTCCCCATAAACCTTTAAAGGCAAGTCGAAGGTTCCATAGGTCGTTCCTTTGATGCGCGGGGAGAAAACATTCTCCGCGGTGAAAGAAGAGGCGTTATCCCCAATATAGGAAGGATCGTAATAAAGATCGCGGAAAGAGGCGACGGAGTTTCCGTTCGAATCCAAAAGCTCTTCTCCTAAAGTTACCTCGTCTTTCGTGATCGTGCAAGCGTAGGTCTTGGAATCATCGCTGATGAAACCGGTGTTGCTTTCCGTCCCGAAAGCGTCCTTATTAAAGATGGAATAATAGCCTTCTTCCACGTAGTTCGTAACAACGTTCGCCGTGCCGGAAGAGACGTTGATGAACTGGAAAACATTCGTAACCGTGCAGTTATTTTGAATAGAAGAGAGAACGGAAGTCAAAGTGTTCGAAGGATTGACTTCGCTAGTCTCAGCAGAGCTATCCGAGGTAGTTGCCTCGCCTTGGCTAGCGCATGAGACTAAACTCATCCCGGCAATAAGAATTAAGAAAATAGAACGTGCTTTCATTTGGGCTAATTATAAAGAAGGGCAAAGCAAACAGAAAGCCCCCAAGGCTAAGCAAGGGGGCATAAAGTGGATGAGGATTAGTCGACGAAGTTGATGACGATGGAGTCAATGTAGACGCCGCCAGAGCCAGAATGGGAAAACGCAAAATAGGTATCTGCCGTTCCGTTAGGAGTGTAGGTGTAAACCAACCCACTATCTTCGGTTTGGCATTTCACCGTGCCAGCCGAAAGCTTGTCCGTCCCAGAGGCCACAACGCACAAGCCTGTGTTGTCTACAACATCCCCTGACTCTTTGGTGTAGATGGTTTCGGAATTAAAATTGATGACGACGTTTTTGATGGCTTTGGAGAAAGCGACGATGTTATAGCACGCAGATGTTTTTCCATTCTTTGTACGCATTTGAATTCCGGTGCCATAATTTCCGAGTTCCTTATATTCCCAATCAATGCCGTCAATTTTCTTGCTACCATTAGTGTAAGACCTAGAGGCCAAGCCAAGGGCATCGACGGTAATGGTGGTGCTATTAACGACCACAGAACCGTCTTTGAAGGTAACTTTGACCTTGTTGACGCAGGTGGCGTTGAACTTCATGGTATCGGTGACGTCGGTTTCAGTGCCGGCGGCGTCAGTGACAATGACGGTGTCAACAACATAGTTCTCGGTGCCAGGGGTCGCGGTGACGGTCACTTCATCGCCATAGGCAAGGCCTTCGGTCTTAGACAAAGAGACGCTCGCCTCATCATCGCCGTCTTTTTCGATGCTAGCGGTGTAAGAAGCATAAGTAGAAGCCTTATGGCTGATAAGGCTCGCGTTGATCTCCGGAGTCTTGGTGTAAGAATAGTAGGCGTTAAGGGCCTTCAAAGTAACCTCTTCACCGACTTTAAGATCGGCAAGCGAGGTAGCGGCATCGCTGTCTTTTTCGTAGTTATATCCGTCGAGGCCATTCCAGACGACGCCTTTGCCTTCGTTAGCGGTGAGGTTGTAAATCCAGATGGTCTCGCCAGTGGTCGCTTCGGTGAGGTACTTCTTTTCTCCGCTGACCTCATAGATGCCCGTGACTTCGTAAGCGACATCGTTCTCAGCCGCGGTCTTCTTATTGAGGTCGGCAATCGTGGTTTTCACCATATCGGCTTCCGGGGCAGAGGGCTTATCGCCTTCCCAATCGCTCGTGCTTTCGAGTTTGGCGTTGGAAAGCTGAGCGCCGTTGTACCAGCCCATATAGCCGCTGGCTTTGATCTTTTTGCCAACGGTGGGGGCATCATCGCCGAATTTCTTGTCGGTCTGATTGTATCCCCAGCTGGCAAGAATGGTGTCAGCATCGGAAAGCTTATCGGATTCAAGGTGGATCGTGATGGACTGCCAGCCATCGGTTGGGCTGCCAACATAAACGACCGCTTCGACGATGTGACGGCTCTTGCTGCTGTTATAGGAGCAGGTAAGGCTATTAAGGTAGCCTTCCGCAACGGCCTTGCGGGATTGAATGGCCGCCTCGTCATCGAGATCGGTCTTGCCGCCAAGGGTTAGCGCGACCGGCGCAGGCACGCTTTCATCTTCTTCATCTAGAACAGTGATGGTGTCCGGCTTCAGTTCGTAGAGACCGGAATAGATGGAAACCTCACCGGTGATCTCCACAAGATCGCCAGTCTTAAGAGAGGTATAGTAATCGGCTTTGGAGGTATAAACAGCGATGGAGCTTGTGCCCGCAGAAACGGTGATGATGGAAGCGGATTTGTTGAGGACCTCAACATAGCCGCGCGTGGTCACCTTAGCGTCACCTTCAGCTTCATAGACTTTGGCAAGATCAATGTAGGTCTTGGCGGAGACTTTCACGTTGAAGGATTTGCTGGCCTTCTCAGATCCATTGATGGAGGCGTGAGCGGTGACGGCGTTCTTGTAGGAATGATCTTCGGAATCGCAGGTGACCTTAAGGGTTTTGCCATCCTCGGTGATCGAAAGATGAGCGGCGGCTTCCGCAGAAACGGTATAAGTGATCGCGAAGGTGTATTCCTTGCCATTATCGGTAACCTTCGACTCGGTAGACAAGCTTTGCTTCGAGGTGATGCCGCTGGTCCATTTGTCAAAAGAAGCGCTGATGTTGTTGATCGCGGTTGCGCCAAGGGCGGCGTAGTCGGTCGTATCCACCGAAGCGGATTCCGTGGTCTGGTCGCTAGTGGTGGTCGGGTTGTTATTTCCGCCACAGGAAGCGAGCCCCAGGATGAGGGCGCTTGACAAGACAAGCAAGTTCAGTTTCTTCATGATTCTTTTTTCTCCTTTCAGAAGTGACTGATATCATCAATACGCTTTGCTGGCGTCGGCTCCCGTAACGGTGATGCCCTGACGGCTGCAAAGCTTAATTTGATAACGGCCATAATAGGTGACGAGAGCACCCTTCACGGCGATCGAGGTGGCGGATTTGAAGTACTCCAAACTCGTGACACGAGGCTTGGAGCTATCTCCGCCAGGCTGCTCTCCAGGATAAATCGCCATGCTATCCGGGATGCGGATATTCAAGGTATCGCCTGCAGAGTTCTTGCAATAGAGAGTGAAGGCGTAAGCGCTAGAGGCTGCGGTGTTTTGCACAGCTTTTCCGCCATAGCAGGTAAGAGACTCGGAAACGGAGCAAATAACGTTGATATTATCTTCCTTGCAGAGTTCATCGACAGTCCCGGTAATCTCTTGGTAGGTGCCATCCCCTTTTTCAAGAACTTCGATATCTTCTTCTTGCTGATAATAAGACCAATGGGCATCGACGAGCTGAAGGGTGCCTTGATCGTCCCCGTCTTCCTCATCAGAACCTCCGAAACGAGCGACGGTGCCAGTGATTTTCACTTTGTTCCCGATCTTTTGAAGAGGGGTGAGGACTTTGTATTGCGTGAAGACATAGATGCCATACCTCTTGCCATCGATATCTTCGTTGAGGTAGCAGGCTCCTGTATCAGGGCCAGTAGCGGCGACAGTCGCTTTGAAGGTGGCTTTGCTGCCGACCCAATCAAAGTCATTGCCTCTAGTGTCCTTGCCTTCGACGATGTTCTTAAGCGTGCACTCAGAAGCGGCATCGTAATTGTATTCGGGATCTTTTTCATCGCTCCAGACATGGAGTTTTTCGCTCATAGCCTGATTGTTCGCGTTTAGGAAGATCGTGCCAAAATCCTTGCCGGAAGCGCCTTTGGCTTTAGACCAGCCTTCCTGAACAAGGACTAGGTTCACGAGAGTGAGCTCGCTGTAATCGGCATCCTCTTTCTCGCTAACCCAAATATAGGTGAGGTAGCGCCCACCGGTGCTATCGACCACGGGGACGTCTCCTTTTTCGCCTTGATCGGTCGAATCCGTGGATAGGACGATCGTTTTCGCCGAGGCAAGCAATTCGCCGTTTCTTTTGCTCGCCCCATATCCCCAAGGCTCAAGCGTCCCGGTGGATTCAGGGGTATCGATGCAGTTGTAACGGGCTTTGATGAGGTTGCTCTTCGTCCCATGGGGGTAGAAGTGAGCGGTATCGCCGTCGATCTTTTTCACAAGATCGACCCTCCCGATGCCATCGCTCAGGAAGGTCTTGTTCTTGTAGTCTTTGGTGAGCTTGGCTTGCGAAACGAAATCAATGAGCTGCTTCGTTTCCGAAGTAGTAGCTTCGGAAGTCGAAGGGGTCGGGACGTTATTCGCGCAGGAAATAAGCCCTAAGCAAGCAAGGGCCGCGAGGAATGTTTTAAAACAAAGTCTTTTCTTCATATTCTCTCCTTATGCGCGGGTGCTGTTGACGCAGTTGCTCATCGCGGTATCAAGCGCGACGTCGACGTCTTTGCCAAGCAGCACGGAAGAGAGGGCGGAGCCGACTTCCGTGCGGGCTTTGGCGGAGCCCACGAAGACGGGGCTCGTGAAATAGCTGTCGAACAAGGTGGAACTGAGATTGGCGACAGAGGCGAACAAGTTCCCATCTTCCGCGTCTTCGATGAAACTCTTATAAGCGGTGGTCTCATAGGAACTATAGCGGACGGGTTGGTAGCCTGTGCTCAAGCCGTAGATAACGCTGTTCGTGGAGTTTGATATATGGCGATAGAACTTCCAAGCAGCGCGCTTCTCCGCTTCCGTGGAACGGTTGAAGAAGCAGATGGAAGGACCCTGCGATATGACGGCAGGTTCATTGGTGTCTTCCGAGGGCGGGGTGGCGACGCCCACATCGAAATTCGTCGTCGACTGATAGCTCGTGCCGCCGGTGGATCCGATTGACATAAAGATCTGACCCGCGGTGAACTTCGTGGATGTATAAGTCGCATTCGCGGTCGTGCCCTTCGTTTTGAAGAGTTTCTGGTCATAATAGCCTTTGAGCTCGTTAAGCATCGTCTTCACGCCGCTGTTGTTGAAGATGAAATGGGAATCATGGCTTGCAAGATCGTTGGTTGTGTAATCCAAGCCGCGTTGCTGGCACATCGTGATGAAAAGGTTCGAGTCGGAATCATAGCCAAGCGGATAGACTTTGTAATCGCCGTCTTCCGTCTCGGGATAGGCTTCGCGAATCATCTTGCAGAGTTCCCACATCTCATCCCAAGTGGTGGGCACGGTCCAGCCATGCTCATCGAAAACGGTCTTGTTGTAGAAGAGGGCTTCGGTGGATTTTGCGAAGGGAACGCTGTAGACGCCTTTGCTTTCGTATTCGGTGCCTTCCCGCCAAAAGGCCTTGACGTAATCGTCGACGCCTATGCGGAGGGAGCCGTCGCTAGCAACGGATTTCCCATCGCTCTCTTTGAAGCCGATTTCCGCGTCGCTCACGTAAGAAGACATGTCGACCACGCAGTTGCGGTCTAGATATTCAGCGACGTTATCGGGATAGCAGAAAGCCATCGTCGGCAGATTTCCGGTGGCGACATTATTGAGGATGAGAGACTGAAGATCGTCATAGCTGCCGGTAACCGCGGTCTCATTCACTTCGATATCAGGGTTTTCCTTCTCAAAATTGGCGATCATGGATTTGAGAAGATCCTGATTCTGTTTGCCCATCGTATGCCAGAAAGTGATGTGCGTTTTGCCGTCGCTTTGGCTCGTAACGGTGGATTCTCCGTCGCTAGGAGAGTTCGTTCCGCCCGAGCAAGAAACAAGGGCAAGCACGAAGCCTAAGCTGGCAACCATGGTGCAGGGGTTGAGTTTTTTCATCTTAGCATCGTCCTCGGATGGTTCTGTTTATTCTGCGAAGAGGCAATTGCTCATCGCGTCATCGAAGGCTTTTTCGACCGTCTTCGTGCCAAGAAGGACAGAAGGGAGCAAGCCATCCATTTCTTTGCGGCCGGTGGAGCTGCCCTTGAAAGCAGGGGAAGTGAATTGGCCGGTGGTGTAGCCATTGTCCTTGTCGCTGATATAGGAATAAACCTTGCCGACGAGTCCGTTCTCATCCGTCCACTCATCCATATCCGCGAAAGGAGCGGTGTCATAAGAGGAATTGCGAACGGGGTTATAGCCTTGGGCCTTGGCGAAGAGGGCAGAGTTCAAACTATTGGTCGCGAACTTGTAGAAAAGCCAGGCGGCGGTGCGCTGGGCCTTGGTGGAGCCTTTCTTGAAGAAGGTGATGGAAGGTCCTTGGGAGATCATTTTCCTGTTGTTGAGGTCGTACTGCGGGATGCCTGTGACGCCGGTTTCGAAGTTGGCGTCATAGCAATAGGTGGTGCCGCCTGTGGAGGAGACCGTCATAAGGACGGTGCCGGCGGTAAAGAGGGTGGAGGTATAAGAGCTATTGGCAGTCGTGCCTTTGGTAAGGAAATACTGCTTGTCGTAATAGGTTTTGAGCTCGCTTACGAGCGCTCTGTTCTCGGAGGTATTGAAGGTGAAGTGGCTGTTATTCCCTTCAGGAGTCGCGGTGGTGTAGGGCAAATCCTTTTGGGCGAAGCTCGTGATGAGGAGGTTCGCGTCGCTGTCCCAGCCTAAGCAATATTTCTCGGAGCTAGAGTAATCCGGATCAGCTTTGATGGTCGCGCAGAGTTCCCACAGCTCATCCCAGGTGGTTGGGGCGCTCCAACCTTTGCTATCGAAGACGGTCTTGTTGTAGAAGAGGGCTTCGGTGGATTTGGACCAAGGAAGGGAATAGGTTCCGCTGACGGCATATTTGCTGCCGGCGTTCCAATATCCAGCGACCATGTCGTCGACGCCTTTGTCGCCAAGGTCATAGCCCGTGGGGTTTTTCCCTAAGCCATAGGTGGCGTCGTTGATGTAAGGAGTCATATCGAGAACCGCATTATGGTCGATATAGCCAGCCACGTGGTCCTCATAGCAATAAGCCATGGTGGGAAGATTGCCGGTAGAGATGTTGTTGTTGATTGCTTCGTTGAGCTCGTCATAGCCGCCTTGTTGGGTGTTTGTGACGGTGATGTTGGGATAGATCTTGTTGAATTCTTCGATGATTGAATCGAGAATCGGCTGGGCTTTGCTCTTGCTGAGGGTATGCCAGAAGGTGATCTCGACTTTTTTGTTGGGGTCGAATTCTTCTTCCACGACTTCGCTATTGGCGCTGTCGCCGCTAGCGATTGCTTCGCTCTTGTCGCCATCTTCAGACGGATTGGCGCCGCAAGCGGCCAAAAGGCAGGCCATGCTCAAACCTAAAACAACGGCAACTTTTTTCTTAATCATTTTTTGCTCCTTAAGTTTCGTTTCCATCGACGCCCCATTATACCTTTTTTTGAGATGAATATCCCAATTTCGGGAATGGTTTTGTTGACTTTCACATAGTGAACTGTTTGTAAGAGGTTTCCGCGAGGAAAAATAAACGGTCCGACGGCCGTTTATCTAGATAAAGGGAAATTCGGGGCAAGCTATCCCTTGATGCCCGCGCGGCCAACTCCGTGCATGATGTATTTTCGGAAGAAGATGAACAGGAGGAGAAGCGGCACGGTGACAAGAATCGTCGCGGCCATCTGGATGCCGTATTGCGGATCGCCGTTGCTCGTGGTGAAGGAGCTGCGCAGGGCGTTCGTGACCAGGCGCCAGCTAGGGTCGGTCGTCGTGACGAGGTTAGGCCAGACATAAGAGTTCCAAGACCCCATGAGTTTCAGGATGAAGATGGAAATCAAAGTCGGCATCGCCAAAGGCACCATAACCTTCCAAAGGAACTGCCAATCGCTCTTGCCGTCGACTTTCGCGGCCAAATAAAGCTCGTTGGGGATCTGCTTGAAGTTCTGACGAAGCAAGTAGATGTAGAAAACGGAAACCCAAAAGGGGATGATCATCGCTCCGAAGACAGAGTCTTTATAGTTAAGCCAGCCTTCAACTCTCCCGACGCCGAACTCGTACCAAGGGAGGCGCGAGACGGTGATGTAGTTCGTGATGACCATCATCTCGCCCGGAATCATCATGGTCGCGAGGAGGATGGCGAACATCACATCCTTGCCCTTGAAGTTAAGTCGGGCGAAGGCAAAGGCAGCGAAAATCGTCGTGACCAAAGTACCTAAGGTGGAAAGGATGCCGACGATCAAGGTGTTGCCTACGTAAGTTCCGAAATCAAAGGTGTTAAACACGGTGATGTAATTGCTCCAAAGGACATTCGTCGGGAAGAAAGTCTGATGGAGGGAGCGGATTTCGGTCGTGCTCTTAAGCGAAGTAATGACCATCCAATAGAAGGGGAAGAGAACGATGACGCTCATGAAGAGGAGGAAAGCATAGACCACGACAAGCGAGATGATCCTCATGACCTTCTGCGCTTTCTCTAGCTGCGAGGCATTCTTTGATTTCTCTTTGATGACGAGGCGCATCTGGGAGGTGTCGATGGCTTGATATTCAGGGGAGGACTCGCGTTCTTTTTGTTTTTCCGCCTTTCCTTTCATGCGGAAAAGCTTTTGGAAGAAGCTGCGATCATCGTAGGCGGTGTTGTTTTTTTCGTTAGCCATATCAGTAATGCACCCTCTTCTTTGAAACCTTGAATTGAATCGCCGTGAAAATCAAAATGATGATGAATAGAAGCACCGCGGCGGCTGCGCCGTATTGCACGTTGCCCTTAACCATATCATAGATATAGTAGACGACCGTATACATATTGTTGGTGCCGCCTCCATCGGTTGAGGACTTGCCAAGCAAGCCGACGACGGAAGTGTACTCTTTGAAGCTTCCAATGAAGGAAGTGATCATGATGTAGAGGATCTGGGGCGAAAGCAGGGGCACGGTGACGTGCATCATCGTCTTGAATTTGCCCGCCGAGTCAATCTTCGCCGCATCGTAATATTGCTTATCGATGTTCTGCAGGCCCGAAAGGAAGATAAGAATCTTAAAAGGCAGGCTGTGCCAGATGATATAGACGCAAAGGGCGATCATGGCTCGCCATTGCGGGGCGCCTTGGTCGATCCAGGTTGTCTGACCTAACCCAAAGATGTAGTTGATGATGCCTTGGTAATCGAATAAGACCGCGAATACCATGCCTACCGCGATCGCGTTCGTGACATAAGGGATGAAGAAAATCGTCTGAAAAAGCTTCTTGAACGCCGGAATCGAGTTAAGCCCAATCGCGATCAGCAAGGAAATGATGATTGAGAGGGGGACGGTCACGAAGGTGATGATCAGGGTATTCGGGAAGGCATAGCGGATGACGTCCATCGTGAAATAGACATCCTTCACGACGCCGGAGGCATCGACATAGGTGCCTTTGACTCCACCGGAAGTGAAGTTCGTGCAGGCCCAGCGATACACGCTTTCCTTTGAGCCAGTTCGCCCTACAAGCCCAAGCACGACCCCAAAGTTCTCGAGGGTGAAGCCAGCGCTCGTCTGGGTGACGTAGTCATAATCCTTAAGGAAGGCGATGACGATTGTATTGATAAGAGGATAGAAGGTGAAAACCGCCATCAAAATGATGGTAGGGGCCAAATAGAGCCAAGCCTTCCAGTTGTTTTTCTCCCCCGCATCCGCGGAAGTTCTTTCTTTCGAGCCGAAACGGAACCGCTTCCCGGTTTTCTTTTGGCCCGTTTTGCTTTCAACCTTGCTAACCATAAAGTCTTAAATGAGGCGAAGCTCGCCTTCTCCCAAGCTGAAAGCAAAGCACTTGTGGGGTTTCACTTCGCATGAAACATCGCCCACCTGGACTTTCGTGAAGGCGTCGATGACGAATTTGGTGTCGCTTAAACGATATTCCTGATCGCCATTGAGCATGATATCGCGGCCCATCGTGAGAATGCGTTCTACCTTGAAGTGGAAATTATTCTTCGCGCCCTCACCGATGATGATTCCTTCGGGGCGGATGCCTACCGTGACTTCCTGGTCGCTTAGGTCGCGGCCGTCTTTCATAGCGGATTCAATCTCTTCCGAGGTGATTTCGCGGACCATGTCTTCGCCGACATAGACCTTATGATTTTCAATGCGGCCTTTAAAGAAATTGATCGGCGGGGTCCCTAGGAAGTTCGCGACGAAGCGGTTGCAGGGGTTGTTGTAGACTTCCTGAGGAACGCCTTCCTGCTGTTTGACGCCGAGTTTCATAACGACGATTTTATCCGATATCGACATCGCTTCCTCTTGGTCATGGGTGACGAAAATAGTGGTGATGCCGGTGTTCTGCTGAATGCGGCGGATCTCCTCGCGGGTCTGCAAGCGAAGACGGGCATCAAGGTTGGACAAAGGCTCATCAAGAAGGAGGACCTTTGGTTTCTTCACCAGGGCGCGGGCGATGGCGACGCGCTGCTGCTGACCGCCGGAAAGCTGATTTGGCTTGCGTTCCAAATAAGGCTCGATCTGCACGATTTTCGCGGTCTCGCGAACAATCTTATCGATCTCGTCCTTCGTGAGTTTGCGACGTTTGTATTCGGGTTTGCCGTCCACGTCGGAGAGCTGTTTCCCATCAGGACCCATGACGGGTTCCTCGATGCGGAGGTTGGTAAGCGGGAAGGCGACATTCTTATAGACCGTCATATGTGGATAAAGCGCGTAATTCTGGAAGACAAGTCCGATGCCGCGCTTCTCTGGCTCGAGATCGGTGACGTCCTCATCTCCGAACCAGATTTCGCCGGAAGTTGGCTCCAGCAAGCCCGAGACCATGTATAGGGTCGTGGATTTCCCGCAGCCAGAAGGCCCGAGAAGCCCTACGAGCTCCCCATCGGGGACCGTAATATTTAAATCTTCGACCGCATGCGTGTCCGGAATGCCCTTTTTAGGATTCCCCGGGAAGATTTTGGTCAAGTTTTTGAGCCTAATTTCCATCCAACTTGCTCCTGTTCGTTGTAGTCAACATTATAAGGAGTTGTTTTTCCTCTCTCAAGAGAGGGGATTTCGGGAAATGAAAGCAAGGAAAGAGCGCCTCAATTCCACCATTCGACTTTGATCTCATCGAAATAGGCAGCCACTTCGGGGGAGGGGTCGACGTATGTTTTGATCATGCTGTCCATCACCTCCTCCGGAACCCATTTCTCTTTGACGCGCATCTTGTTTTGCTTATAGCAAAGCGAATAGTCATGCATCTTGATCATGAAAAGGATGGCCTTGTCATAGCCTGTTATCCGTTCCATGTAGTAGGTTCTGCGGTAATCCTCAAGGAAGATCGAATCCTCGATGACCGTGCATTCCTTGTCTTTGTGCCGCGCGAAGATCTCGTTGGTTTCATTGATCATCTCGTCGTAAATGGTTTCCATGCGGGGAGGGAAAACCAAGTAGGAACCCGTTATTTTCTTTCTGGTCTCATCGGTATCGACGATGAAAACATTCTCGTGGGAAGCTTGATAGGACTTGCACCAGGTTGACTTCCCTGATCCAGGGATGCCCGAGATAAGAATGAGGGTGTGCATAAATCAGACAAGCTTCTTTCTGAGGTAGCTAGAAATGAGGTTAATGCCGACGACGAGGATGACGATGCCGAAGATGCAGGCCCCAAGCAAGTGGTAATGGGTGCTCTGGGTGGAAAGGTAGTAACCGATCCCGCCTTCTAGGCCAAGGACGACGCCTAGAATCGTCGCGGTGCGGATGTTGATGTCGAAACGATAAAGGGCGACGGAGAGAAGGCCCGGCATCGCCTGAGGGATGACGCCAAGATGGATCGCCTGCCATTTCGATGCACCCCCCGCGTAGATTCCTTCTAGAGGCCCCATCTCGATGCCGTCGATCTGATCCGCGTAAAGCTTGCCGATCATGCCGATCGAATGAATGCCGATGACGAGGACGCCAGAAAGGAAGGAGTAGCCGGAGAAACGAAGAAGGAGAATCGCGAAGACGAGCTCAGGGAAGGTGCGGATCACGATGAGGATGATCTCGCTGATCCAAGCCCATTTGCCAAAGAGCTTATGGGAGGCAAGAAGACCAAACGGCAAAGCGAGAATCGCGGCGACGAACGTGCCGATATAGGCGATGCCGAACGTCTTGAGGATCATGTAGATGACGGACTCCGTGAAGCTATATTCGCCAAAGCCGAAGAAGAATTGCCAGAAAGAGGAATCGCTTAGATCAAAGAGGATGCCGATGTTGCGGAAGCCCTCGCCGATATTCCCTCCCATGTGATTGAGGTAATAGGTCATGTCGAGGTCCTCGTGGATGTAAATGAGGACGCAAAGCAAGGCCAAGGCGGCAAGGAGGATGGAAATCCAGCCCATCGGGCGCTTTTTATACGCCTCGTCGGGGTCAGCGAAATGCTTTGGCTTATGAAGGCTGATCTCGTCAATCGCGATCATCGCGATGCAGGCAATCAAGAAAGCGATGCCCGAAAATCCTGAAACGCTTTTGAGCACGCCGTAAATCATCTGGATTTCCTCGAAAGAAGATTGGAGATGACCTGCAAGAAGATCACCTCAACGAAAAGAGGAATGAGCAAGGCGCCGATGCAGTCGTAATGCGTCTCGCCTAGCTCGGTCTGCAGCAAATAGCCATATCCGCCTGCCCCGACGTATCCCAAGATGACGGAGGCGCGGATATTGATTTCAAAGGTGTATAGGAAATTGGCGAAGAACATCGGAAGGATCTCCGGATGGAGGCCTAGGTGGATGCATTGCATCACATTGCCGCCGTTCGAGCGGACCGCCTCAAAAGGCGACATCTCAAGGGTTTCGATGAACTCGTACATCAATTGGTACATGATGCCGAGAGTGAAAACGGTGATGGAGGCGATGCCGGTGATAAGGTTCGCCCCGAAGAAGAAACGAAGGATGATGGCCATGACCATCTGAGGGATGGTCCTAAGCAAGGCGTTGAAGATGCGGAAGGGCTGATAGATATAGGGCTTCCTCGCCGTGTTCCTCGCGCAGAGGAAATAGACGGGGATCGAGAGAATCGAGCCCAGCAACGTGCCCAAGAAGCACATCTCGGTCGTGGACCAGATCGAGGGGATCGAGGTGTTCCAGACGTAAGACCAATAGCCCTGGCTGGTTTTCAAAGAATTCTTGGCCGGGGTGAAAAGCGAGGCGAAAACCTCGCCGATCTGGCCCCAGCGGAGATCAGCGGTGTTGCTCCAGTCGATGGTGAAGAAGCAGGCGACTAGAAGAAGGAAAACGACACATAGGCCAGCGCTTAGGAAAATCGGTTTCTTCTTGCGGACAGTACGAATCATCGAACCATCTTGTTCAATGGAAAGATCGACGTCGACGTCGTAATAGAAAAAGGCGTCGCGACGTTCTTTGCGTTCTTTTTTCCTCTCTTCTTTGAGCCGGACCTGCTCGGCTTTAAAAAGAATCTCCTCTTCTTGCGAATTAAAGCTTCTCTTCATCATTTTTGCCCTCAAGCGCGCCTGACATGGTCTCGTTGGAATTAAGCGCGCGCCCATAGATGGTCTTGATGACTTCGTCGTTGACCTCTTCAGGTTTGCCGTCGAAGACGATTTGGCCAGCTTTGACCCCGATGATGCGGGTGCTGTATTTTTTGGCGATGTCGACGTGGTGCATGTTCGCCAAAATGGTGATGCCCATCTTGTTGATGCGCGTGAAATCCTCCATGACCGACAAAGTGGTCACCGGGTCCAAAGAGGCGACGGGCTCATCCGCCAAAATGAGTTTCGGTTCCTGGGTGAGGGCGCGTGCCAAAGCGACCCTCTGCTGCTGGCCGCCTGAGAGCTGGTCGGCGCGCACATAGGCTTTGTCCAAAATGCCAAGCTTCTCCAAGGAGCGGAGAGCCAATAGCTTCTCTTCTTTGGAATAGACCCCGAAGAAGGTCGAGAAAAAATTGTGATAACCAACTCTGCCGGCAAGCACGTTTTTGAAAACGGTGCTGCGCTTCACAAGATTGAAGGATTGGAAGATCATCCCGATGTTGCGCCTTTCCATGCGGAGAGCCTTGCCATGGAGCTTCGAGACATCGACCCCATCCACGAGCAAAGCGCCGGACTGGATGTCATGCATGCGGTTCACGCAGCGGATGAGGGTGCTTTTCCCTGCGCCCGATAATCCGATGATGGAAACGAATTCCCCGTCGTTGATCGTCAGGGAAACATCATTCAGGGCTTTTAAACCGTTGGGATAGATCTTATCTACGTGTTGGAATTCAATCATAGGTCAATTCGCTTTCATCATAGGAGGCCCCCAAGGCAAAGCCAAGGGGGCCAAAAGAACAGGTTTTTAGAGCGGAAGAGGCTTAGCAAGCTTTGCCATCAGCGGTGATTTCGCCGTTCATGGCTTTGCGCTGAAGCTCTTTGTGCTCAGCATCGAACATGGTGGTTTCGCCAGTGCCAGCGAAATCATCGGCCTGAACCTTGTAACCAGCGCGGGTGGAAGCCATGTAGACTTGAACTTTGCCGGGGTTTGTGGCGCAAGCCTGGGCATAGCTGCCGGCGGGGAGGAAGGCCGCGTCGATCTGACTGGCGACGAGAGAAGAGGTAACGGCCTCATAGCCGCCTTCTTTGGTGCCGACGTTGATCTTGAAGGTGTAGCCGGTGTCTTTGACAAGGCCGTTCAGGATTGGCTCAAGTTTCTTGGCGCGGGATTCGATGACCGCGGCGTCATTGGAAGGAACGAGGCTGATCTTGATTTCCTTATCGGAGTCCTCGGCGTCTTTGGCGACGTCCCCGGCATCCTCGAAGGTCACGGTATTGCCCTTCTGAGCTTGCTGCCAAGCATACATATCCTTAGCGACTTTGTAGGCGGCGTCGCTGGTCTTGACGTAACCGGTGTGGGAATAGATTTGATAGAGGAGCCAAGCGCCGGTGTCTTCGGTGTTGATGTCACCAGAGGTGGCGGCGCCGGTGAAAGCGGTCCAAATGGCATCGCGCTTGCCGTCGGAGAGAGTGGAGCGAACGGAGATGGTGTCGTTCATGATCGGGTCGGTGATGCCGATGGTGTAGGTGTTGTAGAAGAGGTTGTCGTTCTGATAGTACTTGCCATCTTTCTGGACATAAGCAGATCCGTAACGGGTATCCATGAAGCCGCAGGAGACATCGATGGTGCCAGTCATGAGTTGGTCGACTCCGTCGGGATATTGGCCTTGATTGACGCCGATGACGGCTTTCTTCTTGTCCTCGTTGGAGAGCTTGTTGTATTCCTCGCGGGTCTTGAAGCCGAGGGTGTAGCCGTGCTGATAGAGGTAGTAGGTCGGATAGACGGTGCCGGCGCTGGAGGTGCTGGACATATGGCCCCAAACGGCTTCGCCGTCATGGAGTTTGGCGAGGACTTCGTCTTCGCTCATGCCTTTGGTGATGCCGAATTTATTCTTGCCGATATATTCTCTGGCTTGGTCGCGGAGAGTGTACATGACCGCGCTGTAGAAGTTGACTTTCGTATTGCTCTGCTGCCCAAGATAGACATAGGCATTGGCAGGAAGGGCGTCGACTTTGGCGTCGATGGCGTTGCCGGAAGCGCCTCCGCAGCTAGCGAGGGTAGCGGGCAATACGGCAAGGCCCAAGATGAGAAGCTTCGTCTGAACGTGTTTCATAAAAATTCCTTTCTGGGTTTCCCCGAACACGAATCAAAGATCATGAGGCGAAAAAAGCGGAAACCAGCCCCATGACGGATGCAAGTTCTTTCCGCAAGATTTGCTTCATAACCGTAAGGGAATTGTAAAACGATTCACCCCCGTGAAAAGGGGGTTATGCAAAGAAACCACTTTCAAGCAAATAGTGGTTGAAAAGAGCGGGGCAAGAGGCGGAAAATAAAACCCACAACCGATTTATCGAGTCAGATTCTGAGGAGGGTTGGCCCTGGTTTTAAGGCGATTCTAGGATGCCTTTTTTAACTCTGGATTGGCGCTTTTCCTTCTAGAATTACTTTTTATGCTTAGGGGGTCTTTTATGGAACGCATCCAAAGTGCCTCATCGTCTTAGCCTCAACGTTAAGCCTTGCTTCCTGCGAGGGGAATTTCGACCTCTGGGACCGCGGATGCGGGCTTATCTTTGACAAAGAGGAGCATTACCGGCTCGCCGAGGAAACAAGAAGTGAAGACATCTACGAGGATTACGTCGGGGCCTACGAAACGGAAGAGAGCGAGACCGTCTACACTTACGACAACGAATGCATCCATTGCCATCATCATCACGAAAGCGAGGCGATGGTCCATCATTCGCGAAGAATCTATTGATAGGCGACTCTCCCC
>CAVECL010000029.1:0-22643 GCA_963614595.1 Parasutterella excrementihominis | reverse complement strand
CCTTTAAAAAAGTGTTTTGAACTATCCAAAGGATAGAGTATATTTATACACGCTGAATAAAGGAAACACGTATGAAATCCACTATCAAAACCCTTGAAACAGGCAAAATCGAAGGCGTCTGCGACGTCGAGAAAGACCTCTGGAAAAACGCTCAGGAAAAAGCATTCAAGAAGCTCGCTTCCCACGTCTCCGTCAAAGGCTTCCGCCCGGGCAAAGCCCCCGAGGCCTACCTTCGCGCCCGCGTTTCGCAATCCCAAATCTTCAATGAGGCCGTCGACGAGGTCCTCAACACCGTCTATGGCACCTTCCTCTACGAGAACAAGCTTCAGCCCTTCTCTCGCCCCGATCTTGAGATCACCAAGCTCAGCAAAGACGAGCTTCAGGTGAAATTCACCCTCACCCTCTTCCCCAACGTCACCCTTGGCGACCACAAAGGCCTGACCGCCGAGAAGAAAGTCGAGGGGGTCACCGAGAAAGAGGTGGAAGAAGCGATCGCCAAACGCCTTGAGAACTCCGCCGACCTCGTCGTCGTCGACCGCGAAGCGAAGAAAGGCGACACCGTCGTCCTCGACTTCGTCGGCGAGATGGACGGCGTCGAATTCGACGGCGGCAGCGCCAAAAACTATGAGCTTGAGCTTGGAAGCAATTCCTTCGTCCCGGGCTTCGAAGATGCCTTGATCGGCGTGAAGAGCGGCGATTCCAAAGACGTCGACATCACCTTCCCTGAGCAATACGTCAAAGAGCTCGCCGGGAAGCCCGCGACCTTCCATTGCACGATCCACGAGATCAAAGAGAAGAAGATCCCCGTCTTAAGCGACGAAGCCGTCAAAGACTTCGGCATCAAGGACGTCGAGACCGTCTCCGCGATGAAGGAGTATCAGAAGAAAGTCCTCGCCGAGACCAAAGCACGCCAGGCCGAGGAGGATTACTACAACGCCCTCGTCGCCCAGATCGTGAAGAATTCCTCCGTCGAGATCGCCGATTCGATCCTCGCCCAGGAAGCCGCGACCCAAGAGGAGAACACCAAGAAGCAGGTTGAAGGCAACGGCCTCACCTTCGAGCAGTATCTCGAGATCACCGGGCAGAAGGAAGAAGACCTCAAGGCCACCCTCAAGACAAACGCGAAAGCGAACCTCACCCAATACCTCGTCCTTCAAGAGCTCGCCCACAAAGAAGGGCTCGACGTCAGCGACGCTGAGCTTGACGCTGAAATAGCCAAGCTCGCCGACACCTATAAGATGAGCGTCGAGGATGTCAAGAAAGCCCTTGGCAATCTCGAGAACTACCGCGAATCCATCCGCACCCGCAAGATAAGGGAATGGATCCTCGCCAATAACGGGGCCGTCGAAGGCAAAGCCGAGAAGAAAGCCCCTGCCAAGAAAGCGGCTGCTCCGAAAGAGGAAAAAGCCTCTGGCGAAGCCAAAAAGCCCGCCGCCAAGAAGACCGCCGAGAAAAAGCCCGCAGCCAAGAAGGCTGAGAGCAAATAAGCGAACCGCTCTTTGAAAAGCAAGCCCGCCGAAATGGCGGGCTTTGTCGCCTAAATAGGCGCGGAAGCCAAGGCAAAATTAGCAATCTAACCTTGACAGTGCCAAACCGAGCCTTATAATTCGGTTAGCACTCATCCGATAAGATTGCTAGAAAGGACCATCTATGCCAGAAAATAGTCCCATTGACAACAGCGAAAATCTGACCTTGCCCCTTCTTGTCACGAAGGGCTTGGTCGTATTCCCCAACATGAGCGAGGAAATCGACGCGGCCAGGAGCTTCTCCGTGAAGGCGATCGATGAGGCCAAAGAGCAGACCAACTCTTTGCTCTTCGTGGTCGCCCAGAAAGACCCCAAGATCGATAATCCGGAGGCCAAGGATCTCTATCTCTTCGGAACGCTTTGCCGTATCGTGAGCTACTCCAAAGGGGAGAAAAGCACCAGAGTGAGGGTGGTGGGCATGAAAAGAGCCCGCTTCACCAAAGTCACATTGGGGGAAACCCCTTCCGCGGAGGCGATGCTTCTAGAATCCGTCCACGGGGACAAAGCCGAGGAACAGGCGAGGATCAAGGAGCTCATGGAGACGCTGGGCGCGAACCCAGACGTCTGCAAAGGGCTCAGCCGCAGCGCGCTTGCGCAGCTTAGCAAGAGCAACGTCCAGATCGAGGACGTCCCGGAAGCCATCGCGAATTACCTCCCCCTGAGCAACGAGCAGAAAGAGCAGCTTCTCGCCGAGACCTCTTTGCTGAAAAGAATCGAGCTGGTGATGGATTTCATCGCCTCCTTCAAGGGCTACGCCGAGGTTGATCGGAAGATCAACGACAAGGTGCAGCAAAGCGCGGAGAAGTCGCAGAAAGACTATTACCTCCGCGAGAAGATGAAAGCCATCAAGGAAGAGCTTGGCGAAGACGGGAGCAAGGACGAGGAATCCATCAAGGAGAAGCTTGAGAAGAATCCCTACCCCGAGAACATCAAAGCCAGGGTCCAGCATGAGCTCCATCGCTATGAGATGATGCCCGAGTCCTCTTTGGAGGCCTCGCTCATCATGAGCTACATCGAGACCATCATGAATGTGCCTTGGTACGAGAAAAGCGAGGACAACGAGGATCTAAACAACGTCCGCAAAGTCCTCGATGAGGATCACTACGGCTTAGAGAAGGTCAAGAAGCGCATCATCGAATACCTGGCCGTGAAGAAGATGACGGGCAACCTCAAAGCGCCCATCCTCTGCTTCTATGGCCCCCCGGGATGCGGCAAGACCTCGCTAGGGAGGTCGATCGCCAGGGCGCTAGGAAGGAAATTCTTCAAAGCGAGCCTGGGCGGCATCAGCGATGAGGCCGAGATCAGGGGGCATCGCCGCACTTACGTCGGCTCCCTTCCCGGACGCATCATCCAGGGCATGACCAAAGCCGGGACGGTGAACCCCGTCTTCCTTCTCGATGAGATCGACAAGGTGGGCGGAAGCAATTACAGGGGAGACCCCGCCTCCGCCTTGCTTGAGGTCCTTGACCCTGAGCAGAACTACGCCTTCAACGACAATTACCTCGAAGAGCCCTATGACCTTTCGAACGTCCTCTTCATCTGCACGGCGAACAACCTCGACAACATCCCCCGGCCTTTGCTTGACCGCCTTGAGCTCATCGAGGTGCCTAGCTACACCGAGATCGAGAAAATCAAGATCGCCCAGGGCTTCTTAGTCCCCAAACAGACCAAAGCCAATGGCTTAAGCGAGGATGACATCACCTTCGAGGAGAGCGCGATCGTCGAGATGATCCGCCATTACTCGATGGAGGCGGGCGTCCGCCAGCTTGAGAGGCTTACCGCGAGCTGCTGCCGCAAAGCGGTGGTTGAGCTGCTTGATGACCCTTCCACCCCCAAGCCGATCGAGGTGACTCCAGAAGTCGTCAAAAAGTACCTCGGCGTCGAGATTTTCGATGATACGAAGAAGGAAAAGGACAACCAAGTCGGCGTCGTGACGGGCTTAGCCTATACCGAGGCCGGAGGAGATATTCTCCCGATGGAGGTCACCTATTTCTCCGGCAAAGGAGGGCTTGTCCTCACCGGGAAGCTAGGCGAAGTCATGAAGGAATCCTGCCAGATCGCTTTGGATTACGTCAGGGCCAACGCGAAACGCTACCTCATCGACGACAAGATCTTCCAGGAGAACGACATCCACGTCCACTTCCCCGAAGGCGCCGTGCCAAAGGACGGGCCTAGCGCGGGAATCGCGATCACCACGGCGATCATCTCCGCTTTGACGAACACGAAGGTGAACGCCAACGTCGCGATGACCGGCGAAGTCACTTTGCGCGGCCGCGCCTTGCCTATAGGCGGGCTAAGGGAGAAATCCCTCGCCGCGATGCGCAGCGGCATCAAGACCATTTTGGTCCCCGAAGCCAACCGCAAGGACGTCTCCGAGCTTCCAAAGGAAGTCAAAGACGGGCTAGAGATCATCTTCATGAAAGATGTGGATGACGCTTTGAATGTCGCCCTCGTCAAAGAGCAAGGGCAGCCTGCATGAGGCTGAACTTCCATAATTCCCGTTACGTCATAAGCGCCCCCTCCTTGAAGGAGGCGCCCAAAGACGGGCTTCCCCACGTCCTTTTCGCGGGGAGGTCGAACGTCGGGAAAAGCTCCTTGATCAACGGGCTCACTGGCTCAAAGCTCGCCTTCTCCTCCAAAAAAGCCGGCAAGACGAAGCTTCTTAACTATTTCCTGGTGGATAAGGCCTTCTATCTCGTCGATTCCCCGGGGTATGGGGCGACGAGCTACGCCAACCTCTCCACGATACAGTTCTCCAAGATGATGGAGGACTACGTGAAGGACAGATCCCTCAAAGCCGTGGTGCTTCTCGTCGATTTGAGAAGAGAGCCCGGCGAAGAGGATAAGGCTTTCTACGAGTATCTCGTCTCCACGGGGGTGAGGCTCGTCTCCATCGTCACCAAGTGCGACAAGCTCAATCAGAAGCAGAAGCACGAAGCCACCCAAAGGGCGCTCTCCCTTGGGCTAAGCGAGCCGCTTTTCTCCGATTTGAGCCCGAAATCGCTCGACTTGATTCGCAAAACCATCACCGATTTGCTCTAAAAGGCTCGATCAGGAGCCTTTTTTCTATTGAAATGCAAATTGGTAGGAAAGCCCTTGCTTTTCTCGGGGGGGGGGTATCATTAACAAAACAACAAGTTTGCAGGAGGTAACAATGAAACATTGCAGTTCTTGTGGTGGAGAAATCGCGGACAACGCGCAGACCTGTCCCAAATGCGGGCATGTGCTGACGAGGAAAGGGAAGACTTGGGCGAACATCCTATGCGTGTTCACCTTGATTTTCGGCATCCTCAGCACCCTGATGGGCGGACTTTGCTGGATTCCTGTCCTTGGCCTTGCCATCTCCATTCCCGCTTTGGTCGCGGCCGTCCTCGGCCTTGCCGGCAGCATCGTCTGCTGCGTCTTCTCCTCGAAAAGGGGCGTTTGCATCACCGGGATCGTCTTCAGCGCCATCGGGCTCATCCCCTCTTTGATCAGGGTGATCATGCTCGCGAGTTACGCGGTTGCCGCCGCTTGACTCTTGGCGAGAGCCTCGCTTTCCTCTTCAAAGCGAGGCGATTTCCCTCCAAAAGGCTCTTCGATGGGCCTTTTTTCTTTTGCTTTCCTTCCTTTAAGGGGTGATAATAGGCCCGTTCTTCGTAGAGAACGCAGGGAGAGGACGCTTCTTCGCTCAGAGAGCCCGGGGATGGTGAAACCGGGAGGAAGGGGCCCTTGAGTCGGCGGAGGAGAAGAGACGTCGGTCCCGAGCGTTTCGGGAAAGAGTGCCTTAGGAATAAGGAAATTGGGTGGTACCGCGCGCCGCGTCCCAATCTGGATGCGGTTTTCTTTTGTGAAGGAGTCCTTATGCTAGACAAACATTACGACCATCTCGCCGTGGAAAAAGGCAAATACGAGAAGTGGGTGAACGAAGGCTATTTCACCGCGGGAGACAACAGCAAAGTCCCTTTCTCCCTGGTCATCCCTCCCCCGAACGTGACGGGCAAGCTCCATTTGGGACACGTCATGGACACGATCCCAGACGACATCATCGCCCGTTACAAGAGAATGAAAGGCTACGATGTCCTTTGGGTGCCCGGCATGGACCATGCGGGCATCGCGACCCAAGCAAAAGTCGAGGCCAAGCTCAGGGAGCAAGGCGTCTCGCGTTATGACCTAGGGAGAGAAGGCTTTTTGAAGAAAGCCTGGGAATGGAAGGACGAATACGCCGCGACCATCCACGAGCAGTGGGCCAAAATCGGCTTAAGCGTCGATTACACCAGGGAAAGGTTCACCCTCGACGAAGGGCTTTCCAAAGCCGTCAGGCACGTTTTCGTGACCCTTTATGAAGAAGGCCTCATCTACCAAGGGGAAAAGATCATCAACTGGGACCCCGAGCTAAGGACCGCCCTTTCCAACATCGAGGTCGAGCACAAAGACGATGAGGGCGAGTTCTTCTATTTCCGCTATGACGTCGTGGGAAGCGATGATTCCCTGATCGTCGCGACGACGCGCCCTGAGACGATGTTCGGGGACACCGCGGTCTTCGTGAACCCCAAGGACGAGAGATTCAAAGCCTTCATCGGCAAGAAGGTGATCAATCCCGCCAACGGCGACCTTTTGCCCGTGATGGGGGATGATTACGTGGACATCGCTTTCGGCACCGGCGCGATGAAATGCACCCCGGCCCATGACCCCAACGACTTCGCCTTGGCGAAGAAATACGGCTTCCCTTTCATCAAAGTGCTCGATGATTCGGCCCATATGAACGAGAAGGCCTTGAAATACGAGGGCATGGATCGCTACGAATGCAGAAAGGCGCTTGTCGAGGACATCAAAAGAAGCGGCCATCTCGTGAAGATCGAGAAGATCGTGCATTCCGTCGGCCATAGCGAAAGAAGCGGAGCGGTGGTGGAACCCATGCTTTCAAAGCAATGGTTCGTGAAGATGAAGCCATTAGCTAAGAAAGTATTGGAGAACCAAAAAACAGACGGCAAGGTCGAGTTTTTGCCGAAGCGTTTTGAGAAGGTTCTCCTCCGCTGGATGAATGAGGTGGAGGATTGGTGCATCTCCCGTCAGCTTTGGTGGGGGCACCGCATCCCGGCTTATACCAACCTAAGCACCGGCGAGCTTCTCGTCACGGAAGAAGACATGGATCCCAAGGAATGGAAGCAGGACGAGGACGTCCTCGACACCTGGTTCTCCTCCGGTTTATGGCCTTTCGCGACCATGGGCTGGCCGAATACCGATAGCCCTGACTTCAAGCGGTATTTCCCAACCGACGTCTTGGTCACCGGCTACGACATCATCTTCTTCTGGGTGAGCCGCATGGTCTTCCAATCGCTCCATTTCACCGACAAGGCGCCCTTCAAGACGGTCGTCATCCACGGGCTCATCCGCGATGAGCTCGGCAGAAAGATGTCGAAATCCCTAGGGAACGGCATCGACCCCTTGGACATCATCGAGAAATACGGCGTGGACGCGCTCCGCTACTTCATCACGACGAACAGCACCCCGGGGCTCGACATGCGCTACTCGGAGGAGAAGCTTCAAAGCGCTGAGAACTACCTCAACAAGATCTGGAACGCCTGCCGCTATGTGGAGATGACTTTGGGGGAGGGCTATGTCCCCGCCCAGATAAGCAAAGACTCCTTGGGCGTGCTTGATAAATTCATCCTCTCCAGGCTTGAGGAGACCATCCGCAAGGTCGAGGGGAAGATGGAGGAATACCAATTCGGCGCTGCCTCAGGCTACCTCTATGACTTCGTCTACGACGATTTCTGCTCCTATTACCTCGAGATGAGCAAAGTGTCGCTTGGCAAGAAGGAGAATGAGGAGACCGTGAAAGCGGTGCTTTATAAGGTCATCAAGGAGATCTTGCTCCTCATCTATCCCTATTGCCCATTCGTCACCGAGGAGATGTATCTCTCCTTGCCCGCGCATAAGGATTCGATCATGCTGGAAAGCTATCCTGCCTTCGACAAGTCTTTGCTCTTCCCGACCGCGGAGAAAGAAGGGAAGCTCCTCAAGGAGATCCTCAAGGACGTCCGCGGCTATAAATCAAGCCACAAGATCGCCCCTAACGCCCCCATCAGCCTCACCCTCTCTCCAAAGCCCCTCTTCAAAGGGGTGGAGGAATATCTCACCCGCTTCCTCTTCGCGAAGAAGGTGAGCTTCGCGAAGGAGGCCCCGCAGGGAGATTGCTTCGTATACGGCAAATTCACTCTCGTGGTCTCTGAGGACATCGACCCGGAGAAGCTGAAGGCCAACCTCCAAGAGGAGAAAGAGAAGCTCCTCTCCGAGATCGCTAGAGGCGAGAAGATGCTCTGCAACCCCGGCTTCGTGAGCAAGGCGCCGGAAGCGAAGATCAGCCTTGAGAAAGAGAAGCTCTCCGCCAACAAAGAGAAGCTCAGCAACGTCGAAAAACGCCTTGCCGCCTTATGAAAACAGCGCCTAGGGAAACTTAGGCGCTTTCTTTTGGGGAATGAAGCCGATTTCCTCTTTATTAATAGGGTGAAGGGAAACCTTTTGAGGAGGATATTCAAATGAACGATTCCAGACTTCTTAGCGATGAGGAGCTTAGCTCCCTCCGCCCAGGCGAGGCGCTGACCCTCGCCACCGTGCTCGTCGTCTTCACCGTGGCCATCCTCGCGGTGGTGGCCTATAAGCTCTTCACGAGCAAAGAAGGCAAGGCGCAGCTGCAGGGCTTCAAGTTCGAGTGGGGTGGCCTTCTTTGAGGATCGCCTCGCTCAGCAAAAGCGAAAGGCCAAGGGAAAAAGCGTTCCAAAAGGGGATGGAGGGGCTTAGCAACGAGGAATTGCTCGCCCTCATCCTCTCCACCGGCAACAAGCAATGCGGCGCGTTGGACATCGCCGCGAATTTGCTAAGCCATTTCGGGGGATTGATTTCGCTTTCTTCGTGCCCTTATCTTCTTTTGGAGAAAGAGAAGGGGGTGGGAAGAGCGAAAGCCTCCGTTTTAGGAGCGTGCTTCGAGCTTGCAAGAAGGCTCAAGAAGCCCGAGGAGGCGAGAAGCCTCGAAGAGGAGATTAGGAAGGATCTGCTCAGCCAAAAGCAAGAGGCCCTTTACGCCTATTTCCTGGGGCAGAAGGGTGAGGTGCTAGGCAAAAGGCTCATTCTCCTAGGCTCTTTAAGCACCCTAAAAGGAGGGAAGAGGGCTTTGCTCTCCTCGCTTTTATACAGCACCGAGGGGGATCTCCTTTTGGTCCATTGCCATCCTTCGGGCATTCCCTTGCCTTCGAAGGAGGACTACCTTTTCACCGTGCAGCTGGAACGTTTTTCCTCGGCTTTCGGACTCCGCTTAAAAGACCATTGGATCGTCACGGAGAATGGGAGATACTCCTTTCGCGATGGCGGCTTTTTGGGAGGCGAAAAAAGAGAAAGGCCGCAGCATCAGCCCCCTGAGAAATGAACATTATGACGATCATGAGCAAAGAAAACGGATGCCGAATAAAGAGAAGAAACTACTTTCGGACATTTGTCCCAATGTAGTTTGAAAGGAATGCGATGATGCTTTATAACCTTATGTGGACGCGAAATCCGAAATCGCAAGAGACATAAAAATTGCCCGCGGGGCCCTTGGCCTAACTAAGGAGAGAATCGCCTCGTTTTTGGAAGTCAGCGTCCGCGCCGTGCGGCGAATCGAATCCTTGGAGGAATTCGAGCTCAACAAAGCCAGCAAGGAAAGGTTCTATTCCTTTGTCTTCGGCAAAATCGAAGGGTTCGACAAATTGAAATCCGAGATTCGGAAAGAGGCCCTTAAACCCAATGAACTGCTTCTCTTCCACGGGTCTAAGCAGGGAATAGAAGGCGGAATCGATCCGAAAAAGAGTTCTGCGATGCATGATTTTGGACGAAACCTCAAGCGCGGATGCGAAGGTGAAACTTGCGCGCAGCGAATGCTTGGGAAAAGGGAAATACATCCATCAAATCTTATGCTGAGAAGAAGACCGGATTACGACGGCTTGATCTTATGAGGCCTTGAAGCGGAGATTTTCGAAGCCTCGCTCACGTATTTCTCCCTGAGCAGCGAAATCTTCATCAGGCGCTTCTCTCATTCCTCTTTGGCGGATTCGTTTGACGCCAAGTCGCTTTCTAGAACAGGCGATAGCGTCTCTAAGTGCCTCGATGGCCTTAAAAAAGAATACGGTGACATACGATATGGAAAAGAGAAATTCAGCCCGGAGGAGATGTACTGGATCGGCTACATCCATCGTTTTTTCTGCCTGAGCTACGGAGTGAGCTCTTTGGAGGCTTTCAAAATCCTAAAGGCCGCTGATCTTAGGAAAGTCTTTTACCCATACCATAGTTTGGACTGCGCCGATGCCGTCGAAAGGATGCTTGAATCAAGAGGGCGGACCCTGGATCAAGAAGAGTTGGAAGAGAAGGTCAAATCCATCTATCGGAGGATGCTGAAAGAAGAGGCGAGGAACAAGCGCTTCGCCCGTGAAGCGACCGCTAGAAAAAAGCAAGCGAACGCGAGGTAAATCCGGTTCTCTTTTCTTTTGTAAAAGAATCTTTCCTTACTATAATAAGCCCGCTTCCAAGGAGGTGCTCTTATGAAAAAAACTCACGCTTTGCTCACTCTTTGCCTCGCTGGGCTTCTTTCTTCTTGCTCGCTTAGCTTCAGCTTCGGGCCGAAAAGCTCGGGAGAAGGGGAGAAGACCAGCTCGGGTTCCGAAATTGAAGGGGAGGATGATTTCAGCTCTTATTCCGGCGATATCGAAATAAGCAAAGCCTACAGCGAGGCGAAAGTCTATGTCGGGGCTTTGAATTCCTATAAGTACCTTCCCTGCGTGAACTTCAATTTCGCCGAAGACATCCCTTACGTCACCATCAAGGATTATTACGCGAATTTCTTCGATTCCCTTTTCGGGGACTTCTTCCTTGTCTCCGGAGATGAGGTGAGCAACCGCAACACGGGGGCTTCCCTTTATTTCGACGTGGAGAGCAACTCCATTTATAGCCTGGATTATGACCAGTTCGCGAACTTCACCGGAATCTCGATCCCGGTGGACGCTTTCAACGCGGGAGAGGCCTCCGCCGATCCCTTAAGCAGCCTCGAGGAAGATTCCTGCGCCTATCAAAAAGGCGGCAAGACCACTTACAAGCTAAGCGCATATCACGCTCAAATGGTGAGCTACGAAGGGAATATCTACGTGCCTTTCTCTTTCCTCGACGCGATCACCTGCAATGGCATCGGCTACCGCTTCGTCTGGAACGGCGAGGATTTCTATCTCTGCAATTCGGATTACCTCTATTCGAACAATGCCCTGACCCAATACGGCTCGTCCTTCTATTCCGGCTCGCTTTGCAATAGCGTCAGGAGCGAGAGCTTCGCCTCTTACAACTATTATTCCTTCCTCTTCGAGATGAGGAATTTCTACGGCAGGTACTACGCTTTGGGGATTTCTGACCTCGACGCGGAATTCGAGAGGCTTGGGCTTAAGAGCAAGCTGATGAGCCGCCTGCCTTCTATTGCCGATAGCGCCATCGCCGAGGCCCTGATCAAGGTGTTCGCAGACGGAGGGCACACCTATTTCAAAGACAGGGGCTTCGGCTGCAAATACAGCTACGCCACGGATTACGACCTGCAAGGCAAGATCCTTGAGGACAGCCGCTATTACAAAGGCGCCCAGGTTTACAACACCTTGGGGGGCTACAGGGAACAATATGGGATCCGCGGGGAAGGGCTCTACATGAACGGCTCGACCGCCCTCATCGTCTTCGATGGGTTCTCGCTCAATAGCAAAGGCGCCTCGCCCACGAAGAAAAACGTGAGCGCGGACACCACGAGCACCTTCGCCATTTTCTACAACGCCTTCCAGAAAATCACGATGAACTTCTCCATCAAGAACGTCGTCTTCGACGTTTCGATGAATGGCGGCGGGGTGGCGGTGGCGCTGGGCCACGCCTTGTCTTTCCTCACGGACGATGAGATTTCTTTGAATATGAAGAACTACCATACCGGCGCGACTTTCAAAGAAGCTATATACGTTGATAATGATTTTGACGGAGACGCAACTAAAGCGGATTCTTACGCGGGTAAATACAATTTCTACATCCTGACCTCGCCTTATTCCTTCTCCTGCGGGAACGCTTTCCCTTGCATCGCCAAAGAGAATGGCTGGGCGAAGATCATCGGGAAGAAAAGCGGCGGGGGAGACTGCATCGTGAGCCAAGGCGTCTCGCCCGATGGAACGACGTGGCTGATGTCAGGAAGCACCGCTTTGGTGCACGCTGATGGCTCTAGCTTCGATGACGGAGCCGAGGTCGATTACGATCTGGACTATTCCTCTTACTACAACTTGAGCAGCCTGGATTCCTTCCTTTCCTCGATCTGAGGAAATCGCCGAAAGGCCTTAAAAAGTTCTTCCCTTAAGGGAAAGAAACGTCTATCATACCCACGTTGTCACCTCCGGGCTTAGAGGTACAACCGCCTAAAAAAGGCTTAAGCGGAGTTTCTCCCGCCTTCCTAGCGAGTCTTAATTCAAGCCAGAAAATGGAGGAAAACAAAGCATGTACGCTATCGTTGTGACTGGCGGCAAGCAGATCAAGGTCTCTGTTGGGGACAAGATCTACGTCGAGAAGCTCGACGTCGAAGCCGGCAAGGACGTCAAGCTTGACCAGGTCCTCTTCATCGGCGGCGAATCCACCAAAGTCGGTTCCCCGCTCGTGAAAGGCGCTTCCGTCGACTGCAAGGTCGAGAAGCATGGTCTAGGCAAGAAGATCCGCATCTACAAGTACAAAGCGAAGGCCAATGAGCGCAAAACCCTCGGCCATCGCCAGCCTTACACCTGCTTGGTCGTGAAAGCGATCAACGCCTAATCAGATGGTTAAGGTCAAGATCGAATACAAAGGCAAAGATCTCCAAAGCCTGGAGATCAAAGGCCACGCCAACAGCGCCCCCTATGGCGAGGACGTTGTCTGCGGAGCGGTCTCCCTTTGCTCCTTCGGGGCGTTGAATGCCCTGGAAGAGCTGGAGGAGGAGTTCGATTATTCGGTCGATCAGGAAGAAGGCTCCATCAAACTAGAGGCCAAGGGGAAGCTAGGCGAGCACGACGCGGTCGTGCTTGAGACGCTGATCCTTCAGCTCAAGACCGTGGAGGCCTCCTACCCCAAGAACATCGCCATCCAAGAAAGGAAGCAAGCAAAATGAAATTTGTCCTCGACATTCAGTTCTTCGCTTCGAAGAAAGGCGTCGGTTCCACCAAGAACGGGCGTGATTCCGCTGGCCGCCGCCTCGGCGCCAAAGTCGGTGATGGGCAGCTCATCACCGCCGGTTCGATCATCTACCGTCAGCGCGGCACGAAGGTCTATCCGGGGGAGAACGTCATGAAGGGCGGAGACGATACCCTCTTCGCGACGATCACCGGCATCGTGAAATTCGAGAGATGGGGCAAAAGCCGCAAAAAGGCTTCTGTCTATCCCGTCGAAGCGAAATAACTTCTTCAAGAAGCCCAAGGGCCACCGCGGTGGCCCTTTCTATTTACCTTATATATAAAAGCGACCCTTTTGCCTTAAGGGCGAGTATCTCAATATGCTTATTGACATTTTCTAGCCAAGGTCAAAAATAGCACCCGTTTACGAAAGGAAAGCACCTAACCAATCATGAAACAAGCAAAATTCATCATCCCCTTCGCCGCGGCCATTCTTCTTGCAGGCTGCTCGACGGGAGGGGAGACCAACAGCTCCTCAAACGCCTCTTCCGCCGAACCCTCGACGATCGTCCCCGTTGAGTCCAGCGAAAGCGAGAAATCCTCGGAATCAAACGACAGCGAGAAATCCTCGGAATCCAAGGAAGACCCAAAGCCCGCCACCATCACGATCGATGCCCTCAAGCAATATTCTTCCACCTTCTCCAAGAATCTAAGCAAGATCAACGGCGGGAAAATCGAAAGAAAAGACATCTTCGATGAGGAATCCACGACAAATTACACCTATGGCAGCGACGAAAACGGCGATACGCTTAAAGTCACTGCGCTTTATGACACCTATTACGTCATGAAAGATGGCGATGGGGAAGTCGTCACCGTCACAACCGACGGCGACGACAACTTCGTCAAGGCCGATAAATACACCTCCTATACCGGCGTTGGCCCAAGATTCCAAACCGCGCTTGAGGGGAACGGCCCCATCTGCGGGGCTGAAAATTACCTCGCCAGCTTGGTGGGCAAAGCCGAGAAGAACGTCAATAAGGACTTCGCCGCCTCAACCGACGGCACGAAAATCCATTTCAGCTTCGGCTACTATGAAGACACATTGACCGTCTACAACGTCACCGTCGATTTCACGATCGGGGAGACCCTCACGAATCTTGATTTCGTCGTGAAGCAGTATTCTGGCTCAGACAAATACACCTTCGATACCGCGGCCGGGACCTTCACGCTCAGCGATGGCGCCACTGACGATGGAACCGACACTTTCAAAGTCACCCAAACCGTCGGGACAAGGACCTATACCAACGACGTCGATCTCTCCAGCTTCGAATTCGAGACTCTCGCTTTGATCGATGAGGGCGGAGACGAACTAGACACCATCAACGCGAAAGAGGTGAGCAGGGGAGAAACCTTCAAAGTTTACATCGAATACGGCCCCGACACCGCGAACATCGAATTCGACCCCCTTACCTGGAGCGTCACTTCCGGGGATGAAGACGGCTTGACCGGCTCCATTGATTACGACTACGACAATGAGCAATATTATCTTGAGCTTACCGCCGAAGAAGCGGGAAACTACGTCGTCGAAGTGAAAAACAGCACCGGCAACGCCTCCGCCGACTTCGCCCTCTCCGTCGGCGCGGTCGAAGTCAAAGGGATTTCCGTCCGCATGTACTCGGAAGACCCTAACGGGGATTATCTCTCCAGCAAGCTCGTCGCGGGGCAGACCATCAACCTGGCGACGACCAACGAAAGCTGCACCTATTTCCTCCCCAACGTGAAAACCGGAGGGGCCGCGGGCGCTTACACGGCGACCATCACCGATTCCGAAGGCAATGATGTCGAAATCGATGAGGATGATGACAATTTCTATTTCAACGTCGAGGATTCCTTCAAGATGGAGGATGAATGGATCGACGCGATCGGCTTCTACAGCAATTACGTAGGCGAATACAAGCTCACCATCAGTTCGGTCGATGACCCCACCTTCAAGCAGAGCTTCACCATCAACGTCACCGACGCCGATGTCTTGGACGTTCTTGGCAAGTCCTATATCGTTGAAAATAACGACGGCGGAAAAGACACCTTGACCTTCAAGGACTATGAGGAAGACCATTACGCCGGCACGATGGTGCTTACCGGAAGCGATGGCTCCTCGACCGAGGCGGCCTATACCATCGAAAACGACGATGAGCCTTATTCGACTTTCGTCTTCGCCGAGGGCGATGAGGGGCTCATCCCTTATTACCTCACCTATGGGGTGGATGGCAAGCTCTATTATTCCGCGGAAGAAGGCGGCTACGTCGACCCTCTCTACGCTTCTGATTCCTATGAGTACAAGCTCTTCAAGACCTGGAGCGGCGTTGATAGCGATTCTGGCGCTAGCACGATGACCCTGACCTTCACTGCGGAAGGCATCGCCAGCGGGAAAATCGAAAGCCAAAGCAAAACCTACGATTTCAAGAGCGAGTACACGGCTTCCGAGTACAGCTCCGGCTATTATGAAATCCACTTTATGGACGATGGCTACGCCCTGTGCGAAAACACCTGGTTCGGGGACGAGAGCGAAGGCGAATATTCCTTCAACAGGACCGGCGACTGGGATAAGGACGGGGATAGCATCTCCATCACTGCGAGCTACCTCGGCCTTTCCTTCACCCTCTTTCCTTCTGAGGACTAAGCAAAACTGAATCTTCCCCATACGCGGGAAGAAAGGATAAACCGGCGGTCTCCGCCGGTTTATCTTATTTGGAAAAAGCTCGGCAATGAGCTTATTTTTTGGAGGTAATCCATGAAAAAGAAAACCCTTTGCCTCTCTCTTCTCCTTCTTCTCTGCGCCTGCTCGAGTATAGGGAAAGGAGAGGCTTCCAACTCGGAAACGCCAATTTCAGGAAGCGAGGAGCCTTCTTCCAGTCAAGAAAGCCCCTCTTCTTTCGACGGGGACTTCGACCTTTGGAGCGAAGAAGAGAAAAACCTCATGAGGACTTATTGCGGGGCCCTCCTTCCTCATCCTTATGACCTCATCCAAGGCCCGATGGAGATGGAAGAGCAATCGAGCAACGGCGAGAAATGCCTCGTCCTTTATAACTTCGCCGAGGAATGGACCCTGAAGGATTACTACCTCATGCTGGAAGATTTCGGCTGGCAGGCGATCAGAGACTATTCAGGCAGCATCATCCATACCCAAGGCGGCTCCTCTTACGTGGAGATGACTCGCTCTGGGGAAGGCGCCTCCGCCTATGAGCTCATGTACTACCACGTGGACAGCAGCCTCACGGGCGGGGACAGCTATAACTGCCTCGTTTGCTATAACTCCTTCCTCTCGAGCAAGACGGAGAAAAAGGCTTGGAGCGAGAAAGAGGCGGAGGCCATCGAATACGTCTGCTCGACGAGCCTTCCTTTCTTCGCCCTGGGATCCAACTATTCCTATGGCAAAGCCAGCGAGACCGAGATCGATTTCTACGATTACTGCAGCAAGGACCTCTCCAGCGAGATCATCGCCTCCTTGAAGGAGGGCGGGTATCAGCCCGACGAGGCGAAAAACGAGGAATATGGCTGCTACTACCTAGGGAAAGCCTTGCCTTCCGGGGCGAAGGTCGAGATCCTCGTGAATTACTATAGAGGCAACAACGTCTTCGTTTATTTCACCCCGAAGATGGATTCCTTCTCCTCTTGGCCAAGCGACTTCCTGACGGAAGCGGAGGAGGCGCTAGGCTCTAGCATCCCCCAATTCAAGATCGCGAAAAACGGGGAATACAAGACCTATACCCTGCATGGCACTTCCTACGTGATCACCTACGATCTGGATTCCTCCTTCGATTACTATTCCTACATCGAGACGATCAACAGCGAGCTCTTCTCCTGGGAAGAGAAGCTCGATATCTCTTCTTACCTCCTCGTTGACGACTCCCAAAATGAGACGGGCTTCTTGCTCCAATTCAGGCTAAGCGAGCCGACCAGTTCCTTCTCTTCCTCTTGGCCTAGCCTCGCCATCCGCCAAGGCATCAAGGATTCTTTGAAGGTCGAAGGGGTGGAGATCCCTTCCCTAGACCTATCTAGCTTCAACCTCGCGAAAGAGATGAAATACAAGGTCGTCACCGAGGAAGACTACCAAAAAGCCTACGAGTATTATCTTAGCCTTTATCAGGAAAATTACGGCGACGTCTATTCTTCTTCCGCTTTAGAAAGCATGGCGAAGTCCTATGTCGACAAGCTGCTCACCAAAGGGGTGAGCCTCTCTTTCTACGATTCCACCTTGGACGAGCCCATCGACTACGTCGTCCGTTACAAGATCAACGAGGCCTACAAGAAGCTTCTGTACAACTCCGCCTGGTACCTCATCCCCGATACCGGGAGCACCGCCTACGAAGACCCAAGCGGCAAGATCCGGATCGATGTGAGCAATGAGCCTTATGATGATTACGGCTACACGAGCATCGCGATCACCGAGGGCAGCGGGGAAGCTCACATCCCAAGCATAAGCTTCCGCCAGGATAGCTACGAAGCGGGCACGGGCATCGACTTCGACCCGATCCTCAGCCTCAGCATGCTGCCTTATCAAGTCACTTACTCCTGTTCCGATGCGACGGGCAAGGTGAGCATCGATTCTAATGGCAAGGTGAGCGTCGCCGTGGACGCGGAGATCGGCTACACCTGCCAGATTTACGCTTCCTGCACCGATAAGGACGGGAAAACCCACACAGCCACTGCGAAAATCACGGTCGTCAAAGCGGTTACCTACGCAAGCAACCTCGCGGAAGTGGAAGAGCTGCTGAAAAAGAATGGCTATACCGAATACGCGAAAGAGGACATCTACGCGATTGGAAGCACGACTTTGGTCAAAGGGGAGAAGCTTACAATCAATTTCGGCCAGACCATGACGAAGCAGGAAGTCAAAGACCTCGTCGAGGATTGCCTGGTCCCCGAAAGCTTCATCTCGAGCATGTGGAGCAAAGAGGACGAGGATTCCTATTCCTCCGCGACTTTGACGGGGGCCCATGCCTCCTTCTCCAAGAAAGGGGCTAAGAAAGCCTCCGACAAAGAGTACCTTTATTGCTTCAGGATCGAGGATTACGCGAGCTTCAGCTTGACCTACTACGTCGAGACCGACTCCAACAAAGACATCATCCTGACGGTGGAATCAAGGAAATACCGTTGAAAATCAGCCCCTTCTTTTAAAGATCGGCCATCGTTCGACGTCATTGTCTTAATCGAAGGAGACATCTTTCCTTTTCTTCGCGCCCCGCGCGCGTATAATTTGCCGGGAAAGCCGCTTGCCCCGATAAGGGGTAGGCGCAAAATCCAGCACCGAAATCCAACGAAAGGCAAACCATGAAAACGAAAAAACTAGCCCTCGCCCTTCTCGCCCTCGCCCTCTCTTCTTGCGCTAGCGGCGATAAAGGCAGCACCTCCGCCAGCATCTCCTCCAGCGAGGGGACAAGCCAAGCCTCCGACAGCCTCATCGCCAGGAAACTTGCCTCCAAGTTCTACGCAGGAGCGGGGAGCGATGGCGCCCTAGACCCCGAAAGATCCCTCTCCTTGCCGACTTATTTCTTCGCCGAGGCCGAGGACATCCCTTACGTTCGCCTCGATGAGCTCATCGATAATATTCTTACCCCGTTCATCTTCGATGGCCAGGCGCCTTATGAGGTGAAGGGGAGCGAAGTGAGGAACCTCCTCAACAAGACGACCCTCGATTTCGACGTGGAAAGAAACGAGATCGCCTGCGATGACATCGATCTCTTCTACATGACCGTAGAAGGAAGCAACTTCCATGCGGATGACCTCGCCTCGAGCCAAGACGGCACGGCCAAGCTCCTCAAAGACAAATGCAGCCGCACCAAAGGGAAGCCCGTAGACTACAAGCTGGACAAGTATTCCCAGAAGCTGTTGAGGAATAACGGGGCGCTTTATCTCCCCTTTGACCTCGCCTCGGTTTTCTTCCTTTCCAAATTCGGTCAGACGATCTCCTTCAACGGGGCGGATTATTATCTCGCCGGCGGACTTAACCTCGCCATGTATTCCGATCTCCAGTCCAAAACCTTGAATGGATACGGCTCCGCCTATTATGGGGGACCCTACGCCAGCTTGACCGCTAGAAGCGAGGCTTTCGCCAAGCATTTCTATGGGATTTTCCTTTTCTGCTTCGAGAATTTCTACGGAAAGCTCGATTCGCTTTCCTTCAAGAGCATCGACTCTGAGCTAGAAAGCAGAGGCTACAAAGCCAAGATGCTCTCCACCGACCCCAAAACGGCCAACGCGGCGATGGGGGAGGCGGTCAACGCCCTCTTCAGCGACGGCGGCCATACGGGCTTCTATGGAAGCGGGGTCATGAGCGGGCCCTGCATTTTGGAAGACGCAATCTTAATCCAGCAATCCTTTCAATACGACGAGCGCGTCAAAAAAAGCTTGGCCGACTCGAAGGTTTTAGCGGAAAAGCGAGGAATCGAAGCAGGGAAGATGGCCTCGCCTTACGCCACCAAAGCCTCCGATTATCTGAAAACAAGCGGAGAGACCGCCATCATCAGCTTCGACTCCTTCTCCTTGACCGCTGAGGGGAAGCTGCCCGCGAAAGAGACCATCGAAAGCGATTGCGCGAGCACCTTCGGCATCCTTTACCATTGTTTCCGGGAGATCGAGAAGAACTCCTCCATCAAAAACGTGGTCCTCGACGTCTCGCTCAATGGCGGCGGGGCGGCGGTGGCCTTAGGGGAAAGCTTCGGCTTCCTCACCGACGAAGACATCTCCTTCACCACGAAAAACCCCATCACCGGGGCCATATCGACCGAGGTCGTCCAATATGACACCGATCTTGACGGCGACTTCGCCGACAAGGATTCCTACGCGGGAAAATACAATTTCTTCATCCTCACTTCCTCTTATTCCTTCTCTTGCGGCAACGCGCTTCCGACCCTTGCCAAAGACAACGGCTGGGCGAAGATCATCGGGCAAAGGAGCGGCGGGGGCGACTGCGTCGTCGGCTATGGCTCGAGCGTCGAAGGAACCTGCTGGAGGATGTCCTCGGCCGATTCGATCGTTCGGAAAGACGGAAGCAACGTCGACGATGGGGCGGAGGTGGATTATGAGATCGACCTCGCCAATTTCTATGACGTCTCCTACTTGGATGGCTATCTAGCTAAAATCGAGGCGAAAGCCTGATCCTGAAAGCGTCTTGGGCTGCCGTTTGGCGGCCTTTTTTAATGGAAAAGAGAGATGAAAGCGCATACAATGGCTCCATAAAGAAAAGAGGCAGCTCAATGAAGAAACGATTTTCCATCCTTTTCGCGCTTTCAAGCCTGGCTTTGCTCAATGCCTGCGCCGCCGGGGGCGAGAAAGCCAGCCAAAGCAGTGAGGAGACAGCCAGCTCCGAAGCAACCGAGCCCGATTACGGCTCGAACAACGTCGTCGTGCATTTCTACGGCAAGGGCCTGGACTATTCCAAATACGCCTTATGGCTTTGGAAGAAGGGAGGGGAGGGGAAAGAGTACCTCTTCAAGGGCGAAGACTCCTACGGAGCTTACGCCACCGTCCCCATCTCCACCTTCGGGACCGACTTGAAAACCATCGTCATGGGGACGATCGTCAAAACCAAGGGCAGCTGGAGCTACCAGACAAGCGACATGATGGCCGATCTTTCCTTGTCGCCAATCGACGGAAGCGGGAACGCCTCGATCTGGCTTAAATACAACGACACCGAGATCTATTACTCAGAGCCTTCCAAATACGGCTTCTCGAAGCTCGAATTCGCCTCTTTGACCTCCGTCAAAGTGCATGCGGATGAGCCTTTCTCCAGCCTTAAGCTTTATAAGGGAAGCACGACCGTGAAGGAGAAAATCCTCGATAAGGAGGCGGATTACCTCCTTTGGGATCTGGGGAGCGAGTTCAAGATCGATTTCGCCTCCTCTTATAGCGTGGAAGCCTTTTTCAGCCCCGAGGCGAGTTTGAGGAAGAGCGTCTCCTTCTCAAGCGTCTACGACACGAAAGACTACAACGACCTCTACGAATACGATTCCATGGACCTCGGGGCGAATTATTCGAAGGAGAGGACCGTTTTCAAAGTATGGTCGCCCGCCTCGAGGAAAATCACGCTGAGGGTCTATTCCAGCGGCACCCCGAAATCCGTCTCCTCGACCTTAGGCGACGACACCCACGTCGACTACGAGATGAGCCTTGGCGAAAAAGGGGTATGGAGCTATAGCTTAGAGGGCGACAACGAGGGGAAATACTACACTTACCTCGTCAGTAACGGAACCTACAACGAGGCAGAAATCATCGACCCCAACGCGAAAAGCGCCGGAATCAACGGAATCAGGGGGATGGTTGTCGATTTCAGCAAGACCAACCCCGAAGGCTGGGATGAGGTGAAGATCAACGAATACGACAAGAAATCGCTCACCGTCTACGAAACGCACGTCGCTGACGTCACTTCGAGCTCCACCTGGAAGGGCGAAGAAAGCAAAAGGAAACGCTACCTTGGCCTATGCGAGGAAGGGACGAGCTATGCGGATGAGGCGGGGGAACTCACCCCGACGGGCTTCGATTATCTGAAGAGCCTAGGGGTGAACGCAATCCAGCTTCAGCCGATCTTCGATCAGGACAACGATGAGGTGAACCCTTCCTTCAACTGGGGCTACAACCCTTTGAATTACAACGTCCTCGAAGGCTCTTATTCAAGCGACCCCTATGACGGCTATGCCCGCATCAAGGAATTCAAGGAAGCGGTGAAGGCCTATAACGAGGCGGGCATCAACATCATCATGGACGTCGTCTATAACCATGTCTGCAGCGTCCAGGGGAGGAGCTTCGATGTTCTGGCTCCCGGATATTATTTCCGTTACAAGGACGATGGCACCTACAGCAATGGTTCAGGATGCGGGAACGACACGGCTTCAGAAAGAAGCATGTTCGCCAATTTCATGCAGCAGAGCGCAACGTTCTGGGCGAGCGAATACAAACTCGGGGGCTTCCGGTTCGACCTTATGGGCCTGCATCCGCTCGACACGATGGACCAGGTGACCAAGGCCCTTCACGAGATCAATCCCTATATCGCCGTCTACGGGGAGCCCTGGACTCTAACCACCTCTTGCGATGCCTTGATGGCGGATCAGCCAGGCATCAGCCTGAGGCAAGGGACGGCCGAGGATTTCGCCGCTTTCAACGACGGCTTCCGCGACGCGATGATCAAAGGGGGCATGAAGGGCGTCTCCGAGATCGGCTTCGTTACCTGCAAGAGCGTCTACGACATCAACGCTTCCGACATGAACGCGGTGATGGGCGGAATCAAGGGATCGACCTATGGAAGCGGAGTCATCATCGCCGATCCCGACAGGACGGTCAATTACGTCACTTGCCACGACAATTACACCTTGGCGGACCGTTTCGACGCTTTGGACGAAGCAAGCACCTCGATTTCCTTCAGCGAGGAAGAGAAGGAGAGGATGGGCGTGCTCGCCAACGCCCTCACCTTCACCTCGCAAGGGGTCTCCTTCATGCAGGAAGGGGAGGAGTTCCTCCGCTCAAAAGGGGGAGAAAGCAACAGCTATGGCGGGCAAAACGACGGCAGGGACTACTGCAAGATGAATGAGCTCGATTATTCTCTCGCCCTGAAGCGCAAGGACATGGTGAGGAACTACAAAGCCCTCATCAAGTTCAAGCAAACCTGCCCGGGCCTCCACCTTGGCGCGGAAGAAGCAAATAAGCTCGTCGTAAGCAAAGACGAATCCACGCGGAGAAACGAGATCTATTACGATATCCCAGACGGGGAAGGAGGCAGCTACCGCATCGCCCACGCCAACGGGGGAAGCCAAACGCCTGCGCCCATCGATTTCTCCGGCTATACCTTGGTTTTGGATACTTTGGATAGCGGGGTGAGCTTAAGCGAGGCCACTCCCTTATCAAGCTACCAGACGCTCATCGCCCATAAAGCCGCCTAAAGAAGGAAGGGGGCTCTTCGGGGCCTCCTTTT
>CAVECL010000028.1:0-23685 GCA_963614595.1 Parasutterella excrementihominis | reverse complement strand
TAGCCTAAAAAAGTAAAAGGATTCTTAAAATAAGTGTTGTAATCTCGAAAAAATTTCAAGATTGTAACACTTAATTCAGTTATACAGCGTGGTATTGATAAAAAAATAAGCGCGCTATCAAATCATCGCAAAAAAATATTGGGTGCATATACAAAGCGTCGGTCGATTAATCCCGATGGTGCCGATTTTTTCGGTAAAATTCTGCAGGCAATTCTCCGCATATTTGGCGAAGTTCACCAATCTTTTCGTCGATTTTCTCTCCCTTAATCGAAGCCTTGAACGACACTCAGGCGCCGTAAAGGTCGAGGCATTCCATCCTCGCTTGGGGTGGGCACAGACGTATCGCCAGATTCTGGCTATAGACAAGTTAACCGGCTGCGGCCGCCCTTGCCGTTTATCTAACGTTTTGATTATCCGCCAGACGGCGGGAAAGGCGGAGTCAAAAAAACCAACGATTTTGCATATGCATCCAATAAGATTAGATCTCAATGGAACGAGAGAAGAGACTTGTTATTTTCAGCCGTTGACGTTTGAGCCGTTTTTAGTGCCAGTAAAGCTCCAAGGAATTATTGGAGCGATCTAAAGAAAAAGCTTAAAAAGAAAGGCATTAAGCTGCACGAAAGTCTCGTGCAGCTGAGGCTGAAAGCTAATGATGGCAAACGTTATAAGACCAATTCTTTGAGCAAAAAATGGCTTCTTCGCTTGGCTCAATCATCTCCATCCCTCAAAAGCCCAGCCATTTAAAACGTGGCTGGAAAAGTTAGAAACGAAAGGCTTGAAGAGCGAAAACCTACCTGGCAACACGCCTGACAACGAGTTGACCATCAATCAATTAGCCGAATTAACCACAAAGACGATTTCTCGGCAAGAGAAGCCAAATGCACCAAGCTCAACGGAGAAAAGCAAGGACGTCGCAAGGCGAGGAGGGAAAATCGCCGGAAGCGCAAAGAAAGCATTTGAAAAATCTACACAAGCAAATGCCGTTATCGCCCAAAACACCAACAACAAAACGCACCCCCAATCAAAGCTGGGAAATCTCCCCGAAAACCAGCGTAAGCAAAAAACAACAAGCAAACGTTGATTTGCACGGCACCCGCGAAAGACTCAGCGACGCGTTAACGTCCTTGCTCAACGCCTCATTTGACCTGAGAACCGGCGCAAATCATCGGCAGAGATCGACGAACTTCCGATATTCCTTGCCTAGATCCTCTTCGATTTCACGAAGGCTTCTGCTTTTGGAAGCGTTTTGGCCTTCGCTAGAAGTATGGCAATAAAGCGATGGCGACAAGGAGGCGTTTCTCTCCGTTTGGACATCCTCCGGAGCAAGGGTTTCGGAAACGATGTCGTCGCAGCCGCCCTTTTCCAATTTCTCTTTCAAAGAAAGCTCCTCTCCCTGGGGCTTTCTTGGATAAGAAGGAACGGTCATGAAGCCAAGGCAATTGGAAGGAAAGCGCGGAGATAAGAGCTCATCGCGGGAATTGGAAATTCTTGAAGGCTTCCTCTCCCCTTCTTTTTCTTCCAGCGGCTTCGATATCTTTTCCGAACGCGAAGCATCAAGGAACTCAATCTTAAAGCTTTCTTCCTCGCTTAGAACAAGCAAATAAAGACGGGAGGAATCTTTCCCGGGCAACGCGATCACGGACTTCAAATGCCCGCCGCCGCTCAGCTCTTTTCGGAATGAGAGGAATTCCTCGCCGTTGAGGAGCTTCGAATTGCATAGGACCGCCATCGTCCCTTTGGGATTCAATGAGCCTAGAGCGAGGCGGATGAGCTTCTCGCCTTTCTTCCCTTCCTGGGCAGAGGCGAAGCTCGCGTCAAGGAAGATCTTGTCGCACCTAGGGAGCTCTTTCAAAGAATAGGCATCCCCTTGCTTGAGACGAATGCCGCGCTTGCCAAGCAGGATCATCGCCATATAAGCGACCCCCAGGGCTTTCTCGTCTTTGTCGAAGCCATAATAAGATTCCGCGTCGATCCCATACCCCAAGGTATAGAAACCCGCGAAGACATCCATGAAGGTCTCGCTTTTTTGGACATCGAGGACCTTTCTCACGGGAACGATGAGATCGAGCCTGCTCGTGTAGGTGAGCCCTTTGGAAAAATCCTTGTCCGCGTATTCGAGGAGCTTTTGGATGAGGCTAGCCATTTCCTCCGAAGAGGCGCTAGGCAAATCATCGTCGAGATAGCTCCAGATCTCGTTCTTCTTGCTTAGAAGCGAAGCAAAACCAGTCAGCAGGCAGGCCAAAGAATTCGCTTCTAGATTTTCCTTTTTCTCCGCCAAGGTCAGCTGCTTTTTCAAAACGGCTCTTTCGCAGCTTCTTTTTTCAATCATCCCAAGATAGGCAGGATCGCCGAAGAAGCCCCCCGTTTTCCTTAGTTTCCTTAGGAAAAGCAGGCTGATCGAGGAGGAAAAGAAACCATAATAAGGGAGCAGTCCTTTCTTTCTTAGGCCCAGCAACGCCTCATATTCTTTGCTCACATCCATGGTCAATAGCCTTCTTTCCCATCGCGGCCAAAATAAGAGTCATACCATTCTTGCTCAAGGCTCACGATTTTCTTCATCGCCTTGATCTTCTCGATGCTCTTTTTGTATCTCTCGCCGATTTCGTTTTGCTCGTAGAGGCCAACCATCGGGAAATCCAAATCGAGGATGCACTTCTTGTTGATGATCGCGAGCCTCCCTACCCCATAGGAAGAGAAACGTTCTTTCGCTTTCTTGGAATTCAAAAAGGCCAGGAGATAATAGGAATCAACCTTAGGATCGCCGTTTTCCAAAACGATGCAGAAAGAGGGAATGAACAAACCTTCGTCGTCGCATCCGACGATGCAAGCGTCGTAAGGAGTCGAGTTCTTGATGACGATGTCGCCCTTCTTCGTGAGTTTCAGATCGCAGTCGCTTTTCAAGGCCTCGAAGGAGGAAAGGCAAGAATGATCGATCGCCCCGTCTTTGATCGCCCTCGGCACCAAGACAGGGCAAGGGATGGTCGGGCTATCGGTGCCCTTATGCTCTTTCCTAGCCTGTATCTGGCCTGTGCTTAGTTTTATATTTAGGTCGCCTAGTTTCGTCGTCATTTGCAAAAATCCGCGTTATTTTTTCCGTGTTCATTAAAAGCCAAATGGGGGGCAATAGGCAAGCGAAAAACAATGTAAAGGCAGGGTAGCGAAACTAAAAAAGGAAGAATTCACCACATCTGGAAATGTCTCATACTATTAACATTTTCTTTGTTTTTGTTTGTAGTATGTGACGTTATCGATATGCAAAGAGAACCGATTTTACTTCCAAAAACCCAAAAAACGCTCGCCACGATGGGCGAGCAGATCAAATTAGCGAGATTAAGGAGAAACCTCACCGCCTCTTTGGTCGCGGAAAGAGCCTTTATCAGCCGCAATACGCTTTGGCGAATCGAAAAAGGCGATCCATCCGTGACCATCGGCCATTACGCGAGGGTTTTGATGGCCTTAGGAGGCATGGACAAGGATCTGCTTCTTATCGCTAAAGACGATGAAGTCGGTAGAAGAGTTCAAGACCTTGGGCTCACGACCAAGAAAAGAGCCGTTAAAAAACGTTCATGAGCAAAAGCGGCGGAAAAACCATATACGTTTATGAGGAATGGAGTTTCCCCATCCCAACTTTGATGGGAACTTTATTCGTCGAATATCTAAGAGGAGAAGAAACCTACGGTTTTTCCTATGAGCCAAATTGGCTGAAAAACAATAAAGAAACATGTCTTGACCCGAATCTATTTCCTTACGAAGGAAGGCAATATCTCCCGGAAGGAAAAAGACAGTTCGGCATCTTCTTGGACTCCTCTCCCGATCGCTGGGGAAGGACGCTGCTTAAAAGAAAAGAAAGTCTAACGGCTTCAAAAGAAGGCAGGAAAGCGAAAACCCTAACCGAAGTCGACTGCCTTTTAGGAGTGGAAGATGAGACGAAAATGGGCGCGATTCGTTTTAAGCTGCTTCCTGACGGCCCTTTTCTAGCCTATTCTTCTTCCCCCGTTCCGCCTTTTGCGAGGCTAAGGGAGTTAGAAGAGGCATCCTATTGTTATGAGGAAGAAAACGGAAACGAGGAGAAATGGATCAGCCTTTTGCTCTCGCCAGGCTCTTCTTTAGGCGGAGCAAGGCCAAAAGCAAACGTGAAAGACCCTGAAGGAAACCTTTGGATCGCAAAATTCCCTTCCCGTCACGACGAATTCGACTCCGGGGCTTGGGAATACGTGGTCCACGAGCTTTCGAAAATGTGCGGCATCAACGTCCCCGAAGCAAAACTTATGAAATTCTCCCCCAGAGGTTCCACCTTCTTAAGCAAACGATTCGATCGAATCCAAGATAGACGCATCCATTTCGCCTCGGCGATGACTCTGCTAGGGAAGGATGATGGGGAAAGCATCGAGTCAAGTTACCTCGATCTCCTTGGTTTTATCATGGAGAATTCCTGCCGCCCAAAAGAAGACGCCAAAGAGCTTTTTAAACGTCTAGTGTTCAATATCGCAGTTAAAAACACCGATGACCATTTAAGAAATCATGGTTTCATATTAGACGAGAAAGGATGGAGGCTATCCCCTTGCTACGACGTGAACCCAAACCCAGAAGGAACCCATCTCTCCCTGAATATCAGCGAATCTGAAAACGGCTTAAGCATGGAGTTTGCTCTGGAATCGGCCGCTTGCTATGGGTTAAAGAAAAACGAAGCAAAAGAGATTGCGGAAACCATTGTTAAAACCGTAAAAGCAAATTTTGCTTCTTTGGCAAGCAGAATTGGCATTGGCGATCCTGCCATAAAAGCCATGAGCGAGGCTTTCGACGGATAAGGAAAGCCCCTCTTCGCTTGGGGAGAGGGGACGTTTCGTTTAATCGATAATTGAATAGACTTCGGTGCTGTAATCACTTGAGCCAATCGAAAGGCCATAGCCAAGGAATTTCCCATCATCATCGACTCTTCCGATGATGAGGCCATCCTCATATTCTTTGATGGTTGGAGCCTTGTCGAAATCGAAGGTGAGCTCGTTGCCGTCGTTTTCCCAATTGAAGGTATCGTCCTCCGCCGCTTCTCCTTGCGCGATATGACGCGTGCCCGTCCCATCCGCGTTGAACTTGATGGTGAGCTCCGTGCCATAAGGATTCTTGGAATAGAAGGTATGGGAAGTTAAAAAGGAAACGTAATCCATATTCCCGAGGACATAGAAATTCTTGCTCGCGTTGATGGATGGATCAGTGGCGGAAGCCAAAGTTATCGTGGCAGCCCCTTCCGCTTTCGCCTCAAGCTTCAAGCTGCCATTCTCCAAACTGACGCTTAAGGCATCAGGGTTGCTCGAAGTCACGGTCACATCGGAGCTGGCTTTGGCGGGTGACACGTAATAATCCAAAGCATAGGTTTCCCCTTTGATGAGGCTCAGCTCTTTGTTGATCGCGCTCATCATGCCGAAGGCTATCTTCTCCGGGGCAGCGGTTTTGACGCTTACGTTGCTCGCTCTCACCGTAGCGAATTTATAAACCCCAGTGGTCGAGTCTTTCTTGTAGTAAGAGAAGGTCAGACTGCACTTGCCGAGTGCTTTGATGACGAATTCGCCGTCTTCCAAAGCGACGATGTCCGGGTTGGAAGTCGCGTAGGGAGCCAAACTAACATCGATCGTCTTCTCGGGCTTCGCTTTGCAAGCGTACCCCGTGATTTCATCGCAGGTATAAGGGACGCTATAGCCATCATTCGTCATATCGGGAAGAATGGTCACGTCTTTAAACCCCTCACGGGCTTTGAGGCCGACGTTTTTGACCTCCGCGAGGAAATAGTCCTCGGGATTTAAAACATCATCGCCCATTTTTTTAGCTCTATCGCCATAAGTGATGGTGCCGCTAGAAGCAGTTAAAGAGATCGCCTCATCCTCTTCCCCTTCACGGGAATAAGCGGTCTTGGAACTCGTGGAGAAAGAAAGAAGCCTGCTCTTGTCTTTGCTTAGCGTGTAGTCCGCCTTAACCTCCGAAGCCACGGTCTCGCCGTCTTCCTCGTAAGAATAAGAGAAAGCCAAGGAGTAGTCCCAGCTTCCATCGGCTGCAACAGAAGGGGTGACGCTCGTGACGCCGCATTGCTCCGCGTAGACATTATCCACGACGTTGCTCGCTAGGAAATCGGCGAGCTTGCCAGTTAGATTGGCCGAACAATAAAGACCGAAATCAGAAGAGAGTATGTATTGGTCTTCATCGAGATTCCCGGCTTCGGAAACGGAGTCGAGGATATAGATTTTCGAGGCGCTATCCTGATAAGCCGGGTTCGAGCCGACGTTGTCGTTTTCAAAATCCAAAGCGCGCACGAACATATTGTAGGTCGTTTGGGCCCCTGAGCCGTCTTCATAGGTTTCCGCCACTGCGGTCGCGATGCGTTTGAAGGCGTCGACCTGATCCTCGTGGCCCTCTTCTTTCTTCGTGTAGGTGCCGCTAGAGGTCGTCGAGCCGTCTTTATAGGTCAGATAAGTCTCTTCCGTGACGTTAGAGAGACGCGAAGAAGTGCTCTCCTCGCGAAAGAACGTGCTGGAAGCGTTATTGATTTCCTCTGCCTGGGCTTTGGCAATTTCATAATAAGCATCACTTACTGAAATCGTATAAGGGTTGTCTTCGCTTTGAGAGGAGCTTCCCTCCGAAGAAAAACCGCTTGAAGATTGACTCGGCTGGCCGGAGCAAGCAGAGAGAATCAGCAAGGAAGAAGCCATCAGGATTGGAACATTTTTCGAATTGGCCATAAAGTACCTCCGAGGCTGAAGCCTCGCGAATTATAGCGCAGAGGAAAAGAAAGGCTAGTTCTTTGTTTTTTGCAGGTTATAATTTCGTCCGTTATGAAAAAAAGCGTTCTCTGTTTAGCTCTCTCATCCTTCCTTCTGGCAGGGTGCTCCTCCCCCGCTGGGCAAGAAGGAAGTTCTAACGTCTCTTCTGACGTCACTGAAAGTGAATCTACCTCTAGCGAAACCACCTCCTCCAAAGCGGATATTCACATCCCCGAGGAAATGATTGGAAGGTGGTACATCATCTCTTCTAGTTTTGGGGTCCTGCCGCTTAACGGCATCTTCGACATCTGCGCGGACGACACCCTTGAAATCGGAGAAAGAACACTTGAGCTCGCCGGGCATTACGCGAGCTTCGATGAAGCCTATCTGTTCACATACGGGACCATCAGTTTCGTTGTTTCCTACGATTCCAGCAAGGAAGGCATCGACTGGGGCTATATAAACGGGGAAAGCCAAGATCTCGGCTTCGCTTCTTCTGAGCCTCTCTCCGATAATTATGATTACGAAGGCGACGTCTTCCCCATGGACAAAATCAACGAATACCTCGGCACAAGCGGCACCGTCAAAGCCATGGAATCGAGCAGCTACCGTTTGAAGCTCTTCGTCTCCTCCTTGAACAACTTGAAATGCGCATCGGTGGAGGTGCCCGGCACCACTCTTAAGAAAACGATGGACTACATCGCCGACCTTATTGAGGACGGTTATTCCTTCCCGGCCTATGGGGGAACCTTAGGCTCGGGCAATTTCGCGATTGGTTACGACTCGAGCAAAACTTACCTTGTGCGTATCATCTTCTTCAGCGATGATAGCGAGGCTGATATTTTCATCTATAACTACGACGAAACTTTATTGCCTAAGGAGGGCAGCGAGCAAGCATGAAGAACACGTTGTTAATAATGCCTTTTTGTCTCTCTTTCTTGCTCGGATGCAATTCAAGTTCTTCTAGCGACGCCCCGAACTCCTCTGAATCCCACTCGGAAGCAACTTCCCAAAGCGAGGAAAGCCCAGCGGAGCAATTCGCCGCTCTTGGTGCGAAGCTCCGTTCCTTAGAAGGGAGCATCCAAAAGAAAAAGACCAGCCTGACCCGTACTTTCGTCTATCCTAGCGATGGCTATTTCGGCATCGTTGTCCAAAGTGAGGACGTCACGACAAAATACACGCGCGGCGAAACCTATCTCATCGATAGCCTTGGAAGCGAAGTTTATGATCCCGACGACAGCGAGGAGAATGAGCCTCTTTCTTATCACGCTCAGATTTTCGATAACGGAAAGAAATTCTATTCGATCAAAGAGTACGCGGATGGCGCCAACAGAAGCCAAAAATCCATCGCTTTTGATGAGAAAAACGTCTCTCTTGTTTATGACATCGGCTTCGCCCAAACGGAAATCGACAATTTCGACGCGATTCTAGCTTACAAAGAAAACTATCCCGATCTTTTTGATTACACCTTCGAGAACATCGAAGGAAAAATCGAAGGAGATAAGATTGCTTATTCATATTCAATCTCCAATTACGAGGAGGACGAAGATGATGAGGGAAGCGTTTCCGAACGCTACCTCACGACAAGGATCTCTTACACGAACGTCTACACGATAAAAGAAGGCCTCGTCACCCATTTGTCCCAAACTTACCTCCGCGAAGTCTTTGCTGGGAACATCGCCTCGACCGTCGAAGCTCTTTCGGAAGTAGATTACATTCAAGGGGCTTATGAGGAATACGCTGGCGAGGTTCTAGCGGTCACGAAAAAAGACACTGACTGAGCGAAGATTTCGTTCCACGCATTTACATATTCATCATTTAGAAAGGTCAGAACCATGAGAAAACCAACTTTGCTAATTTTAGCCACTTCTACCCTTGTTTTATCCGCTTGCGGAGGCAATCAGCCCACTCCTTCGGAATCAAAGGAACAAAATTCCTCTAGCGAGAAAATTTCGGAGTCTAACGCCGAACCCACCACTTTAAGCCAAGAGATGCTGAGCGCTTTCCAAAAAGGAAGCCTAAATTTCAGCGCGAGCAGGAAAACAAGCTACACCGCCTACGTCGACCTCGCCGAGGAAGGGACGGAAGATATCTATATCGGAAAATCCTCCTATTCCTTCAAAGAATACAGCGAAACCACCGAAGAGACCCTTAAGGACGTCGCCTATTACAAGGACGAGGAAGGCAAAGTCGTTTCTTATGAGGTCGATTTCAGGAATTCCGTGAACGAGGATATCGTCGAGGGAGGGAGGCTCGTATTCGACGAAGTTTTTTACAACCCCTTTAAAAGCCTAGCCTTAAGCGATTTCATCTTGGGGGAAAACGGCTCTTATTCCTTGAGCGAAGACAAAGAGGCCTCCTTTTGGAAACCCATTTCTTTCTATGAAGAGATTATAAAAAGCGTCTATTTCATCCCTTATAGCGATGGCACCATGGGTTTTCGCGTTGAAAGCGAAGACTCATCTTCCGCCTATAAAGCCAAAATCGATGGGTTGATCTCTGTTGCGAGCAAAGATGATTTGGATCTCGTTTCCCCTTATAAATCGGAAGATTATCATTCCGTCCTCCAATCCGCTTACGACGAACTCGTGAATGCGAATTCGTTTACATATGAAAGAAACAGAAAGCCCGTCGACGAAGACGTTGATGCAGAGGAGGAGACTTACGAATCCAAAATCAGCAAAAACAGCCCTATGGCTGTAGTTTTTGCTTACGAAGGCAAAGACGCTTCAGGCGTCGCTAGATATGACGATGGAGAAGACTACGCTTTCGCGGTGAAAGAAGGCAAAGCAATCAAAGGCGAGGGCAATTCCATCAAGCTTCCTTTCACGGTCAGCACGGTCAAAATGGAGGTTTTCGAGAAAGTTGACGACACCCATTTCAAAGCCAGGACTTCCTCAATCGCAAAAACCATCGCCGGTTTCTTAATGGAAAAACTCGGAGACGCCTTATTGGTGGATGGCTCCGCTTTCGGAGATGCGGGATGCGAAAATCTAACTTTTGAAATGGCCGATGGGCATTTGGCCGGTTTTGAATACACGGTCACCCGTCCTTTCGAGGGTAGCGGTTCCTATTTGGAGAAGAATGTGGTCAAGATAAAAGATGTGAACACCACTTCGATCCCTTACGAATTCACCACCGGCACGAAGAAAGAGGATCCTGCTTTCGATATCTCTTCCTTCGTTGGCGAATTTGAAGGCTACAACGTCGTGGGCTATGCCGACAGCGAGCTTCATTCCCTGAAGATTTCGGATTTGGAAAACATGACGCTGGACGGAGAAAAACTGACTTTCTTCTCCGGCGTCGTTCAAGGCGAAAGCTTCAACGCGACCTGGGGCGATTCCCGTTACGTGCAGATTTCTAGAAGCAACTACTTCGGCTATTCCGTGAGGGAAGCAGACGATGGAACATTCAAAACCTTCCGCAAAGGAGTTACCTCTTTCTATTTGAACCTCGCCAAGAAAGAATCAAGTTTGCCCTCGTTGTCCGACATCGCCCTTTCAAACGGATGGAGGTTTGAGGACGAAGAGGAAACCGAATATAAGATCATTCTCTCCACCACCTTGGCCGATTCGAAATTCTACGTCGAAGAAAGAGTTGACGGCTCTTGGCAAGATGTCGAGAAAGACGTAAGCGAGATTGCTTTTGACGAGGATAGCGCCACCCTTACCTTCAAAGCAAATGACGACTCCTTCATCATGAAATTCTATTCGAAGGAGCAAGGAATCGTGAAAAACGAAAATGGAACCATCAAAGGTTACATGTCTCCTTCTAAGGATTATTGATTCGAAGCTAAAACCTCAAAGCCAGCTCGAGTTGCTGGCTTTTCTTTTTTAAAGCAAAAAAGGCCCCATTTTTCGATGGGGCCAAAGAAAGGTACCGCTAAGAATCAATCAACAGCGCTAGCCCAAGGTCCTTTTGCGAGATCGGCAACGCGATCGGCGGTATAAATGCTGATCGTGTACTCCGTCCCACTCTTAGTGAAGGTAAGAGTAAAGGAAGCGCTATTGACCGGGGTGAGTTTGCTTATGGTAATTCCATCGGAAGCGGAATCTGGGGTGATGGCGATCTCAAGCGATTCCTCGTCAATAGTCCAAGTGAAGTTTGGATTGCCATAGCTACTGCTTCCGTAGTAGGCAACAAAGGCTCCAGTGCCATCGGCATTGAAGTTGATGTTGATGGTGTCCCAACCGAGCTTGTTTTTGTCTGCGGAGGCGTTGACGAAGGTGACGGTCGGGAGCAATGACTTAACCCCATCCAAGGTGGCGGGCCCAGCGACCGCGAAGCCAACGGTCTTGGTGACGCTAGTGTCGACGCTTGAAGTGATCGTTACGGAGGAATTGCCAACTTTCGTTGGGGTAATGGTGTAAGTGCCATCCTCGTTCTTCGTCAAAGTAGATTCGGTAGGATCGTTTTCCGCGAGCGTGACGGTGTAATCCTGAGGAGCGGCATCCGGAGTCACGGAAGCGGTAAGCGTAATGGAGTCTCCAAGAACGACCGTCGAGGCACTGAGCGAGGCAGAAATGCCGTGCGGGCCAGGCTGAACAAACTTAACCGGGATCGTTTTAACGTCCCCGAAAACATTGTTGAAGAGGAACGATGTTTCGCCCTCTTTTTCAATGACATAATAACTGGAGTCATTCTTGGTGAGGAAGCCATCCGTTTCTGTGCCTTGGAAGGTCGGGGCAAGAACGGCGGTGTCACTTGTGAAATCAGTATAGCTGAAGCCCTTGATTTGGGTTCCGACCTCGAAAGTGAGGGTCTCGTCGTCTTTGACGTCGGCGGTAGAAACGGCAAATGTGCCGGCCCAGGCATTCTGCACGGAGAACGTGACGTCATAATCCGTCATCTTGAATTTGGAAACGTCCGTCGTGGAAACGACGTCCTTGCTGTATTTATAGCCGCGAGTCAAATTGAATATTGAATAAGAATCGCTGGCGGCAACCGCATTCGCAGTCAACGCGTCGTTTTCGCTATCCCAATATTCTTTATTCGAATACTTATATTTATGGATGGATAGTTTGCTTACAAAGCCGTCGCCATCAACGGTGAACTCCGTGACATAGCCGTAGAATTGATCGGCGTCGAGATTGCTCAGGTCATAGGCGACGACTTTCATCGTATAGGACTTGTTATCCGCGGCGACGGTCGTGCTAACCTCTTTGATTTGGCGAACGATGTTTCCGTAGTAATCGGTTTTGGTGAGGCCGGCACTATATCCATCGCCGAAAACCTGGCCAGCGAAAACGCTGCCGATATTGAAGCCCGTTGCATGGCTATTGGCGTCGGAAGCTTTGATCATCGTCTTGCTGCTGAAATTTTCAGCCTCGTCACTGACGACTTTGTAGACGAAAATTTCGTCTTTGCTTCCCTTGGCGCCATAATCATAGTAGGAACCTTGGGCGCCGTATTCTGTGCTGCGCGTGTAGTAAATCGACTTATCCTCATCGGCGTAGCCATTTTCAACAGTGTACTTATTGGTGTTGGTGGTCTCGCCGGTGTTGCTGGAAAACTCCAGCTTGATTTTATCGCCAGTGGCATAAACCATGCCCTTGCCGCGATATATGGTGGCGGAGAAGCCGAGAGTTTGGCTAAGCTCCTTTCCAGAAAGCGGAGAATTGACGATATCGATGGAGCAGTCTCTCAAATAGGTCGCATGGCTCGCGTCGCCTGCTTTAAGAATTTCGCCGACGGAAGCGGAAAAAGCCTTAATTTTGTCGAGATCGCCGTAATCCTCCTTCGCAAGGGTCGGAATTTTGGTGGCATCGATGTCTTTCACGCTTTCGATGGCGATGTCGCCAATAGTCTTTTCGCTGACTTTGATTGTGGCGCCGTTCTTGCTCATCACGAAGTAATAAGTCCCGGTTCCATCAGCGGTAACGTCGTGCCCGTTCACCGTAACGCCGGCAATGGCTTTGTTGGACGGATAAGCGTCCGTGGCGGTGACGGTGAAGCTGATTTCGTCACCGGCATAGTATTTGCCGTTTTTCGGCGCGTCTTCGATGTCAACGCTGACTCCAGCCGGCGCATCGATGGTAAGAGCGACGCTCAAATCGATTTCAGACGATTCGACGGAGCTTTCTTCGCTCGGGTTCACCTCGGAAGAGGAGACGGTATCCTCAGTCGAAGAAGATTTGCTGTCCCCCCCATTCCCGGCGCAGGCGCTTAAGCCCATGAGGGCGGCTGCGGATAGGGCGAACAACGCAATGTGTTTTTTCATATGTTTTTTGCCTTTCTTTAGGACTTCACGTCCAGTTGAAGACGATAAACCCAAGCAAGAAAATAGCAAGAGGAAATCGCAGTTTTTTTGCTAAAGTCTCAGCGTTTTTCTTTCAGCGTTCCTGGCCGACTGGCGATAAACGCGGATTTCGGATGCCTCGCGAGGCGTTGACGTCACAAAAAGCCCCCGCTTAACATTGCTTGTTGAAGCGCGGGCCTTTCATGGGCTTTAAATCGATTGAGTTTCATTCCTCCCCGTCTTGGCTGTCCACCACTTTCTCGTGGAGCTCGTCGAACTTCGCTTTCATCGTGGGGTTGCCTCGGGTAAGTTTTTTGATGGAGAGATCCTGGGCTTTGTCGTTGGCGATCTTGAGGTTCTTGTTCACGCCCTCCAGATTGTCTCTGACTTTCTTGAGATGATCGATTGTCTTGTCGATTTCTTCAATCGCGGTCGAATATTTCTTGGAGGCCAAATCATAGTTATAAGCAAAGGACTTCTGGAACTCATCCATCTTCGCCTCGAAATTAGAGATATCGATGTTCTTGTTTCTGTATTCCTCTAGGTCCTTCTTCGTCTTGAGGGTGTTGAGCGCCGCATTTCTCAGTATGGTGATCATCGGGATGAACATCTGCGGGCGGATGACGTACATCTTCGGATAGGCGTAAGAGACATCCACGATGCCTCCGTTATAGAGCTCGCTTTCGGGCTCAAGAAGAGAAACCAAAACCGCGTATTCGCAATTCTTCTCTTTTCTGTCCTTGTCGAGCTCTTTGAAGAAATCCTCGTTCTTATGCTTCGTGGAGGTCGTATCCATCTCGTTCTTCATCTCGAACATGATGGAGATGTATTCCGTTTTGTCTTCATCGTAATCCCTATAAATGAAGTCGCCTTTGGAACCGGAGGCGGCCGAAACCGCGTTGTCCTTCTCAAAGTAGGCGCGAGGGAATGCGCCCATGCGGATGGCGTTGAAGGAATTCAGGCAGTGCTGCTCCAAAGTCTCCCCCACCATCTTCGTGGACATCTTCGACTTAAGGTCTTTTAGCCGCTCGATTTCTTCCTCTTTCTCTTTAAGGGCGTAATCATAATGGTCCTTGAGGCTTTTCTCCTTGAGGATATTTTCGGTGCTTAAGTTATCGTATTTCGTTTGCAAGGCGGTAATCTCGGCGTTCTTCTTGTTGAGTGCGTCGGCATTCTCTCTTTTCTCTTTCTCAAGAGCTAAGGCTTTCGAGGTATCGGCTTCCGAGAGTTTTCCTTTCAGCTCGGCGATTTGCTTCTCGTAAAGCGCCTTGGTCTCAAGCTCCTTGTTCTTCAAAGAAGAGGCCTCCCCTTCCTTGAGGCTCTTCACTTGGGCCTGCAGAGAAAGAATCTCCTTGTCTTTCGCGTTTTCCGCTTCCTTCACCTTGCTAGGGATAGAAGCCTCCAAGATGGCAAGTTTGTTCTTGAGCTCTGCAATCGCCTCATCGCTTTCCGCGCTGGCTTCCTTTTTGGCGAGTTTCAGATCGCTCTCGTATTTGCCTTGGAGCCTTTTCTCGGCTTCTTCAAGCTCATGATGGTATTCTTGGGTCTTGACTTGGTTGAGGAGCGAGGCGTAATCGGCCTCGTCGATGTTGAAGGTTTCCTTGCAGTGAGGGCATTGGATGGATTTCATGGTTCTCTCCTTATTCTATATAAGAGGTTCTTTCGGACCGGCTGCCTAATTATAAGGCCTGGTCATTTCTAAAACCTCAAAGTTATTCTAGCTAGAGAAAAGCAAAGTGACGTCCGAAAAAACGGACGCCTGAAATTCGCCTGCCCAGGCCAACGATTATCGATGGCCGTTTTTAAGAGATGCCGGTCAAATCGAGCTTGATTTTCATGCATGGCGGCATTGGTTTAGGGCGAAGAGACATCGTCATGTAAATAGGGATGCAAAGGGCCTTTCCTTCTCTTTTCAAATTCCCATTGCAAAGAACGTATCCATTTTCGACGCCATAGCACGAATCGTTTAACATGCGGGTCAAAGCCGAATGACGTTTGTAATCTTTCCCGGATTTCACCTCGATCAGCACAACCTTGTTGTCCATTTCAAGAAAGAAACCGACGTTTTTCCACCCTCTTTTGGATTAGAATCTAACATTTTTCTTTCCATTTACTAATCTTTTATTTAGTTTTTTCTTGCTAGTCTTTTTTTCTTATTTTTGCAGGAAAAATCAACTTCATCAAACATCATGGGTTTGTCGCTTTTCTAATATTCTTGCGGTTCAAAATCAACTTTCTTATGGTCAAAACGTTTACATTCTTACGGTTTAAATCCTTATATTCCTGCGGCTTAAAAATGGTTTTTATAAGATGATAGCGGAAGAAAAAGCATGAGAGATGAAAGGAAATACATTAGCCGCCTTTTTGATGAAGAATTGGAGTTTTGCTTGGAAAGCGTCGAAGCTGTTTTGATTGTCGGTCCCAAGTGGCGCGGGAAATCCACCACCGCGAAAAAGCGCGCCAAAACGATAATCGACCCGCTAAAGAATAAGGGGCATCGTCATTGCATCCAACTCGCAAAAGAATCGCCATCAGCGCTTTGAACATCACCCCGGAAAACATCTTCAACAGTCTAAAGACCTTCGGCTTTCTCTTCGAATAGCTCGTGATCAGGGACTTGAGGATCTATTGCGACTCCCTTGGGGCCACCCTTTACCATTATCGCGACGGCAAAGGCCGCGAGGCCGATGCCGTCATCCAATTCGAAGATGACTCTTGGGCTTTAATCGAAGTCAAACCAGCGAATCCAGAGGAGATCAGCCTAGCCTCTAAGAAGCTGGTTTCCCTCGCCGCGGATATTGACAACAATTCTCACCCAAAGCCAACCTTCCTTTTGATCGTCACCGCCAGCGGACTCGCCTATCGAGACGAGAACGGCGTCTACGTCGTTCCCTTGGGTTGCCTTAAGAACTGAAAAAGCCGTCCCGCAATCATTCGGGGACGGCATAGCAATAAATCGCTTATAGCCCGAGGACCTTCGCTAGCTTCGCATCGAAGTTATGGAAGGACTTGAGCTTGGCTTTGTTGTCGCTTAAATCGTCTTGCTCCACGAAGTAGTAGTAATCCAAGTCCGACTTCAAGGTATTGACCCCTTTCAGGATCTCATCAAGCCTCTCCTTGAATTCCTCTTTCTTGAGGCTCTTCTTGAGACGCTCGATGTAGACGACCTGGATGGCGAGATACATCGCTCCTTTCTCAGGGCTCAGCTTCCGGAACTGCTTCTTCACTTTCTCAACGTTATAAAGCTTCATGCCAGAGTAAGTCGCGCCGACTAAAGCCGCGCCGAAAAGCAAGGATTCGGCGGTCAATACGCCCACGCCGATTTGCATGTCGGAGAAGCCCCAGGCGGCAAGAGAGGCGGTCGTCACGCTCGCGCCCGCGCCGATCCCTCCTATGGCGATGACCGGGAGCAAGGCGGCTCCGGCGGAAGCGGCGAGGGCCACGCCGAACAACGCGGTTTTCTGAACGCTTGTAAGAGATTTGGGAGAGACGTCCCTATAGCTGTCCTTCAACGAAGAATAGATTTCCTTCATCTCTTTCTTATTCCCATATAGAAGCAAGGAAACCTCTTCGATCCCCTCATCCTCATAGACGTATTCGTACTCGCCGTCCAATAAGACGGTGATGGCGAAGGTGAGCTTGCTCGCCCCATAAGGATCATTCCCAAAAAGGTCCGCGACAAGCTTCTTGGCCTCAGACGATGAAGGGGAAGTCAGGTTCTTATGGGAGAAGCTATTCAGGTTGTCTTTGATCTTCGCCTCTTTCTTCTCATACCCCTTCACGAAGGTCTTCGCCCCCTTGAAGAGGTTGTTCGTCTTCTGCTTGAGGGTGAGTTTCTCCCCTTCTTCCTTCTTGTCTTTCTCTAGCTTCGAGGCAAGGACCTCCTCGTCCTTGTCCAGACGAAGCTTCTGGCAATGCAAGAAGAGATCGTGTTCGTTGTAAATCGGCTGCAATTCGTTCATTTTGCTAACTCCTTATTGAGATAATCTTTGAGCTCGGAGAAATTGATCTTGTCTTTGTTCTGCTTGAGCAGGGTTACGATCTCATTGATCTGCGGGTCCTCTTCCACTTTTTGGAAGTTCGCCTCGCAGTAAGCGATGATCTCTTTTCTGCTCACCCCTTCCCGGTTCATCAGCTCGAACAAGGTGATGAAGCTATAAGGGATGTCGTCATAGACCCCGTAGTCATAGGCGTCGATGTATTTATAGAGGGTGGGTCTCGACTTCTTGGTAAGCGACGAGAGCTCGGTGATTGAGAAATTGAGCTTCACTGGTTTTCCTCCTTGGCAAGACAATAAGCCAAACGAAAAATGTTGTAAATAGTTTTTTACACTTTTTTACATTTAGATTTTTCGGGATCTCAGAGGGCTCTCTTGAGATTTCTTCTTGTGCCTCACTTTATCATAAGCTTCGTGGCGTCCCTTCCCTTGCGAAGGACCTGCACCACATAAACCTTCTTTCGCTTCTTATCGACCGCGTAATAGATTCCCTAATTCCGATACGCCACCCTTCTCTTGGGCCTTTTCGAACGCAAAGACCACTCGACAACGGCGCACCTCTCAGGCATGAAAGAAAGCGATTCGGCGACGCCTATGATTCCATCGACGATTCTATCCGCGGCTTCGGGATCAAGCAAAACTTTCGATATGTAGTTTTTGATTTTACACAAGTCGGCTTTAAAATCCTTCGACAGGATAACTTCGTATTCCGGAATCATGGCTCTCGCTCCTTCTTGATGAGTTCGCGGAGCTGCTCAACCGTATAGTATTCGCCATCCTCAATCCTATTCAGCCTTCTTTCAAGCTCAGCGTCAAGGTCCTCAGAGGTGAAATCATCCTCCGAAGGAAGAAGCTGAAGATCCAAAGGAAGGCCGTTGGACCTTGCGATCTGCGAATAGAGCATGGTGATCGCGGAGCTTGGGCTGATGCCAAGCTGTTTTAAGATTTCTTCTGCTTTTTCCTTCAAATCAGAATCGACTCGGACGTATACGACGGATTTCTTGCTCATGGTTGATGCCTCTTGTTTCCAAGGGAAGTCTCTTCCACCTTGCAAGCGTTTACTTGCAATGCATCTTCAATCATTCTCTTCATAAAGCGCCTCCTTGATGCTGTCGATCAGCTCTTTCGCGCATTTTGAGACCAGATCCAAGTTCTTCCTGAATTTGCCGATATCCCCGCTTGCCCAGCCGGCGATATAGGAGAAGTTGAAGTTTTCCGTGTCTAGGCCCAGATAAGAGCAGACGATGCAGGCGACTGACTCCGCCTCCACCTCTTTGATTTCTCTTCTTTCGGAAGGCAGCAGCCCTTCAAAGTCATCCCTAGGAGAGCCATGGGCGAGGGCGTGCCCGCATTCATGGGCAAGGGTCGAAATCGTTTGGAGGTCGCCCAACCCTCCTCTTATCTTGATGATCTTCGCTTTGTGGTCGCATAAGCCATAGCAATCCTCGCCTAGTTCTTCCTTAGCGGCATAGACAAGGCGATACCCTTCTTTCTCAACCACGTTCCCCATTCCTAGGAGAATCTTGTCCTTGCATTCGACGAGGGTGTCTTCGTTAAAAGAGAACGCTTCTATCTCCTCTCCCTCCGTCTGGCTGAGGTCAAAGACGTAGCCCACCTTAAAGCCAAGGCAGGGCCTCTCTTCCTTGTCCTCCTTTTTCCTGCGGATCGGCTGAAGGATCTTGATGCCTTTCTCCCCTTTCCTCACGCGTCTCCCAAGTTTGTTCCATCCTCTTAAGCCATGGACCGTCGTGACATCGGGTTTCTGAGAAAGGATATAGAGCTGGTTGTTAAGCGAATAGGAAGAGAGATTCCCCATGAGAAGAAGCACGTCTTTGTACCTCCCTTCTTTCAAGAAGGAGGCGAATCTCTCATCGACCTTCTTGCTTAAGGAATCCATCTCCTCTTCGCTCATCCTTTTGCCCTGGTGCTTCTTCTTCATAAACTTCCTCCACCTCTTTAATAAAGAGGAAAAGACGGTTTTGCCCGAAAAGCGAGGAAACTTTTCAAAGAGAAACGAAGAAAGGGCAAGCGAGCCTAAGGAAATCGCTTTGTATCAAGCTTGCCTAAGCCTAAAATTGAAGGCGGAGATATTAGCGACATGACATTCCCTTTTGGCAAGCTGTCCTTCAAAATCGAAGAAGGCAAGATCACCTGCTCCTTGGACAAGGGGCTTTACTATCCCTTCGCGGAGGTTCAAATCGCGGGGGAAGACAAATTCACCCACCTCGGGGCGAAGCTCATCAGCTCTTCGGAAGAAGGAAGGCTCCGCTTCAAAGGCAAAGAAGAAACGGCGAGCTCCCTAAAAATCATCCAGGAAAGCGAGCTCGTCCGCGTGGAGACCCTCTTTGAGGGGTTCAAGGGAAACAAAGCCATCCGGATATCCTCGCGCATCACCAGCATCGCAAAAGAAGACATCGTCCTTGAAGAGGCTCCGATCATCGCCTTGGGAGGCTTATTCCCGGCGAGTAAAAGCGAGGAAGCTTATTTCACGCGTTTCATCCAAGGCCATCACATCGAATGCCAGCCCAGAAAGCAGTCCCTTTTCGACTTGGGGATCACCTGCCCCACTTCCGGGGGCCAGTTCAGGGTCGCCAGGGCGAACATCGGCAGCTGGTCAAGCAAAGAGGAGCTCCCTCAGGGGATTCTGGAGTTCGGCGGGAAAGCCCTCTTCTTTGAGATCGAGAGCAACGCGAGCTGGTATTACGAGATCAGCGATTGGGGAGGAAGCATCTATCTTTGCTTAAGCGGGCCTAGCTATCCTTTCGGAGGCTGGGCGAAGAAACTAAGAAGCGGGGAATCTTACGAAACCCCGAAAGCCGCGATCGTCTTGGAAAACTCAACGGAAGAAGCCATCTTCGAGATGAGCAAATACAGGAGAATCATCAAAGGGAGATGCTCAAGCGATGAGAGTCTTCCCGCGATCTTCAACGAGTACATGCATCTTTCTTGGGATAGCCCTGACGAGAAGAGAACAAGAGCCATCGCCCCGATGGTCGCCAAAGCCGGGGTCAGATATTACGTGATCGACTGCGGCTGGTCCAACGAGGAGAAAGGCTCTGAGGTCTATCCTTACTTAGGGCAATGGAAGCAAAGCCATGCGCGCTTCCCTAGCGGAGTCAAGAAAACCGCGGAGTTCATCAATTCCCTCGGGATGAAGATGGGCTTATGGATCGAGCCGGAGATCGTCGGAAACAAATGCCGGGAGATGCTTGATTACTATGATGATGACTGCTTCGTGAGAAGGCATGGCAAGAAAGTCTGCGTGATGGGGCGTTACTTCTTGGATTTCCGCAACCGAAAAGTCAGGGATTACCTCACTTCGTCGATTTCCAGGATGATTGATGAATATGGCGCCGAATACATCAAGCTCGACTACAACCAGGATATGGGCGTGGGCAATGAGAACCTGGCCTACTCCGCAGGCGAAGGGCTGGAGCTCTGCGCGAAGGCCTATCTTTCTTGGATCGATGAGATCAGGAAGGCTTTCCCCGACGTTCTCTTCGAAACCTGCTCTTCCGGGGGCATGAGGATGGATTATCTGACCTTGTCTCGTTTCTCCCTCATCTCCACGAGCGACCAGACCGATTACAAAAAATACCCCTACATCGCCGGGAACATCTTCTCCGGCGTCCTTCCTGAGCAAGCCGCGGTCTGGAGCTACCCCGTCGCCTCCTCTTTGCCCATCGGCACCCCTTTCGATTTCGATGAAGCTTGGGTGGAAGAGAACATATCCGAGGAAAGAATCGTCTTCAACATGGTCAATTCCCTTTTGGGCAGGATCCATCTCGCGAGCAGGATCGACCTGCTTTCGAAAGAGAAGTTCGCCTTGATCCAAGAAGGGATCGAAGCCTACGACTCCTTGACGAGCTTCAAGAAAGAGGCTCTCCCCTTCTTCCCGACGGGCTTTGCCTCTTTCAAAAGCAAATACGTGTCCACCGGATTGATGAACGGGAACAAGGCTTATCTTTCCGTCTGGAGCACGGGAGGAGGATCTTCCTTCTCGATCCCCTTGAAGGGATATGCGAAGGCTCGATGCGTCTATCCTAAGAAAAATAGCCTCGCATATTCTTTGAAGGATGGAATTCTGACTATCGAGTTCACCGAGCCTTATCAAGCAAGGCTGTTTGAGCTGGAGAAATAAATCTTCTTCTTTCAATCACAAAGCCGCCAATTAGACGATGCTTTTGGTTTGGAATCCAAAATAAGTTGCCATTTTTGATTTAGCCATGCCTTTGTAAGATTCTGAAAAATGTGAACTTTTGTGAAATTACTTTATTTTTGTGAAATTGGGTGAAATGTAGTGAAAATTGTGAAATTGAGTGAAATCCGATTTCAGGCGTTCATAACCCCTTCTCATTCGTCTTCTTCTAAATCCGCGTCGTATAGCCCCTTATGGTAAAGCCCGTTGTCGAGGTTCACGTTGATCTGCTCATCGAAACACGCGATGTCCATAAGGTAGAAAGCGAATAGAACAAGAGGGTAAAAAGCCAAGAAGCACAGGATCAAGGCGATATAACGGAAGGTGGAGGAAGGGAGGAAAAGGAAAAGCAAAGGTAAGCAGGAAACGCCCACGAGCAACAAGGCCTTCCAAAAGGTCTTCACGGTCAAAACAAACCCGTTTTGCAAGGTCACCCAAAAAGAAGAGCTATAGATCGAGCCATAAGACAAAGTCGTGAAAGCCCAAGGCAAGACGAGGAATAGCAACACCCCATAAGGGGCATAGGCCAAGAAAGAAAGCGATATGAGGCTCTTGTAGAAAGCGCAGGCGAAATAGCCTCCTCCTAGAAGAACCCCAAGCAGCAAGGTGAGCTTCCACGTCTCCTTGAAGCCTTTCCTGAAGTCGGAGAAGAAGAACACCCCCTCATCGTAAATGAGGCTGCGGTAGATTCTTAAAAAGCCGCCTAAAGGAAGAGTCAATAGAAGAATGAGGACGCCAAACAAGGAAGCGAAAACCAAAGACATCGAAGTCATTTGGCCGTTCCTCGCGCTTTCCTCTATGCTCGCATCGTTCTGGATGTTATGGCTGACGAGGTCCTGCGCGTAGATTAGCCCCACGAGGAGCAAAGAGGCGAAGGCGGAAAGGCGGGCCATCTCAATATCCTGATCCGGAATGAGGCGATGCTCGCCACCTGCTCCTTCATCTCCCCTTCGATGATCGAAGAGCTGAAAAAGGCGAAGGTCCTCGAGGTCTCTTTGTCTCCTCATCAAGTCAAAAAGATAACCGACATCTGCAACTTGCTCCGCTTCGGGAAGCTAAAGAACGAGGATGAGTACAAGCTCTATTCGCAGCTTCTTATGAACGACGTCGTCTCGACCGTCTTCGAGCAGAACGCCCTTTTCGAGAACGACCGTCCGAAATGGCTCAATGAGATCATCGCCGAGATGCAGCGCCCCGAGAACGTCTATTGGAGCGTGGGCGACGTGCTTTCCAGAGTCGACTATTCGCACGCCCATTTCGCGAAGCTCTTCAAAAGATACATGGGGATGTCTTTGGTGGCCTACCTAGCCGTGGTCAAGATGAACGCGGCCCACGACTACCTTCTCCATAGCGACCTCCCCATCAGCGACATCGCCGCGAATCTGGGCTATGAATCCAATTCCCACTTCAACCACGTCTTCCATAAGCATTACGGCGTCTCCCCTTCCCAATATCGGAAAGAAAAGAAAGCCAAAAGCGAATCGAAAGAAATGAAGCCAGGGCTTGGGGAATAAGGCCTTTAAAGGAAGAGGCCCTATTCGATGTCGATATCCTGCTGAGCGAGATTGTAGATATCAACGTTCGTCTCTATTTTGATTTCCTTCACGATATAGCCCCGAATCAGGCAAGCGCTTTTGAACTCCTCGATTCTGTTTTCGCCTTTTATGTTCTTCAAGGTCACGACGGCTCCGAATTTAAGCGGGATCTGCGCGGCAACCCTTTGCCTTTCTTTCGATGTGATTACGATTCCGTAGTTCCCCTGCTCATCTATTTTTTTGCCGCGCCTACTCTTTTTAAGCAAGCTCGAGATGAACTTGGTGTTCTCCCATTTCCGGAATTTCTGTCTCGCTTTTCTTTCGGTCACGAAGCCCCTTCTTCGTCTTGGCGATTCTCGTTGACGTCAAGAAGCCGGGAGCCTGAGACGATGCCGAAGCGGAGGGAGAGCTCTCTTTGGGTGTAATCCACGCCTTCGTCTCGATCGCAAGGAGGGAAATAGCAAAGGGCGGCTCTAGCGATGTAAGGAGAACGATTGTCCTCCCCTTTTGGAACCGGGATGCGGTAATTCGAGGTTTTGTATTTCGCGCTTGCCCCGCTTAGAAGGAAACGGATCTCGTCTTTGGGGCAAGAGAGAATGTCCTCGATTCGGATGGGGACGACGCCGAATCCGATTTTCTCATGCAAAGCGTTCTTCTCCCCCTTATAAGACCGGGAGGCCGCGGAATCGGCAAGAAGCGCCTTCGCGCATTCTCTCGACATCCCTAGAACATCAATCACGTAGGAGAGCTTCCTGGCGACCAAAGGCGCGGCGAAGGAGGTCCCGTATGCCTCCTCCATCCCATCGGAAGAGAAAACGCGGATCCTCTCGTCCGCATCCCCGCCGAAATAAGAGACATCCGGCTTACGGAAGAAAGAAAGAATCGGCCCAGACCGAGCATAGGTCGCAGGAGAGAGGTCTTTCCTCACGGAATTCACGACCAAGGAGCAAAGGGAATCCGCCGGGGAC
>CAVECL010000027.1:0-23811 GCA_963614595.1 Parasutterella excrementihominis | reverse complement strand
AGCAGGTCCAAAACCTGGTTGAAATCCGAGACCAATTTATAGCAACCTTTGTCGAAACCGGATTTTTTTAGGTTGCCATCATCCATTCCAATGACGTTAAGCCCAGCCAAATGAGCCGAAATGACGCCGGCGGAAGAGTCTTCAAGCGCGACGGCCCTGGAGAAATCCGTGACGCCTAAGCCAAGCGCGAGCTCTTTATAAATCCAGGGATGGGGCTTCGCGCACAGCTCGCCCATCGTCCCGTAACTCTTCCCGTTTTTCCTTCTGCCTCCGCTGATGGTGGCGTCATAGAAATCAAGCGGGTCGCCCATATCAAGATCGCGAAAGGCGGAGACGATTTCAGGAATCGCCTTATAATCGAGCCCTGAAGTGGCGAGGCCGATTTTGATTCCTCTTCTTTTGACTTCGAGGAGGAATTCCTTCAAACCAGGGCGAGGAACGAAAGCGTGTTTAACGCCAGTGCCTTTCATGGCTTTGTCGAGCTCTTCTTCGGCGGTTTGGTGGTAAACCAAAGTGGCGTCTTCCAAACTTTGCTTGAAGCCGTATTTCCTTTTGCAGTAATCCAAGTGCTCCAAAGTGGTAAAGCCCTGCACAAATGGCTCGTCTTCCTCTTGAAGGGCGAATTCGGGGTTGTCCAATAACTTCGCCGTCGTGCGCCCTATCACATAGATCCAGAAGGTCTCGCTCATGACGCTTGTCCCGTCTAGATCCATCAAGATATATTGGATGTCATGGGGCTTAGGCAGGTCGTCCCAAGGATAGATGGCCTCCACCCCTCCTTGGTTGATGGAAAGATAGTCCTTTCCTTCGATTTTCAGGGCTTTGACGCCTCTCGCTTTGAATTCAAACATGGCCGTTACCTCGTAAGGCATTATAGGGCAAAGAGGCCAAGTCAAAAGGAGGTCGCCTCTTTTTGGGCAAAAAGACGATAAGCGTGGTCAATTGGAGCAAAGATAAGGAATTAGAAATCCTCTAGATAAATCGCGAAAGTAACCGCGGGGAAACCATGGGAGAAATCGGTTTCCGTGACTTTGCCAATCAGGGATTTCCCAGCGTCGAGCAGCCTTTTGAAAACGACTTCGTCGCTTTCAGGGACATAGCCGACGTGGCCTTTTGAAGAGAATACCTGCACAGCGTCCTTTTCGTATTTGCTTTGGTTATAGCGGAACTCAAGTCTGTCCCCGACTTTTATGTTGAGGAGAGCGGTCTTGTCCAAGAGTTTATAAGTCCCCGATAAATTGCCATCGAAAAGAAGGATTTCTTTTTTCAGTGGCTTCAATAAAGCGTCGATGTCGCCGCCTTGTTCTTTGAAGACAAGCTCCTCTTTTTTCGTTACAAGATCCCTTTTCATCACGCCTCTCCGACTTCGGTATTTAAAAGCAAAGAAAGCCTGTCTTCCAATTCTTCTAAGAAAGCCTCATATTCCTTGGTTTGCTTGGCAAGATCGTCAAGGAGAGCTTTCCCTTTGTCTGGGTCCTCCAAATAAACGCGATAGATATAAGGCTTATGGGTCTCGATTTCCCCGATTTCTTCCTTGAGCTTCGCGATTTTCTCCTCGACGCCATCGATTTCCACGTCCTCTTTTCCAAACTGCATGCTCGCGAGATCGTAAAGTTCGACGATTTGATGGATGTTGTTTTGCTTATAGGCGGCAAGGGCGTGCTCGTAGATGCTGCAAGCGAGGGGATTGTTCGCCAGCTCAGGATGAATGTCAGGATGAAGCATTTTCATCAAAGCGCGGAAAAGCTTCTTGCTTTGGCTTATCTCCTCGGGCTTAAGGTAGGGCCCTTCGTTGCAGCGGTTCGCTTGCTTTTTCTTAGCGGAAGCGCGAACAAACTCAAAATAAGCATCCGCGCAGTTGCTCTTCGCATAACGCTCCATTTCTTCATCGTCTGGGATTAAGCCTTGGTTCTTCATCTTCTGGCAATAGGCGATTCTTTGCTTCGTCTTCGCCGTCTCAAGCTTAAGCTTCAGCAGAGCCAAAAGGGGTTCCCCGAATTTCGCGTAGTATTCTAATTCAATATCGTGGCATTCCTTCTCTAGCTCAGTCTTATAAAGAAGCAAGGATTCGTATATCTCTTCATTCATGAAGCTTTCCTCCTAAGAACATAATCCTCTTTGCGTTCCAAGGCGTAGACGCGAGTTCCCTCGACGACAGCCTTTCTTAGGAAATCCTCGATTGAGGCATAAAACTCATCCTCGAATTTGACGCGGATCTTGCCTTCGTCTTCAAAAGAAGAGATGACGTAGGTTTTCCCGTGATACAGCAAGCTGTATTCGCTTGGGGTCTTTAGGCAATGGAACAAATCGAAGATGCGAGGAAAATCAATATCGATTAGGCCAAGCTCGCCTAAAAGCTTTTCCGTTCTTCTAGCGACGATGAAGTTGCCCCAGAAGGCGCTGTAATAAATGCGCTGGACGATGTATGCCCTGCCTCTAGCAAGCATTTCTATCGCCTCCTCGTTTTCGCCTCTTTGCATATCGATATAAGCGAGGCGATGGGCGATCTCGGGAATCGGGTCAAAGAGGTCATAACTGTCTTCGAGCTCATCCCAAAGCAGGCGAAGGATCTCCTCATACTTCTTTTCATCTTTCTCAACCCCGTATCCTCTTTCGTACATATCGGCTAGTTTCATCGCCGCTTCTTTGTCGCCTAATTCTTTGGCTTCAGAAAAATAACGGAACGCTTTCGCGTAGTCCGGCGTCCCAACGCGGCCATAGAAATAGATGAAGCCAAGACCGCTGGAAATGGCTTTGTTCCCATGTTCATAGGAGAGCAAATAGTATTTCTCGGCGAGGGGGTATTTCTCTTCGCCGTAATACAATCCGCCAAGATGAGCCATCGCCTCGGCGTCACATTCAACATCGCAAAGATAATGGAGGGCTTCCTCCCTTTGATAGGATTCGCTCTCGCTAAGAGGGGCGTTCCGCCCTTTTCGCTCAATGCTTTCAACGATATTCCAGGCCTGCTCTTTGTCCATGGCTTGATTATCGCGTCAAAGCAGAGGAAGGGAAAGGACGTTTTAGTTTCCCGCCGTTCTCATTGTCAAAAAAAGATAACGCCAATGGATGCAAGGGAATTTATTCCAGTTACAAAAAAGTCCGCAAAAAAGATATTAATCTTGGAACTGCAGGCTTTTCGATACAGAAAAAGCGGGTTTTTAACGCCCGCTTGGATTTATGTTTTTATCTTTGGACTCTGCCTGATCCATCCCCGCTCATCAGGGAGAGGACTTCTTTTTCGGATACCAAGTTGAAGTCGCCGGGAATCGTGTGCTTAAGCGCGGAGGAGGCAACGGCGAAGTCAAGGGCTTTCCTTTGATCTTCCGGCCAGGTCAATAAGCCGTGGATAAGGCCGCCAGAGAATGAGTCTCCGCCGCCGACGCGGTCGACAATCGGAAGAATGTCATAATGCTTGGATTCGTAGAAATCCTTGCCGTTGTAAATCAAAGCTTTCCATCCGTTATGGCTCGCGGAAAAAGATTCCCTCAACGTGGAAACGACATATTTGAAACCGAATTCCCTAGCCATTTGTTCGAAGATCTTGTGATAGCCAGAGGCATCGGTTTTGCCGGCGGTCACATCGGCATCGGGTTTGAAGCCAAGGCAAAGTTCAGCGTCTTCTTCATTGCCGATGCAGACATCCACGTACTGCATCAAAGGGCGCATGATGGAAATCGCCTTCTCGGAGGTCCAAAGTTTTTTGCGGAAATTGAGGTCGCAAGAAACAGTGACCCCATGCTTCTTCGCGGCGATGAGGGCAAGCCTCAGGTTTTCCGCGGATTTGTCGCTGATGGCCGGGGTGATGCCGGACCAATGAAACCAAGAGGCCCCTTCGAAAATCTTGTCGAAATCGAAATCGGAAGGGTCGGCATCCGCGATAGAGGAATGGGCGCGGTCATAGATGACTTTGCTCGCCCTCATCGAAGAGCCGGATTCTAGATAATAGATGCCGAGTCGGTCGCCGCCGCGAGCGATGTAGTCCTCGTGGACGCCATACCGCCTAAGCGCATTGATCGCGCATTGCCCGATCTCATGGGCAGGCACCTTGGAAACGAAGTAAGCCTGATGACCGTAATTAGCAAGGGAAACGGCAACGTTGGCTTCCCCTCCCCCATAGCAAGCGTCAAAGGATTGAGCCTGCACAAAGCGCGAATTCCCCGCCGAGGAAAGCCTCAGCATGATTTCGCCCATCGTAACTACTTTTGCCATTATCGATTCTCCTTAATGATCCTTCTTGCCTCGAGACAGTTCTTGATTTGCTCTTCCGCGGTTCCTTTCAATAGCCAAGATCCACCGCAGGCGATGATTTTTTCGCATTTGACGAACTCCGCCAAATTGGAATTATCGACGCCTCCAGTCGGCATGAACTTGCAGGAAGGGAACGCCGCGCCCAAGGCCTTGATTGCTTTTAAACCTCCGAAGACTCCCGCGGGGAAGAACTTCAAGGTGGTGATGCCATTCTCTAACGCCATCATGATTTCAGTTGGGGTGACGACGCCAGGGAGATAAGGGATGTCCCTTTCTCTGCAGGTATCGCAAACGCTTTGAGAGAAGCCTGGCGAGACGATGAACTTCGCCCCGCAGCCAATCGCCTCCAGGCATTGCTCTTTGTTGATAACCGTGCCGGCGCCAACCAAAACATCCGGGAAATTTTTCACGGCGAGTCTGATGCAATCCGCCGCGCAAGGAGTTCTAAAACAAATCTCCGCGACAGGAATGTCGCCTTTCACAAGGGTAGTCAAAGCGGGAATGGTATCACCGGCTTTGTTAAGCACGACGACGGGAACGACCCCAATCTCGTGCACTTTATCTAAAACGTCCATATTTAGCCTCCCCACATCTCCAATTCTACACGCGCGCGAACGAAGAAAGCCTTTTTCTTTCGAAAAGAGGAAATTTATATGCTTTCAAAACGAAAATAATAATTCTCTAAGCGAGGAATCCATCAATAGCAGATGGCGTTCCCGTCTTTGCTTTTGGCCTCATAAAGTTTCTTATCCGCTTCGCGGTAAAGCGCATCGAAAGAGGAATCAGAAATGCCATCGTAATAGGCAACGCCAACAGAAGCGCAAATCACAAACTTATCGCCAACGCCATCGAGCTGGATTTTATTGACGAGATCAAAAAGCTTTTGGACCGTTTTTTCGGCATCTTCCAGGCTATGGGCGTGGGTGGAATAGACGGCGAATTCATCTCCGCCAAGGCGCATGACCACGTCATCCTTCTCCAAATTCTCCTTCAGGACTTTGGCGACTTTCACAATCGCTTCGTCCCCGGCCATGTGGCCATAGGTGTCGTTGATGCTTTTGAAATCGTCCAAATCGATAATGGCGAATAGCCCGGGTCTTTTGCTCGCAAGCGTCTCGTCGATCATCTTCTCGCCATAGTAGCGGTTGGAAAGCTGGGAAAGGGAGTCGGTTTCGCTAAGGGCTTTAAGCTCTCGCGTCGCCGCATCCAAATGATTTGTCTGCAAAGCGAACATGAAGTAAACGATGGAGAAAACGGCCGCGCTGATGCCGAGGGAGCGGATGTCGTAGATGCTTTCGAAAACCATCGCCAAGATGACGTAAGCCAAAACCAAAATGATGAGGCTCACGCCGACTTTGTGGCCGAGGACCTTGGCCAAAACGACGTTCAGCGAAGCCTCGACCAGGTAAATAATCGTGACAAGCATGGAAATATAGCCAAGCGGACCGCGATGGAAATGGTTTTCGGCATCGAAGAAGAAGACCCAATCCGTCCCAAAGGCAAACATTTGGATCACAAAGACGATGGCAAGAGGAATGAGGTCCAAGAAAAACCACTTATTGTCTTTGAATTTTGTCTCGGCTCTTAGAAGATAGATAAACGGATATACAAGCGCCGGACGGACGATATATCCCATCACAGAGAAGAAGACTCGCCAGGTAGACGGGGTGCTGAGTTCAGAGAAATAGAATTCGAAGTTGTAGGAGAAGATCTCTAGAACTTCCAAAATTACGGTCACGATAAAGACGCGTCTTTCGACTTTTGAAAAGCTCTTGCTGAGCAACAAGATCATGATTTGGAAAACCAAGCCAATGATCGGGCCGAAGTTATATTCAATAAACTGGTCTATTGTCATAAAAACAAAGGGCTAAAATAACCCCGCCAATTGTACGAAAAAAGAAAAAGAACTTCCACATTTTAATGCGAAGTCCTGACTGATTTGTTGGTGACCCGTACGGGATTCGAACCCATGAATGTATCCTTGAAAGGGATATGAGTTAAGCCACTTCTCCAACGGGCCAAGAATGGCGCTCAGTATAGGGCTCGAACCTACAACCGATCGGTTAACAGCCGATTGCTCTGCCATTGAGCTAACTGAGCGCATTGCCCTAAACGGGCGAAACCTATTCTAAGCGCCCAACCCACCCTTTGCAACAACTTTCGTCAAGAAAAACGAGGGGTCTTTTTGAAAGAAAAGAGCCTTGTTTCAGGCTCTTAGAAATTCCGGGATTTATTTAGCGGCGTCGAGCTTTTTTTCAATGGAGCCGTACAAATCGGCAACGGTTTTGATCGAGGAAAGCTCATCGGTTTCGAATTGGATTCCGTACTTGTCTTCAAGAGTAAGGCACATCTCGACGACGTCCAAGCTATCCAGTCCAAGATCTTTGAGCGATTTCGTCTCGTCCACGTGAAGAACGTTGAGTCTCTCAGCGAAGCTCTGTTTGATTTCCGACATTATTTTGCTATCAGCCATGGTTGTTTACCTCGGTCGAATTATAAGCAGGAAACGCATCGCTTCCAACAAAAAAAGAACCCCGAAGGGTTCTAGATTACGTAATCTTGCATGACGTATTGCGCGTTGATGGCGCTATCGACCTTGTCGCCGATCTTATTGGCCGTTTTGTCGAAGACGGCGTAGAGGACGCTACCCACGATTGCAAAAATAGCAAGCACAAGCACCATGCCGAGCAATTGCCCTTTGATTTCGCTCATATTCTCACCTCCTTCCTTTAATTCATGTAATAGCCGACAATCACGGTGCGTTTCACCGTGATCTCCAATCTCTCTTTGGACATGACGAACGTCTGGTAGTATTGGGAAAGGGTAAACGTCAGCTGCTCTCCAACCGCAGGCGTCTTCGAATTGTCATAGCGGATTCTCGCTCCATAGGACCTTACAAGTTTGGAAGTGGCGCTGGAGACTTTTCCTTCTTTTCCAATCGCCCTGGCGACCACTAAGGAAAGGGAGTCAAGCGAAGAATGGACGGAAGAGATCCCGATGATGTCCCCTCCAAGGAGCATCACCGACATCACGAAGACGATTGATAACATTAGTCCGAGCTTATAGGCCATTGAGCATACCTCCCATGATTTCCGTTATTGCGAGCATCAGCATCAGCATCGAAAAGCCCGAGCCGACAAGCGGCAAGAAGGAAAGGCTATCGAGTTTTTCCAAGTGTTTCCTTTCTCTCCTGAGCCTCTTCTGATCCGAAAGTTTGGCGAAAAGACGCTGGAATTGCACAAGATAAACCCCACCGCTTCCTTGATCGACCATTTGATAAATCGCCATCATGACCTCGCGGATTTCCAGGGATTTGAAATTGCCGGCGAAAGAAAGATAAGGCAGAAGGGTTTTATCGCGCGTGATTTGCATAAGCAGACCCTCCAAATGGTTTTTTAAGCGCCCTTTCGCATAAGGAAGAATTTCTTCGAAGGCGTTATAGACATTGAAGCCGTCCTGAGTGTAAATCGAGAAATAGGTAAAAAGGGTGACGAACTGCTCCTCATCCTCTTCGTTCTCTTTCGCTTTCTTGCTGCTTTTGCTGTTCAAAACAAAGAAAAGCATCACGACGAAGAAAAGAAAGGGGAATAAGCACCAGTACCATTGCCCCCTCCAAAAATAGAGGACCGCGCCGATTGCGGCGCAGCAAACGAAAAGCATCACCAAGTAGATTTTCTCGTTGCCGGAACTCGTTTCTTTTTTCTTTTGCTTATCGCTCATTTTTTACCTCTTTTCTTCGGCGTTGACATCCCTTTTTCTCCCGTGTAAGCCTGACAATAGAAAAGCAAGCCAAAAAGGAGGAAGCCGAAATAAATCGCCAGGCAAATCGTGAATGTGGAGGAGGCTAGCAAAGTTTCATAGAAGGAGGAGAGGGCAAAACGCAGGAATCCCACGATCCCCAAAGACATCGCCCAAAGGGACATATATTGGAAGAGCTTGCCTTGGGATTGCTTCGCGCGGTTATCCGCCTCTTCCTCGATGCGAGTAGCCTCTTCCAGCAAAGAAGAAGAAAGAGTCAAAACATCCCCGCCTCTTTCTTCGTAGATGGAAATAATTGAAAGGAACACCTCGTAAAGTTGGCTTTCGAAATACGAGGAAAGCTCATGCAGCCTGCCTTCGACGTCATTGCAAGAACAGGCTTCCATGACTTCCTTTTCCTCTCCCTCGGATCCTTCGCAGGAAACTTCATAAGCCCTAGAAAGGCTGGAGGTGACCGAGCACGTCGTGACAAAGGAGTTCATGAAGCGGTAACACTCCTTGCGGATCCTTCTTTTCCGTTGCATCGTCGCGACTTTGGGGTAAGCGAAAATCAATAGCAGCAAGAAGTAGACGAAAGCCACAACGCCCGTCATAAGAAGCTGAGTTGAGGCCAAATAGCAGACCCCTCCCACCGTGACGGCAATCATAAAGCAAGCAAAAACGCCTTTCATTCTTCGTTTCGGAAGAGGATTTCCATCTTCCCCTCCTTCAGCTTTCCAATCGATTTGATGCAGCGCTTGATGCCGCTAGCGGTCCTCTCTTTCCCAACGAGCACGAAGACGGAAAAGTTATCCTCGACGTCATGGAGCAAATCGGAATAGACCATCGCGCTGCCCCTCATCTGGGCGAGGCGCGCCAGACGAGAAGGCATGTTCTCCAAGGAAGAGCTGTGTATCGTTAGGATCACAGGATGACCGCTCATCGCGCAGCAAAGCGCCTCCCACATTTCTTCGCCTCTGGCTTCAGCCAAAACGATGTAATCCGGGTCAAAGCGGAGAGCGGCTTTGATGAGCGTGGCGGCGGATCCGCCTTTTCCGTTCGGGTCGATCACCCAGGTAGTCAAGTCAATGGGCGCGATGCCGCGAATCAGCTCAAGCTCTTCAACGTTATCGATTACCAATACGCGCGTCGCTTCCTGTAAACGAAGCAAAAGGTATTTTTGCAACTCGGTCTTTCCGCTTCCTGTCTCCCCGCCGATGACGATGCTCTGCTTCTCTTTCAGAAGGGACAAAAGAAGTTCCTTGCTGTTTCCTGGGAAAAAAGCATCATCTTCATCAAGCACAGTCCCTCTTCGTTCAACACGCAAAGAAAAGGAATAGGATTTGCGGTCTTTTACACGAGTTAAAGACATAAAAGCCGCAGAAAGCCTATATTTCCCGAAACTAACATCTAAAATCGGGTTTAAATAAGAGAATTGTCGTTCTGAAATATTTGCGATTTGCCTCAAAAATGCGCCTACATCATCAGGGGTGGCCTTGATGTTCTCTTTCCTTCGTCCCAAGTGAACGGACTCGGAGAAGAACTCCTCGCCGTTATAAGAGACATCATTAATGCCTTTGATGGCTAAAACCTCTCTCAAAAAGGAGGCCTCGACATATTGGCAAAGCGGATTTTCCTGGTTCATGAAATCCCCTCCACCAAAGTGAATAAAGCCGTGCGATCGATTAAGGTTCTTTCAAGCAAAGTACAGCAAAGGCGAATGGACACGCCCATCGGATACTCATAATCCCCGCGATGCTCATAGCCCTCGATCTCGGTTCTGTACTTGCACACCTTGGCGAGCCTTTCTTCTAGATAAGCCTCCAAATAAGCCTCCACCGCAGGAAGTGAAAAATAAGGCTCGACCGATTCCCCGCTTGGACTAAGGTTCACCACGCAAGTCTCCAGCTCGTCGCTAAACAAGCCATAGAAAGCGCGATACGCCCCCATATAGGCATAGCTATAGCGAAAAGTCATGAAACTAAAGGAGAGGAAAAGCATGGCCAAAAGCATATTTCCCATCAGTATCCCTCCCATTGAATGGAGTAGTTGCCAAGCGCGCCGGCGCCATCGTAATAAGCCTCTTTGTCAATAAGGAGAGACTGACCGGCGGGATTGAAATTAAGCAAAGCAATTTGCAGTTTAATGGGGTTAGATTCCGTAGCCCAATAAGGCAGGATCAAATCATTGGTTCGGGGGTAGCCATCCGTGAGTTTCATCATTTCTCCTGTTTCCTCGGAGAAGGAATAGGTTTCAAGCAACCTCAAACGATAGTTTTCTCCATCGAGGGTATAGCCAAGCGGCAAAGCAATATATTTGCCTCCGAAAAAATCCCGTTCCCCCACATTCCAATAATCGAGCTTGGTGAATATGCGAAGCTCCCCTAATTGCTCATTCACCGCCTCATATTCCTTCATGTTCGAAACCCTAAATCCGACGTATTCCAGATGAAGGCGCCTCGAATTCGCTTCGCGTTTCTTTTGGGTGTTGAAAAAGAAGTAACTGGAGTTCCAAAAAACAGTGCTGCTAGGGTAATAAAGGCTCTGAAGGTTGTAATATCTTACCTCCTCATCGGCTTTATAGATTCCCCCGTCCCTCATGGGGATTTGGCTAAACGAGATAGAAGAATAGCGGATATAAGCGTCTGCGGAATAGGTCCGCTCGCACCTCACTTCAAATCGAAGCGTCTCCCCTTCTTTGAGAATTTTCCCTGGCACGGTCACATTGACTTCATAAAGCCCATCAGGGACTTTAAAGTAGCTTTGCTTCGCCTGAAATAAGACGAGGCCGGACTTTGAAATCTCGAAAACGAAATCAAAGATGTTCCGCGCCTGCCCCTTATGGCTGATGGTGAAAACCAGATTCTGGTTTTGCCCCGCAATCAAAGGATCGCCATGGACTTTCGAAACGCTGATGCTGCCAAAAGTGACCGCGGTCGATCCCATCGTCAAAGGCGCCGCCAAAAGGATAGGAAGAAGGCGGCGGTGGCGTCTTCTCATTGGAAGGCCTCCTTAAAAGAGGCGATGACGCTCTTCCTTTCCTTTCTATATACAGGATCGGACATGCAGCCGTAATACCAGAAAGGATAGATGCGGCCAACTTCAAGGCATTCGGAAAGGAAAACGCGTCTTTTGGTCAAATCAAGGGCGTCGTAAAACCCCTTCACCGCTTTCAAGAAAGCGGAAGCCGGAGAGGGATGGGCCTCCAGGAATTCTTCGTCGAAGTCATAGACGTGGGCATCTGGGCTTTTGCCGATTTCAATCAGGCAGCGGCGGACCTTGCGCTTCAGCCTCGCGCAGATGGGGTCCTCGGGGAAGAGGCCGGCAATCGAGTTCTCGTAAGATGGTGTCATAAAATTTGTCTCCTCACCCTATTAATAAAGAAGAAAATGGATTTTTTCCTAAAGAAATTTCATCTTTTCTCGTTTTATAATGTTCCCGATGATTATTTTGGTCGGGGCGTCCGCCTCTGGAAAAACGGAAATCGCGAGATACCTCGCGGAGAATTACGGCATTAAGAAAGCCATCACCCACACTTCGAGAGAAAAAAGAAAAGGAGAAAAAGACGGAGTCGACTACTTCTTCGTCCCCGAGCCGATCTTCCTCCAAATGAAATCACGCTACTCCTTCGTGGAGACGACTTTTTACAACGGGCACTATTACGGCTGTTCCAAAGATCAGGTCGCCGACGATAAATGCGTCGTCGTTGACCCCAATGGCCTAAAGGCTTTTAAGGCGCTTAAAAGCAAGCGCGTCATATCCTTCTTATTGCGCGCGGATGAAGAGACGCGCATCGAGAGGATGAGAAAACGCGGCGATAAGGAGGAAGACATCACGAAGCGCATCGAAAACGACAAAGAGGCCTTCGCTCTATCAAACGTCCCTCAAGCCGATTTCATCATCGACACGGACGCTCGCACGGTCGAAACGATTGCGAAGCAAATCTACGCTTTATACAAAGCGGAGCTTAATAAGCTCAGCTGACCTTCCTTCTAGGATGATAGGTGACCTCCGCCTGCACAACCGTGTAGGGGGAGGCTTTTTTCACGCGGACGGTAAGCGGCCCGAACTCGAAACGGTCGCCCTCCTCTCCGAATTTCCCAAGCCGGTCATTGATCCAGCCCGAGACCGTCTCATAGTCCTCATCCATCTCTTCTTGATCAAGATGAAACTTTTGGAAGAACTCCTCGATGTTCATATTGCCTCTAACGAGGTAGACGTTCCTCTTATTCGTCTTTTCTATATCCAAGACAACCACTTCGCCTTCGTCGTAGATTTCCCCGACGAGCTCTTCAAGGATATCTTCCATGGTCAAAAGGCCTTCCGTGCCTCCGTATTCATCTTTCACAATGGCGAGATGGATATGGGATTTTTTCATTAAGCCAAGAATTGCGGATATTTCCATTGTTCTTGGCACGGATAAGGTCGGACGGATAAGCTCATCGATTGAAAGGTCATCATCATAGAGCATGGCGCGCAGCAGAGATTTGACGGGTATATAGCCGATGATGTGATCGTAATCATGCTTGTAGACAGGGATGCGGGAATGGCGGAACGCCCCTTCTAATTTGACGTATGTATTCAGACTCTCCTCCGCGGAGATTCCTTCGATTTTCATGCGCGGGGTCATGATCTCATAGGCGGAAGTGTCCTTGAATTCAATGGAATTGGAAAGCAATTCACGCGATTTAGAATCAATGATTCCCTCGCGGTTAATCGCCAAAACCATCTCCTGCAATTCCTCATCGCTAGGCCCTTCTTCCTCGTCCGCGTTCGCTTTCAAAACAGGGCGAGTGAGAGCGCTGGCGAACTTCTTCGAAATGAAGACAATCGGGAAAAAGGCGATGCGGATGAAGGAAAGAGGGTAAGCGAAAAACAAAGCCAAAGGACGGGAATAGGTACGTCCGATGATCTTAGGAAGGATTTCCCCGAAAGTCAAAATAAGCAAAAGCATAAGGATGGAGACGAGCAAAGAAACGACCTCTTGGTCCCAGCTGTATTGCTCGGCAAGCTTCAAAGCCAGCAAGGTTCCCAAAGAGGAAGCAAGAATATTGACCACGGAATTCCCAAACAGCGGAGCGATGATTGTTTCCTCGTAATTCGACGCAAAATAATAGGCTTTTGCAGCTCTTTTGGAATTTTTAGAGCTTTCTTTTAGCGTCGGTAAGGAAGCGCAGGAGTAAGCCATATCCATGCAGGAGAAAATCGCGCTGAAGCAAAGCAAAACAAAGATAAGGCAGCAATAAATGGCGATCAATGCGTGATTCATGCTTGTTCCTTCCTAGGCTCAGCTATCTTCCCCACCAGTTCCTCAAGGCAATCTTCCATGGTGACCATGCCTAAAACGTCATCGCCTTTTTTGACGATTGCAATCTGCGTCTTCCGGTCGCGGAAGCCCGCGACAAGATCATCGATTTTAACGGAAGGGGAAACGAAGTATGGCTTTTCTAGCATCGAGACGCAGTTGACCTTGGGATTCTTGAAATAGGCGCTTAAAAAGCGTTTCACGACCAAAACGCCGACGATTTTATTCTTGTCCTGAACATAGCAGGGAAGGCGCGAGAACTCAGTCTTTTTGATAATCTCGATGAGCTTTTCGTTGGTAAGGCCTTGCAGGTTCACCATCACCATCTTGCTTTTCGATGTCAAAACCTCTTTCACGGACGTATCGTCAAAATCCAAGGAGGCTTGGATGATGTCGGATTCGTTTGCTTCCAGCTCGCCTTGGTCTTCCGCTTCTTCTACCGCGGAAGCGAAATCGGCTTCGGTGAGTTCCGGAGTGGGCTTTGCGCGGAATATCTTTTTCGCAAGGTAAGAGACAAACCGGAAGAACAGACCAAGAGGATAAAACAAAACGAAAAAGAAGGCCAAGGGATAAACCGTGATTTTCACAACCGCGTTCGGAGCCCCTTTCCCTAAATACTTCGGAATGGTGTCCCCGAAAAGGAACGTCAAAAATCCCATCACAATGGAGATCAGAAGGGAAGAAAGATTCTCATTCCAGTTCGGGAGCCACTTCAAAAAGAGGGTCGTCGAAACGACGGAGATAGCAATCGAGGCGACATTATTCCCAATCAAAACCGTGACCAAAGTGGAATCGAAATGGTCATAAAGCCAAACAATCAGCTTAGCGGTCTTCGAACCTTCATCCGCCTTTACCTTGAAACGATATTTGTTAAGTGAGGCAAATGCCGTCTCCGTCATCGAGAAGAAGGCGCTGAATATGAATGCAAAAATGAGCAACGCGAGGAACACCCAATCAAGAGGATCCATAGGGGCGGTGCATCACTTCCTTTCTTTGCGAGGGGAATCTTAGCATAAAAACGCCCGCCTTCATAGGGGCGGGCATTGCAAAAGCCCGCCACCGTGGGGTGACGGGCCGTTCATTAATCTTCGTCGGAATCCGAATCGGAGGCGGAATCGCTGCTGATTTCAGCAATCCAGTCACGCTTCTCGATTTCGCCCTGGGTCAAGCCGTTCTTGCTCATGACGTCGGCGATGAGTTGCTTCGCGCGGCGCATGGAGAGGTCGCTCTTGACCTTGAACACGAGCGGGATGTCCTTGTAGGTTCCTTTGTGTCCGGCGTCTTGGATCGGAAGGGTGGTATTCGCATAGTCCTTCGGATCGAGGGCCATATAGAGTTTCAGGCCTTTGCCAGCGATCGTCATCTTGACGAAGGTGACTTTGTGAAGGCGGAAGGTGTCGCCGGAATTGGAGACACGGCTCTTCACGCCATAGCTCATGATTTCGCTCTTGAGCTCGTTGTAACGATTCTTGATCTCATCGTCGACTTCGGCCATCCTGGTTTGGAAGGGGATGCGGACGATTTTCTCATGGGGCGGAAGGTTCGGATTCACTTGGCCAACCACTCTTTTGGTCGCAACGTCTTCGCCGGGTTCTTCCTCCGCTTCTTCAGCGGGAGTTTCTTCAACAACAGGCTCAGGAGTCGGTTCCGGCTCAGCCTCTTTCACCGGTTCCGGTTCTGGCTTAGGCTCCTCCTTAACAGGGGCTGGCTCAGGTTTGGGCTCTTCCTTCACGGGCTCAGGCTTCTTTTCCTCGGCGACCGGCGCCTCATCTTTGCGATCAAGAGGCTCGCGGACGATGATGGTCACAGGGGTGGTTGGCTTGTCCGAAGCGTTTTTGACGGATTTCAATTCGTCGGCGATGATGGCGCGGATATCGTCGGCGGAGAGGGGCGCGGGGGCCGGGGCCGGAGTCGGCGCGGCCTTCTCTTCTTCTTTGCGGGAGAGCTCTTCCACGATGATTTGGCGAATCTGGTCAGCGGTCAAGGTGTTTTTCTTTTCCTCTTCCGCGGCTTTCCGGGCAGCCTCTTCTTCAGCGGCTTTGCGGGCGTTTTCTTCCTCGATGGCCTTGCGGGTGGCTTCGGCGGCTTCGGCGCGGGCTTCCTCGAGTTCCTTCTGGTGACGGGCTTCGAGTTCTTTCCGCTCATTCTCGGCGGCGATTCTCTTATCTTCTTCCGCCTTCTTGGCCGCCTCTTCTTCATCGGCGGCTTTCTTATCGGCGGCGAGTTCCTCGCGGATGATGGAACGGATGTCGTCGGCGGAGAGCTCCGGCTCAGGGACGGGCTCTACAACAATGTCGCCATCGACGTCATTCCCTTTTTCTTCTCCAACTAAGTAGGATTTGAGTTCGTCGGAAACGATAGCGCGGATGTCCTCAGCGCTAAGAGAAACGGGTTTTTCCTCGGCTTTCTCTTCTTCGTTCGATGGAGCGGGAACAGTCACGATGAGCGGCTGAGAGGCAGCTTCTTTCTTTTGGGAGTCAAGCTCTTCCTTGATGATCTTGCGGATGTCCTCGGCCTTGAGCGATTTCTCCCCCGTCACGTTCTCCTTGATTTCGGAGAGGGGGACGGAGCCGCGCCTATCCATCGGAGCGGGTCCGTGGGGCTCAGGGGAATATGTATTAATATATTGGACTAAGAGGGGGCCGGTGATGGCGGTGGCGCCAGAAACGCCGGCAGGAGCGGCTTCGGCATTCGAAGAGGATCTGCCTTTGTATTCGGATTCGGCAGCGGCCGGCTTGACGGAATTCTGGCTCATCTCGTCATGCATGATCTGACGGATTTCTTCCGAAGTAGGAGCAGGCCCATTCACGGCGTCGTCACGGACGACAACAACATCAGAACCTCTGGCGTCTTTGGCGTTAGCGCCCTTGATGGGCTTCGGCGAACGGGCGATATAGACCATATCGACGATGTCGGCGATAAGAATGAAGATGAAGCCAAGAGCGGCAATCCCCATTTCGGCGAAGAGGATGATAAGCCAATAAATCGGGAAGGTATCAGCGTTGGCTTTCTGCTGGGCAAGCAAATAAACGATAAGCGGGCACCAGCCATCGGAAGCGCCTTCGATGTAATCGGGGGTGAAGGCGACGACGAATGCGGAGCTGAAGATAGCCCCAAAGATGAGGAAGAGGAAGGCGACAACCAAGCCGCTCGGCCTCTTTTTGGCGATGATGATGATCAAGTGGATGATGAAGATCAGAACCACAACTCCGGACGCGCCGATGAAATACCAAGAGGCAGCGCCGAAGGAGGTGAAGAGGCCAAGGAAGCTATTGACAAAGGGGTTAATCAAATCCCTAACGCCATAGCCAAGGCCGGTCGCCCCAATGGCATTCATGATCTTCGGGGTCATACCGAACATCACGACGCCAATGATCATCAGGATGATGCCTGCGATCATTAGACCACGTACTGTTTTTTTCATGTTTTATCTCCTTTAGATAAAATATAAATGTACTTTAGCTTCTTTAATTAAGAAAAGGAAGAGAAAAAACTCCGCAAAACTCAAATAATCGTAAAAAATGGGCTTTTTTATTTTTCACGGCAAAAAACCATTATTTTTGAATGGCAAGATTTGATATTCACTTTTGAAAAGACGTATTTTTCGCCATCGAAGCACCAAGGGAGCTCCCCCTCGCTTTCAATTTGAATCCCCGTGACGCTGATTTTCCATTTAGCCTTGGGAAGCAAGTAACGCAAAAGCCCATTGAAGAGCCCATTCGGCGTCTTATAAACCTCGAATTTTCCATCGTCGGCCCTTCCCTTGCGATTCACGTAGAATCCGCCGACTCGTTGCCCATTCATAAGCAAAAGAAAGGGACCGTTATATTGAATTTGGCTCTCATCGTGTTTCAAGGTTAAACTCACGCGATATCTTTTGAACGCCTCCCCTAGCGACAAGAAGTAATAGACAAGCTTTCCGAGAACCTTCTTGCTCCTGCGCTTCGCTTTATAGGAAATATCTGAATATGCCCCAACCGCTGCCATATAAGCGAAGTAAATATCGTTAGCGGAACATAAATCCAAGTGGGAGGTGTATCCGTTTTCGATGATTTTCACCCCTTTCCAAAAAGAATGGCTACCACCGAAATTGCTAGCCACGTCCCCCATCGTTCCAGCATTCAAAAAGCCAAGGATGGGCTGACGTTTTGATCTAGCAACCACATTGATCACGCGATGAAACGTTCCGTCTCCTCCCACCACGATAAGCGCATCAAAAGAAGAGCAAGCCAGCGAAGCTTTTTCTTCAAGCTCCTCAAGCGAAGACGTTTTGCAGGGGGTCAAATCAAAAATCTTGCCGAGACGCGCTATCGCCTTGGGGATGCGTTTCTTCTTGAAGGAGACGCCCGTGAGATCGCTATATAAGAAAAGGGCTTTTTTCATAAAGCCCTTTGAGTATAACGCATTTTCTATTTTTTGTTTTTCTTCGCCGCGCCAACAAACTCACGGAACAAGGGATTCGGGCGAAGAGGTCGGGAAGTGAACTCAGGATGGAACTGCGCAGCGATGAAGAAGGGATGATTCTTCAGCTCAACGATTTCGGCGAGATTGGCCTGAGGATTAATGCCCGAGAAGATCATGTCGCTGCCTTCGAATTTCTCTTTGAAGGCATTATTGAATTCGTAGCGATGGCGATGGCGCTCGCGGATATGCTCTTCCCCATAGCATTGGTAAGCCAAAGTCCCAGGAGCGATGTCGCAATCATAAGCACCCAGACGGAGCGTTCCGCCCATGTCGATCCCTTGATATTGGTTATGGAGGAAATCAATGACGGGATAAGGGGTTTCTGGATCGAACTCGGTGCTGTTCGCCTCTTTTAAGCCAAGCACGTCCTGCGCGTATTCAACGATGGCTAGCTGCATGCCGAAGCAAATGCCTAAGAAGGGGATCTTGTGCTCTCTGGCATAGCGAATGGCGAGTTTCTTGCCGCTGCTTCCGCGATGTCCGAAGCCACCCGGAACCAAAATGCCATCCACGTCTTTGAAGAAGTTTTCCTCCGTGCCGGGTTTAACTTCGGTAGAAGGAATCCAAGCGACTTCAACGTCGACATTATGGTAATACCCTGCGGCTTTTAAGGCCTGGTAAACGGAGAGATAGGCGTCGTGAAGCTCAACGTATTTGCCAACCAAGGCGATCTTTACTTTCTTGGAAAGCTTGCTGATTTTTTCAACAAGAGCATCGAAGTCCGTCAAATCAGGTTGATTTCCCTCGGTTTCCATGCGGAAGTGAGAAAGGATGAAATCGTCAATCCCCTGCTCATGAAGGTTGCGCGGCAAGGAATAGATGATTGGAGCATCATCGCATTCGAAGACGCCTTTAAGCGGAACGTTGCAGAACAAAGAGACCTTTTCTTTGGTATGGGGATCCAAGGGGACTTCGGAACGAAGGATGATCGCATCAGGCTGAAGGCCTAAGGAGGCCATCTCTTTCACGGAGTGCTGGGTCGGCTTCGTCTTGGTTTCGCCTGAGGTCTTAAGATAAGGGACGAGGGTATTGTGGAGGAAGAAGGTGTTATCGTAGCCAAATTGGAGACGGGCCTGGCGGACGGCTTCGAGGAAGGGCTGCGATTCAATGTCGCCGACCGTCCCGCCGATTTCGGCGATGACGATGTCGGCGCCAGAAGCTTTCGCGGCGTCCATGAGCCTCTTTTTGATCTCGTTAGTCACGTGAGGGATGACCTGCACGCAAGCGCCAAGATAATCCCCGCGCCTTTCTTTTTCGATAACCGCGCTATAGATCTTGCCGGAGGTGACGGAAGCTTCTTTCGTGAGGTTGATATCAAGCCATCTCTCATAATGGCCAAGATCCAAATCGGTTTCCGCTCCGTCGTCGGTCACGAAGACCTCGCCGTGCTGATAAGGGCTCATCGTCCCCGGATCAACGTTTAAATAAGGGTCGAACTTCAAGGTGAAGACCTTGTAGCCTCTCTTCTTGAGAAGCAAGCCGACCGAAGCGGCAGAGATTCCTTTTCCCAAGCTTGAGACGACTCCGCCCGTGACAAAAATAAATTTGGTGTCCATAAAACCTACCGCGAACCCCGCGGCCCCTTTGCAAAAAACAACGTAGTGTATTTTAAGCGCATGAGCAAAAAGAAGGGATAACCACTTTATTATTTTTCGTACAATGTCCTAATTTTTGAGAATTTCTCGTGCTTAGGCGAGAGGCAAATTCAACAGTAGTCGATCACAAGGTTGCCGTTAACAAGCTTCGCCTCGCAATATGCTCCGCTAAGAAGGGGCAAAGATGGGGGGACGTGCCCCAAATCGACGGAATAAAGAATGGGGACGTTCAAATCGCCTAATAAATCAATGAAAGAAGCAAGGGGATTCGTTCCGAAGACCTCCTCCCTATGAAGCGGCCTGCCAATCAAAAAGCCTTTCGCGTTGTTGAACCATCCGGCTTCTTTGAGCTGGAATAAGCCGCGCCGAATCGAGATGGCGTTCAAGTCGCAGGACTCCAGGAACCAGATGATTCCTTCCGGATGCTTGGAATTGAATTCGCTCACTTTGTCGAAACGCGTCCCGCACAAAGAAAGAAGGCAATCAAGGCAGCCGCCAAGAAGGGTCCCGCGAATAGGAGACTCATAGCCGATGGGGGTGATAACTTTCTCTTGGGTCAGACGATAGCGGTACAAAGGGTGAGCGGGGTTAGTGCGGGTGATGGAATATTTTGGATAGCCTTCGAAATGCTTTTCCCCAGAAAGAAGCCTTAGCGCGTCTTTCTCGCTATAGCGGAACGGACGGGCGTAGAAAGAACCCGCATGAGGACCATAAATAGAAACCATGTCGCACAAGGTATTGAGCAAGAAGGTCAGATTCGTGTTATCGCTATAACCCATGAAAAACTTGGCTTCGCCTTTTCTGATGGCCTCGAAATCCACATAGGGAAGGATTTCGACCATGGTCTCCCCTCCACCAACGGAAATAATCGCTTTCGAAGAGGAGGCGAAGGCCTCGTTTAGCTCTTTGCCTCGCTCCAATGCAGAAGCGCTTCCCGCAATTCCTTCGTCCTTATAAACGTTAGGATATACGCGCGCGAGGAATCCTTCCTTTTGGAAATTCTTCAAAGAGGCCTCCATCCTAGTCGCATAAGGCTCGGTGGTCACCCCGAAAGAAGGGGCGACGAAAGCAAGGGTGTCTCCTTTTTTGATGGGAGAAGGGCATCTAAGCTTGTTCATGCTTCAGGGAAATAGATTTTATAAGAGGTCGCGTTCGGAACGACTTCGCCGTCGATTTGAAGGCCAGTCGGACGATCGAACTTCACTTCGATCACCTTGGCTCTTTGGGCGAAGACGTGCTTTTTCTTATTGATATGCTTCCCGGAGAAAAGAGAGGGGAACATCATGAGAGTGCCGAGTTTCCCGGCCCCATAGACGCTCACGAAGGTCAAAAAGCCGTCGTTCCTTTTCTGCATCGGCGCGACTTTCATGCCGCCGCCGTAATAGCGCCCGTTCATGCCTGCGGCGATGTAAGTGCGCTTGAAGGCGTACTCTTTCCCATCAAGAATCACGGTCGCGTTCGGGGCGAGATAGCTGGTGAGAAGAAGTTTCACGGTGATGTTCCCGTAGTTTATGTCGGTTTTTCCTTCCTTCTTCATTTCCTCTGCTTTGACGCAGCATTCGCCGTCGATTCCATACCCGATGCCGTTGACGAATCTTCTCTTAAGGCCCATCGTCTCGACAATTGGGAGGTTGCTCAAGAAAGGTTTCAAAGGAACGAGGCCGTCCTCTTGCTTCGAGTCCATGACGTCATTGAGGAAATCATTCCCAGTTCCCAAGGGCAAAAGATAAAGCTTTTCGGGGATTGGGGCATCGCCGATGTCATTCACCAAATGATTCAGCGTCCCGTCTCCGCCGGTGATGACGACCACATCGCCTTCCTTGGCGGATTTGAAGAACTCTTCTTTGTTGAGCGAAATGAGATCGAGGAACTCAAATTCCCCGTATTTGGCTTTAAGCTTCTCAACGGCAGAAAGCGCGTCTTCCTTGCCTTCGCCGGCGTTGGCCTTGCTGTTATAAAGCATATAATTCATAAAGCATTCCTCCTTCTAGGTCCTGTCGGATGAGATTGACGGCCATATCCCTCACTTGCTGAGAGGATAAGCCTTCATACTCTTTCGGCATTATGACTTTAAGAATATCCAGGTAAACGAACGTTGGCCGCCAGGGAGCGCGCTTAGAAATCTCTTTGGTCCCTTTCACGCAAACCACCGCAATCGGCGCCTTAACGTCCATCGCCGCATGGAATGAGCCCGCGTGGAATTCCAAAAGCAATTGGTCGGTCTTGTTTCGCGTCCCCTCGGGGCAGATATCAACGTCGGCTAAATTGTTTTTCAAGTATTCTCCCGCTTGCTTGATGGCTTTAGCCCCCTCGACCGGGTTCTGGCGGTTAATGGGGATGAAGCCCGCCATCTTCACGAAAGGACCGGCGATCGGGAACTTCATATTCTCGGGCTTCGTCACGGCGACCATCGGGTGGCGGAACGTCGCAAGCATGGCCATCGGATCGAAGTTCGAAATGTGATTGTTCACGTAAAGGACTTTTTCCGAGGGAAGCTTGCTCGCCCCTCTAACGCGCACATGGATGTTGATGGCCCAGAACAGCGTCATGACCGTTTGGTGAATAACCCCGCAGTAGAAAAGGGAGGGCTTCGTTGGAAGGGGTTTTCTCTTTAGGAATTCGCCCCAAATGATCAAAAAAACAAGCCAAAGGCCAAAGCAAATGTAATAAAGGACGAACCAAAACGGGATAGCGAGAAGCCAAAGATAAACGTTGTGCAGCGACAAGGGATAGGCGCAACCAAGGGCGGCGCCTAAAGAGATTATGTAAATGATGGTGTTCAAAATCATCCTTCTAATTATGCGCGGCGGCCTTCTTTTTCTCAATAACTCCGTAATAGTTTGCTAATTCTCGGAAGAGGAGATCAAATCCTTGCAAACCTCATAGCCCAAAAGAATGCCCGCCACAGGAGGGACGAATGGAGAGGATCCCGGAATGACTTTTTTGCCAGGAGGAAGGGGCTCGTTCACGGGGCCTTTTAAAGGCATCGGGGCCTCCGTAGAATAAACCACTTTCAACTTATTTATATTGAGTTTGCGGAGTTCTCGCCGCAAAACCCTCGCCAAAGGATCGTCTTTGGTGGAAAAAAGATCCCCGACCCTAAGCCTGCTAGGGTCGATGCGGTTTCCGCATCCAGTGGCCGAGACGATGGGCACGTTATGTCCAACGGCCTCTTTGATGAGATCGATTTTCGCAGACATCGTATCGATGGCGTCGACGACGTAATCGAACTTCGAAAAGTCGATGTCGCCATGGTCTTGAGGCAAGAAAAAGCAACGATGCTTATGAATGATCGCGGATTCGTTTATGGAAAGAATTCTCTCTTCCGCCGCATCGACTTTCGCCCAGCCGATCTTTTCTAAGGTTGCTAGGCATTGACGGTTCAGATTGGTGATGGAAAAACTGTCGCTATCGATGAGGTCGAATTCCCCGACGCCGGCCCTAGCCAGGGTTTCCGCAACCGCTCCGCCGACACCGCCAAGCCCAAAAATGGCCACGCGTTTGTGGCTCAAGACTTCGATGGCTTCCTCGCCGAGGATCAGCGAGCTTCGCGCAAATTGGGGTTTCATAAAGACATTATACTTCTAAAAGAAGCGATGATTCCCTTAAAATGAGGCCCATGAAAGACAAGATCATTCTGTTCGATCAAGATGGCACGCTTCTGGATAGCGCCCCAGGCATCAAGGTTTGCGCCCAAGAAACATTGAAGCAACTTGGCTACCCCGTCCCCGAAAAGAAGGATTTGAACTATTTCATCGGGCCGCCGCTTAGGGACTGCTTCCGCTTATCAAACGTCAAAGAAAAAGACATCGAGCAAGCCGTTTCGATATACCGAAAGCTTTACGAAGAGAAAGGCAAATACAGCGCCGAAGTCTATCCGGACGTCGAAGAGGGGCTGAAGAGCCTAAAGCAAGCGGGGTATCGCTTGTTTGTTTGCACTTCTAAGAACGGAGATTTAGCGAAGGACATCCTAACGAAGTTCAAACTAGACCAGTATTTTGAGCAGGCTTTTGGTTCCGCCTCCGATGGGGCTGGAGCAAGAAAAGGAGAAATCATCCACCATTGTCTTTCCTATATAAAGGAAGACGCGGACGTTTTGATGATAGGAGACACCCATCTAGACGCGGAAGGGGCGAAACAAAACAACATTCCCTGCCTATTGGTTAGCTTTGGCTATGGGGATAAAGCAAAAATCGAAAAAGAAAACCCCTACGCCATGATAGATTCATTCCTGGAGATTGAGCCGATCTTCAAGAAGATATACGAGGAAAAGTAAGAAAAAGGCTCCCGAAGGAGCCAATGTTCCACTTGGTGACCCCACCTGGAGTCGAACCAGGCATTGGACCTTGAGAGGGTCCCGTCTTAACCGATTGACCATGGGGCCATGGTCGCGAGAGAAATTATTTCACTCCCGCGAATTTTAGGCAAGGATTTATTTCAAAGAATTGATAACAAGTTG
>CAVECL010000026.1:0-24022 GCA_963614595.1 Parasutterella excrementihominis | reverse complement strand
CAGATGGATGTTGCCCGTAATAGAAAGAAGAACAAATAGTGGTGTAAAGCCACTATTTTTCTTTTGAATCTTGACTTTTTGCTAGGGTGTTAATTTTTGACGTATACTTTGAAAATTGAATTTTATTTGTTTTGCAAGCTGTTAGTAGACTTCATTTGAAGGTCCTATTTGCAGCTTTTTATTTTGCTTTTGCGCGATTAAACCTCAAGGGCGCTAAAATTTTACACGATTGGATTAGGGTGCTCTGAAGCGTTAAACTCATTGCTCTCAAGCTGTAAACTATTCACATAATAGTATTAATTACGATTTTATATTCAGTGACAAAATTAGTGACATTTCCTTTGCCAATGATATAACCACATCTTTGACAGTTAATTTTCTCCATCATTAAAAAAAGCCCGACGTAGTGATGCGTTCCCCAAGCATTGGACAAAATAAGCTCAATGCAAGGAGGACGCATTTTTGTGAAATACAGCAAAGAACAAAAGCTACTGTGGGTCAAAGCCTACAGGGAAGGGAAGCTTGCCTTCGACATGACCCCCGAGGGGGTCGCGCGCGAAACGTTCAGGCGACACGTCAGAACGTGGGCCCGCCTCGTCGAAAAGAACGGGGAGGACGCCGTGGACGGAGGCGGCAAGCACAAGGCCTATTCGGCCGATTTCAAGCTCGCCGCGGTCATGCGAGTCGAGGCCGGAGAGTCCGCGGGCGAGATGGCAATATCGTTGGGAATCACTAGCCAATGCCTGCTTTCGCAATGGGCCAGGGCGTATCGACCGAACGGCCTGGATGGCCTAAAATCCAAGCCGAAAGGCGGGAAACCGAAGAGCACGCCCGAAAAGAAGAAGCAGACAAGGGACGAGGAGCTTGAGTACCTCAGAGCGGAGAACGCGTTCCTAAAAAAATACACGGAGCTCCTGGCGAAGCCTGGGATGGCGCCAGCGAGCTCCGGATCAAAGCGGAAGCCATCCAAGAGCTCAGGAGGGAAGGGCACAGACTGACCCATCTCCTCAAGGCCGCCGGCCTCAGCCGGTCCACCTATTACTTCGAGATAAAGCCCCACGGCGTCGACCTCCGCGAGGAAAACGTGGAAATCCTCGGCAAAATAAAGGCCATATGGGAGGAATCCGGAAAGGCCTACGGCGTGAGGAAGGTATGGGCGGAGCTCCGCAACGAAGGGCACGGGGCCAACTACAAGCGGGTTGCGCGCATCATGAGGAAATTCCGCATGAGGGGCGCCGCCCGCAAGAGGAAGGCAAGATACTCCTCCTACGAGGGGACCGTGGGAAAAGTCGCCGACAACGTCCTGAAGAGGGACTTCAGCGCCGATGCGCCGAACCAGAAATGGACCACCGACGTCACCGAGTTCGCCTGCCCCTTCGGGAAGGCCTGCCTCTCGCCCATCAAGGACACGTTCGACTCATCGATCGCCGCCTGGGACCTCTCGCTCCACCCGAGCTTCTCGCGGACAGTGCGGATGCTCGAGGCGGCCTTCGAGAAGAACCCCCATCTCGAGGGCCTCATCTTCCATTCCGATCAGGGTTGGCAGTACCAGTCCGCGCTCCGGGAGCGCGGGATGATACAGACCATGTCGAGAAAGGGAAACTGTCTCGACAACTCCGTAATGGAGTCGTTCTTCGGGACGATGAAGGCCGAGATGTTCGTCGGCCACGAGTCCGAGTTCAGGACCTTCGTCGACCTCTACAGGGCCGTCAAGCGATACATCGACTGGTACAACAGCGGGCGCATCATGGAGAAAACAAAATGGATGCCTCCCCTCGCATACAGGGAAGCATCCATTTGCGGCTTCGTTCAATAACGATTATGATGGTTCCAGTTTTGTCCAATGCTTGGGGAACGCATCAATTTCTGACGGCCATATCCAAAGATTTAGACTTTCGTTAATCGACGTTCGCGTTGGTTTCGACGTAGCTATCCGGATCGGCAACTTCTTCCACTTTGACGTTGCTGCCATAGGAGAAGGAGGCTTTTAGATTCGCCGAGATCTCGATTTTCAAGCTTGATTCGTAGCTATAGGAACCATCGCTTTGGGCGAAGGAATAAGCATTCTCGTATTTCACGTTTCCGCTGATGCCGGCTTCGGTGAATCCCTCTTCCGTGAAGCTAAGCCAGGCTTTGAATTCGCCGGTCCAATTGTTTTTGGCGCTAACGACGCTGCTAGAAGAGGTGAATTTATTGGGATCGATCGTATAAACGAAGGAATAAGTCCCTTCTTTCACCTGAAGGTATTCGCTCTTGGAGGCTTGCTCTGCTAATTTATCAAGGCAATCGGCGCAGTCATTCCAATCGACGCTTTCGACATTAACGGTGGTTTTGCGCTTCAAGGAGGTGTTTTCAGAAGAAACAGAGATCGCTAGGAAACTCGATAGGCCGGTCATATCGGCATAGAGGGTGTTATCAGACAGATAAGCGGAGACGGAGGCTTTCCCTGATTTGGAGACATTGGAATCGCTCGAGGCCACTGACCCTGTCACGTTGCTGCTATAAGAATAGTTCGCGGAAGCTTTCATGCTCATTTTCGCCTCGTCGCCGACGTTCATGGCAACGCTGGCGTCGATGTCGCTGACGCTTAGGCTCGTGCTAGAAGAATACCTCTCGGTGACGCCGTTTGCGGTGTTTGCGCTCTCGTTACTGATGTCAAAGCCCGCATTGCCCACTAGGTTCGCTCCGACCGCTTTCGTGTCGTTCATCGATTCGATGGCTTTCGCGTAATGGGCGGTCACGATCTCTTTGCCTACCTCGCTCCCCGCGGGGGCCTCGATGCTATTAGAATCCGACCCGATTTGCGAACAGCCTAGCAAGGTCAGGGAAGAGGCCAAAAGAAGGAATGGCTTTGTTTTGTTCATTGTTTCAACTCCTTTGAAGTTCAATCTATTCTAGTGACGATTTCCCTTTTTCGGAAGGGCGTGAGATGACTTTCTTCCCTTATATTGGACCAATTTCCCGAATGTGTTTTTCTTTTAGAAAAGGCAATAAACAAATGCCTTCTCTTTTTCTTGCCTCTATAATGAAGGCAAATATGAACAAGCCCAGCAAAAGACAAGCCCAAAGGATCGCGGCAGCCTTAAGAAAAGGTAAGAAAAAGGTCATCACCTTGGATTCGCTTTCTCGTCTCGTCGGCCTTTACCCCGATGTGCTAGGCGAGCAGCTTGTCTATTTCTCCCCGATGATTCTGATGGATCCTTCCGTCAACTGCAAAGAGCTGCTTCCTCAGATCGAGGAATACGTGAAGAGCTTTGAGCCCGTGAAAAAGGAGAAAGCCCCTTCTTCCCCTGCCGTCAAGAAGAAAGACGTCAGCGAATACAAAGGCGTCAATGACTTCGTTTACAAGAAGATGACCTCCGCGGGCGGGCTAGTCGATCGTTCCTCTCGCCTCAGCGAGAAAGATTTGAAGATTCTCCATCGTTTGGTGAACGCCGAGCTAAAGGCCTATCGCGACCAGACGAAGAAGAACAAGGCGAAAAATTGAATGAAACCCTTGAGAAGGGCTGCAAGAAAAACTTCCGTTATAGTGGGTTAGTTCCAACCCCTAGAACTAAGCTTCGTCATCCTAAATCCGTTTTTTCAGCCTCAGGTTAATTCCTCGAATATGCTTTATCTTGTCTCATTGGGCTTTATCGAAGTGCTTTGTGGAACGTCCTCTCCTACGCTCTTCGAGCGATTCGGATGGGCCTGAGAATCAAAATGTAATAATCTTTTGTCTTCCATGAAGAAATGCGCGCGAAGTTTCCTTGCCCCGAGGGGAAAATATATGCTCCCTGCTGTGAAAAAGTCGCCGAGTATATAGATGCCGGCGACTTAATTAACCAAGGGTTCAGACCTTATTGGACTTCGGAAGATGTACGAAGCTAAGAAATGGAGTCCTTTGTCTTTTTGCCACTCTCCGCGGCCTTTTTCCTCGCCTCCCAATCCGCGAGCGCCTGCCTGTACTCCGGGAAGATCTCGTCCCAGGGGTGCTCGATGACCTTCGGGTGGGTCTTGCTGGCGGCAAGCTCGCTCCATTCCCTGTCCAAGCCGCCGCCTATTTTGTTCCAATAAAGCTCCTCGTCCGGGTCTATGAAATCGGCGGCGCTGCTGTAGCGGCACATCAGATAGAGGATGACCTCCTCGTAGGTCAGCGTCGGGTCGTCGTCGCTCATCCGCCCAGGGACGGAGCCGTGGCTACCAAATAGCGCGACGTCTTGCAGTATCATTGGGTCAATCAGCACGTCTCTATCCTCCTGTCCGTGGCGAGCAGATTGATGTAGTAATCGTAGAGCTCGCCGCTTTCCAAAGCTTTTTTATCCGGCCGTCCGTCGCATCGGTGCCTCCGGCCTTGCTCATGAGCCTCTTTTCGCCGAGGCGGGTTCCGCCGGTCCGCTCTGCTCCGCGGCCTTTTTCCTCGCCTCCCAATCCGCGAGCGCCTGCCTGTACTCCGGGAAGATCTCGTCCCAGGGGTGCTCGATGACCTTCGGGTGGGTCTTGCTGGCGGCAAGCTCGCTCCATTCCCTGTCCAAGCCGCCGCCTATTTTGTTCCAATAAAGCTCCTCGTCCGGGTCTATGAAATCGGCGGCGCTGCTGTAGCGGCACATCAGATAGAGGATGACCTCCTCGTAGGTCAGCGTCGGGTCGTCGTCGCTCATCCGCCCAGGGACGGAGCCGTGGCTACCAAATAGCGCGACGTCTTGCAGTATCATTGGGTCAATCAGCACGTCTCTATCCTCCTGTCCGTGGCGAGCAGATTGATGTAGTAATCGTAGAGCTCGCCGCCCCTCCAGATTCTTCTTATCCCTATTATGTAATAGGGCCTCCCCGATTGGAAGAGTACCTCTTTGTCATTCACTTTTTCCGTGGTTCCCATGTCATGGGAGAGCGGCATCGCCGCGACCCCTGGCTCCGTTGTGACTGAAATATAGACGTGACAAAGGTTTTGACAGTCTCTTTTCGCGTATTCGTTCATCGTTTCGACGCTTCTGGTCGTGCTCATGAACCCTTTCTCGACGAAGAGAGCCGGTTTGTGAGTTTCATCCATGTCCTCTAAATAACCGTCCAACATCTTCACAAAAGGGTCGCCAGGCTTCGACCATGTCCCTCGGTAAGACGTCATTGCCTTTTTGACGACGAAGTCGGAAATCTCAGCATTCATCGCGTTGATTCGCGCGATGATTTCTACTTCAGAAAGGCCTAAGGGGATTTTCCCGCTTCGTAGGTAACCGTTTACCGCGCGGCAGCTCACTCCGCGTTTGGAGTTTGTGCTGTAAGCATAGACGTCTTCGTATTTAGCCCTGTCATATCCTTGGCTTTCGTAAGGGCTATTCGCTATGAATTCAGAAGAAAAATCAACCGCGCTGATTCGCTCAAGATGATGATCTTCTTTGGACCATTCAGGTCTTTCTTCCCAAGCCCCTCTTCGGCAGATTTGCCTTGCCCTGTGGTTCTCGTATTCGTTTACGAACCAACCGCATAGGTCGCAATGCCTGTCATGGTTCCAATCGAGGCCTGTTTCGTAAGTAAGAATGACATTGTCCATGAGAACATTATATAAGTTGAAAACTAAAAGAAAACAACAAAAAATGACGACCACGACTGGAAATATATCTACATAGGTTAAGAGAAAGTGTATACAAAAATGACGTTTTCCATTTTCTCTTTTTCTTTATATCTTTTACTCTAATATTTATAGGCGGAAAGGCTAGATGTTTATACGCTTTAGTTTTTGTTGAATATTTTTTAAAGCAAACTGCGAAAGCCATTGAAAGGCACGCCTTTCTTGCTTTAGGGAAGAGACCCTCCTTTTAGGAGGGATTAACGTTTCTTTCGTTGATTGCTGTGAACAATCTTCCTATACTAATCGCCGTTAAGGAGATTTTGCATACAACATGGCAGAAATCAAAAAGACGATGAAATCCGTCGACGGCAACACCGCTGCCGCCATGGAGAGCTACTACTTCACCGAAGTGGCGGCGATCTTCCCAATCACCCCGTCCTCCCCGATGGCCGAGAACGTGGATGTCTTCGCCTCCAAAGGGCAGAAGAACTTCTTCGGTCATCCCGTTAAAGTCGTGGAAATGGAATCGGAAGCCGGCGCTTCCGGCGCCGTTCACGGCGCGCTTCAGGGCGGCTCCCTCGCGACCACTTACACCGCTTCGCAGGGCTTGCTGCTCATGATCCCGAACATCTACAAATGGTGCGGCGAATTGCTCCCGGCCGTCATGCACGTCGCCGCGCGCAGCTTAGCCACCCGCTCCCTCTCGATCTTCGGTGACCACCAAGACGTCATGGCCATCCGCCAGACCGGCATCACCATGATCGTTTCCAACTCCGTTCAGGAAATCGCCGACCTCGCCCCCGTGGCGCACCTCGTCGCGATTGATTCCTCCACCCCGGTTTGCCACTTCTTCGACGGCTTCCGCACTTCCCACGAAGTCCAGAACGTCGAATTCGTTGACGAAGAGGAATGGAAGAAGCTCATGCCTTGGGACAAGGTGAGTGAGTTCCGCGCTCGCGCTTTGAACCCTCATTCCCATGCCGTCACCCGTGGCGGGGCCGAAAACGATGACATCTATTTCCAGGGCAGAGAGGCTCAGAACGAGCATTACTCCCACGTCATCGAGATCTGCGAGAAATACTTCAAGGAAGCTAGCCGCCTCACTGGGCGCACCTATGCCCCGTTTGTCTATTACGGCGACCCCAACGCCGAGAGAGTCATCGTCGCGATGGGTTCAGTCAACGAGACCGCTACCGAAGTCGTCGACGCTTTGAACAAAGCCGGCGAGAAGGTCGGCCTTGTCGAGGTTCACCTCTACCGTCCTTTCTCCAGCAAGCTTCTTTCCAATGCGATTCCGGCTTCCGTTAAGAAGATTGCCGTGCTTGACCGCACGAAGGAAATGGGCGCGGAAGGCGAGCCGCTTTATCTAGACGTCCTTGCCGCCCTCTCCAAAGAAGGCAGAACCGACATCAAGATCATCGGCGGGCGCTATGGCCTTTCTTCCAAAGACACCCAGCCAAAAGACGTCAAGTCCGTCTATGATTTCCTCAACGCCGAAAAGACTTGGACCGGCTTCACCGTTGGCATCAACGATGATGTGACTCACCTCTCCATCCCCGTCGACGAATCCTTCAAGATCCCCCAGAACTACACCTCTTGCTTGTTCTATGGCCTTGGCTCCGACGGCACCGTGAGCGCCAACAAGAGCTCCATCAAGATCATCGGCGACGCGACCCACCAATACGCGCAGGCTTACTTCCAGTATGACTCCCGTAAAGCCGGCGGCACCACACGCAGTCACCTCCGCTTCGGCAAAGAGCCGATCCACAGCGAGTACTACGTCAAGAACGCGGACTTCATTTCCTGCTCTCTTGACACCTACATCTTCAAGTTCGACATGATCGCCAACCTCAAGGATGGCGGCACCTTCTTGCTCAACACCAACATGGACGATGAGACCCTCATCAAATCCATGCCGAACCGCATGAAGCACCTCCTTGCGGAGAAACATGCGAAGTTCTATGTCATCGACGCGAACAAGCTCGCCGCCGAATGCCATATGGGACGCCACACCAACACCACCCTCCAGGCCGCCTTCTTCAAACTCTCTCCGAAGATCATGGACTATGCGGAGGCTGAGAAGTGGATGAAGAAATTCGCCGAGAAGTCCTATGCGAAAAAAGGCATGGACATCGTCCAAAATAACTGGAACGCGATCGACGCGGGCCCGAAAGGCCTCCGCGAAATCGCCGTCGATCCTTCTTGGATCAACCTCTCCGCGAAGAAAGTTGCCTCTGCCGATACCGGCGACACCTATTACGACGAATACGTCGAGATCATCGATCGCCTCGATGGCGATGAGCTCCCCACGAGCGCCTTCACCAAGCACGAGCTTCTCGACGGCACGATGAACGAGAACATCACCTTCCGTCAGAAGAGGGCGATCGCCGACCGCGTCCCTGTCTGGAATCCCGGCAAGTGCATCGAGTGCAACCAATGCGCCTTCGTTTGCCCTCACGCCACCATCCGCGCCTATCTCCTCGATGAGAAAGAAGTCGCGAATGCTCCTGAGATCGTGAAGAGCAACCTAAAGCCCGCCATCGGCACCGCCGATAAGAGCCTCAAGTTCCGCATCACCGTCGCCACTGAGAACTGCATTGGCTGCGGCCTTTGCGTCTCTGAGTGCCAAGCCAACAAAGTCGCGAACACCAAAGCCATTGCCGCTGGCAAGAAATGCGCCGACAACGAAGAGCTTGCCCTTTACATGGTCGATGCCCACAAGGCCCGCTCCGAACAAGAAGCGGCCGACTACTGCTATTCCTCCGTCTCCGTCAAGGCGAATCAATTCCCTGCGGCGATTGAGAACAACGTCAAAGGCCTTGGCTTCAAGAAGCCTTATATGGAAGTCTCCGGCGCCTGCGCAGGCTGCGGTGAAGCTCCTTATTACCGCATCGTGAGCCAGCTCTTCGGCAAGGATATGCTCGTTGCTAACGCGACCGGTTGCTCCTCCATCTATTGCGGCTCAACCCCGCTTACCCCCTTCGTCAATGACCATGGCAAAGACGGCGTCGCTTGGGATAACTCCCTCTTCGAAGACAACGCTGAATTCGGCTTCGGCATGAGAATCGCGACTGACCAGAAGCTTACCGCGATCTGCACCACCCTCAATGACGCGAAAGCCGCGGATGATGTCGAGCCTGAGCTCAAAGCCAAGATCGACGAATATCTCGCCAATGTCAAAAACCGCGATGCCGAAAAGGTCATCGTCCCTGAACTCATCAAGCTCGTTGAAGCGAGCAAGAATGAGGCGGTCAAAGACATCCTCAACTACAAGAACGACCTCGTCGACAAGTCCGTTTGGATCATCGGCGGCGATGGATGGAGCTATGATATCGGCTACGGCGGACTCGATCACGTCCTCGCCAATGAGGCCGACGTCAATGTCTTAGTCCTCGACACCGAAGTCTATTCCAACACCGGCGGCCAGTGCTCGAAGTCCTCGCAGACCGGCTCCATCAACAAGTTCTCTGCTTCCGGAAAGAAAGAAGCGAAGAAGAACCTCGCTCTCATGGCGATGGCTTATGGCCACGTCTACGTCGCTCAAATCGCTCTCGGCGCCAACCCCGCCGCGGCGATCAAAGCCCTCAAAGAGGCCGAATCCTACGATGGGCCTTCCCTAGTTCTCTGCTACTGCCCCTGCGCCGAGCAGCATATCAAAGGCGGTTTGGTGAACTCCATCAAAGAGGAGAAGATGGCTGTCGATTGCGGCTATTTCACCACTTGGAGATTCGATCCTCGCCTCAAGGCAGAGGGCAAGAGCCCCTTGCAGATCGATTGCAAAGAGCCTGATTTCACCAAGCTTCGCGATTTCATCATGCACGAGACCCGTTTCTCTCAGCTCCCGATTGTCAATCCCGAGCACGCCGAGGAACTCCTCAACAAGTGCGAAGCCTACGCCAAGCAGCGTTGGGCGGACATCAAGAAGTTCGGCGAATAAGCCTTGCTTAACGCTTAAGCCGTCATGGTTTCCATGGCGGCTTTTCCTTACGCGAAAAGTCCGCAAAAGTTTGTTTTTCCAACCTTAAAAAGATTGCCAAATCGCTGCTGGATAATTGCTTGTTCGATAATTTTGAAATGGCTTCTTCTCCTGTTTTCTTTTGGTATACACTTGTCCCCATGAAGGAAAAGCAAAGCAAATATGAAATGATGACGCAGGGTAAAATCCCCGCAATTGTCTCTCGCCTTGCCCTTCCTTCCATCGTTTCGGTGCTTATCACAAGCATCTACAACCTCGCGGATACGGCGTTCGTTGGAAAGATATCCACCCAGGCCACCGCTGCGGTTGGCGTGGTTTTCGCCTACATGTCCATTATTCAAGCATTCGCTTTCTTCTTTGGGCACGGCGCGGGAAATTTCATTTCTAGAGCCCTTGGCGCGAAGGAAGAGGGGAAAGCGGAGTCCATGGCTGCGAATGGCTTTGTTTCCTGTTTTATCGCCGGGCTTCTTTTCATGGTGATTGGACTTATCTTCATGGACCCCATGCTTCGTTTGATGGGGGCGACGGAGACCATTTTGCCTGACGCGCGTTCCTATTTCTTATACATTGCTATCGCCTCGCCTTTCATCATGACCTCCTTGGTCCTCAATAACTTGATGCGTTTCCAAGGGAACGCGGCGATGGCGATGATTGGAATTCTGGCCGGGGCTATTTTGAATATTGGTTTAGACCCCTTGTTTATCTTTGTTTTTAACATGGGCGTTGCCGGCGCGGGCCTAGCCACGATGATCTCTCAGATCATCTCCTGGGGATTGCTTCTTGTCTTAGAAAGGCAAAGAGGGGGCATTCCCATTCGTTTGAAACTTTATCGGCCGACATGGTTTGAGGCGAAGGAAATCATCGCAGGTGGCGTTCCTTCTTTAGGAAGACAGGGGCTTATGGCTCTTTCTTCCGTTTTCCTTAACAATGCGGCAGCGATGTATATGGACCCGGAGCAGGTCGACTCGGCGATTGCCGCGTTTTCGGTGGCGAGCAGGGCGCTTACTTTTGCTTCGTCGATAATCATTGGCTTTGGTCAGGGTTTCCAGCCTGTCTGCGGATTCAATTACGGCGCAAAGAAACCAGAGCGAGTTATTAAGGCCTTCTGGTTCACTGTGGGTGTTGGAACGGGTTATGCGTTGGCCGTTTCTTTGCTAGGATATTTCTTCGCGCCCAATATCATTGCCATGTTTCGAAAGGAAGATGCTTTGCTTATCGAAATCGGCGCAGAAACCCTTCGTTTTTCTTGCGTCGCCTTCACGTTTTCTGCTTTTACCACGGTGTCAGGCATGCTTTTGCAGGCGGTGAATTATGCGCTGCCTGCGACTTTGGTTTCCGCCTCTAGAAGCGGCTTATTCTACGTCCCTTTCCTTTTTGCTTTAGGGGCAACGCTGGGCCGAACGGGTCTTTGCCTTACCCAAATGGCGGGCGATTTGGCAGCTTTTGCCTTTTCGATTCCCTTCCTCGTCTATGGCTTTGCCAAGATGAAAAAAGCGTCAATCAACGCCTTTGAATCTGAAATGAGCTGAACTTTCCAGTTTTGGAAGCGGCGTACAAAAAAACGGTGCGACTTGCACCGTGAATTTGCCTGGTCGGAACGACGGGATTCGAACCCGTGACCCCTACCACCCCAAGGTAGTGCACTACCAAGCTGTGCTACGTCCCGGCGATGGTTATTATACTCACCTCTTTTGAGTTTGCCACATTATTTCATAAGCCCTTTTTGAAGCGCTTTTCTATCCCGATTTTGGCCTGCCTTGTATAATCGCTTCGTTATGAGCGAAGAGAGAAACTCCAAAAATTGGATCTTAGTCCGCGGGGCTAGGGAAAATAACCTGAAGAGTGTGAACGTTGATATCCCAAAGTGTTCCTTAACGGTATTCACCGGATTATCGGGCTCAGGAAAATCCACCTTGGCGTTCGACACTATTTTCGCCGAAGGGCAAAGACGTTATATGGAATCTCTTTCTAGCTATGCGAGGCAGTTTTTAGGCGGCTTCGAAAAACCGGACGTCGATGAGATTCAAGGGCTTTCCCCTGCTATCTCGATCGATCAAAAATCCACCTCCCATAACCCTCGCTCGACGGTAGGAACCGTGACGGAAATCTATGATTACCTCCGTCTTCTTTACGCTCGCATCGGCGTGCCGTATTGCCCAAATCACCATCAGCCCATCACCGCTTTTTCTCCTCTAGCGATGACGAACGCCATCCTTTCTTACCCCGAGGGCAGCAAGATTCAAATTCTCTCTCCTGTTGTGAAACACGAGAAAGGGACTCATACTGATACCCTGGGAAAACTTAAGAAACAAGGTTTTGTTCGTTTGAGGATAGACGGGGAGATTCTTTTGATGGAGGAAGTGAAACCTCTAGAGAAGAACAAACGGCATGACATTGAGGTCGTGATTGACCGCGTTGTGATAAAAGAAGGGGTACGTCAACGTGTTTCCGAGGATGTTGAGCTTGCTTTAGACTGGGCCCATGGTTATTTGATTGTCCTGACTCCGGAAGGCGAGAAACTCTTCTCCTCCCATCATTCTTGCCCTGAATGCGGATTCTCCATCCCGAATTTGGAGCCTCGTTTATTTTCTTTCAATGCGCCTTTGGGGTATTGCCACGATTGCCATGGTTTGGGCATCAAACGCGAGGTGGCGATTGATTTGCTCATTCCGGATGAAACGAAGAGCATCCAGGATGGGGCGGTTCGTTATTTTGCCAATATCGTCAACACGACGAATCTTGAATGGAAGGAATTCGAGTATCTTTGCAACCTTTATAAAATCCCCTTGGACAAACCCTGGAATAAATTGACCCAGGCTCAAAAGGATATTGTCCTTTATGGGTCGAAAGAGCCTCTATCCTATACGCTTACTTCCGTTAACGGGAACAAAATGAACCGCCATGGCTTCATCGAAGGGGCTAAGACCAGGATCGAAAGGCTTTATCGCGAGACGACTTCTGATTGGATGAGAACGTATTATGAGTCTTTCATGAGGGATTCCGTATGCGAGGCTTGCCACGGGGCGAGGCTTAACGAGGCTGCCTTATCCGTCCAAGTGAACGGGCTAAACATCTATCAAGCAACGGAGCTTTCCTTAGACAAATTTGTGGCCTGGGTGAACGATGCAAAATCAAAATTGACGCAAAACCAACACCAAATTGCCGATCTTGTTCTGAAAGAGATTTCAAATCGCGCTTCTTTCTTGGTTAACGTTGGCTTGGATTACCTTTCTTTGTCTCGTTATGCGATGACTCTGTCGGGCGGAGAATCCCAACGCATTCGCTTGGCTACGCAGATTGGTTCCCGCCTTTCCGGCGTTCTTTACGTTTTGGACGAGCCTTCGATCGGCCTTCATCAAAGGGACAACGATAAGCTGATTCGCACGATGAAAGAAATGCGCGACTTAGGGAACACGTTGATCGTCGTTGAACATGACGAAGACACGATGCGTGCCGCGGATTACTTGGTTGATATTGGCCCAGGGGCTGGCGTTCATGGCGGACAGGTCATTGCTCAGGGCGATCTAGCAACTATCGAAGCATGCCCTGAATCAATTACGGGGGCCTATCTTTCAGGAAGGAAAGCGATCGAGATTCCTGAAACCAGAAGAAAAGGAAATGGCAAATCCATTGAAATCATTGGGGCAACCTGCCATAACCTTCAAAACCTCAACGTTAAAATCCCTCTTGGGAAGCTTGTTTTGATTACCGGGGTCTCCGGATCGGGCAAATCCTCCTTAATCAACGAAACCTTGGTGCCTGCAATCTCTCGCTCTCTTTCCAGATCAAAATCGGGCGAGCCATTGGCCCTTAAGAAAATCAAAGGCTTGGAGAACATCGATAAGCTTGTTGCAATCACTCAGGAGCCAATCGGAAGGACCCCGCGCAGCAATCCAGCTACTTATATTGGCGTTTTCGATGACATTCGCGGACTCTTCGCGGAAACGGAAGAGGCAAGAGCCCTTGGATACACCAAAGGCCGCTTCTCTTTTAACGTGCCTGGTGGGCGCTGCGAAAAATGCCAAGGGGCCGGCGTCACTCGCATCCCGATGTCCTTCCTTCCCGATGTTTACGTTGTTTGCGATGAATGCGAAGGGAAACGTTATAACGAAGACACGTTGCGTTGCTATTACAAAGGCAAAAACATCCACGATGTGCTTGAGATGAGGGTAGAGGAAGCTTGCGAATTCTTCAAAAATAGGCCGCAAATCTACCGCAAAATTAAAACTTTGGAGGAAGTTGGCCTTGGCTATATCAAGCTCGGCCAGCCCGCCACCCAACTTTCTGGGGGCGAGGCGCAGCGCGTCAAACTGGCCGCGGAACTTCAAAAGAAAGCGACTGGAAAAACGATATACGTCCTTGATGAACCCACCACGGGTTTGCATAGCGATGACGTCTCTAGGCTCATCAAAGTCCTCCAATCGATCGTTGACCATGGTGACACCGTTATCGTCATCGAACATAACCTAGACATGATTAAGGTCGCGGATTGGATAATCGATCTTGGGCCTGAGGGTGGGTATCGCGGCGGCAGCATTGTCGCGGAAGGCACGCCTGAAGACGTGTCAAAATGCGAAGCTTCTTTCACCGGTCAATATTTAAAGCCGATGCTCGCGAAGGAAAGCAACTAAGGCCATGCCTTAATTCATTTGCCCTAGATAAGGAGAAAACATAGAATATCGCCATGTTTATCTTATTTCTTGTTTTCGGACTATTGTGCCTAGCGGGCGGAGTTTATTTCGCCATTACGAAGATGAAGGCCTTTTGCCAGAACCACAAGGCGCTTAAATTAGAGAAAAAAGATTTCCTATATCTTGCTCTTGAGTGCATTTTATTCGCGGTATCGGGTTTGCTTCTTCAACTGGCAATTCAAAATGGAAGCAAGTGGGACATGACGGGCGGTGAAAGCGCCATGTCGCTTATCGGCGCTTTCTTTTTCCTTGGGTTATTTGGCGCGTTTTGTCTTTCTTTCACCCTTAAACATTACAAAGCTGATTTGGAGAAGAAACAGGCAAAAATCAATGGAATATTAGTATACGTCCTTCCTATTTTGTCAATTTGCGCCTTCTTGCTTCTTGGGGAAGGAGTGGCAAAGCATCTTGTTTATCCTTTGATTTCAGGCTTTTCCATCGGAGGCAATGGATTCCAGTGGGTTACTTATCAGAATAACAGTTCTGGATTCCATGTCGCTTGGTATGCGCTTTGCATTCTTCTTGGCGCCGTGCTCGCTTATAAGATTTCTGATCACAATTTCTATAAAGAGTTCAAAAAACACGGCATCATCGATAGTTTGTTTGTCATTGCTTTGATTGGCGGCATCCTTGGCGCCCGCGTTTGGTATGTTGTCGGCAATTTTGAAGGCGACGCTGCGAATGGGCTAAGCTTTGCGGATGAGATCACAAAAGGAAACTGGTTCTCGATGTTCCAGATTTGGAATGGCGGCCTCACCATCCTTGGCGGAGCAGTCGCCGGCATTATCGTCGGAATGGTCTATATGACCAAAAAGAGGAAGTACGTGGATTTAAGATTCGCGGTTGACGCCTGCGTTCCAACGATTCTTTTGGCCCAAGCGATTGGGCGCTGGGGAAACTTCTTTAACCATGAGGTCTACGGCGTTTCTGTGGATATGTCCGCTTTCTCTTTTTTGCCAACCTGGATCCGTTATCAAATGGCAACGAGTTTCTCCAATGGCATGCCCAGCGGGACGACAATGTATGTTCCTTTGTTCTTGATTGAGGGAATTATCAATATCATCGGGTACTTTGTGATCGCAAAGCTCGTTCCTGCCGTTTGGCCTGAATCAAAAGGCAGGGCGAAAGGGGATTTGGTCGGTTTCTACTTAATTTGGTACGGAATCGTGCGCATTATCCTCGAACCGATGAGAAGCACGGACTTCAACATGGGAAGCAATGGCATGTGGTCCATTTGGAATTCGCTTATTTATATTATCCTTGGCGTATTCGTCGTCGCGATCTTTCAGCTTCTTGCTCTTTATGAAAAGAAGAAGGGCTTGCCTGATCAAAGCAAGACATACTCCATCTTTTACATGATCCTTGAAGTGGGTTTCTTTGGTATCGGCGCTTGGTTTACCGTTGACGGCGCGATGAAAATGGGCGGTGCCAAGGCCCCTGCTTACATCTTCGTATTCGTCTTAGGCTTGGCGCTCCTCATTTTGAATGGCCTCCTCTTCTACCGTTCTCTCAAACGGTTCAAGGGATTGCCAGTTCCACCAGTGGCCGAAATTGATGATGGCCAGAGCAAATTGGAAGACGATTCCAAGAAAACGGGAGACAATGCTAAGGAGGAATGAAAACCTCCCTTTTGCCGTCTATGGAAAAGCAAACTCAGATTGTCATCATCGGGGCGGGGATCGCCGGACTCACCGCCGCTATTTATTTGAAACGGAGCAACGCTGATTTTCTTATTTTGGATAAAGGCGCCCCTGGCGGAAAGCTTAATAACATTCATGAGATCGAGAACTATTCTGGTTTTATGCCCATTTCCGGTCCCGAACTTGCGCAGAATCTGCTTAAACAGACGCAAAACCTCGGTATTTCCGTGGATTATGGCAATGTTTCTGGAATCAAAAAAACCGCAAAAGGCTATTCGATTTTCGCCGATGAGGATGAAATTCAGTGCAAAGGAATCATTCTTGCAACCGGCATGAGCAATCGGAAAGACTTCGTTCCAGGAGAAAAGGAATTCCTCGGGAGAGGCGTTTCCTATTGCGCGACCTGCGACGGCAATTTCTTTAAAGGGAAAACCGTGGCGGTTGTCGGTTATGAAGATCATGCTGTGGAAGACGCCATTTACCTCGCTGGCGTTGCCAGAAAAGTTTATTTCTTTTTGCCTCAAGAAATGCAAACCGTCGAGACTCACCGTCAGACATTGGAAAGCCTCAAAAATGTCGAAATTCATATGCACGCCCCCCTTCTTTCTGTTTTCGGAACACGTTTGGTCGAGTCGATAAAGGTCCTAGAAGAAGGGAAAGAAACGGCTTACCAAGTAAGTGGCGTCTTCCCTCTCTATGGAGAAGTTCCATCCACTGCTTTTGCTTCTAGCCTAGGCCTTAAGACCGAGAAATCTTTTATTTGCGTCAATGAGAATATGGAAACCTCGCTTCCGGGCGTTTTTGCTTGCGGCGACATCGTTTTTAAGAAGCTTAGACAACTTGTAACGGCTGCCAGCGATGGGGCAATCGCTGCCACTTCCGCGATTTCCTATCTGCATTCTTGAAATTGGACCTTTTCTTATTTAGGGTTCGATTTTTGTTTTTTTGATATCCCAAAGCGTTAGCCTTTTAGTTACAATACCCAGCGAAAGGTGGTTTAAACCATGAAAAAATTCCTTCAGTTCTCCGGTCTTATCGCAGCCGTAGTTGCGATCGTCGCCTTCATCCTCATGTTGGCTTGCCCTTCCATGACGTATAGCGTGGCTGGCAAGACCTATGAAATCTCTGGGACCTATGGCATTTTCGGTGGCAAAGTTCTTGATACTGGCTGGTCTTGGCTCGACACCAACACCGCTTTCAAGGCCACTGCCAGCGCTATCATTGCCTTTGTCCTTTTGATTGCCGCCATCGTCATTCTCCTTCTTGGCGCTATCCTTCCGCTCTTCAAAGTCACCGCGCTCAACAAATTCTCTGGGCTCTTGAACCTCATCGCCGTCATCGCTCTTGTCGTTGCTGGCGTTCTCATCTTCATCGAGATTCCTTGCTTCGGTGCCGCTCAGTCGACTTCTGACTATACCTATTCCACCGATGGCTATGCCCTTGGCGCTGGCTGGATCGTTGCCGCCATTTGCGCGATTGCCGCTGGCGTCCTCGCCATTGCCCCTGCCTTTGCGAACTTCATCGCTAAAGGCAAAAAGAGATAAGCGATTTCTTCTTAAAAGTTAAAAGCCTGCCCGTTGAGAACCGGGCGGGCTTTTTTCGTTTTGAAAAGTTAGTATACTAGCCGAGGTAATTGAGAGTTCCTTATGCCGAAGACGTTATCTTTTGCCGGCGAAGTCAAAGAAGAAATCGCCACCCATCAATTTCCAGACTCCGCGATCAGGAGCCTTCTTTCTTCTTTCGCCAAAACCGCAGGTGAGATTCATATTTCCGGCGGGAAAGAAGAGCTGGACCTTTCGACTGAAAAGGCCAATATCGCCAAATTCCTTTACTTGACTATCCGCGGCGTTTATGGGGTTACCCCCCGTTTTGCCTATACCAAGGGCATTGGCTTCCGGAAAAGGGTGAAGTTCCATTGCTTAGTTCCCGAAGCGGATTACATTCTCTCCGATCTTCAGGTCGATTTCCTTTCTGGCAAATTGCCTAAGGATTTGACCTCTACCCCCGATCAATGCGCGGCTTATCTGGCGGGAGCTTTTCTCGCCGCCGGCTCCGTGAATGATCCTTCTAGCAGCAACTACCATTTGGAAATTGCTTTAAGCGACCAAACCTACGCGAACTGGATTTCCCATTTGATCAATCGAGTTTCCTCGCATAATTTCACCTCCAAAGTCGCGAAGAGACGTTCCCAATACGTCGTCTATTTAAAAAGAAGCGATCAGATTTCCGATTTCTTGGTTTTGATTGGCGCCCCCGATAGTTGCCTGAAGTTCGAAAACGTCCGGGTGGACCGCGATTTTGCAAATATCGGCAATCGCTTGGCAAACCTAGACGGGGCTAACTTCTCCAAAACGATGGAGGCGAGCCAAAAGCAAGTGCAAGCCATTGAATATTTCGTTGAGCATGATGGCTGGGGCTATTTCGACAATCCCAAAAAGAAAGCCTTGATGGAGCTGCGCCTTGAGCACAAGGACGCCAGCCTGGATGAGCTTAGGGAACTGCTCTCGGAAAGACTCGCCACCGCCGTGAGCAAAAGCAACGTCAACCACCTGTTCCGAAACCTTTTAGAAGAATATGAATCCGAAATCAAAGACAGCAAAAAATAAAAGTCTCGACGATTCCCTGTCTCTTTTAGGACAACTTGGGATGCGCATCACGTACCTAAGGAACAAGAAGAACGTCTCTCAACTGGAGCTTTCCATTCGTTCCGGCGTCAGCAAGAACTACATCAGCGATCTTGAAAACGGGCGCAGAAACCCCACGATTACCATTCTCCAGAAGCTCGCGAATGGCTTAGGTGTTTCCTTAGAAAAACTCTTTCAGGGCATCGTTCCTATCGACATCTGACCTCCTATAAGGAGAAATTTCCCGATATGCCGATTTTTGGGGTTTGATTGTTGTTTCAAACCTCACTTTCACTTTGTATAATACGAACTGCAGTTTCACTAAGGAGGACCTAAGAAACATGTCCATCAAACTTGCAATCAACGGATTCGGCCGCATCGGTCGTCTCGCGTTCCGCCGCGCCTATGAAATGAACAAGGAAGCCGGCAAAGACATCTTCGAAGTTGTCGCGATCAACGACCTCGTCGACGCCCCCACCCTTGCTTATCTTCTTAAGTACGACACCACCCACCGCACCTGGAACAAAGACCTCATCTCCAGCGAAGACAACAGCATCGTCTTCGATGGCCACAAGATCCCTGTTCTTGGCAAGAAAGATCCCCACGATCTCGCTTGGAAAGACTATGGCGTCGACATCGTCTTGGAGTGCACTGGCCGCTTGAAGAGCCACGAGGACGGCGACGTCCATATGGAGAATGGTGCCAAAGGCGTTATCATCTCTGCCCCTTCTTCTTCCAAAGACATCCCGACCTATGTCTATGGCGTCAACAGCGACAAGCTCACTGCTGATCAGACCATCATCTCCGGCGCTAGCTGCACCACCAACTGCCTCGCCCCGATGATGAAGGTTCTCAACGACAAATTCGGCGTCGTCGGCGGTACTATGACCACCGTCCACGCTTACACCAACGATCAGCGTATCCTTGACCTCGCTGGCAGCAACATCCGCCGCTCCCGCGCCGGTGCCGCCAACATCGTCCCGACCTCCACTGGCGCCGCTAAGGCCGTCGGCAAAGTCATCCCCGAACTCAATGGCAAGCTCAACGGCAACGCCATCCGCGTCCCCGTCACCGATGGCTCCATCTGCGACTGCACGCTTCTCTTGAAGAAAGACGCCACCGCCGATGAGATCAACGCCGCTCTCAAAGACGCCGCTAACGGCGAGCTCAAGGGCATCCTTGGCTACAACGATGAAGAAATCGTTTCCTCCGACATCCTCGGCAGGACCGAAGGCTCCATCTTCGACGCCACCCTCACCATGATCATCCCCGCCGGTGATGTCACCTTCGTCAAAGTCGCCTCTTGGTACGACAACGAATACTCCTTCACCTGCCAGATGATGCGCCTTGCCAAGAAGTACGGCGAAGTCCTCGGCGCGAAGTAATTCGTCCCCGCTTTGAAACCACGCCTCCCCTAGCCGGGAGGCTTTTCTTATAGGGAAATCGATAAACTTGTTGGGAATTCCCACCAAGATGCTATCATTAACGGAGCACCCTTTTAGGGTGCTAAAATACGTCCGCATAAGCAAAAGGAGTTAATAAATGCTTACTGTTGAAGATTTGAAAGGCTTAAACGGCCAAAAAGTCCTCGTCCGCGTTGATTTCAACGTTCCCCATAAGGGAGAGGCCATCAGCGACGATAACCGCATCACCGCCGCTATCCCGACCATCGCCAAGCTTTTGAAGGAAGGCGCGAGGGTCGTTTTGATGTCTCACCTTGGCAAAGTCAAATGGAAGGACATCAAAAAAGGCAAGGCCACGATGGAAGACATCGAGAAGCAAATGAAGAAAAACGACCTCTCGATCGTTCTCAATCCTTTGAAGGAAAAACTCGACGCCGCGCTTAACAAAGACGTCAAAGTCTCTTTCTCCGCCGCTACTCATGGCGACGATCTCGCCGAAAAGATCAACGCCCTTAATGACGGCGAGGTCCTCCTTGTTCAGAACACCCGTTATGAGGCGGGCGAAGAAGCCAACGACTCTTCTCTTGCCGCTGATTGGGCGAAGAACGTCGATATCTTCGTGATGGATGCCTTCGGCTCCGCTCACCGCGCCCACGCTTCCACCTACGGCGTCCCTTCGATCCTCAACAAAGAAGGCAAGAAGACCGCGGTTGGCTATTTGATGGAAAAAGAAATCAAGAACCTTGGCCGCTGCGTCACCCCGAAAGAGAGCGAAAGGCCCTATATCGCGATCCTTGGCGGTTCCAAAGTCTCCTCCAAGATCGAAGTCATCGATTCGCTTCTCAAGAAATGCGACAAGATCCTCATCGGCGGAGGAATGACCTACACCTTTAAGAAAGCCATCTATGGCGTCGATGTCGGCTGCTCCATCTGCGAAGACGATCAGATTGAGTACGCGAAAAAGTGCTACGAGACCGGAAAAATCATGCTTTCCGTCGACACAGTCATCGTCAAAGGCCTCGATTTTGACGATTTGGGCAAGGCGCCCGAGGACGTCCAAATCCTTGACGGCAATGACAAAAACTTCCCCGCGGGATATGAAGGCGCCGACATCGGCCCGAAGACCCGCGAGCTCTACAAGAAAGAAATCGAAGGCGCGAAGACCATCTTCTGGAATGGCCCGATGGGAGTCTTCGAGAACCCCGCTCTGCAGGCTGGCACCAAGGCCGTTTGCGAGGCGGTTGCGGACGCCACAGGGAAAGGCGCCTTCACCGTCATTGGTGGAGGAGACAGCGCGGCTGCTGCTAAAATCTTCGGCTACAGCGATAAATTCTCCCATATCTCCACGGGTGGCGGAGCTTCGCTTGAGCTCATCCAGTACAACGGACACCTCCCTGGCATTGATGTCATCGCGGAGGGCAAGTGATCATGTCTAGAAAAAAACTTCTCCTCGGCAACTGGAAAATGAACAAGACCCCCTCGGAAGCTAAGGCTTTTGCCCTTGGCTCCAAGGATATGGTCGAATTCGCCGTGAACAACGGCATCGACGTCGGCGTTGCCCCGACCTTTGTTTGCTTGCAGGCCGTCGTCGAAAATGCGGACAAGAAACTCATCATCGCCGCGCAGAACGTCAATGAGCATGATCATGGCGCTTATACCGGGGAAATCTCCATCGGGATGCTTAAGGAAATCGGCGTGAACTGGGTCATCCTCGGTCACTCTGAAAGAAGAACCTATAATGGCGAGACCTCCGTTGCTTGCAACGCGAAGATCAAAGCCTTGCTCGCGGCCAAAATGACTCCGGTCTATTGCTGCGGCGAAACCCTTGAAACCTTCGAAGCCGGAGAAACCAAATCTTGGGTTGGCACGCAGATCGAAGAAGGTTTTGCGGGCTTAAGCAAAGAAGACGCGGAAAAAGTCGTCGTTGCCTATGAGCCCATTTGGGCTATTGGGACCGGCAAAAACGCGACCAAAGAGATTGCGGAAGACACCATTGCTTCCATCCGTGGCGTTCTTAAGAAGATGTTTGGCGAGGAAAGCGCGGAGAAGATCCGCATCCTCTATGGCGGATCCGTCAAGCCCAACAACATCGCTGAATACATGTCCGAGAAGGACATCGACGGCGCGCTTGTTGGCGGCGCTTCCCTCGAGCTCGATTCCTACAAAGGCCTCATTGAGAACCTTGTGAAGTAATGGCCTACGCATCTTATCCTCAAGGGGACTCCCCCAAGAACCCCTCCTTCGGCGAAAAAGAAATAAACAGCGCCCCGTCAAACCGCTTGCTCGCGAAATCCTTCGGCTATATGGCCTTAGGATTAGCGATTTCCGGTTTGGTGGCCTTCCTCACCTCCTATATCTTCGTCTATGTCCTTAAGTGGGCGGGCGAAAGAGGGCAAATCGCCACCGCTTACTCCACCGGCTACCTCACCATCATGATCGTTTCCTTGGTGGGATTGCTTGTGAGCGGCTTTGTGATGTCGGCGGTCATGGCGAGAAACAAGCATTCCGCTTGGGTCCCCTATATCCTCTACACCATCTTCATGGGGGTCTTCCTGAGTTCCTTCTTGATTCTTGGAATCGACTTCCAAACGATCGGCGAGGCGTTCTTGCTCACTTCCACCTCCTTCTTCGCGATGTTCCTCATCGGTTACTTCGCAAAAGGCGGCAAGGGAATGAGAATCCTAGCCATGGTGACCTCGCTTCTTGCCACGATGGTCCTCATCTTCGCCCTTTTCTGGCTCATCAAGATTCTTGTCACGGGGAACGCCATCGGCTATTACCGCTACGACATGATCATCTCTGGAGCCATCTTGCTCCTTTCTGTCATCGTCGTCGCCTTCGATGCCTATAACATCAAGCGCATCTTAGAGAAAGCGGATGGGATGAAAAACGTCGCCTTATATTGCGCCTTCACGATGTACAGCGATTACATCATCATCTTCCTCCGCGTGCTCTACGTCTTGCTGCTAGTGACGGGGAAGAGAGATTAACATCTTGCGATTGGGCCGCCGAGAGGCGGCCTTTTTCTTATATAATGAAGGAGATATGGATGTGAGCCTCATTTGCCCTTGCTATAATTCCGCCTCTTCTCTAGGAAGGCTTTTGGATTCCTTCAAAAAGCAGGACTTCAAAGGCGAGGCGGAGCTGATTTTCATTCTTGACCCAAGCAAAGACGGGACCGAGGAGATCCTTCAAAAAGAAGTCTCCTCTTCGATCCGCCTCATCGCGAACAAAGAAAGATTAGGCGTCGTCCCCTGCCGAATGATGGGGATTGAACAAGCCAAGGGGAAATATATTGGCTTCGTGGACGCGGACGATTTCCTGGAAATCAACTTTATATCGAAAATGTACCTCGCTCTCGTCGAGAACGATGCCGATATCGTCAATTGCTCTTTTTATGTCACGGGCACGAAAAAAGAATTCGCTTATCCCTTCCGCGGAAGGAACGGGGTCTATGGGCGAAAAGAGGCAATTCAAAAGCTTTTGATGGATTGCTCCATCCGCGGCTTCCTTTGGAGCAAGATGTTTAAAAAGGAGATTCTTCTTGAAAAGCCTTTGATCTTGCTTCCGAAAAACCACGGTTTTGAAGATATGCCCTATTGCTTCTCCTCTTTTTCGAAAGCAAAAAAAGTCGTCACGCTGAAAGATCCTTTGTATCATTACTCCAAGAGCGAGGAGTCTTCCGCGACGAACCGCGCAAACCCGAATAGGGCTCAGGAACATTTGGATTGCTTTGCCACGATGAGAGCCTACTGCGAGCTTTTCGATGACGAAGAATTAAGAGAAGCCTTCCTTTCCTCGAAGGCGAGAAGCAGACTCTCCCTTGATTACGATTTATCAAAATCCAAGAAAGACGGGCTTAGCAAAGAAGAGGCGAATAGGATCATCAAAGAATTTTCCTATATATATAAAAAGGATGAGAAGGACTTCTCTTCCTTAAGCGTCGCTTCAATCATCCAAGAATCCTTAATCTTGGATTAAGAAAAAAACGTAAGGAATTCTATCGGCATCCCGTGGATGTTGGAATGAAAGGCCGAAACTATCGGAGCAGTCGAACATTTAGGAAAATCGAAAATTTTTTGCAAAACCCCCTTGCGCGGAGTGCGCCCGGGGCGTATCATTTTGCTCGCACGCCACGAGGGA
>CAVECL010000025.1:0-25205 GCA_963614595.1 Parasutterella excrementihominis | reverse complement strand
ACCAGTACCGTGAGGGAAAGGTGAAAAGAACCCCGGGAGGGGAGTGAAAAGAATCTGAAACTGTGTGCCTACAACAAGCCAGAGGGCGTTGACGCCTGATGGCGTGCCTATTGAAGAATGAGCCGGCGAGTCACGTTCACATGCGAGGTTAAGCCGAAGAGGCGGAGCCGAAGCGAAAGCGAGTCTGAACAGGGCGCTTAGTATGTGTGCGTGGACCCGAAGCCCGACGATCTATCCATGAGCAGGTTGAAAGAAGGGTAACACCTTCCGGAGGACCGAACCGACGTTCGTTGCAATGACCGCGGATGACTTGTGGATAGCGGAGAAATTCCAATCGAGTTGGGGGATAGCTGGTTCTCCCCGAAATAGCTTTACGGCTAGCCTCTGTTTATTACCCGCTGGGGGTAAAGCACTGAATGGTTGATGGGCGCCTTGGGCGCTACTGAATCCAATCAAACTCTGAATCCCAACGGGCGTATGCAGGGAGTCAGACTGTGGGGGATAAGCTCCATGGTCAAAAGGGAAACAGCCCAGACCGCCAAATAAGGTCCCTAAATCTGCGCTAAGTGTTAAAGGAAGTGGAGAGACACAAACAACTAGGATGTTGACTCAGAAGCAGCCATCATTCAAAGAGTGCGTAACAGCTCACTAGTCGAGTCTCTCTGCACCGACGATTTATCGGGGCTAAGCGTGGTACCGAATTTGCGGATTTGTGTGGTTTTTATAACTACCCGAGTGGTAGGGGAGCGTTCTGCGTGGGGAGAAGGTGGACCGTGAGGACCGCTGGACCGCGCAGAAGTGAGTATGCCGGCGTAAGTAACGATATGGGGTGAGAATCCCCATCACCATTAGACTAAGGTTTCCTGGGGAAGGGTCGTCCTCCCAGGGTTAGGCGGGTCCTAAGCTCAGGCCGAGAGGCGTAGGCGATGGACAGCAGGCTGACATTCCTGCCCCCGCTTGCATGCGATGTAGTGACAGATCTGGATAGCGGTACCCCTTATTGGATTGGGGGCCAAGGGGTCCAAGCTGGCAGCCAGGCAAATCCGGCTGCTGAGGCGAGGCCCCGAGCGCGACCGAAAGCTTCGGCGAGTAGGGAAGTCCGCGGGTCCGGGTCTCGAGAAAAACTGCTAGCTTAAGTGCAAGTGGCCCGTACCGAGAACGAACACACGTGGTCAAGGAGAGTATCCTGAGGTGAGCGAGCGAACTGTTGTTAAGGAACTCTGCAAAATTACTTCGTAACTTCGGAAGAAGAAGTGCCCCCGCGAGGGGGCCGCAGTGAAGAGGCCCAAGTAACTGTTTATCAAAAACACAGCTCTATGCTAAGCCGCAAGGCGACGTATATGGGGTGATGCCTGCCCAGTGCTGGAAGGTTAAGAGGTGTGGTCAGCCGCAAGGCGAAGCCATTAATCGAAGCCCCAGTGAACGGCGGCCGTAACTATAACGGTCCTAAGGTAGCGAAATTCCTTGTCAGGCAAGTTCTGACGCGCATGAATGGTATAATAATTTGGGCGCTGTCTCGACAGCAGACTCGGTGAAATCTTAATACCTGTGAAGATGCAGGTTACCCGCGACTAGACGGAAAGACCCCATGGAGCTTTACTATAACTTAATATTGAGCAGCTGGCTCCCTTGCGCAGGATAGGTGGGACGCTTCGACGTCGGGGCTTTGGCCTCGGCTGAGCGGACGGTGAGATACCACTCTTGGGCGCCGGTTGTTCTAACGCGCGGGCTCACCCCCCGGCGGACAGTGTTAGGCGGGTAGTTTGACTGGGGCGGTCGCCTCCCAAAAGGTAACGGAGGCGCTCCAAGGTATCCTCAGCACGGTTGGAAATCGTGCCTCGAGTGCAATGGCATAAGGATGCTTGACTGCGAGCCCGACGAGGCGAGCAGGGACGAAAGTCGGACATAGTGATCTTGCGGTCCCGGATGGAAGGGCCGTAACTTAACGGATAAAAGCTACCCTGGGGATAACAGGCTGATCTGGTCCAAGAGTTCACATCGACGACCAGGTTTGGCACCTCGATGTCGGCTCATCACATCCTGGAGGGGAAGTACCTTCCAAGGGTTTGGCTGTTCGCCAATTAAAGTGGTACGCGAGCTGGGTTCAAAACGTCGTGAGACAGTTTGGTCCCTATCTGTCGTGGGCGTAGGAGGTTTGAGCGGATTGGTCCCTAGTACGAGAGGACCGGGATTAACCGGGCAACGGTACGCCGGTTGTCGCGCCAGCGGCACGGCCGGGTAGCTGCCCCGGGAGCGGATAAGCGCTGAAAGCATATAAGCGTGAAGCCAGCCGCGAGATGAGACCTCCCATCCGTGAGGAGTAAGGGCCCCCCTATGTCAGGGGGTCGATAGGCCGGAAGTGCAAGCGCCGCGAGGCGCTCAGCTGACCGGTACTAATAGCCCGAGGATTTGATTTCTTCGATTTTTTTCCCCCATTCCCCGATTTCCGTCGGGGGGATGAGGATATGTTGTTTGAGGCTGCGTTTGCAGCGATGGTCATGAAGGAGCATGCGAGATTAGTGTCCGGTTTTCAGAGGGCGTCGGTTCTCATGAGGAAAGAGTTCGGCGGCGATGGCGCGGAGGCCACACCCGGCCCCATCCCGAACCCGGAAGTTAAGCTCCGCAGCGGCGACGATAGGGGATCTCCGGATCCCTGAAAACAGCGCGCTGCCGAGCTCTTTTCTTTTATGGGCCCCCAGGCCCTTTTTTCGTATCTGAGCAAGAATCTCCGCAAAAGCGCCCTCTTTTCTTTCCCTTTCTTGCCAAGAAAGAAGGTAGAATATGCGCGAGGTAAGCAACTATGGACTTTATCGATGATCTTAATTACCGCGGACTCATTGAACAGTATTCCTCTGAGGAATCCGTGCGCGAGCTTTTAAAAGGAAAAGCCACTATCTATTGCGGCTTTGACCCCAGTGCTTCTTCCATGCATCTTGGCAACTACGTCATGATCAGCTTGCTGAAGCGTTTCCAACTCGCTGGCTATCGGGTCGTTGCCCTTGTCGGCGGGGCGACAGGCATGATCGGCGATCCTAGCGGGAAGAGCAAAGAAAGAAACCTTCAAACCAAGGAGACGCTTGAGAAAAACACCGCTTCGATTAAATCTCAGCTTGAACGCTATATTGATTTAAGCAATCCCGAAAAAGGCATTCTCGTCTCGAACTATGAATGGCTAGGGAGCATGGGCGTGATCGACTTCCTCCGCGATTATGGGAAATTCTTTTCGATCAACTATATGCTTTCGAAGGAAATCGTGAAGTCCCGTCTAGAGGCTGGCATCTCTTTCACCGAGTTTGCCTATCAGATTCTCCAATCCGTCGATTTCTATCTGCTTCATCATAAATATGGCGTCTGCATGCAAATTGGCGGGAATGATCAGTGGGGGAACCTCACTTCCGGCTTGGAACTTATTCGCAAGATCGACGGGGAAGGCGAGAAAGTCGAATGCATGACCGCGAAGCTTCTTCTTAGAAGCGACGGCAAGAAGTTCGGCAAATCGGAGAAAGGGGCCTTGTTCTTAGATCCCTCTTTGACCTCCCCATACGCTTTATATCAATATTTCATGAACGTCACCGACGAAGACGCGATCCGTTTCCTTAAAGTGTTTTCCTTCCTTTCGAAGGAGGAAATCGAAGAGGTCGCTAGGGACCATTTCGCGAATCCGGGCGCCCGCATCGGGCAAAAGAAAGTAGCTTATGAGGTTACTAAGGACATCCATGGCATAGAGGCCGCGAAAGAGGCAATCGCGATGACGGAAGCTTTATTCAAAGGCGATGTCCGCTCGCTTAAGGAAAACGAAGTGGAAGAAGTTTTTGACGCGAAATACCCTCTTTCTGCGGGGATTATGCTTGAAGATGCCCTTATCCAGACTAAACTTGCGACCAGCAAGAGAGAAGCTCGCACCTTTCTTAGCGGAAACTCCGTGATGCTTAACGGCGAGAAAGTGACCAATCCAAAGCTTGTTTTGAATAAAGAAAACGCCTTATACGGGCGTTATCTCATCCTCCGCAGGGGCAAAAAGAACTACGCATTGGGAGTGCTTGAATGAAAAAGCTCAGCGGAAACGACAAGGCTAAGCTCATCTACACGATCGAGTTGCTTGTTTTCGCTTGCCTGTTCGCGGTTCTGGGGATCCTCTTCCTTACGGGAGTCTTGCATACGAGCGCTTGGAAGAAATGGCTTGTTCTGACCGTGGGAACTCTTGGCGCCGTTTGGTGCTACGTCGACTTCTTCTGGTGTCTTAAATCGCCGAAAAGAAGAGCGAAGAATTCCTTGCTGGATAAGGCGCTTGTCTTGCCTAACGCGCTTTACGCCTTTGCGATCAACATCTATTTTTGGGTGAAGCTTGCCCCCTTCAATGAGGATAGCGACTTGATGTTCGCCTATTGCCTCGGAGCCTCCCTTTGTTATTTCTCCATCATTTACCTCATCGAAGCCTTCTATCACTGGAAGCATCCGGTCCCTGGGCTTATCGAGATTGAAAATCAGATCGCGGAAGAAGAGGGTTTGGAAAAAGGCGGGTCCGTTAAAGAAAACGAGCCCGGCGAAAGCAAAGGCTTAGAAAACCTAACGGATTCCGAGAACAAGTGAGGAGCGGCCGATGGCCGCTTTTTCTTTGCGCCTAAGGGCAAAGAAAAAGCCAGGACGCGCCTGGCTTTGGTTGCTACTTGAATCGAATGGATTAGAGCTTGCGGTTGTAGAACTCGATGATCTGGCTCTCTTGGATGTCCGCGGGGAGCTCGTTGCGCTCAGGAAGACGGAGGAAGGTTCCGGAGAGTTTCTCGGTGTCGACCTTGACGTAGTTCACGGTCGAGGGCGCGCTTTCGATGGATTCTTTGACGACCTTGAGGGGGCTATCGCCCTTGAAGGAGATGACGTCGTTGACGGAGCAGAGATAGGAGGGGATGTCGACCTTCTTGCCGTTCACGAGCACGTGGCCGTGATTGACGAGCTGGCGAGCCCCAGCGCGCGTCCTGGAGAAGCCCATGCGATAAACGAGATTATCGAGGCGGGACTCAAGGATGCGGAAGAAGGCGAGGCCTGTGACGACGGTCTTATCGGCCTTCGCAATCTTGAATAAGCGGCGGAACTGGCGTTCATTCACGCCGTAAAGGGTGCGGAGTTTCTGCTTTTCGAGAAGCTGAGTTCCGTATTCGGAAGCCTTTCTCTTGCGATCTTGGCCGTGCTGGCCAGGGCCATAAGCTCTTTTCTTGAGCTCGTCTCCGGTCTCAAGGACGGAGAAATTGAGGTGACGGGATTTCTTCCACGTCGAATTGGTGTACCTAGACATTATTAATGTCTCCTTTCTTTGCGTTGCAAAGTCAAGAGTGCCCCCTCCATCTTCCCGGGTGTCGGACTATTTCAGCTTAGTAGCAAGAAAGCTTACTTTTCTTCGTTGTCCGACGTCTGGCGGAAGAGTAGAGACATGCTGCTTTTCACGCATGCGTGATTATAAGGTAACACGGGTGCCTAATGCAAAGAAAATGTGAGATTTTTGAGGTTAGAGACTTACCTATCCCTACAAGAAAAGCCGGGATGCTGTAAGATTATGACGTTGTAAAGAAACAAACGTGAACTTAAGATTGCACCATGCCAAGAAGTGAGAAGCCAAAAGAGAAAAAACCCGCCTTTATCCAAGCGACCAAACTTAGTAAGGTTTTTCGGACGGGAGCCACGGAGGTTCGTGCTTTAAAAGGCGTGAGCTTTGAAATAAAAGAAGGGGATTTTACGTTGATTTTGGGTCCTAGCGGCTCAGGGAAAACCACTTTGCTAAATATCCTTGGCGGCATGGATGAACCCACTTCAGGTTCCTTGATCGTCGGAGATAGAAACATCGAGCATCTTAGCAAAAGGGATCGCTGCGAATACCGGAGAAAAGACGTTGGCTTCGTTTTTCAGTTCTATAACCTGATGCCGAATCTGACCGCGAAAGAAAACGTGGAACTCGCCTCTGAACTTTTGGACGACGCGATGCCTGCGGTGGACGCCCTTGAGAAAGTCGGGCTGGAAGACCGCGCGACCTCTTTTCCGGGACAGTTATCTGGCGGTGAGCAGCAGCGCGTCTCCATCGCTAGAGCAATCGCTAAAAACGCGAGGCTCCTTCTTTGCGACGAACCGACTGGCGCCTTGGATTATCGAACCGGCAAAACCATATTAAAGTTGCTCTTCGACACTGCCCACAAAGAAAATAAGACGGTGATCGTCGTCTCTCACAATAGCGCGATTGCCCCGATGGCCGACTGCGTGATTCATATCCGCTCCGGCAATATCCAATCAATCACGCGCAACGCGAATCCTACCCCGGTTAAGGACATCGAATGGTGAGACCATGAAAAAAGCGCGTCTTTCGTCACTTAGGAGCATCGGCAAGAACTGGGGCAAGATGGCCGCGATGACTTTGATCATCGCCTTGGGCTTCGCCTTCATTTTCGGCGTTTCGATTTCTCCTAGCAAAGTGCGGGACACCTTTGACGTTTCGTTGCGGAAGAACTGCGTCTCCGATTTTCAAGTCAAGTGCACGAAAACCTCGGGCTTCAACGATGAGGAATTGACGGCTATTCAGGAACTGGACGGAGTTACGGCCGAGACGGCGTTCTGCCTTGACTCCTCTTCTTTTGACTCCTCGATGTCGCTATTTGAATTGCTAGATAACTACGGCGTGAATGCCCTCAAGGAAAACGAAGCGACGAAAGATAACGCCGAGGAAATCATCAACCTCGTGAAAGCGCTCTTTGGCAAAGACAAAGCCAATTTCGTTACCTTCACCCCGGAACTTATGAGCGATGGGAATGATAGAATCATGTGCTTCGCCAAAGGGAAGAGCGAGGACGTGAACACGTTTAATCTCAAGGAAGGCAAGCGGCCAAGCTCCCAAGACGAAATTCTTGGGGATGCGCTTTATTGCAAAAAAGAGGTAGGGGAGGAAGTGACGATATTCGGCAAGGCCTATAAAATCGTCGGTAAAGTAACGAACCCGCTTTATTTCGCTTATACCTTTGAGCCCGATGTCGTGAACGGGATGCCTTTGGACAATATTTATTATTTCTATTCCGCGATTACCGAGACCCCTTCGATCAATAATCTTATTCAAACCACCCTTTCCGAATATCTTGAAAGCCTGATTAGCCTTACCGACGCCTTCAAGTCCTATCTTGAAAACGTTTTGGGGTCCATCACGGCGAGTTTCCCCGACGTCACCGACTGCTTCCTCAGGTTTGACGAGCGCGATTCCTATAACCTGTTCTCTTCCGGTTATGAGACCTTTGCCTCTGAAAAGCGGGCGGAAATTGCGGGGATTTCGAAGAACATCGCCATTTTGGGGGCAAACGAGAACTACTCTCACAGGGTTTTGAAGGAGTCCTGCGCGAAAATGGACGCCATTTGCTATATTATTCCTGTCTTCTTCCTGACGGTTTCCGGCCTGGTTGTTTCAATAACGATGAGCCGCATGATCGAGGAAGAACGCCCTCAAATTGCTTGCCTTGCTTCCTTGGGGTACAAGGAAGCTCGCATTTCTTCGAAGTATCTTTCCTTGGCTTCCGGAGCTACCTTGATGGGCGTGGGCTTGGGCATGCTCGGCGGATATTACGGGGTCTATCCCTTGATTTATACGGCTTTCCGCTATCCGTATCTGCTTCCCTCAGTCACGGCAAGAAGCTTGAATCCAACGTTGACGATTATCAGCGCTTTGGCGATGCTTGCCTTTATTTTGCTTATAACGATTGGCCAGCTGAAAGAGACTTTGCGTCATCTGCCGGCGGTTCTTCTGCAGCCGAAATCACCGGGCAGCGGCACTTCCACGGCATTGGAAAGAAGCTCTCTTTGGCCCAAGCTTCCCTTCCGCTTCAAAAGCACCTTTCGCAACTTGGCGCGTTATAAGAAAAGGCTGTGGATGACCGCGATTTCGGTCGGCGGAAGCACGGCCATAGTTTTCCTCGGCTTTGCTCTCCTTAATGTCGTGAGCGCTCTTGAAACCGGGCAAGGCGGAGCCGTTGCCAGCTCCATCACCCCGATTTCCTATTTTTTGATTGCTTTTGCGATTGTCTTGGCCGCTTTGGTGCTTTATAGCCTAACGGATATGTCAATCGCCGAAAGAAGCAGGGAGATTGCGACTTTAGAAGTCTTGGGCTACCACCAAAAGGAGACCGTGCTCTATCTTTATCGCGAAATCGCCGTGATGACCGTCATCGGCCTAATCATCGGAGTTCCTTTGGGGATGGCCATCATGCAGGTCGTCATCATTTATCTTAATTTCGGCGCCATTACCGACATCCGATGGTATACCTACATCGTCCCTGTCCTCATCGTGGGCGGATTTAGCGTTGGCGTGGATTTCTTATTGCTTCCGAAAATCAAACACATCGATATGATTTCCTCCCTCAAATCCGTGGATTGAGGGCAGGGGTGTATGCGTTTTCGCCTTTGAAAGGTTGGCTTTTTCTGGGCTTCGAACATGCTGATGGCGCAAACCCTAGACGGTTCCTTCTGGCTTTAGGGTTTTATTTTCAATAAAAAATCGCAAAAAGGCTCTCTCTGACGTTCTTGCCGCATGGTAAGATTTGGAGGCTTATGGAACCGATTTTTATTGTCATTATCGCTGTTGGCTGTTTAGCGCTTCTGGTCGCTGCTTTCTTGATCCTTCATTTCACCCTTTTCCGTTATATTTGGGCGAAGAAGCAGGTGGGGGATTTATCGAGAAGATTCGAATATCTTCACGCCCTTCTTTTCGGACAGGATTCGCAGTACGTCAAGCGCATCGAAAATATCTCGGCCACAAACTTGCTTTACGTGAGCACCCATATGGAGTTCAAGCGTCGTTTCAAGGATGTTCGCGACCAGGCTGATTCCGCCGCCCAAAGCGCCATCAACGGGCTGAAGGACATGCTCAACGATCATCGCTACAAAGTTTTGAAAGAAGCCCTTCCCGGGGTGAAGAAGACCGTTGATTACTATGAGACCCAGGTCAATCAACTTAATGAGGATTTGCTTAAGGTCATCAGGCCCGAAGAGGAAGTTCGTCAGCAGTCCCTTCAACTCAAGGAGCAGTTCCGCAAAATCAAGCAAGATTACTACGTGAAGCAGGCCGACCTTTCCTTGGTAAGCGCTTCCTTCGAAAAGGTCTTCGAAAAGCTTGACGGCCAGTTCCGTTCCTTTGAATATTTCGTCGAAGGCGCCAAATACAAGGAAGCAAGCGACATGCTCCCAACGATCAACGGCGTCCTCAACGAATTGGCGAAAGTCTTGAAAGACATGCCAAACCTTTGCGTCACCATTCAGTCCGTCGTCCCCGATAAGCTCTCCTCCCTTCGGAACAGCTATGAGGATCTAATCCATGCCGGCTATCCGCTTTACCCTGTTTTCGTGAGCTCTTACATCGATGAGATGCAGGCGCAACTCGATCTCATCACCGAAGACGTGAAGAACTTCGAGCTTTCGGGCGCTTCCCAAAGACTCGATGGCATAATCGCCAAAATCGATGAGTATATGGAGGCCTTCGCAGGAGAGAAAGACGCAAGAATCAAATTCGAGGGCAAATGCGATGAGGTTTATCGTCTCGACAGCGAGATTGAGAAAAAGTACCTTCGCCTTTGCAACGCCATGACCGACATCCGCAAGATCTATGTGATCTCCTCTGATGAGCAGAAACGGATCGACGACATCAAGAATCAGATCAACAAATCCGGCGCGACTAGGCGCAGCCTCGATACCTTAATTCACAGCAACGCCAAGCAGCCTTATTCCTCCTTGCTCGGAAAAATGAACGAGCTTGAAAGCGAAGCTCAGAAGTCTTCCGCTGCCATCGACGATTTCACCCAGTACCTCTACTCCCTTAAAAGAGACAGCGAAGAGGCGCATGATGTCTTGAACGAATATTACTTCGTCGTGGCTAAATGCGAGGCTGCGTTGCGCGAGGCCTCTATCCCGGCCCTTAATGAGCAATACGGCCCAACCTTAGAGAGAATGCGCGATATCATCGATGAAGTCTACAAGAATATCTCCGCTATGCCCATTGACGTCGCGAAGGTCAACGCCCTTGTTTCCGAACTTAAGGGCAAAGGCGATAAAGTTAATGCCGAGCTGCAGAATCAGATGAATGCGAAGACCTTGGCGGATGCCGCTATCCTCTACGGCAACCGCGCCCGTCCGAATCTATCCGATTTGGCCGCCGCGCTTTCTCAAGCCGAGGCCCTTTATTTCCACGGCGATTTCAAGAACGCCTATGAAGTGGCTACGGAAGCCTGCAAACGAATCAGAGGAGAATAGCAATGATCTATTTAGACAACGCCGCTACCGGCCGTCCTTTTGAAGAGGCCATTAAAACCTTTGTTGAAGTGAATGAGGATGCCTTCGGAAACCCCAACTCCAAACATCTTTTCGGGTATAAAGCGAGCAAGATTTTGGAGGATTCCCGCAAAAAGGTTCTTTCTTTGCTCGGCCTTTCTTCCACCCATCAATGCATTTTCCTTTCCGGGGCGAGCGAGGCGAACTCCATGGCCATCAAAAGCGTGGCTTTGCGCTATCAAAACCGGGGAAAGAAGATCCTCACCTCGAACGTTGAACATCCTTCCGTCGGCGCGGCTTTTGAGCAGCTTGAGAGGTCCTTTGGCTTCGAAGCGCATTTCTTGCCGGTGAACGCGGAAGGTTTTGTCTCCCCGGGGACTTTGAAGGAAGCCCTCGACAAGAGCGTGACACTCGTCTCCATGATGCAAGTCAACAATGAGAGCGGGGCCATTTTCCCCATCGAACAATACGCGGATCTCTTAAAGGATTATCCTAAGGCCTTGCTCCACGTGGACGCCACGCAGGGAATAGGCAAGGTGAACTGCGATTATTCCCGTTGCGACTTAATTTCTTTCTCCGCTCATAAGTTTGGCGGACTTAAGGGATGCGGGGCTTTAATTTACCGCAAATCCCTTGAATTTTTGCCCTTGATCTCTGGTGGGCAACAAGAATTTGGCTATCGTGGCGGCACTGTTTCAGTCGCCGGGGCGGCTTCTTTGGCGAAAGCTCTTGAACTTACTTTATCAAGGCAAGCGGAGACCTATCGCCACGTGAGCGAACTCTGCTCAAAATTAGAGAAGGGACTTAGGGAAATGGACGGCGTCGAGATCAATTCCCCCGTCGGCCATTCCCCTTATCTTTGCAATTTCTCCTTGCTTCGCCATAAAGCCTCGGTGGTGGTGGAGGCTTTATCCGAGAAAGGCATCTATGTCTCCACCGTTTCTGCCTGCTCTTCCAAGGGCGAGCCTATTTCTAACGTCATCCTTGCGATGGGAAAAGACAAAAGCCACGCCGCGAACTCGATTCGCGTCTCTTTCTGCGCGGACACCACCTTTGAAGAGGTGGACGCGTTCCTGACTGAACTCAGGAGAATGCTCCAGGAGATAAGACCTTTATGAATTACGACAGCCTCATGATCCATTACGGCGAATTGTCCACGAAGGGCAATAACCGCAAACAATTCATCCAAGCCCTTCTTCATAACGTCCGCGGCGCATTGAAACCTTTCAACGTCGAATGCCGTGGCGACCATGATCATATTTACGTCTCTTTGGGCGAGAAGGATTTCCATCCGATCCTCGCCCGACTTCAAGATGTCCCGGGAATCCAGAAAATCTCTTTGGTCGCGCGCAGCGAGAAAGACATCGAGGTTCTGAAGAAAGAAGCCTGCGAACTGATTTCCTTGGAAAAAGGGAAAACCTTCAAAGTGGACGTTAAACGCACGGACAAGGCCTACCCCCTTGATTCCTATGGGATCGCGGTCGCTTTGGGGGACGCGATCCTAGAGGCTCATCCTGATCTTAGCGTCGACGTCCATAATCCCGACATCGTTTTGAAAGCGCAGATCCGCAAGGAGGGGGCGAACCTCTCTTGCCACGATTATCCTGGCGAAGGCGGATACCCGATGGGGATGAATGGAAAAGTTACGATGCTTCTTAGCGGCGGCATCGATTCGCCTGTCGCCGCCTATGCCCTCATGAGACGCGGAATCAAAGTGGAGTGCCTTCATTTCGCCGCGCCCCCTTATACTTCTGACGCGGTTTTGGACAAGCTCAAGGATCTTCTCAAGGCTTTGAACGAATACCAAAGCGACATCAAACTTGAGATTGTTCCTTTCACGGAGCTTCAACTCGCCATCTATAGCCATGTGCCGGAGCCTTATTGCATCACGATCATGCGCAGGATGATGCTCCGGATCGCCGAAGGCGTGGCAAGAAAGAACAAATGCCTTGCTATTGCAACAGGCGAATCGATTGGCCAAGTCGCCAGCCAAACCCTTGCCTCGATGCAAACCATCAACGCGGTCACCTCTTATCCTATCATGCGCCCGCTTTGCTGCTCCGATAAGCTGCAGATCATCGAAACGGCCCAGAACATCAATACCTATGAGATCTCCATCCGCCCATACGAAGATTGCTGCACGATCTTCAAACCAAGGAAGCCTAAGACCAAGCCAAGAATCGAAGAATGCGAGAAATTCGAGGCAAAGTGGGATTGGCAGAGTCAGGTGAAGAAATGCATCGATGGGGTGAAAGCCGTTTATTTAAGCGAAGGGGAAGAAGTCTTCTCCCATGTCGAAAAGCCTGAACCAGAGGAAGGCGAATAGGCTAAAAAAACTGACTTTTGCGGGAAAACAAGAAACCACGTTTTTCTAAATAGCGAGGTTTTGCAGGGAAAAGCAAATAAAATAGCCAACAAAAAAGCAGCCTTTGAAGGCTGCTTTTCGTTTGTCTCGAACTTACTTCGCGAGGGCTTTTTTTGCAGTCGCGACGAGGCCGGTGAAAGCCTCGGGGTCGTGGATTGCGATTTCAGCGAGCATCTTGCGGTTGATGTCGATGTTGCTCTTCTTGAGCCCGTTCATGAAACGGGAATAGGAGATGTCATTGACGCGGCAAGCGGCGTTGATTCTCTTGATCCAGAGCTTGCGATAGTCGCGCTTGATGAGGCGGCGAGAATTGTAAGCATAACGGAGGGAGTGGCAAACCTGCTCCTTCGCGGTTTTGAAGAGAAGGTGCTTGGAGCCGAAGTAGCCTTCGGCACGTTTCAAGATCTTCTTACGACGGGCACGGGTAACGGTGCCACCTTTGACTCTAGCCATGGTTGATGCTTCCTCCTATTACTTCACAATCATGAACTTGATACGCTTGTAGTCAGTGCGATCAAGCATCCCGGAGCCGCGAAGCTGGCGCGACTGCTTGGGGGTTTTGTACGGGGCATGGTGTCCTTTGTAGGGGTGGACATACTTGATTTTGCCAGTGCCCGTGACCTTGATGCGCTTCATCAAGGCGCGATTGGATTTCATCTTCGGCATTTGAGGTTTCCTCCTATTTCTTCTTGAGTGCGACGATGGCGGAGAAGCATTTGCCTTCCCAGAACGCGGTTTTCGTGTACTGGAGCTCTCCGGCTTCTTGGAGAATCGCAATGAATTTCGCTAACAGCGCTTCCCCGAGGTCCTTGTGGGCCATTTCTCTGCCCTTCAGGATGACGCGGATATTCACTTTGTCTCCGTCTTCCAGGAATTCTTTCGCTTTCTTGGCTTTGGTTTGGATGTCATGCTCCCCGATTGAGATGTGGAGCTGGACTTCCTTGACCTCGGCTTGCTTGGAATTCTTCTTTAGTTCCCGGTCCTTCTTTTGCTGCTCGAAACGGTATTTGCCGTAATTGAGGATTTTGCACACCGGCGGATTGGCGTTGGGAGCGACGCAGAAGAGGTCGAGATTGTAGCTGGCGGCGAGGGAATTTGCTTCGCGGGAGCTCATCTGCCCTAAGTTCTGCCCTTCGGGTCCAATGACCATCACGACTGGGTAGCGGACGTGCTCATTGATGGGGTCGAAACGTTTTTGCGGACGGCGATCTGGTTTGCTGTAGTAGGGAATGGTTGCTTTCCTCCTTTTGTCTAAAAAACGGGGCCGCAGCGCCCCGAGTCCATTACTGAGATTTCTTGTTCAGTAGTTGTTGGCCAATTCCCTGGGGGAATCTGGCGAGCGCGGGTGCGACTGCTTTCTACGTCTTGCGACGTGCGTAAGTATATAGACCCCCCAGAGGGGAGTCAAGAGGGTTTTTGCCTTTCCGTTTAAGCGGTCAAAACGGCGTAGGAAATCGAGATTGAGTCGGCAAGAAGCGCCATCCCTGAGATGAGAAATAAGGCCATGTCGATGCTCGCGAACTTGTTTCCTTGCTTTTTGGCAAAAGGCCAGTAAAAGATCGTGGAGAGGAAAATCCCGGCGAGGATGCCTAGCCAATTCGCTTGAACAGGGGCTTCTTGCGAGAAAAGAGAGCGCCCTTCTAGAACCAATGAAATCTGAAGCCCTAGGGCGAGGGGGAAGAAAAGATAGATGAGCAGCTTTCTTTTGGGGCTTCCTTTTTTAAGCAAGACGAAATAGGCGACGTAGACGCCTAGAAGCAAGCAGAAGAAGAGGATGCAGAATAAAGCGCTGAGGGTCATATGCCCTCCTTTTTACGGTATCTTTGATTGCGGTCGGTCGGGCAAAGGGGATTCGACATGATGATCTTCTTCCTTGCTAGAGCCGGGCGGATGTAATTCTTCTGCAGGCCAAGCCTTGATTTCAGCCCGAGCAAGGCGCAGAGCTCGCTGGCGCTATAGTAACGTCCGCTCATCATTTTGTTGAGCAGGCGGTCAACAAGAGGAGAGGAGGCTTCTTCCTTCTTGCTCGCCTCGCGGAGCAAGGAGTTCACGCTGTTCAAAATGAGCTCAAGCAAGGCTTCCACAAATGGGGCGCTGTCTTGCTTCTTCGCGGCTTCTGCGAACGCCTTGTCCAGTCTCTCTTTTCCGAAATACAGCGTTCTTTCGATTTGAAGAGCGTCCATCGATCTCCCTGCTTTGCCAAGCATCGCCTTGAACCAGAACCTGGCCAATAAGCCGTTCTCGTAGGAATAAGGGGCAAGGGCCATCACTTCGTAATAAAGAAGGCAGGCAAGGGTCACCGGGGACATCCCCTCTTTGTTCTTTTTCTCGAATTCGAAGAGATTTTCCAGAAGCTTCCTCACTTTTCCGAAAGGAGGCAAGACGTAATCGATGCCATCGATCTTTGAACTTTGCCTCATGGGGACGCCATCGGGATAGACTTCCTTCTCGTAGACGGCTAAGGCTTCCGGAGAATAGGGATCGATTTTATTGAGGCGGGAATAGAGCTTGAATAAGGCGCTGGCTTTCATCTCGCTAGGGAGAGCCTGCCCTTTGTTGAGGGCCCTCATCTGCGAAGGGGTGAGGCTTATCCCTTCTTGCAGAAGCGTGTATTTCACTTCGCTTGCGTGGAAAGAATCGTCGCCCTGTACCGTGCCTAGGCAAGAAAGACGGCCCAAGCGATAGGCGATGTCGCTAGAGAGGCGCAAAATGCGATGGTTGACGCTCATCGCCGCGCGATAGGGGGGAAGGATTTCGTTCTTTGTCATGACAAACACATTTTAAAGTCAGACGAGTTTCAAAGAAAGAGAGAACCTGTATATTTCCTTGCATATTGGCAATAAAAAAAGCCCCGGAATTGCCGGGGCGAGAAAACCTATAAACGAGTTAATCGTTTTCGGTTTCTTCTTCTTCGTTTTCTTCTTCGTCGTCGCCAGCGAGAGGGGCGAAAATATTGAGTTTCGCGATCTCCGCGAGTTTCATGTCATAAGCGAGTTCTTCTTGATTCATACCTTTTTCCTCCAATGCTCATTTGCTTCCCTCCTGTTCGGAAGCACCCATACTTTAAGCGCATAAAATCAACGCACAATAGCAATTTCATTGAAAGCGCTAACGAAAGCGTTTACTGAAAACGCTTTCACAAAAAACAACGATAAGACGCTGTTTTGATAAGCGCTTTCAATGATTTATGAAAATTGTTTTCATAACTGAAAACCCTTGATTTACATGCGTTTACATAAAGAAAAGCCCTCCCGCGAAGGAGGGCTTGCTCGCCTTGGGATTAGAACCTTGCTTTTGAATCGATATGCTCTTTGATGAGCTTTTTGAATTCTTCGAGCGGGACGGTGATCTGATCTTTCTGACCGTAGACGCGGTAAGTGACGCTATGGCTTTCTTTTTCCTTATCGCCGATGACGATGGAGTAAGGAACCTTTTCGACTTGGGCGTTCCTGATCTTGTAGCCAAGCTTCTCGTTGGAATCATCCACGGAAACTCTAACGTCTATGCCACGGAGAATCTTCGCGACTTCGTTAGCATAATCAAGGTGGCTGTTGAGGTTGACCGGCAAGAGCTTGACTTGAACCGGGGCGAGCCAAGTGGGGAAAGCCCCGCCGTAATTCTCGATGAGGATGCCGATGAAACGCTCGATGGAGCCGAATACGACGCGGTGAAGCATGACCGGCTCAACCTTCTCCCCGTTCTCGTCGATGTAGGAGCAGCCGAAGCGGTGAGGCAAATTGACGTCGAGCTGGATGGTCCCGCATTGCCATGTTCTGCCCATGGAGTCTTTCAGCTTGAAGTCTAACTTCGGCCCGTAGAAAGCCCCGTCGCCTGGGTTGATCTGATATTCATGGTTCGAATCTTTGCAGGCTTGGGCGAGGATGCGCTCTGATTCATCCCAGAAACTCACCTCGCCGATGAAATCATCGGGACGGGTGGAGAGGACGATCTTGTAAGAGAGGCCGAAGACGCTATAGACCTGGTCGAAGATCGCCATGATGCGCTTGACTTCCTCTTCGATCTGGTCGCGGCGGAGGATGATGTGGGCATCGTCTTGGGTGAAGGCCCTGACGCGGAAGAGGCCGTTTAGGGCTCCGCTGGCCTCGTGGCGGTGGACGTGGCCGAGTTCGCTGATCCTCATCGGGAGCTCACGGTAGGAGTGGATGCCGTTTTTATAGACAAGCATCGCGCCGGGGCAGTTCATCGGTTTGATGGCGTAATCTTCTTCGTCCACCTTGGTGGTGTACATGTTGTCTTTGTAGTGATCCCAATGGCCGGAGGTTTCCCAAAGTTTCCTCGACATCATGGTCGGGGTGATGACTTCCTGGTATTCCTCTTTGGTATGCAGCTTCCTCCAATAGGAGACGAGCTCGTTCATGACGATCATTCCTTTCGGAAGGAAGAAAGGCATGCCTGGAGCGAAATCGCTCAGCATGAAGAGGCCAAGCTCTTTGCCGAGTTTGCGATGATCGTTGTCTTTCCTCTTCTGCAGGATGAGCAGATGCTCTTGAAGGGCTTCTTCGGTGGGGTAGCAGGTCGCGTAGATGCGGGTGAGCTGCTTGTTTTTCGAATCGCCCCTCCAATAGGCGCCGGCGACGCTCAGCAATTTGAAGTGCTTGAGATACGAGGTGTTCGGGACGTGCGGCCCTCTGCAAAGGTCGACGAAGTCGCCTTGCTTATACAAGGAGATGGTCCCTTCGAGCTCCTTGATGTGCTCGACTTTGTAATGGTTGGAGGCGAAAACCTCGAGGGCTTTCTCCTGGGAGACCTCTTCCCTTTGATAAGGGATGGCTTCCTTGGAGAGCTTTTTCATTTCCGCTTCGATGGCGGGGAAATCCTTGTCGGTGATGACTTTGTCGCCGAAGTCGACGTCATAGTAGAAGCCTTCTTCGATGGCGGGGCCGAAGCCGAAGAGGCATCCGGGGTAAAGATGCATGAGGGCCTGCGCCATAAGATGGGAGCAGGAGTGGTTCATCATCTCAAAGCCATCGGGGTCACTCGGCATCACAAAGCTGACCTCGCCTTCTTTGACCTCGTTGTTCATATCGAACAGCTTCCCGTCCTGACGGAAAGCCAAAGCTTTGTTTTTCTTTTCGGGATCGACGATTTTGGCGACGGCGAAGCCATTGGCCGGGCTTTCGATGACGTAATCTTTCCCACAGTAGACGATTTTCATGTTCGTCCTCCTTTAAATATAAAAGCGCCCTCAGGAATAAGGACGCCGGACTGCGTGGTACCACCTTACTTCATAAGAGATTGCCCCTTATGCTCTCTTCCACCTTAACGCGGTTGGCTCTCGCCTAAGTTATTTCCCTAGGGGCTCCGGAGTGGTACTCCATGCGCCTATAGGCGCTTGAGCGTGTCTCCTTCAAAGCCCTTTTATTCTAGGAGGGAAGAAGGGGAAGTCAACAAAAAAGAAAGGCCCGCTTTCGCGAGCCTTAGGAAGGTTTCTCTAAAGAGATTACTTGCCGTTTTTTGCCCCGTGGATGATCGAGATGACGCCGACGACTTCATTGCAGAAGAGGATGTTGAGAACGCCGAGAGCGATGAGGCTGCCTTTGGTCGCGTCTTCCTTCTTGGAGAAGTGGACGGCGGCGAAGGATAAGGCGCAGCCAATCAAACTGATGACGCCGAGGACGATGCAGGTGGTTCCGCTGACCTGAAGTGCCGATTTGGCCGCTTCGGCGTTTGCGGCGGTGCCTTGATCGACGAGCGACTTGATCACCTCGTTGTTGCTAGTGCTGGCGATGCAGGAGAACCCGGCGATGAGTAAGCCAACGGTTGAGATGGCTAGCAGGATCCCAAAGACGATCCCTGTAATTTTTAAAGCTTTTTGCATAATTGAACTCCTTTGCTTTATGTGTCTATTATCCACTGTTGTTTAATCATTGCAATAGAAAAATAACAAAAACCTAAAAATGTTACATTTTGGACATTTTTGAAGATAAAGTGTAAGCGATGAAAAACAATAGATTAGGAACAAGCCCCTAAGATTGAAGCGACATAGAACTTTTTTCACGTTTTTTTGCGGTAAAACGAGAAAAAGAACTCGCTTTCAGGTAAAAACGACTCCAAATTTTGAAATTTCGCGCGCGCATATAAAAAGAATGGATATAATTCAACCCGTCCTCATAAGGAGATTTAAAAATGGACAAAACCAAAATCGTTAAAGTCTTTGGCCGCCAGATCATTGATTCCCGCGGCAACCCGACCGTCGAAGCCGAGGTCACCCTTGCCGATGGAACGATCGGACGCAGCGCTTCCCCTTCTGGCGCCTCTACCGGCACCCGCGAAGCCATCGAGCTCCGTGACGGCGACAAGAAGTACTTCGGTGGCAAAGGCGTCACCAAAGCCGTCGCCAACATCAACGGCGAAATCGCCAAAGCCCTCATCGGCGTCGATGCGACCGACACCTTCCTCGTCGATACGACCATGATCAAACTCGACGGCACCGACAACAAGGGCCGCCTTGGCGCGAACGCCATCCTCGCCGTCTCTTTGGCCGCCGCTCACGCCGCTGCCCAGTCTCTTGGCGAATCCCTTTACCGCTTCATTGGCGGCACTGGCGCGAACACTCTCCCCGTTCCGATGATGAACATCATGAACGGCGGCGCTCACGCTGGCGACAACATCGACTCCCAAGAATTCCTCATCATGCCAGTTGGCGCTTCGACCTGGAGCGAGGCTCTCCGCTGGTGCACCGAGGTCTTCCACTCCCTTCAGAATATCTTGAAGGGCCAGGGTCTTTCCACCGGCGCCGGCGATGAAGGTGGCTTCGCCCCCAACACCAAACATGGTTCCGATGAAGAAGTCCTCACCCTTATCATGGACGGCATCAAAGCCGCCGGTTATGAACCGGGCAAAGACTTCATGCTCGCTATGGACGCCGCTGCCTCCGAATGGGCTAAGGGCGAAAAGAGCGAAGATGGCCAGGTCATCTACCATCAGCCCAAATCCGGCAAGACCTATACCTCTGACCAACTCGTCAAACACTGGGTCAAGATCGCCAACGAGTTCCCGCTCATCTCTCTTGAAGATGGTATGGCGGAAGGCGATTGGGAAGGCTGGAAGAAGCTCACCGAGAAGCTCGGCCACAAGATTCAGCTCGTCGGCGATGACCTCTTCGTCACCAACACCAAGATCATCAAGAAGGGCATCGAGCTCGGCGTCGCGAACTCCGTTCTTATCAAACTCAATCAGATTGGCACCCTCACCGAGACCATCGAAGCCATCAAGATGGCCAAGAACGCCGGCTGGACTGCGGTTGTCTCTCACCGTTCCGGCGAGACTGCCGACACCACGATCGCTGACCTCGTCGTCGCTTTGAACGCTGGTCAGATCAAGACCGGCGCCCCCAACCGCACTGAGCGCGTCGCCAAATACAATCAGCTCCTCCGCATCGAAGAAGAGCTTGGCGATCATGCCGTCTATCCCGGCATCGCCGCGTTCCGCTTCAACAAGTAATCTTGCTTGAAATCTCAGGGTCCCTCTAACCGAGGGGCCTTTTTTCGTTTACAATAACCTCCATGACCGAAAAAGAGAAAATGATCGCCGGGATGATTTATGACACTTCCGATCCCGAGCTTGAGCCTGCCCGCATCGCATGCCATAGGCTTTGCCAGGAATTCAATTCCATGGGAGAAGACGATCCTAGAAGAGCGCAGGTTCAAAAGAAGATGCTTCCTAACGCCGACCCCAGCTTCGCCCTCATGTCCCCCTGCCATTTCGATTACGGGAGCAACGTCTACGTGGGCAAAAACTCTTTCGCGAATTTCGGCTTCACCGTCTTGGACACCTGCAAGGTCATCATCGGGGACGATGTCTTCATCGGGCCGAACGTCTCTTTGGTGACGCCCATCCACCCTCTTCTGAATGAGGAGAGGAAGGTTAGATTCAAGGAGGATGGGAAAGCCTACGACCTTGAGTATGGCGCGCCTTTGGAAATCGGCTCAGGCACCTGGATCGCAAGCAACGTGGTGGTGGGGCCTCACGTTAAGATCGGCAAGAACTGCGTGATCGGGATGGGCTCAGTGGTCACGAAAGATATCCCTGATGGCTATTTAGCCTACGGCAATCCCTGCAAGCCGATTCGCAAGATAAGCAAAGAAGACTCCATTTATGCCAAAGGAGGGTTATGGGAAAATGAATAAAATCGAGCGAATCGCAGTCTATTCTTTCTTCGTTTTGGCTTTGATCCCTTTGACGATCTTCGATTTCGATATTTCTTCGAATCTTTATAATCCCAACTCGATTTTTGGAAAGATCTTCTACATCGGAGGGCAGACGCCTTTCTTGATCTTTGGGACCTTCGCGACCGGGTTGGCTTATTTCTTCAGGCCAAAGCAAAACAAGAAGGCCAATATTTGGTTTGGGGCTCTTTTCCTTTCCGTGAGCATCGCGATGGCGCTTTATTCTGGATCGGAGCTCGCAAGCGGGGTGAATCGCTTATGCGGGAAGCCTTGGAATAGCTTCATCAAAATCTTGATGGCCGTTCCTTTCTCAATCCCTTGCTTCCTGATCGGCTTTATCCCTGCCCTGCTGCTAAGAACCCATAGGGGCCATGAGAAAGAGATCTTTGTTTTTGCCTTCATGGTCACCTTCTATGCTTTGTACATCCTGGTGTTCACAAATCTTCTGAAGGTCATCGCTTATCGTCCAAGATTTCGTTTGCTGGCCTCGCTTTACGAAGGCGAAAGCCTCGCCTCCCATTGGAGGCCGTGGTACGCCTGGCAGACTTTCTTTAGCAAAGGGAAGTATGCCGCGGATTTGGAAGCGGCTGGCCTCGCTTATAGCTTGGATGATTTCCTTTCTTACCCAAGCGGGCATACGATCGTCGCGATCGGCGTGCTGATGATCGCCTATTTCCCAGGTCTAGAGGAAAAGAAAGTTTGGCTCCGGCCCCTTTGCTATGCCTTTGGGGCGATCGTTGGTTTGTCGCGCATCTTCCTAGGCGACCATAATGCGACCGATTCTTTATTTGGCTTTTATCTTGGCGTCGCGGCGATCGATGTCCTTTTTGCGGTCATTCAGCCTAGATTTGCGGCGTTTTTGGAGAGAAAGAACGCCCTTCCTTCTACGAATGTTGCATAAAGGAAATCTTTTTCCTTGATCTTGCTCAGCCCTTCTAAGGAAAAATAATGGATGAAAATAGTCCATATTCAACCATTAGAACGACCCATATTTCCGATTTAAAATTACCCATATTTCGAAAAACGTTGCTAGCCTTTTTAAACTTCTAAGGTTGTTGGCCGTTTTGAAAAGAGCGTAAGCGACTTGGTTCTTTCGTTACCGTTTTGTTCGAGAGACGTGATTTCTTTTGCTTTGCGAAAGCGGCGACCGTAAAATTTTCTTATGGGAAAGAACCTTCTTGCTTTGCTGCCTTGCCTAAGCTTCCTATTGTCTTGCTCTTCCACAACGCTAAATGAAGGCGAGGCTTCTATAGGCTTCATTGAAGAAAGCTGTTTGGAGAGCGCTTCCGAATCCAACCTTGACGAGCCCGGGACGCGTCATTTTTTTGATGCTTCTTCGCTTCCTGAAACGCCCATAGAAGAAGAAAGAAGCACAACCATCGATGGCTTTGATTTCACTTATTACAATGTTTATAAGGACAACGAGAATGGCTTCGTCCTCAAGAACAAGGATTCCTACATTCGGAACACTAAGATCATCTTTGGTTTGCTCTTTCATTCTGAGCTTGCCGCGGCTTATCGCCTAGATACCGAAGAAAGGGACGCAGAAGAGCACGAGCTTAGATACGAGCAGGAAGGACTGCGTTCCTATTCAATATTCCCCCGGGGCTTTGAAATCGCGATTGATAAGTCGCTCTCCGTGGAATACACCGACGTGAATATCGGAACTATTGAGCATTGGTGTTAACCGCGTTTCGGCTTAAGGCTTAGGCAAAAGCAAATTGCGTCATCGATCATTAGCTTTGTGGCGCGAGGGCAAGTCCTGTATTATCTGTATTATGAAAAGAAAATTCCTCGCGCTCATCTTGCCTATCTTGTGCTTAGCCTCTGGTTGCGCCGAACCAACAAGCGGCGGCGTGACTACCTTCTATGCTTCGGCTCTGCCAAAGACTCCCGTGAAAGAGACTAGAGACGCGGTGATCATGGGGCATACTTTCACCTATTACAACGTGTACCGGGATGATCAAGATAACTTCATCTTGAAGGACAAGACTTCTTTTATTTCGAATAACGACATCATCTTTGGTTTTCGCTTTGCTTCAGGAAACGCGAGGGCTTATTGCTTTGAAGAGGGGTCTTCGGAGCCATATGAATGCACGCTTATGCAGGATAAAGATGGGGAACGTTATTACTCCATCAAGGAATGCGGCTTTCAGGTGATGATTGATCGATCGCTTGATGAAAGCGTCATGGATGTGAATATCGGGAAGATGAAGCATTGGTGCTGAAATAGCCTACAAAAATTCAAGATAATCAGATTTTGCAGGGATTTCACTCACTTATCTTTTGGCTTCCAACCAGGCTTGAATCCGTTTTTTAAAGCGGCATCATAGACTTTTTTGATGTCGGGACTCGGGATTCCGAGCCTTTTGTTTCTGCCGATCAGCCTGTCGATGTACTCCATCGAAGGGAGCTTGTTGCTTTTTGAAGAGTTGCATCTAGGAGAGGCGAAAACGAAGTTCCAAAGGTTGTCGCTCTTTAGGTAATCCCAAGGGATGACATGATCAAGCGGAGCATCTTCTCCTAACTTTTGCCCCGTATAGAAACATTCCCTCTTCTCTCCCAAAGAAAGGAGGAGTTCCTTAAAGGCGCCTAGATTTTGCCGCTTCGTGATCTCTTCTAGAACGGTGGAAAGATTCTCGACCGATTTCTGATTCGATTTGAGGATCGTCTCGACCATCTTCAGCCATTCGTAGTAGTTGACCTGATCCAAAATGACTTTGTTGTTCCTCAGAAATTGGAGCGAACGTTCATTAAACCAGATTGTTTTGCTCTTCTTCGAGAAGCCGTAAATCTTCCCATCCACGTCTTCGTAGAAGGCCCCGACCACGTATTTGGAGAATTCCGGCAAGGCTTTATTTAGATACGCCTCTTTATCCTTTTCGCTGATTGACTCGAAATGCACCCCGTCTAGGTAAGGTCTGCTCTCCTCTAATTCGGCGATGATTTTCTCAAACATGCTTTTCTTTGCGGTGGACCCCGAAGGCATTTGGGGAATTTTGTGAACGTTGATCATGTTCCAATACACCGCGGAGAAGGTTTCCCCGATTGGCCGAAAGCCTATCGTGAGGGAATCGTCCAAGGAATAGATGTTTTCCAGCAGGCTTTTAAGAAAGCAATATTTGTATGTGGTGGTGTGGCTTCCCGAGAACAAAGAGAAACTGATGAGCGAGAGAAAATCCGCTTTCCCGTTTTCGTTCAATGGGCCTTCGTTCCTGCTCCAGCCTTTCCTCTCTCCCATTTTTCTTCCCTTGCTTTCTTTAAGGCCCTTCAAATAAGAAAGGGCCGCGCTTGAATCTTTCGAATATTAAAGCCCGTTGCCACGTTAATGCAAATGAATTCGCCCTTTCCCCTGGCTTTGGATCGTTACTTGCTGTGCTAAAATCCTTTTGGGGAAGAGATATGCCTTATTACGATGAGCATGCAAGCGAATACATTGAGAAGACTTTTGATGTCGACATGTCTTCGCCTTGTGACTTATTCCTGAAACGGATTCCGAAAGGCGGCTATATCTTAGATGTCGGCTTTGGCTCTGGAAGGGACTCTTTATACTTCAAGAATCGCGGCTACCGAGTTTTAAGCATAGACGTGGTTCCGGCTTTCGTAGATCATGCGAAAGATCTTGGTTTGGAGACGAAACTGCTAAGCGTTCTTGATCTTGATTATCAAGACGTTTTTGACGGAGTTTTTGCCTCTGCGAGCTTGCTTCATCTGAACTCGGATGAATTGAAGGTTGCTTTAGCGAAGATAAAACGGTCTTTGAAAAGTGGCGGAATCCTTTATATGTCCTTCAAATATGGCACTTTTGCGGGCTTTCGGGATTCCCGCTACTACTTGGACATGACCTTAGGGGCGATGAAGCCTATCCTAGAGGAAATTGGATTAAATCTTTTAAAGACGAGCGTCGAAGAAGATAAATTAGGCAGGAATAACCGTTGGATTGAATTTTTGGCCAGGAAGCCTTATTGACCTTTTCGGATAGCCCTAATTCTTCAAGAAGCCGTCGGAAGGTGTCTTGGCCATCGAGACAGGCATCAATAAGCCATCCCTTTTCTTGCTTCCAATTTGAGAGGCTTTGATAATAGAGGGCTTTTTTAACTCTTCGAGGAAGAAAGGAACGATCCCAAACTTCAAACATTCCTTAAACGCGATGAGCCTGTTCGCTCTTCCGCTTCCGCCTTGGGAGTGGCGAATATATTCAAAATCCGCGTGAAAGAAACCGATCCCTTCGAACGTCGGCTTTTTGATTCTTCAATAGTTTTTGTATATTCCCCAAAAAATAAGGAAAAACATAAGAAAACAAATAAAAACCAATAAAAAACCTTAAGGAAATAAGGCTTCTTATTATTTATAACTTTGCTGAGGCTTTT
>CAVECL010000024.1:6726-26696 GCA_963614595.1 Parasutterella excrementihominis | reverse complement strand
TCTCACTCGCGAAAAGGCGTTTAAGTTCCTTTGCTTCTTTCTCTCTTCCGATGATTTCCATCTCTATTGCCTCCGTCTCCAAGTCAATTATACACATCCTAAAATAGTTTTTTGATACTTTGAGCTCAAAATTACGCCGAAAGTATCAAAAAAGTGCCTTGTAAGTATGAGTTTTTTGAGTGTTTGAGTTCATTTTTTGACTGAAACACTCAATTTTCTACCGATGGTTTGAATGATCAAAAGCGCTTCTTACAAAAAAGCGGTTTGTAATTTAAAAATTGCAGCAAAAGCGCATGCTCTTCTAGAACATTACCCTAATAGTAATGTGCGTTTGCGCGCGAGAATTCAAAATCCCTGCCAAATCACGGCAAAAAGAAAACTTGGCGTTTTGCGCCACTATTTTTGTAAAGGCAAATTTAATTGGCTTTTTGCAGGGAATTTTCTGCTCCCAAGCCTTTTCGTTGAAGACGTATGCAAGCAATCATGTACAAGGCTTGATAGACGATGTTCACCGAGATTGCGATCCAGTTATAGGTCCAACTTGATTTGGTGGATAAATACCCCATGCCAACCATGAAGACGATAGCCAGTCCGAAGAGCACGGCTGATAAGATGTCTTTTCTCTTGATGGAGACGATCATCAGCATCACCAAGGTTCCGGCCGCCCCGATTATCATGAGAATAATGAAGGGTAGGGTGTTCGTGAATTCCTTAATGGCTGGCGCGTCCGTAAGTGCGGTAACCGCGATGAACGGGACGATCGCGCATACGGAGACTTTCGTGTACTTCTTGTTATAGGAAGTGAACATTCCGATAAGGGCCACGAACATCAAGGCGAAGCCAATCGACTGGGTGGAAGTGAATTGGCGGTCAAGGATGTTATAGGAGTATCCCGATATGCCGATGATGAATTTATGGAGGGCCTTGAGAAAACCTGCCGCGAAGACCATGATGGACCCCGCCGCGAATAAGGCATAATTGCCTTTAACCATTTTGTTGTAGAGGCATCGCAAGAGAATCACGGAGCCGACTAGGAACAAGATGATGGGGATGAGGTCGTAGAGAGATTGGAGAATGATGGCCCACGGGGCGCTTTCGTAAAGCTCCGCGTAGGTGGATTCGCTCACGGCTAAGGTTTGAATGCTCATAGTTAAACAATCCATTTCCAGTTTTTAAATGATTTGACGGGAATCAAGCGCATCAAGATAGGCGTTTTCTTTACGTAAGCTTGGAACTCCGGGTCTTCCCCGTAGTTTTTGGTTTGCCTCTTATCCAAACGTTTCGCCCCGGAGAGCATGACGTAGATGAGACAAAGCCATCCAACGATTGCAATAACCCATTGCCACCAATAGGCGTAGACGTTGATTCCGGATAAGAACACGCCGGTCCAAAAGAGGATTTCTCCTAGGTAATTCGGGCAACGGACATACCGGTAGAGCCCCGTATCAACGAAACGGCGGGGGTTCACTTTCTTCGCTTTGGATTTTTGATGATCTGCTAGCGTCTCTAAAGTTAGGGCAAAAGCCATGATCACCGCGCCGATGATCGGGAAGATCAAATCGAAGCTGTTGCCCGTTAAAGCGTAGATGTTCCCTTGTATCGCGCGGTAAGCGACCGGAGAAGTTTCGGCGACATAAAGAGCGATAACGCAGATCCAGATGGTGATTTTGACGAAGATGGGCATCTTTTTGTCTGTTGCTTCATTGGATTTGCCAACCGCTTTTTTGTAAGAAGCGCTTTTGATGTCGCGGTAGAGCAAGAAGCCCGAAAGCCTCGCGCCATAAAGGATAAGCAAGGAGAGGAGGACGTATTCGCAGACACCGCATGAAGGAATGAAACCCGTCCAGGACATCACCATGATGGCGATGGCGATGCCGGCGACGGCGAAGCCATAGCCCACCGAAAGGAAATAGACGAATTTGTAGAAGCCAATCGCGCTGAGCAAGGCGGCTACGCCTGCTAAGACGCCCGTGACAATCCAAATTAAAGCCACGGGGTTCATTGCTTAGGCTCCTTTTGGTAGATGTTGCTGATGTATTCCTTGAAAGAAAGCTTTCCCCATTTGTCGTTCCCGACCAGATCATGGGTCAATGTCCATTTGGAGAAACGGATGATGGAGCTCTTGCCGTTGTTCTTCTTCTCGGCTTTTTTGATGATCATGTCGAATAAGAAGACGGGCGCGCGAGAAATCTTCGCTTTCTTGCCCGCGGAGGCAAAGAACATTTCCGCGATTTCTTTATAGGTGTAAGTCTCCTGTCCGCCGACGTTGTAGGTTTTGTTCTGCTCGTTCAGGTGGGCGATGATGAAATCGGCAAGGTCCGTGGTATCGATTACGTTGCAAGGGTAGTCTTTTCTTCCTAGAAGAGTGACTTTCCCTTTTTCGATCATCGGCATGAAGACCTTGGCGATATCGTAGAAATAGCCCGTGGGGCGGACGATGACGTAATCGATGCCGCTCTCCTTGAGCTTCTCCTCGAATTGATGCTTGGCTTCAAGCATCGGGACGCTTGGGTCGGTATCGCATTTGATGACGGAGACGTAGACGAATTTCTTGACCCCGGCTTTTTTGGCTTCCTCAAGAAGGTTGAGGTTGCCATTCAAGTCGATGTCATAGTTCGTGAGGGTGGCCGAGGCCCTGACTAGACCAACGGTCGTGATGACCGCATCGGCGCCTTTACAAGTGCCGGTTAAGGTCTCTTTCTTCGTGACATCGATGGAATGGAACTCGTATTTCCCTTTGATTTCAGGGATGTCTTTTTCCGCCATGTCGAGGGCAACGACTTCGTTGCCCGCGGCGATAAGCTGGCGGAGGATATCGCTTCCTAGATTCCCGAAAGCTCCTGCTAGAACGACTTTCATGGTTATTTATCCTTGCCTTTCTCTTTGGCGCGCTTGTCGTTGATGATCGCCATTTCTTTGGCGGTGAGCACTTTGACGTTATGCTCTTCAGCCCACTTGATGCAGCCTTTGAGGGCGGTGGGGAGGAAGATGCGCGGAACCTTGACGAGGCAAGCGAGCGCGTCGTCGGTGAATTTGATATCGGTTTGGATGCGGTCAGCGGCGTAGCGGACGCTGGAGACGGAAGTCTCTCTCATCGGAAGAAGCTCAGGGCGCGGTTTCTTGAATTTGGAGCACCAGAAGTTTTTCGAGTCGCGGTAGCCGTAATCAACGGGCACGCGGGGGAATCCGCTCGCGGTGACGCCGTTGACGATTGTGCTGTAATACTTCTCCTTCATGAGAATCTTGTCGATTCTGAGAATGAAGTGGGCGCCGAATTTTGAGGTGATGCCGTTGAAGTCGTGATAGGGCTCTGGATAGCCGTTGAGCTCGCCGGGCTTGTCGTCCTGGGCGTTGTCAAGCTCCTTCATCCAAGTGCACTCGATGACCTGAAAGGATTGTTTGACGACCTTCGGGAATTTCTGATCGGGATGCTCCTTCGCCATTTCGCCATCCTCCAGCTCGAAGAGGCAGTTCTTCATCTTCTCCTCGGTGGTGTCGCCAGGCCAGCCCATGCGGACGGCTTCTTTGAATAGCTTCTTGTCGTCAGGGAAAAAGTTGATGGAGCATTTTCCTGTTTTAAGGATGTTTTGCGCGGTATTTGAAGAGTTGCGGCACTCCAAGATCATCGCGTAGTAGCTTTTGCCGGCGATGTAATACGGGGCTAGCAAAGAATAGGGCCCGAGGCTAGTCTGTCCGTTGTCGGCCAAGGTGCCGATCATCACGACCGGCATAGGGAAGAAAAGGGATGTTTGATAAAAATTGTCCTTTGGTTCCAAGGTTTTAAAACTGCTCATTTTTGATTACCTCCTGTAAGCAATTTCTCTAACGAATCGTAGACGTCTTCAAAAGGAGTGCCGTAGATGCTCGGGGCCTGGATCAAAAGGATGCAAGCCGCGCGTCTGCTGCTCTCGCTGGATGAAAGGCCGAAACGAGTCTGGCATGAGATCACATATCCTTCGATGGTGCGAAGGAAAATCTCGTGGCCATTCTGCAATTTGCCTCTGATCGAAGAAGGGATGCTTATGGAGAAAAACAAGTCGCGATGGGTTTCGAAGAAGGCCTTGATTTCGTCGTAGATGGCCTTGATCGCTTCGCGAAAAGAAGAGGACTGCTCAATCTTAAGTTTGAGCGTCTTCTCATCTTCCTGCCATTCTTCCAGAAGCAAAGAAGCCAAAATGGAGAGTTTGTTTGGAAAATAATTGTAAATGGTCCCAACGCCATATCCGCTTTGCGTGGCAACGTCGCGCATAGTCAAGGCATTGAACCCTTTTTCCTCCATGATTTTCCTGGAAACGTCCATTATGTGTTCTTTCGCGTCTTTGAAGATTTTCGGCATGCGCATCCTTTCTTAATGAACACGTTCATAAAGATTATAGCCACACGAAAATATTTCGGTGAAAGAATACCGAATTATTGATTTGAACTCCTTTGAAACATATGAAAGACCTTACATGCCTTTTTGGGTCGATTTCTCTTTTCTTTTTTTCACCTTATTTAATAATCCGCTCATTGGAGTAACGAATATGAAACTGAAACCCTTATTGCTGCTTGCCTCTAGCGTCTTGCTCATTTCCTGCGCCGATGCGAATAACCACGTCGATTCCTTGATTGGCTCGACCGCCTCGGAAGGGACTGTGACGAATTCTTCAGGACAGGTTTCCAGCGAACCCTCTTCTATCTCCGTTCCGGATGGCTATCCTACCGCTTGGACGGAAAACGATCTTGAGGAAATGGCGGAATATATCGGTGAGAACGTCATCCCTTTTCCTTTGGGAATCACCTCGAATTACGAGACGGATACTGACACCTACGGCGAAGCTTTCCTCGTCTACGATGCAGACTGCGGCAATTTGTGCGACGCTTATTGCGGCCTCCTTGTCTCGGATGGATACGTCTATTCTGAATATGATTCGAATGAAGATGAAAATTATTTCACGTACTACAAAAATCTAGACGATGGGTCCGATCTTTTTGTCCAAACGGATTACACCGACGGGTACTTTGAAGTCTTCGCTTGGATCGAGGCTCCTGTGGAAACCTACTCTTCTTTCCCCTATGAGGCGATCAATGAAAGTCTCGGCACTAACCTTGATGAGACGAATTTCCCTTCGTTTGAGGTTGCAGAAGGGGAAAACTACTACGTTTCCGTTTACGAGGGTTCTTATCTTTTGGTCTATGGCTACTTGGATTCGAGCGTGAGCGATAGCGACTTCGATGAAGACTACTTAGGGGCGTTTGAAGATATGGGCTTTACTCTTGACGACGATTATTACGGCGCATCGAGCGAAGACCTTGGGGTTGAGGCTTTTTGGTATGCCGAAGAAGGACTCGCGTCGGTCTATATTTATACTTTGGAAGCTGAATAAAAAATAACCGAAAGGTTTTGAAGCCGCAGATACTTGGGATCTGCGGCTTTTTTTCACTTATATTCAAATTAAATGAGCAACGGACAATTGCCGTCTCGGTTATTTGTCGTTTTTGTAGTAGCTTGCCAAACCCTTTTGATAATAGGCAGGAAACTGGGAAACGTTCACGTCTTCGTCAAAATAATGAAGGTGAAGCTCGAAGGAGAAAAGAAGCGCGAAAGGAAATGCGGCCACCATCCAAAGAATCAGGAAGCCGTACTTCAGCAGGAATATCGGGATGTATAGGGCAAAGAGCGGAAGGAGAAGGCAAAGACTTGAAAGAAAAAGCAAAGGAAAATGCCTGAAGTAAATGGCGGCGGCCTTTTGAATGGTTGCCATGAACGAATTCGAGTAAAAAAGAGTCAAGAACAAAGAGGTGATTAGAAGTGGATAGATGAGTGCGAGATTGACCCCGAAGAGGATTGCCTCAAACCAAGGCAAGTTTGAGAAGAGCAATCCGATGGCGCCTTCTAAAAAATAGATGAGGCCCCATAAAAAGCCAATGCCCACAAACATCTTCCCATTTCCTTTAAGGCCTGATTTGAAATCGTCCTTGAAGAACACGGGATCGTTCCAAGCCAAATTTTTCAAAGGCATCAGGATGCCGGAGAGCCCGAACCCCAAAACAGGAAATCCGAATCCCTGTATCGCATAGGAGATGAGCTTGACGGTGAATGAAAAAGTGTTTTGCTCTTCCTCAGTGGCGGTGCTGTTATTTAGGTTGATGAGGCTCATGTCTTTGAAGAACGCGCCTCCTAAAATGAACAAGGCGAAAGCAAGCAGCAAAGCGCCCAAACCAATGAAAAAGAAGAAACGATGCCTGGCTAAGTCGAAGAACTGCTCTTTTCTTGAAGAAGGCAGCATTTCGATTTCGAAGGCTTTTTGCGGCGTTTTTGATTTCTTCATGGCTGACCTTCCCTTAGTAACGAAATGAAAAATAACGAGGTGTCGTATTGGCTATTCGTAATCGATCCCCCGTGTTTCGATGACTTCCCGAAAAAAGCGTAATAGTTCTCGTCGTGCGAATCATCGGAGAAGGTCAATAAGGAATTTGATTCGCCTTTCGCCCTAACAAGCGTTCCGAAATGAGTTTTGCTGTCCTTGCTTAGATAGTCGCTTGAAGAGAAATGGCTCTCGTCCAAGGGACTGTAGTAGGTGATCAAAGAGACGTCATCGATTTTGCTTTCTGGGAGAATGACCAAGTCCACGTCCAATTTCCCGTTTGCTTGGTAATAAGCGCTGAAAGTCGAATCGACATAGGAATAGGAATAAAGGTTGATTTCCAAAAGATAGGAGGGCTTGCTGTTGCTGAGCTTTTCCTTTAAATAGCGGGCGTCCGCTTTACAAGAACCAACAAATATTGAGATGGTCTCTTCGTTTTTCGGCTTTTGGATTTGCTCAACGGCGGCATAAGAAAGAATTGGCATCGCGATTGCTGCCAAAACATAAATGGGCCAATACCTAATCAAGGCTTTCTTCGTGGATGGTTTCATAGCCTACGAGGAACCTCCCTTGAATCGTTAAGGCTGCCTTCTCCCCTTCTTTAAAAGGAAAAGGTCCTTTGTCTAAATCGTAATAAGCTTCGATCGTTTCGTCTTCTGTCTCTAGGGTGATGAGCATCATCGGCAAGCAGTGGAATAGGGTTCTTTGCCGAAAGGAAGAAATGGTCCCTGCTTTGACTTCCGGAGTTTCTCCATTTAGAGAAACGAGAACCTTTTTATGAGCGTAGCTAGGCAACAAAAAGGCCGTTAGAAGAAAGATACAAAAGCAAACGCCAAGCACCAAATCAATGGCAAGAAGGATGGTTTGCAGGATTTTTAAAGATCTAGGGAATAAAAGGCAAATGAGAATCGCGCCTAAAAGAAAGAGAAGAAGGCAAATCGAAAACAAGATCGAAGCAAGGATTATCTGCTTCTTGTTTAAGGCTGCGTCCTCTTCTTTATAGAGCGTATTCGCTGACATTCAGCATACTCCTCACTTCGATATTCGTGGATTTCATGAGTTCCTCTTTGCCCCCAAAGGCAAGGAGAGAGCCTTCTTTTAGAATGATTAAGTTATCGGCTAAAGCCAAGGCTTCTTTCAAGGAATGAGTAACGTAGAAAACTGTGCTTTTCGCTCTAACGCAAGAACTCTTGATATAGTCTTTCTCCTCGAACCTCGCTTGCTGGTCAATGTTGCTTAAAGGCTCATCGAACAAGGCGAGGGCAGGATGCTTTACCATGGCTCTAGCCAAAGCGATTTTTTGGCATTGGCCTCCCGAAAGCTCTTTTGGCTTTCTCCCCCAAAGGTAAGTTAGGCCCAAAAAATCACTCACGCCCCTCACGGATTCAATGATTTCCTTTCTTTCGGCCCCCGATGCCTTCAAAGGGAAGGCGATGTTGTCGAAAACACTCATCCTTGGGTAGAGAACATATTCTTGGCTCACGTAGGAACGAGGCAATAATGTCGCATCCCAATCGGATAGAGGCTTGCCTCCGTAAGCGATCTGACCTTCGAAAGGGAGCAGTCCCGCGATGGCCTTCAATAAACTGGTTTTCCCAGATCCCGAAGGGCCCAATATCACGTTGAAGGAACCTTCTTGGCAAACAAAGGAGACATCCTTTAAGGCGACCGTTGTTTCCTTGGTTCTTTTGTTTGAATAGGAGAGCGATAACTTTGAAACGGCAAATTCCTTCATGAGGAAAATATAAACCCATCTCGCTTCTAGGGCAAAAACGGGCGGTAGAAAGGCGCGATACCGCAAGAAAAAGGAAGCGGGGTGATTGTTTTGGCGCTTAGTCTTTTGCCTATTTTGATTCGAAGGTCTTTGCGACTTTTTCTAACAATTGACGGATTGGCAAATGCTGAGGGCAGATTTTCTCGCATCTGCCGCACTTTATGCAGTCTGATGCCTTGCCGTTTTTGACGGTGTGGACTTTGTGATAGTAATAGTCGGCATTCCAATCGCGGTAAGCCTCTTTGGCGTTCATCGTCGCGAATAAGTCTGGAATTGAAATGTGCTTGGGGCAGCCTTCAACGCAATAACGGCAAGCGGTGCAGGGGATAAGGTGCTTCGCGTGGAAGATTTTGCAGACTTCCCGAATCGCCTCTTCCTCCACTTTGTCCAGCTTTTTGAAGTCTTTCATAAAGGAGATGTTGTCTTTCATCTGAGTTAAATTGCTCATGCCGGAAAGCACCATCATCATTCCCGGGAAACCGGCGGCGAAACGCAAGGCGTAGGAAGCGGGGCTGCCGCCGTGAAGACTGTCCAAAATCTCTTTTGCTTCGGGAGGAAGGTTAACCAAATTTCCTCCTTTGACGGGTTCCATGACGATGATTGGTTTATTGAACTTGCGGCAAACCTCGTAGACTTTTTTGCTTTGAACCGCGGGGTCGGAATAATCCACGTAATTAAATTGGATTTGGACCGCTTCAACCTCGGGGTGATCGGTCAGGATTTTCTCTAAGAACTCGGCCTTGTCGTGAAAGGAAATGCCGAGGTGACGGATCTTGCCTTCCTCCTTTAAGCGTTTTCCAATTTCGTAAGCATGACAAGATTGGTATTGCTCGTAATTCGTGGAGCCCTGCGCGTGCATTAGATAGAAATCGAAATAATCGACCCCGCAGGTCTCCAATTGCTTCTCGAAGAAGGGACGTATGTCCTCTTCTTTATGGAAATAAGGGGATGATAGCTTGTTCGTGAGAACGTACTGGTCGCGGGGATAACGGGACGTAAGACATTCTCTTAAAGCAATCTCGCTTTTCCCGGAGAGATAGCCATGTGCCGTGTCGAAATAGTTGAAGCCCGCCTCTAGAAAAGCATCGACCATTTTCTTGGTCTCCTCCAAATCGACTTCGTCGCCAATCATCGGCAAACGCATGCAGCCAAAGCCGAAGTTCTTTTTGATTCTCTCCATCGTTGTTTCTCCCCAATGTTCTTAGCCAGGAACATTTTAAACTTAAAGTGCGCTTTAAATGGAAGCCTTATTTAAAAAGCCCGCAAAAACCGAACATAAGGGAAAAAGGAAGCGGTTTTTGCCGCTTTTTTAGTTAGTTGCTTGAGCTCAGCGAGGATGCTTCTTGGGCGTGTCCAGCCCCTGTAAATCGCCTCAAGCAAGGCAATAACTGTGTTGCTGAGTTTTCTTTTCGGTCTTTAGAACCAGAGTCGAAAAGAAGAGAACGTACAAGGCCAGACCCATTTAGGCGAAGGAGAAGGTCAATATATAAGCGGTGGAATCGAGAAGGAGCCCGATGACTGCTAAGAGATGAACGCCGATGGGCCGAAATAGATGAAGTGGGTAAGCCTGATTTGAAGCCTATTCGCGGATTCTCCTCCCTCGTCCATAAGAGTCTAGAAGGGTTTCTGCGTCGTCTTTTTGCTCCTTTCAATGGCCTTTCATATCTGCTTATAGATGTGCGGGGATTTCCACCTAAAAACGTCTTGTGATATAGCGATTTTTCCCCGCTTCAGCAGATTCTGTTCACGCTAGACGCTCTCCTTTTCGGTAAAAAGTGAGGTTTTTGATGATTCTGATCAAGATTTCATTGAAAAAAGACCCATTTTATGGTATTTTTTCAATCGCTAAATATTTATCGATTACCGATATGGAAGCCCACGACAAGCAAGAACTAACCGCGCTCATCGATTACATGATTCATCACAATGAGCATCACAATGAAGAACTGGAGGAGCTGGCCTCCTCTTTAAAGGACATGAATGAAGACGCCCACTCGAAGGTGAAAGAGGCAATTAACGAATTCAAGAAGGGCAACCTTGCCTTGGAAGAGGCTCTGAAAGAACTCGGCAAATAAGATATGTGCTTGTCCATCGCCTACAAAAACAGCAAGGATGAGAAAAACATCCTGATGAAGAACGTTATGCGCGTTGAATCGCATAAGGGCCTTTTGGTGCTCGTAGACTTAATGGAGAGGAAGATGGAGGTGAAAGGCGATCTAGCCGAAGCCAACCTCGTCGACGGCTTCCTCATCGTGAATACGGAAGGGAAGTAAGATGGGCAAACCGATTATTCTCGCTTTCTGTGGCAAAGGAGGCGTTGGAAAGACCTCTATTTCCGCCTTGAGCGTGCGCCTTCTTCATGAAGCGCGCCCCGATAAGAAAATCCTCGCCATCGATGCCGATCCCGCGATTGGCTTGGCGACCGCTCTTGGCGTGAGCTCCGGCTCAACGGTCGATGACATACGAAAACTATTCATCGAGCATGTCGAAAGCGGCGATTCGAAAGCGGCTTTGGAAATTCTTTCCGAAGCCAAATACCAAATCTTCGATGCCCTTGTGGAAATCGAGAACATATCCTTCCTCGCTATTGGGAGGCCTGAGGCAAGCGGCTGCTATTGCAAGGTGAACGCTTATCTAAAGGAAGTCATAAGTCTTCTCGCGAACAACTTCGACTACGTGGTGATCGATGGGGAAGCCGGCATCGAGCAAGTAAACCGAAGAGTGATGGAAAAAGTCACTCACCTCGTTCTCGTAAGCGATGCCTCGAAAAAAGGCATCGAGGTCACCAAGACCATCAAGAAAGTCGCCGGCGAACTTGTGATGTATGAGACCGACGGCTTGATCCTCAACCGCGTGAATGAGCACGTGGACGCAGGAAAGCTTGACCTCGATTCGCTTACCCTTCTAAGCGTGATCCCCGACGATAAAGAGATGATGCTCTCAGACGTCGAAGGGAGGTCGGTGTTCTCTCTCGATGAGAAAGCGAACATCGTGACGGGCGTCAAAACCGCGTTAACCAAATTAGGAATTCTATAAAAGGAGGCTTCATGAAAGACCTAAAGCATTTGTACTACTTCGAGAAATTACTAGACGACGCGAACAACGAGCTAGTAAGAAAGGCCAAGGAAGAAGGGCTTAAGTGCGTCGGCAGCACTTGCTCCCAGATCCCTGAGGTCCTTTGCAACCTCAAAGGCTGCTTCTCCTCTCGCTTAAGAGCCCCGCGCACGGGCTCGATGGAAATGGGCACCTACTACATGACCTCTTTCCTTTGCGAGTACTCGCGCGCTCTTCTGGAGAGAGCCATCGAAGGCGGCTATCAATATCTCGATTGCCTCCTCACCCCAGACGGCTGCACGATGATCAACCGCTGCGTCGAGAACATGGAGCTGCTTAAGACCATTCCTCAGGATGGTTTCTTCTACCAATACCTCGAAGTTCCCATGAAGGACGATGACAATGGCCTCAGCCTCTATGTCTCCGAATGCCGCAAGAAGATCCTCGATCCCCTTCACGAGCATTTCGGAATCGATATTTCCGACGAGGCCCTCAAAGCAGCGGTGGAAGAGCACAACAAGCTTTGCTCTATCATCACCGAGCTGGGCGAATTCAGAAAAGAAGACAATCCCCGCATCACGGGCTATGAATTCCACATCATCACGATGTGCACCTACGTTTGCCCCCACGGTCTTTTGATCGATAAGCTCGAAGAGACCTTAGAAGAGGTGAGGAACAGGGTGCCTGACGAGAAGAAGAAATTCAGGGCCAGGGTCGTCGTCGTCGGTTCCGAGATCGATGACGTCGACATGATTAAGCTCATCGAAGAAAGCGGCGCGAGAGTCGTCGCCGACCGTTATTGCTTTGGCTCTTTGCCCGGCAGGCAGGAGATCATTCTTAATGACAAGGAAGACATCTTGACGCAGATCTGCGCCCAATACATGCACACCTGCATGTGCCCCCGCCATATGGATCTCCCGAAGTTCAAGAGAAGAAAGGAATACGTGAATGCTTTGGCTAAGGAATACAAAGCCGATGGCATCATCTATGAGCAGATGAAGTTCTGCGATCCTTGGGCGTATGAACGCATGACCGGGACGCATATGCTCCGCGACGATTACGAGTACCCCGTTCTCTCGATTGATAGGCCCTATGCGGTTGGAACCTCAGGCCAAATCAGGACCAGGGTTCAGGCGTTCGTGGAAAGCATTGAGATCAAAAAGATTCAAGGAGGCAAAAAATAATGGGAAGCAAAGTTGGTTCCGAGCCCTTAGGCAAGCTCTATAACGGCAAAAGGGTTCGCAAGAGAAGGGAATGGAGAGGTCTTGTCGACACCCTCTATGACTTCCATTGCTGGCTCAAGATCATGTGGATGCTCGCGAAGTTCATCGCCAAGCCGACGAACCTCAAAGGCTTCTTCCGCTACCGCTGGATGGTCAACTACCTCGCCGTCCCGATGATGATCGACAAGCATACGATCGGCTTAAGAAAAGAGGCCCTTCGCATCGCCCATACCGAATATGACCTCGTCGCCCTCGACATCGCCCAGCTCCTCGGCAGGGTCTTCAAAGCCGATAAGAGATGCGGGAACAATGAGAAATTCTCAAAGAAAATCGTCGTCCTTGATGAGAACGAGATGTTCCACATCATGTGCGGCTTCCCCAATCTTTACGCGGTCAGCTGGGAAACCGCGGCCATTTACGTCTCCGTCCTCCTTAATGGCGGGGCCGTCACCCATTACCTCGACGTCCTTCAGGAAATGGGCATTCCGGGCGACGTCTGCCCGATGCCTGCCGCCGAAGCCGGCGCGGCCGTAGATGAAGACATGCCTTTATATGGCGCCTGCGCGATTCAGTGCAACACCACCTGCGATGGCTCGCTCATGGGCAACGGCATTATGAGCAAAAAATACGAAGAAGCGGGAATCCCGACCTTCCAAATCGCCGCCCCTCTCCGCCACACCGAAGAAGGCGTGCAGGAATATGCGGCCCAGGAAATCAGGAACGCGATCAAGTTCGTCGAGGAGAAGACCGGCCAGAAATGGGACTGGGACAATTACTTCAAATGCGCCAAACGCTTCAATGAGGAGAACAGACTCCGCAAATCCTGGATGGAAATGTCGAAAACCGACAGTCCGCAAGTCTTCGGCGCGAACCTCGCCCTTTATGCCGAAACCACCTATATGGCGGTCGCCGGCAGAAGCGATGACTTCGTGAAAGCCGACAGAAAGATCACAAAACTTGCCGAAAAAGCCTTCAAAAGAAAAGCCCAGGTCTGCAAACAGACCCGCCATAGGGCCATCATCTGGGGCGTCCAGTCGCAGTTCTATACCGACTTCCTCCCTTGGCTGCAGAACTGCTGGGGCATCCTCCCGCTCGTCGACATGCTCTCGCTCGTCTACTTCGATGAGATCTCCGAAGACGATCCTGAGCAAGCGATCTATGACATCGCCAAGCTCTACCAGGAGATGATCATGAGGAACAGGACCCACGGCGGTTATGAAGTCCTTCTCGATGACCTCTGGAGATTCTGCGAGGAATACCACGCGGACATCGTCATCCTCTGGGAGCACATTTCCTGCAAGGCCCTCGCGGGAATGCACGGCATGTTCGAGGAAAGAGCTAGAGAGCACGGGATCAAGCTCATCTGGGTCAACCACGATCTTATGGATCCCCGCGTCATTTCGAGACAATCGATTCGCGACGACGTGAACAGGTACATGCGCTCGGTCATGAGGGAAGAGCCCGTCGATCCGAGCTTAGAAGTCATTGACGACGCTAAATCATGGTAAGGAGATAAAAGAACTATGAAGTATTTTGGCGGATGCGATTCCGGCAGCACTTACACAAAGTGCGTGATTATCGACGAAAACGGCAAGATGGTCGCTAACGTGACCCTCAGAAGCCGCATCAACTCGGTCTTAAGCGCCCAAGAGTCTTTGGACCAAGCAATCGCCCAGGTGGAAGGGCTTAATTCCCCAAAGGATCTCGCTTATCTCGTCGGCACGGGATATGGCCGCAACAAGGTTCCCTTCGCGGATGAGAACATCTCGGAGATCTCTTGCCACGCCATGGGCGTGCACGTCACCGACCCTAGCGTCAAAGCCATCATCGATATCGGCGGGCAGGACGTCAAAGGCATCGCCGTTGATAAAGACGGCACCGTCCTCAACTTCGCGATGAACGACAAATGCGCCGCCGGCACGGGGCGCTTCTTCGAAGCCATGGCGAGAGCCTTCGAAATGGACTTGGATACCTTCTCGAACCTCTCTCTCAACGCGAAGAACATCATCCCCATCACCGCTCAGTGCACCGTCTTCGCCGAATCGGAAGTCATCTCCCTCGTTGGCGAAGGCAAGCCGATGGACGAAATCGCCGCCGGCATTGAATTCTCGGTCGCCAAGCGCTGCTTCGTCATGGCCAAAAAAGCCGGCGCCACCGATAGCATCACCCTTACCGGCGGATGCGCGAAGAATGCGGGTCTAAAAGACGCGATCGAGAAGGTCTTGCATCTTAAGGTCGTGGACCTCTCCATCGATCCTCAGCTTATGGGCGCTTTAGGCGCCGCTGAATTTGCCAGGCAAAAAGGCCTTTCGGAGGGCAGATAACATGGGTACCGCGTTAATCGTATTGAGCTGGACCCTTTTCCCTTTTCTTGGCGTTTGGCTCTGGGTCAGCATCGTCTGCACCGTCGTTGGGGCGTTCATCGCTTTGTTCGGCCTTCTCTTCATCGTCTATTTCTTCAACCTCGATATGAAGATGACTTCCGCCTTGGAACCCCTTCTTCTGAAGCATTACGACAAGATTGAAAGAAAACGCAAGATCTAAGTATGTTTATTTTTGATGATCTCGCCGCCAAGGTCGATGAAATCAACAATAAATACGTGGCGAAATCGCTGAATGTGGATTTGAATCAAACGTTTCCGGAGAACCCGAATCAATTCATCTTCAGCGATGACAAAGCCTTCGAATTAGGGGCGAATCCTTGCAAAGGAATCGCCCTTGATTTGCTTTTGGATTTGCCTTTGGAAGACCAGATTCTTCTTTTGGGCGAGGATTTGCGGGATATTTCAAGGAACAAGAACTACGCGCGCATTACCCTCGCCAGCGTAGACAAAGACCAAATCGGGTCCGGGAACGACCTTTATAACTCGATCCGCAAGTTCGATTACGTGAAGTACCATCTCTCTTATGAAGGGGTGATGGTCCGCGAATCCGTCTTCAACAAGAAAGAGAGCTTGCTGGTATCGAAAAGCGCTTTGAAGAAGGGCGGCCTCGACTTCGCGAAGCTAGGCAGCTACGTCATCGCCAAACACAAAGAATTGCCCTTCGTCAAAAACGTCAAAGCCATCTTCGTGAACCTCGATGATTATGATTACGAAGGAATCGCCGAGCTTCTTAGAAAATGCGAAAGCATCACCAAAGCCTTGGATCATCTCACGAACAAAGTGAAGATGGACTGCCATTCCTGCGCGGTGCAGGTCATCTGCAACGAAGTCGAAAAGAAAGTCAAAGAGGACTTCAAAAAGAATTGATTATGATCGAATTAGAAAACGAAGAATTATTAGTAAACGTATCCACTCATGGCTCTGAACTAACCAGAGTCTTCTATAAGAAAGCCAATCAGGAAGTTTTGTACGACGGCAAAGGAAACTGGGATCACAGCGATCACGTCCTTTTCCCAATCATCGGGGATAACCGCGCCTTCGCGATTCATGGCGGAGCCCATTTCATCCCCGGGACGCACGGCATCGCCCGTTTCTCTGATTTCGAAGTTACGAGCCAAAGCAAGGACTCCGTGACGCTTTCTTTGACCCATCAAAGCGATGATGCCTATCCCTTCAGCTGCAGGATAAACGTCACGACGCGCTTAGAGAAGAACCAGGTCATCCGCGACGCAGAGGTCGTTTCTTTGGATAAGGCTGAGATGGCTTTTCAATATGGCCTTCACCCCGCCTTCGTCTGCGATTTCTCCAATTCGACTTTGGAAATAGGGGAAGGCACCCTTTCCTTAGAACTAGAGAAAGGCATTATCCAAAGAAGGATTGCCTGGCCTTTCGTTTCCCCTTGGAAGATCGAACGTCCTTACATTGAGCAGAGGGACACCCTTGTATTAACGAACCCTCAAGGCAAAATCACCTTGCATAACGGCCAAGGGAGAACCATCTCTTTGATTTCCTCTTGCCCTTATTTTGCGATCTGGACACCTGAAAAACCCTGCAAAAACGACTTTATTTGCCTGGAATCCTGGTATGGGGTCTCTCCTTATGTCGGCATTCCCCTTGAGCTTGGGGACAGAGATCACGCTCAAACAACAAAAGACGTCGCGAATTACCGCGACGTCCTCATCATTGAGTAAGGCTTCCTACGGGAAGCTTTTCAGTCATTGGGCTTGAGGTAGCCCCTCATCCCTTCGAACATGACTTCGGCTAGCTTTTCAGCCCCTTCATCGCTTGGGTGAAGGCCATCGAAGGTCATGGAGATTGCTTCCTTCGGGTAAGGGTAGATGCCAGCCTCTGGGTCATAGAGCCCTTGTTTGTAGGTTGGATAGGGGAGATCTACGACCTTGCCGTGCAGATAGCAACGTTTGAATTTGACCGCGTTCAGGCAAGTGAACCCCGCTTTGTCATGGGTGTTGATATTAACGACCCCAGCTTCGCGGGCATCGGCGAAGATTGCGTTTGCGATATCGTTAAGAGTTCTGCCGTTTTTTGGTTCGTAGCTCCCTCGCGCGTAATTAAAAGGGTCATTGATATAAACGAAGTCGCCTCTTTCGACGGGGTTGCAGAGGAAAATCAGGGGATTGGGGGACAAAGCCTTGATACGGGCGACGATGCAGCCAAGATTTCCTAGAATCGTTCCTTTTGTGCGGAAGAGGTAATCGCGCTTGGTTCCGATTGGGAGAGCGTCGTCGTTCCACCAGTCGTTCGTGCCAAGCATGATAAGATAGGCGTCCCCTTTTTCAATGGGCGCGTCTAGCCAAGTTGTCGTGCTGGCCCCATTGATCCCGAGGTTTATGATCTTATAACCCGGGAATTTGCTTTCCAGGCGGGAAAGGACCCCTTTGTTTACGCGGTAGCCCGTTTCATCGAGGTGGGCATTCAAATAGAAGAAGGAGTCTCCTACGGCAATAATCCGTCTCTCTTTCATAACGCTTTATTATTGCATAGACTACGATGTTTTAAACAAATTTCTAACTTTTGCGTCGTTTTTCGAGACACGTATGCCTATTTGTTATGTAACCTATTTTAAAAATCAAATATAGGTTACAATAGGTTACAAGAAAAAAGGATACCGTTTATGAAGGATGAAATTCAGGAGAAAATTGACTCGCTGCCCAAAGGCTATATCTCTAATAAAACGATAAATGGGAGAATTCGCCATTATCTTCAATGGGTGGAAGGGGGCAAAATCCAAAGCCGATATATTCCGGATGAGGATTATGAAAAGACAAAAGCGGGTATCGAAGAGAGAAAATCTCTTCAAAAGGAACTTAGGGCTTTGAAAAGAAAAAAAGCGATGCATCCTTTGTCTGATTTTGAAACGAATGTCATTCTCGGCAATGACCTTAGAAGGTTGGTCTCAAACGTTGCTAAATTCCAAAAACGCGACTGTTACCGAATCCTAAGCGAATATCTGAGAAAAGATTCAGACTCGAGAATTTGCTCAGTTTACGGTTTGAGAAGGACGGGTAAAACCACGATGCTTTTCCAGGCAATCGCGGATATGGATGAAGAAAGTATTTCTAAGTCCGTCTACATTAAAGCCCGCAAAGGCGAGACGATGGCGATGCTTGACCGCGATTTAAAAAAACTCAGTGAGAATGGCTATGAATTCATTCTCATCGACGAAATTACCTTCCTAGATGATTTCATCGACACCGCTTCTGTTCTTTCTGATATCTATGCGGCTATGGGAATGAAAATCGTCATCTCCGGGACTGACTCGTTGGGTATTTATCTTGCAAGCAAAACCGAGCTATATGACCGCACCTATTTCGTTCATACGACCTGGATTCCTTTCAGCGAGCATTCTCGCTTGTTGGGGACTGACGATGTTGATAAATATATTCGTTACGGGGGAACTTTGCGCCCAGGGGAATCCGACTTCGAAGACGAAGAGTTAAAAGACGAGTCAGTCTCTTTTCGGGATGATGAAAGCACGAGGAGGTACATCGATACTTCGATTTGCTCAAATATCCAACATAGCCTGAAGTGCTTTGAAGATGGCTCTCACTTTCGAAAACTAAGGGAACTCTATGAGGCGGGCGAGCTCACGAATGCGATAAACCGCGTTATTGAGGACATGAACCATCGCTTTGTTCTCCGTGTTTTGACTGATAACTTCAAGTCCCATGATTTGGGGGTAGCGAAAAAGAATCTCTTGAAGGAAAAGGATCCCGCTTTAAGATCGGATGCTCTTGAAAAAATCGATGAGAAAGCCGTGATCCATCGCTTGATGGCGATTCTTGAGATCAAGAATGAGGAAAGCCTTCGCATCCCTCTTGATGAAGAACGCGTCAGGGAAATCAAAGAATATCTCACCGCCTTAGAGCTCATTGAAAAATGCCCTGTCCAATATTTGGGATCCAACAAAGAAGAGGCTGATGAGAATGTGCTGTTCACCCAGCCTGGCATGAGATATTGCCAAGCAGAAGCGCTGGTATATTCTTTGAAAAAAGATGAATTGTTCTCCTCGCTTGGCGAGCGGGAAAAAGACTACGTTTGCAGCAAAATCCTGGATGAAGTAAAGGACAGGATGCTTGAAGAAATCGTTCTTTATGAAACCATGAGAAAACTAAAAAAGAACCATAGGGTGTTCAAATTGGAATTCCTTGAGGGTGAGTTTGACATGGTCATCATGGATAAAAAGACCTACGGGTGCAAACTCTATGAAATCAAGCACAGCGACGTTGTGGATCCTAATCAATATAGACATCTGGTGAACGATGAGTATTGCAAGGCAGTGGAATGGTCTTTCGGGGCAATCGAAGGTAAATACGTTCTTTATCGCGGGGAGGGGAAAACGCTATCTAATGGCGTGAAATATCTCAACGTCGTGGAATATTTGAAGAGCCTCTAAACTGATGCGAAGCAATGATATGGTTTCGCTAATCGCCCTTCTGCGCTCGCGCCAGCAAGACTTTTTTAAGAGCCATGTATGCTTCGTAATTGGGAACGGTTCCTTCTAAATATCCGCTTTTGTAAGCCTCGCTTTTTTTGATATCGTTTCGTTTTAACAAAGTCACAAGCTTTTTGATGTGTATCCCGTTGCTATTTGTCGTGATGTAGATGTTGTCGTTCCTCATCATCTCGTCCATGAGCTCCACATAATGGGTTGAGTAGACGATGACTGCTCCCTTTGGGTTTACCTTCTTATCCATGTAGAGTCTTATTAAAGTGGAAAGAATTTCGTGATTGAAGTGATTCTCGAGCTCATCAATGATGAGATAGCCGCCTTCCTCAAATGTTTTGATGGCCGCTAAAAAGGTGTCGATGCCTTTTATTGTTCCAGAAGATAGGTAACGGTTTAATTCGATAAGGCGAGTCAAAACAATCTCTTCCTTGCCGCGGAATTTTAAGCGGATGTCATTTTCCTTGCCGGATTTGTTTATCTTGAGAAACTCAATGCTGGGGTCAAAGAAGCTGATCAATTCTGCTGGGCAATCCGCGGAGAGACTTAGCTCATTGACGTTCGTATAGCGAAGCATGTCCGCGAAGTATATTGGGCCTTTTCTTTTTTTGTTGAAGGCGACCATAATGCTGACATCGTTCAGCAAAAAGGGTTCATTTTCGTTTCGGATCAATATGGGTTTAACGCCATCAAAACTGAAGAAGGCATCTTTTTTCTTGATTT
>CAVECL010000024.1:797-6557 GCA_963614595.1 Parasutterella excrementihominis | reverse complement strand
GGCTTTTTGGACAGGGATTCGCTTTTGATGAAGAGACGGCTGCTATCTTTGCCGACGCGCGAGCGCAAAAGATAGACATATGCGTCATCTAAAAAGTAAGTGTCAAAGGTGGCTTCCTTATCTTCTTCAATTCCATCGAACAGCTCAGGATAGGGGCTTCCGTTTAGTGGCTCGTTCGCAAGCAGCGAGCAAACGAACGAGATCAATTTCAGAACAGTGGTTTTTCCCGACGCGTTGATGCCAGCGATTGCTAAAACGTTGTTTTGATAGAACTTGGTTTCCCCATTCGTTGGCAACACGCCCATTTTCTTTTCGTTATCCTCACTTACTCTTTGGGTGGCTAAAAAATCAATGGAGCAGTTTTCTTCAAGTAATGGCAATCCGGATACGGCAAGTCTTAACAATTTCATTGGTCTATGTTCTTAAACACGTAAAAAACGTGTCTAATTACCTATATTATAGTCAAATGTAAGATAGAAAAAAGATAAAAACGTAAAACGCGGTTTTGAAAGAAAATAAAAGTTAAGAAAACAGTTTGGATCTAAAACGGAATTGGTTGGCTCATTGTTGGTTGCCTAAGAACTCCTGAATCCGTTTTTGAATCAGCTTCTCTAAGATTTTGAGGCGTTTGTTCGGCAAGTTGTACCTAGGGTGCTTCTTGAATTTGAAGTTTATCAGCTTGCGAAGCATCATTTTTTGTCGTTCGGAAAGGAAGGCTTTGACGATATCTTCGAAAGAGACGCCGTTATAGGCAGGGGAACGAGTTTTTAAGTAAGAGTCTAAATTTGCTAGGTCATCGTCCATCGCGAAATTCAAAAGAGCTAAGCCGTTATCGAAAATAGGGGCAAAGCCCATTGGCTTGTTCGTTTTGTTGTCAACTAAAAGACCGTAGTTTCCCGCATGCCTATCCACGTTATAGATCAAGGAATCGAAAACCATCATGTCGGCGAATTCGTCGTAGAACTTTTGACCAAGCGACTTTAAGAAAGAGGCTGTTTCCCTTAAAGAGGCGTCCCCGGTGAACTTATATATGGGAACGAACGAAACGTCCGTGTTGGTGAATAATTCGCAAGTGGAGCATAGCGTGCCTTTCCATTTGGCTAAGCCATAAGGAACGTGGTGGATTCCCATGACCTCTGCGATTTGAGAGGCATAGTATTCGGAATAAGGTTCGTTTCCAGTATTGGCCGCACCTGATGCCCCGCCTTTGTAAAGATATATTTTCCCATCGATTCTTCTCCAACATTTGCGGAGCATCCCGTTTGTTGTGTATTCCGGCGAGGGTATGAATCCTTTTATATTTGTGCTGCCATGGCCTGTATAAGCTATCAAGGCGAGCGTTCTGGTGAAATTGTGCTGGTAAAGGTTGTAGTCCTTGAATTTCCCGGCAAATCCCTTTTCAACGACCCAGTAACTGTCATTGAGAGAAAGGCCTTTGCAAATATTGATGACACCTAGAGCGTCATTGTGGCTTAAGCCGCTTCGCGCAAGAATTTGGTCAACAAATTCCCTATTTTTTGGAATCGTGCGGGACCTCAACCATTTTCCAATTCCCTCCGGAGTCGGATCCAGGCCAATTGGCAATAGATCGCGTTTATCCTCCTCAACCCATTCAATAAAATAAACAATTTCTCCTAGCTTTTTTTCTCAATTCGAAATGTTAAAAGAGTTGTGTCGTATTGTCTTAATTCATGCACCATACAAGTTCCTCTTTCACGCTTCTTTTTGACGATTTGATTATCCCGCAACGGCGTGCCGGGCGGCGAAAGACTTTCGAGAACGATGATAACCAGGCGGCCAAGAACGCACTCAACCATCGTATAATGATTTCGCCATGTTGAGACGCCTGACCATCACAAATCTTGCCATCCTAGAAAACGTCGACATCGTTTTCAAAAACGGCTTCACCGTATTGATGGGCGGCACGGGCGCAGGCAAGAGCTTGATTATCGATTCTCTTTCTTTGCTATTGGGCCAGCGCGCTTCAAGCGAGCTCATCCGCCAAGGGGAAAGCAGAGCCACTATCCGAGGGGAGTTTCAAGCCTCCTCCCCGAGACTTGAGGCCCTTCTTTCTTCTTTGAGCATTCCTTTCGATGGATCGCTAAGCATCGAAAGGGTCATCGGGAAAACCAAAAGCACCATCAAAGCCAATGGGGTTCTGATCTCTTTGGGCGATCTTGCAAAGCTTTCTCCGCTTCTAGCGAACATCCATTCGCAGTTCGACGCGATGAAGCTTCTGAACCCGGAGAATTATCTGTCCTTGATCGATTCCTATCGCCCTTCGATGGTCTCTCCTTACATGGAGAACTACCGTCTGGCCTTGTCTTCTTATAGGGAGAAGCAAGCTCATTATGAAGAACTGGAAGCGAAAAAGAAGAAGCTCGAATCCGAACGCGATTTCTATGAATACCAATATAACGAGCTCAAGGGGATGGCGTTAGAAGAAGGGGAGCAAGAAAGAATCGAGAACGAGATTTCCTTGCTAAGGAATTACGATTCCATTTATTCTCTCGTTCAGGACTCTTCTTCCATCGTCCATGGAGACGCGCTTGAAAAGCTTTACGATCTGAATAAAAACATCGCAAAACTCGTCTCTTTCCAATCCCAATATCAGGAATCCTCCAAACGTCTCGACGATGCCTATTATGAGTTGGAGGATATCTTCTCTGCTTTGAAGGGCCTCTTCTCTTCTTTGGATTACGACCCCGCAAGGTTAGAAGAGCTTGAGCAGCGCTCCAGCGAGCTCTCCTCCTTAGAAAGAAAGTACAGGAAGTCCATTCCTGAGCTTATCGCTTATCAAGGCGAACTTGAATCGCTGCTTGGCAAAGGATCGACCTTCGAAGAGGATCTAGAACAGGCGAAGAAAGATGCCGAAGACGCGTTTGAAGAAGCCTATGAGAAGGGCAATGACCTTTCGAAAATCCGGGAGCAAGTCGCCTCGCTCATCGAAAAGAACATGAAGAAGAGCCTGAAAGATCTCTTGCTTCGCGATGAGTTCAAGATTGCCTTCGCCCCCTTGAAGAAGGATCCCTCTTCCCTAAAAGAAGATGGAATAGACGAGGTGCAGTTCCTCTTGGAGACGAACGTGGGGGAAGGGCTGAAGCCCATGGAGAAGATCATCTCAGGAGGAGAGACGAGCCGCATCATGCTCGCCTTCCATTCGATCTTCCTTTCCTCCAACAAAGTCGGGACGGCGATCTTCGACGAGATTGACACGGGCATCTCCGGGGAAGCCTCGAAAGCCGTCGCGAACAAGATCTATGAGATTTCCTTGTCCACCCAGGTCATCGCGATCACCCATGCCCCCCAGGTCGCTTGCCTTTCTGACCACGCCCTTCTGATTGAGAAGAACGTCAAAGAAGGAAGAACGAGCACGTCCATCCATGAATTAGGCTTAGAAGAGAAAATCGACGCGGTGGCTAACCTGATTTCAAACGGCAAGATCACCGAGAAACAAAGGGAATACGCGAAAGAGATGGTTCTAGAGAAGGGGCGTTGATTCCTTTTTTTAAGGCTTCTAGGACTCTTTGGTTTTTACGGAACCCCCATACTAAATCGGGTGGAAAAATTTAGTCTCAAAAACGCCATTTTCGCGTTTCCCACGTGAAACTCAGGCTTTGCGATTTCGCTAATCCTTCTAATGCCTTTTGGTCTAGAATAGCCACATCCAAAGGAGGCTGTTTCATAATGGCTAATTCAAAAATGGGACGTGTATGGTATGCGCTAGCCCTGCTCGTCGCCGGCATCATGCTGATTGTCGGAGGTGTTAATGGCGCGAATACGATCATGGGAATCATCGTCACCGTGATCGGGGCAATCGTGATTGCCATGGGCGTTATGGCCATCTGCTCGCATAACGTGATCATGGGCATCATCTTGATCATCTTCGGTATCCTGATGATATCCTTCGCTTGGACGATCGCTTGGGTCGCTTTCCTCGTGAACGGGGTCATGATGATCGTCGGAGGCATCTCCGGGCTCATCAAAAGAAACGGAGGGATCTTCAGCAACATCATGAACATCCTCATCGGCGTCGTCATCGTCATGCTCGGCTGCGGCAGCGGAGCTGCTTGGGATTTCATGAACGTCTTCTTCTATATCGCCGGCGCGCTTCTTATCGTCGATAGCATCCTAGTCATGTTCAAGGCCTAATAACCACATTGGTCAAAATCAGCAACCGCGGAGGCGAAAAGCCGTTAAAACCGCGGTTGCTTTTCCTTAGTTGTTTTGCTTTTTCCTAGGCTGGAAAACCTTTCGGAAACATCGACTGCTCTTGAAAGCCTTTCGTGAGATTATGTTGAGCGAATTCAACTTTGCTTTTTGACTTCAACCGTGGAGATGTCGCTTAGCAAAGGATAGCTGATATTGACCCCGGTGCTGCCCATCTGACTGATGTAGGCGTTGATGAGACCATCGCCAGCATCGCCTGTGTAGAAGCTTGTAGTGTCGTAATCAATCCAAATGTAGACGTAACACGTCCCATCGGTCGCGTAGTAAGTTAAATCACTGGAAAAATCCAAACTTGTGGCTTTTCTTGTCGCGGTTTTACTATCCACGCCCTTTAATTGAGTAACGAACTGCTTGCAGGTTGAGATTTCGCTGAACGTAGTTCTCGCGTTTTCAAAGGAAGTGCCCAAAGCGTTGTCATCCCAAGCTAAAGTAGTAGTGTCATTTATAACGAAGGCTTTGACCGAAATGACGGAAGAAATGAAACTGGAAAGACCGTACGTGGTACTTTTGTCTAAGCTATACGTCAGTGTTCCATCTGAATTATATGTGACCTGAGTACTGTCTATATCGCCGCTATAAGTTCCGCTAGTGTAGGTACCCGTTTTTCGATATATCTTCAACGGCAACGAATCGCCATTGCTATAAACGCCCCCCGTTAGCGTTAAACGCAGCAATACAGGGGCTTTGTTATTGTCCTCTTGGAAGACTTGGTCATAACGGGACAATGAGGCATCGATGTTGCCATTGGAATCCGTAGGATCTTTTTCGACGGTTGAAGATCCGTCAGCTTGAGTGACGTACTTATAAACGTGCATTTCAATGTCCACGTCCTCGTCCGCTTTAACCTTGATTGCCATTCCCGAGGCATCCACGGTTTTGTTAGAGGCGAACCAAGAGAAAGTGGATGAAGTGCTGAACCAAGCCAGAAGCGCTACCGCAAGCGTGCCCAAAGAAAGGAAGTAGGCTACGCTTGCTAGCCGGAATCCTTTTCTTTTGAAGAGCTTGCTCATACCTGGTAATTCTACTCCAGAAACCCTTATTAAGCCCCTAGCAAAGGAACAAAAATACAGCCTTCTGCTAGAAACCTTTTCGGGTTGGCAGCTGGCTGTCTACATAAGACCCTTTAGCTTTGCGTCGCCAGGTCGCCCTGGCTTTGCTTTTGACGAAGGGAATTATAAAGGATGCCCGCGTGCGCGCAAGGTCAAAATTCCTCTTCAAGAAGATAGACTAGGTAATAAGGGAGAGTCAAAACGCCTTCGCCTTGGCTGATGTTCTGCGCGGTGAGGCGTATTAAATGGGAGACGCTGTAATGTTTTTTGTCGTTCATTATCGTTGCCGCGGATTTTGCTTTCCCGTCTTTGGCTTTTGCTTCTACTAAGGTCACTTCTCCTTTGTAACGCATCACGAAATCGATTTCGAGCCCGCTTGGTTTTTGAAAAAATAAAGGGGTCGATCGATTTTATGGAAAGCGCAGGCGACGAGTTCTTCAAATAATGCTCCTTTGTAAATGCCGAGATTGTCGTTTAGGAT
>CAVECL010000024.1:0-761 GCA_963614595.1 Parasutterella excrementihominis | reverse complement strand
AATCGATAAGTTTTTGACTTATTTTTCTTTCTAGCATATTAACAGCCTCTAAAAGTAAGACAACATCTAAGGAAATTATATGTTTAAAATTAAAAACACGTAATTTCCGTAGCGAAAGGAAATGGAAAACTGAAAAAACCAAGGGAATAATTTGGCAAAACCGCAAAAAACTAAGCGAATAATTCGCTAACTTTGCAATTTTCCTATGGAATCAAAGGGAATAGAAACAAAATAAAAAGAATGTTTCTAATTTAAGTTTAAAGAAACAAAAGAAAAGCCTATGTAACTTTAGCAAAAGGAATTAGAATAAATCGGACCTCAAAAGGAGACTCCTCTTAGGAAAAAACTTCTTGCGTCCTTATTTGCCGCTTCTCTTGGTTTTGCGGCCCCAGTTTCTTGCGCTCACTTTAATAGCGGCGACACCGCTTCTATCATTAATCCCGCGCCTACCTCTTCAATCGCGGAGAGCAATGCGATCAGCATGAAGAAAGAGCGCTGCAATCGGGGCGAATGTCTCTTTCAAGACCATTTACTTTTAGGCGATGAATCCAGGCAATACGGCTCATTCTTTTGCTTCAAGTGAAGATGGTGCCTATTTCATTACATTAGACGTTAAGACGGATGGTTCTTTACCTTCTCAAGAACGGAAGGCGCTCCCCGCAAAGAAAGCGAGAAAAAAGTCTCCGCGGCGAACTTCCAAGGCAGGTATGAACCACAAGAAGATGGAATGTTCGTTTTCGCTCCAAGCAATCCTTTTATTG
>CAVECL010000023.1:0-27308 GCA_963614595.1 Parasutterella excrementihominis | reverse complement strand
CAAATTAAAGATACAGCTAGGCTTAACTACAAAAGACACCAAGCCATGATCAATAGCCAAGAAAGAATAAAAAAGTCCGCAAAAGCCTTATAAATCAACGGATAAAGGCAGCAACCATATCCCCATAATAAAGGGTGCGTCCGCAATAGTCGGTCGTTATGTTCTGCGCCTTTTTATAGTAGCCAAGCGTCCTTCCGCCGTAATCGGTGGCTATCTTGTCCCCGTTAGGCTTTGTCTCGATATAGCCTAAGGTCCGACCCGAATAATCTTGGATAGGTTCTTTCATAAGCTCTCCTCCCCCGGTTGATTCAGTCCCTTTTGAAAAGGTCCCTCGTATAAACTTTGCCAGCGACGTCATCTAAGATCTTGTCGTAACGGTTAGCCAGAATCGCATCGCTTTCCTTCTTGAATTTGGCGACGTCATTGACAACCAGCGACCCGAAGAAGGTGCTTCCATCTTCCAAAGTCGGTTCATAAACGATGACCGTGGCCCCTTTGGCTTTGACTCTCTTCATGACCCCTTGAATCGCGGAGGCGCGGAAATTGTCGGAATTGGATTTCATCGTGAGGCGATAGACTCCGATCACGACTTTCTTCTCCCCTTTCTGCTCGTATTGGTCATTCGCGGAATAGTAGCCGGCGATCCTCAAGACTTCATCCGCGATGAAATCCTTTCTTGTCTTATTGGATTCGACGATCGCGGCGATGAGGTTTTCCGGAACGTCTTCGTAGTTCGCAAGGAGCTGCTTGGTATCCTTCGGAAGGCAATAGCCGCCATAGCCGAAGGAAGGGTTGTTATAGAAATCGCCGATGCGAGGGTCTAAGCAAGCCCCATCGATGATCTGCTTCGTGTTAAGCCCTTTGACGGAAGCGTAGGTGTCTAATTCGTTGAAGTAAGAGACGCGCAGGGCCAAATAAGTGTTCGCGAACAGCTTGACGGCCTCCGCTTCCGTGAAGCCCATGAACAAGGTCGGGATATCTTCTTTGATCGCGCCTTGCTGAAGAAGGGAGGCGAAGGTGTGCGCTTTTTCCGTTAAGGCAGAATCATTCTCATCCGTCCCGACGATGATGCGCGATGGATAGAGATTATCATAAAGCGCTTTGGACTCCCTGAGGAACTCCGGGGAGAAGAGGATGTTGTTGCAATGATATTTCTCACGAACGGATTTCGTATAGCCGACCGGGATCGTTGATTTGATCACCATAGTCGCATTCGGGTTGACCTTCAAAACCAGTTCAATGACCTCTTCGATATGATGGGTATCGAAGAAATTGAGTTTCGAATCGTAGTTCGTCGGGGTGGCGATGATGACGAAATCCGCGTCTTTGTAAGCCTCTTCGCCATCTAAGGTCGCGACGAGATTCAGTTTCTTTTCCTTAAGATACTTTTCGATATAGTCATCTTGGATAGGCGAAATCCCTTTGTTGATTGAATCGACCTTCGAAGGGATGACGTCCACCGCCTTCACTTCGTTATGCTGGCTTAAAAGCACAGCCAAAGAAAGTCCGACGTACCCGGTTCCCGCTACTGCAATCTTCATATTTTGTAGAACTCCTTATACCACTTGGCAAATCTTCTTAAGCCCTCTCTCAAAGGGGTATTGGGCTTGAAGCCCGTATCTTTTTCCAAAGCGGAAGTATCCGCGTAAGTAACCGGCACATCCCCCGGCTGCATCGGCACAAGCTTCTTATGGGATTCAAAATCATAATCGCCAGGAAGCACTTCCGCGGCGATCAGTTCCTCTTGGAGGATTGAGACAAAATCCAGCAAATTCTCTGGATTGTTGTTTCCAATGTTGTAGATGCGATAAGGAGGGAGAGGCAAACCATCTTCGCCCGTCTTTCTCTCCGGGGCCCTTTCCATGACCCTTCTCACCCCTTCGACGATGTCTAAGACATAGGTGAAGTCTCTTTTGCAGTTCCCGTAGTTGAAGATCTGAATCGTCTCGCCTTTGATGAGCTTGTTCGTAAAGCCAAAATAGGCCATGTCCGGCCTTCCAGCCGGCCCATAAACCGTGAAGAAGCGAAGACCCGTGGACGGGATGCCGTATAGTTTGCTATAGGCATGGGCCAGAAGCTCATTCGATTTCTTGGTCGCCGCATAAAGCGAGACGGGGTTATCGACTTTGTCTTCCGTCGAATAAGGGACTTTCTTGTTGGAGCCATAAACGGAGGAAGAGGAAGCATAGACAAGATGGTCCACGCCTTTTGCCCCGTTATCGTAAGAATGACGGCAGGCTTCAAGGATGTTATAGAAGCCAATCAGGTTGCTTTCGATATAAACGTCAGGATGGGAGATGGAGTAACGCACCCCAGCCTGGGCGGCGAGGTTCACCACCACGTCGGGCTTATGCTCGTTGAACAAATCGTCAATTAAAGTTTTATCCGCGAGATTGCCCTTGACGAACGTCCATTTGGAATTCGGGTGGGCTTTTGCGAGCTTTTCGATCTCGTTAAGACGATATTCCTTCAAAGAAACATCATAGTAATCGTTCACGTTATCTAGCCCAATCACGCGGACGGAATCTAGACGAGAAAGAAGATCCATAACAAGATAGCTGCCAATGAAGCCAGCCGCCCCCGTCACAAGAATGCTCTTGCCGTTCAAATCAATATTGGGATCGATCATGCCTAGGTTATCTCCGTTTGCCTTAAAGCGTAGATATGATAACCCTTTTCCGCTTTTTCTATATAAGCAAGGTTCACTATTGCCTATGGTTTTCATCAAGCAAATAGAATTTTCGACCTACCTATTTTTCCCCATAAGGTCTACTCTTTTTAATCAAAACCGAAAGTTTGGCAGTTTTCAAACCGAAAGTTTGGCAAGATTTATGGAACGGCAGATCAAAGAGGATGTGGAAAAAACGCTTTTTTATTTCAACGAGCCAATGATCTTTTCTCTCATCATGTCGCACCAACCATCTTGCGTCGGCGTGTCTTTGAGCGTTTCGCCTAAACCGTTTTCTTGCAGGAGCAGCAAAACGCCCGCCCGTCCGATCTTCCGTTCTAGCAAAGTCAAATAACGGTAATCATTGAAAGCTTCAGACATCGCCTCATGACGCATGGAGTCATAGACATCCCCTTTTGGATTGGGGTAAACGATGAAACTATCGCCGCTTGGGAAACTGCCATCGGCGTCCGTAACCAAATAGGGATCGATGGACCTTTTAGAAAAGGCGGAGTTATAGAAGTTATATCCCCAGTGAAGAAGCCCTTTGGCGCCTATTAGATATAGTTGCATCCCGATGATTCTTGTTCTGTCTAGGCTCATTGAAAGTATCCGATTGCTGAGATGACCAAATACCTGCGCGGAGCAATAGTAAGCCGAGAAATCCGTGACCCCTTTCTCTAAAAACGAAGACACGTTTTCCAAGGAAACGATTGGATGATCCACGGCGCCCATCAAAGCAAAAGAAACGTTGCTCAAGGCATCGCAGGTTTGATAGGATCCCAGAGCTTCCCTTAGCTTGCTCCTAAGATAGAGATATCGTTCCAAGTGGTTCTCATTTGGCTCGTCGGAAAGATGGAAGAACACATTTTGAGGACCGAAGCCGGCTTTTTCTAGTTCCGGAAGAAAACAAGAAAGGAATGTTTTCAAGAAATTCAAATACGCGGGGTCCTTAGAATCGGTCTCCCATCCAAAAATATGTTTGGATTCAACATCCACCACCTTCATCGCATGTTCCGCGCCCCACTGGGTGAAGAAATGAGAAATCTCAAAGCGTTTGATTCCGTGATTAAAAGCACCCTTCATAAAGGAAATGGCGTCGCTGACATCGATGTCGAAACCATCTTTTAGTTTTTTAACCTTCACTAATTGGGAAGTAAGCCTTTCTCCGCCTACCCATGTATCAAGGGCGGGCGTAAAGCAAGGTACAAGCAAAGTATCAACGCCATGGCTCACCGCGTGATCCAGATATTTGTAGAAGACCTTATAAAAATTTTCGGAGAACATCGGCGCATTGAAGCATTGGGCAATCGCGTCGTAATGCATCCAATTCGAATAATGAATATCAAGAGGCGGGAGCTTGCCTTCCATTATTTCTAAAGAATAGGCTGCAGAACCAAGCTTCTCCGCTTTGTCTCCATAGAAAACAACTTCAACGGGATAGACCCCAGGCTTCGCGCCGCCCAAATAAGTTAGATATACACTTTGCCAAACGCCATATCGCATCTCCAAAGGCGCATCTTCTTTCAAAACATCAGGCATCAAGCAAGGATAGTTCGCGATTAGCCATTCATCACTCGTGTCACGAATTGGCGAAGAGCAAGGCACTTCATAAATCGTGCGCCCTAAAAGAAATTCTTTGATAGGCGAAACGATTTCAAAACGAGGGAATTCAGGGAAAAGCACCTTCTTTTTATTAAGGAATGCGCACTGAAAAGAAAAGCGTTCATTCTCAAAGCAGCGGCCTTTTGCGGTGATTTTGCTTGGTCTGTGCGATTCAAATATCTTCTCGTCGCTAGAAATAAAGAAAGTCTCAAAATCCATAACGTTATTCAAAGAGAAAGCGAGAGGGTTGCGCCCTCTCGCTTAATTGTAACTAGTTTTACTTCAAAACAGCGGTTTTGGAGTAATAGAGATTCTTCAAATATGTGGTAGAGCCGCCAACGTTCATTACAAAATCGGTCCAACCTCCCGCGGTGTGCGGAACCTCAAGCTGGATAGTGCACCAGCCGTCAACAAGCTTTTCAACCTTAGCGCCATCGCAATAGATTGTTGCGCCAGCGCCAGTCGCGTTTTTATCGCAATAGATGCTGATGCTTGGGCTAAATCCCGTTCCCTTCGCTTCAAAGTTGAAAGCGTAGTTGTCCGAACTAATGTAATAATCAAAAAGGAAATACTTCGTGTCGTTGCTGTCGAAGAATCCGCCAGCATACTCAACGCCATCCGGCGAGGAGGTATGTGTGATGCCGCGGAAAGCAAGGAGGTTTTTCGTGCCATTCGTCGCTTTGAAACAACCCTCGAACCCTTCTTCGGTAGCCACGCTGATGGAGCCCCCATCATCTTTGTAATACGGGGCAACGGAAGGATTAATTTCCTTGCTCATCGCGACATTGCGGATTTTGACGGTTGCGGGGGTCTCCGCGGAACCGCCATTGGTGAAGAAAGAATTCATGTTGTTTCCGATGACCTTGACATAAAGCGTGTACCAAACATTATGGCTGATTTGGCTAACGCGTTTGCCCGCCATATCAAAGAGATTGACCTCGCGGCCATTGGGAAGCTCTTTATCGAAGCCGATTTCGTTGATGTAATAATCCCTTATTCCCTCTCCAAAGCGAAGATTCCAACTGGTCACGGAGGAATCGAAATTCACGTCAAACTTCAGATATTTATAACCCGCCGCAGAAAGAATGCTATAGGAAGTTCCGGTAGCGTCCATGAAGAAAGCGCCGGATTCGCCCCAGTTTTGAGCGTTCCCCGCCAAAACCCCAGAGGTCTTATTGCTGTAAATCCAAGTGCCGTCTTCGTTTTTCGTCACTGTCACATTGCTAGATTGATCCGCTCTTGCAAAGGGGGCAAGGGAAGGAAGATAACGATCATCATCATTAGAGATCCCGGCCAAGGTTTCCGCGGTATGGATGGCAGACGCCCATGTTCCCGAGGCAGGCTCCGTCAAAAAGTGCTTATGGCAATCGCAGCAAACCCAGTATTCCTTGGCGCCGACGCTAGAACCAGTCGGGGCGACTTCTTCATAGTGATTGCCACTATGCTCACACTCTGTTGGTTTTACAACAAAGGCGGATGGGGTGTTGCTCGCCACTGCGGACAAGGCAATGGCAGCGGCTCCGGCGATCAAGCCTAAAGCCAACAACGTAGTGCTTTTTTTCATAGATTTCTCCTTTATTTAACCAAGAAAGCTCTTGGCGAATATCAAGCGACAAATTCCTTAAGGAACGTCAAGTTCCTAAGGTACATAACCGAGGGGGAAGAGGGTTCCCCTCCGTTCGTCCAAAGCAGGACATCGGTCCAATTGGCGTATCCTTCGGTGTAAAGAACGGGGATCTTCAAGGTGTACCAAGTATCTTTCTCGATATTAGTGGCCTTATCGCCATTGGAATCGTATAAATAAAGATCGCTGTCGGTCGCGCCCAAGCCAATCTGCTGCTTGAAGTAGGTGGTAAGACCGCTGCTTCCCGCTACGCGGATTCCCCAAGAGGAGCAGTTCTCGAATTTCACTTCGACCTGGATGCAGTGATAGCCATCTTGGAAGAACTTTCCCGTGCTATTTTCGGCGGTGCTGGCCTTAGGATCGGTAACCCCGTAGAAATAAAGACCGCAGTTAAAGAAGGAGTTAATGCTGCCTCCGTCATAACCCGAGGTGCCATTAACATATTTGAATGAACCATCCTCCTGCTCTTCGCAAGAGACATAAGCAGAATAATCGCTCCTCGCCATGATCGCGGAAGGCAAGACTTCCGGAACATCCGCTTCTTTTAGGTAAGTCGTGTTCCTGAAATACATGACCGTCGGTTTGAGTCTAGAGCCGCCGTTGCTATAAACAGTGACATAGACGTTGCCGACATCAACCGAGGTGTATTTGACGGGGATCATCAGGTTGTACCAATTACCAGATTTAATGGTTTCGACCCTCTTGCCATTTTTGTCCATGGCATAGACATTTTTCGGAGCCGTCCCGTTGACGGGGATATCCTGGACCCAATAATTCTCAAAATTCCTATCGGCAGTCGCGCGGATAGAGAAACTGGGCATTCCTTCTTCGATATAGATTTCCGTGGAGATCCAGTGATATCCACTGCGGAAGAAGGAAGAGGGGCCAGAGTCATCGGAAAGCGCGACTCCGCTAAAGCGCACGCCTGATTCGCCCCAATTGCGCGATTCTCCTTCAACGTCGCCCGAAGTTCCATTCTCATAGCGGTAGCAGCCTTTGAAATCGCCTTCTTTTTGGAATGAGCAGGTGACGTTATCTGTATAGCCCGCCATGTTGCGGAGATAAAGCTCATGGAGCTCATAGAGGAAGGAAACATAGCGGATATAGCTCTTCGCGTTGTTCTTTCCGTTAATCTGGATTGACGAATCTAGGCCGGTGATGGCCTCGCCTTGCTTGGTCACAGCTTGATAAACCGTGTACCAGGCGTTTGCTTTGACCACATTGACTTTGACGCCATCCTCGTCGTAGATCTCAAGATCTTCGGAGAATGTCTCACCCACTTCAATTGTCACATCCTCGGAGTTAACTATGCCTAAGGTCGCTTTGTTTACGAAGGTAAGCGAGGTCACATCGCTCGTGAGGTAAAGATCATATTTGTAGTAACGGTAGCCCTCCGAGAAGTATTTCCCTTCAGGCGTGACTTCGGTGAAGGACACTTTGCTTTCACCCTTGGAAGCAATTTCATAACAGCCTCTCATATCACCATTATTGAGACGTTCAACATTCGTAGAACTATTCGCGGCGGTTGGGCGACGATCCTCCTCATCGTACTCATTTGGCACGAAGGTCGAATCGTAGTAGTAACGGCAGTTATCGATGTAGACAAGATCGCTCGCGCTCTTCGAGGAGAAAGTCATTTGCCCAGAAAGCCCATCTTCGACATAGTTGTCGGCGAAGTAATAGACGACCGTCTGCCACTGGTTGGCTTTTAAGGTGTTAAGGCGCTTGCCACCAGAATAGACAACGAGCCAGTCTTCGTATTGGCTAAGCGCGGTCTCATCGACCGTGCAGGAAGCATAATAGCCGGAATTGCCACCATTGATTGCGAAATCAAGGGTCGTCTCTCGCGTCGGATAGATGTCGAAAGCGTAATAGGAACCAAGTTTGGAAAGGCGGTAGAGCGAATCGTCATAAGTCTCATTCATCGAAGTCGAGACCACAAGCGCGTTCTTCGAGGAAGAGGCGATTTTAGTTTTATAAGCATACGCTCCGCTCCTATTCGGCGCTTCGCTGCTTGGGCCATAAGCAGGAACCTCTTCAGGATTCACGACGAGGCCAGGGTTCTCTTGCCCCTTCGAATAGGACTTCGAAACTGGGATTTGGATATCCCATTCATCGTTCGTTGCCTGAGTGTATCCATCCTCCTTCTCGTAGTGACGGTTCTCATCCGGAAGGAAGGAATCGTCGAGATAGTAACGGACGTTCGAGATGTATTGGGTCGTCGTGCCATCATTGACGAAGAAGAAGAAATAGGAAGCCAAACCGAGGTTTCTGCTCCAAAGGGCTTTGAGGTCATAGACCATCGTGACCCAGGTATCTTTCTCCAGGGTATCGCAGACTTTCCCATCTTTTAGAATGGTCAGGTAGTCTTTGCGGAAGAAATCGCCAACCGCGATCCAAGAGGTGAGAGAAGAGCAGCCAACCATAAGGTTCTCGTTGCTTGTGTAATAAAGATCGTAGGTGAAATATCGTTTTCCCTCGCGATAAAGATCGACGATTTTCGTATCCGTCGTCTTCTCCACGATATGGGATTCCCAGCAGTCTGCGCTGGAGACGTTTTTATCCGCGCGGTAAGCGTAGACCTCGTCTCTTCCCTCAGGATGCTCATCCACTTTCTCATAGAAGTTATCTTTCGAAGAAGGATTGACGAAGCTAGCCACCTCATAATTCGGGCCGACATTGATGTAAATCAATAACTCCGCAGAATTCCCCTCTTTTTGGAAAGAAGCCTTAATTGTGGCCTTACCTTCCTTAACCGCATAGACAGCGCTTCCATCGAGTCTAACACAGTCAGATCCCTCAATGATGGAATAAGCAATCGCGGCTCCTTCTATAGCGACGCCCTTTTCATAGACGATTGCATCAAGCGAGTAACGGCCCAGTTTTGTGGAGACGTTATGGAGGTCAACCTCGTTTGAAGAAGCGGCGATATAAAGTGGCTCTTTGATTTCTAGGGTCAGCCCTTTGCGGGAGAGGGTCAAGCCTTTGTATTCAGCGGTAACGTCCATCGTGGTTTTGCCTAAAGCCAAACCATGAATCGCTCCATCTTCGTATTTCGCGATGCTCGTATCCGTGATTGTGACCGAATAAACGATGGATGTGCTCATCGTTTTGCCGTTATAGGAGACTTCTTGCGGCAAAGAGGTGTCACAGTTCAGATAAGCGTCGAAACTCCGGAAAGAGAAGACGGGCTTAACCCCGGAATCGCGAACTTTGACATTGACGGAAAGCTCGGTTGTGCCATCGCTTACTTTGACGATGGCCGTTCCTTTCCCTTGTGCGAAAAGACGTCCATTAGAAACGGTCACAACGCTTTCATCACTAGAGGTATAGTTAAGGCCATCGCGCTTTTCGGAAAATTGAATATCAGTCTCCTCATAGCGGTCTAGCCAAACGTTCTCCGCGCCTTCCACCAAGGATATCGGAGAATAAGAAGAATCTTCTTTCGCAGGGGAGTTATTGCAAGAAGCAAGACTCAAAATCCCCGCAAAAGTCATTAAAACCAGCAAAGCTTTGCGTTTCATAATCTCTCCTTTCCGGAAGTGGCGAAGGCGCCAAAATAGCGTAGACCCGAAGCATCATTGCCGTTTGCGTCATATCGGAGCATCGTCTTTAAATCGATGCCGCCTTGGAACATTTCCTTGTTTTGGGGAATGAAATTGAAGATCTTGCCGTAGCCAAGCTCAGCAACATCCGAGACAAACTGAGGATTCTTATTAATGAAGCTGCTTTCCCCATATCCTTTCATCGTCTCTTCAATATCAGAAGGGAAGTTATAGTAAACGTTGTTCTCGTAGGTGTAGCCGCCTTCTACGGAGAAGCTCATCTCGAAACGGACCGTATTGGTCTTTCTCATGTAGAAGATGTTGTTCGACATCGTCCATCCCTCGCCGGGGATACCGGTTAGGAAGTCCTTCGTATCGATCACTTTCTCGTTAGCGATTTCACCGCTCATGACAATGGTGTTATTGCTGAAATCGATGTTCTTGACCGTGCCGGAATAGATGATGTTCCCGTTGCTGTTGTCGGAGAATACGTTGTTTTTGACGGTCACGTCATGCCACGGAGCCATCGTTTTCTCAATGATCGGCAGATCATCCTCATCAAGGACCATCTCGCCTTCTTGGTCATACTTCACGAGGTTCGTCGTGGTATTGCAGCAAAGCAAACCGCCCCCGTCATTGTGATGGGCGTAGTTATATTGGAAAAGGATGTTGGAATTGCCGATATCGATGTCGAACCCCTCACCGTCTCTAGCTGTATGCGTATAAGCGGACTCATTGAACTGGAAGACGAAATTCTTGCAAGAATGGCTCCAAATGCCCGCGCAGACATAGTTCGGGCGAGGGAGACACTGAGCGTGGTAGCAGGTGTTGTATTCGATGAACCCATCCACCGAAGCGCCGATGATGACGCCGTCTCCCCCACTATAGAAAATGTCGTTCCCGCGGATGTTGACATTATGGTGAGGATACCAGCCAACCTCATCGCTGTAATAAGGGTTCGACCCCCAATCGATGCCTGGACGTTGAGCCCAATTGGAGAAGACCCAAATGCCGGTTCTAGCCACGCGTTCGATTACGTTGTCATCAACCCAGATGTTCTCATACCAAGAAGGGCCTTTAGCTAACGGGGTGTCGGCTTCGAAGATGATGCCCCCGCAGTTATAGGAGAAACGCGAATCCGGGCAGATGTTCTGAATGGAAGTCGAGTCGAGCTCGCTTTGGTCTGCTGGCAAAACATATGAACCTAATTTGAAATTGATGTCATGAATGTAATTATCATGAATCACGACATTGGTCATCGCGTCTTTCTTCGGGGTCGTGACGTGAATCCCCCTAAAGCCGTCGGGCGCGGTGAGCTCAAACCCGCCAAGTCGGATGTTGGATGCTTTGACCTCAATGCAATTATCATTGCTGCGCCCATTGATCTTGCAATAAGAGGCGGTCTCGTTCTTGCCATAGACGTCGACGATCAAAGGCGATTCGTCTTTGGCTTTGAATTTCTCAAGGGTGAGTTTCCCCGTATACTCGCTGCCGGCTTTGAAAAGCAATTTGGTTGGCGTGCTTTCTTTGGTGTTTTTGGCGATTCCAGCGGCGGCGTCGAGGCTCTTTTTCGGATGGTCCTCGTCTAAGCCTTCGTTGGCATCATTGCCAGAGACGCTGTCGAAATAATAGGTGGTGTAAACGATATCCTCGCTTATGGAAGGATAATCGGGCGACTTCTTCGCGTCGATAAACTCAGTCTGGATGGGCTCTTCACTGCTGACGGAGGAGCTTTCTTCCACACTAGAAGATAAAGACGAAGAAACTTCATTCCCCCCTCCCCCGCAAGAAGCGAGAGCGAAGAGGGAAGCGAATAGCAGAAGGCTATTTCTTTTCATGCTAATTTCTCCTTTGGTTTGAACGATAAATAGAGGATGGGGAGGGGCAAAAGGATGAGGCTGACCAGCCAGTCAAGCCGAAAGCTATGCCCTGAGAGGAAGAGAAGCCTCGTGTTGACGGAGGAGAAAGACACCCACATCACAAACGAAGCAAGGCAAATAGGGACAAGCATCAGCTGAGAAAGCGGGGTTGCGCTGTCTTTAGGCAGGGTGGCCTTTCCCCAAGTCGCGTAGAGGCTAGCGCCTAGGATCACTAAGCTCATCGCGATGCCAACGAATAACATCGATTTGACTTTGATGGTCAAAACCGTGAAACCCTTAACCTGTTTGTCCAAAAAATAGAAGCAAGCGAAAGGAATCAGGCATAGCCAGCTGTGCTTCACGCCTTGCCTGCTTAGGAAAAGAGCGAGGGCGAAGGAATAAAGCTCAAGATATGTCAAAGCGATAATTAACGGGATCATTAGTTCTGCCTTTTGGCTTTCATGAGGTGATATTGCTCGGTGTTGTATTGGTCGATCTCAGCAACGTCTTTACGGTATTGGGCGGCGGTATAGTCGTAGACTGAATTCACGCCATCCGTGCTTAAAGCATTCGGATCGCCTTTGCCCGTCCATGCGTCGACAGCCATTTGATAAAGCTTATTAGTCGCCGCATTTTGTTTGATGTTGTACTCATCCGTCTGAGTGAAGAGATAATCCATGACGTCGTTTTTGATGTAGTTATCAGGATTCCCAGCGATGTCGTTGATCCAATGGAGCTCCTCGGCGGTATAGCCTTTGTAGGTCAAGTTGGAGATGCGTTGGTTCTCAACGAGAGTGAGGATTCCGCTATAGGCAGGAGAAGTCGCATAAGATTCTTTCCCCTCAGGGAAGGAATAGGTGCCGTCTCCATTGTCAATCCAATGGGTTCCCTCGATGCCATATCGACAGAGGTTGTAGTTATCCGTGGATTCATAGACCCAGTTGAGGAAAGACATAATCTGATTGACCCGTGTGCTCTTTTTCGTAACGGCCGCTCCGAAAGTAGCGCTAGGATTCCTCATGAATCCTTTTCTAGTCGAGCCTTTATGGGCGGTCAAAGCGCCAAGAACGGTGAATTCGGCTTCTGGGTTCTGCGCCTTCGTTCTCCTTGCCACCTTGATGAGATGCTGGACGGTCGGGTCGAGGACGAAGACGCCGGTTTTGCCGGCGATGAAGTTCATCTCGCCATCATTAAGCAAAATCGAGTTCGCCTCTTTCGAGATGACGCCGTTGTTCGCCCATTTGTACTCCAGAGCAAGAACGTCTTTGTAAGCGCTGGTGGCCCCGCCTTTCATGACGAGCTCCTTACCATCTTCCGTCACAACCGCGGAAGAGAAATAACCAGCGTCGCAATAAGCGCCCAGGGTCACAACTTTCTCCAAATCCCAAGCGGCTCCAGTGACTGCGTAGGAATTGCCGGTCAAAGTGTTCATCTTAAGGCACATCGCTTCGAAATCGTCGAGATTGTCGACAAGCGTATAGCCTTTTGCGACCTTTGTCTCATCATCGGTATAGCCCGCTTTTTCCATCAGGTCTTTGCGGACCAAGATGCCGAATTTGTAGGGGTTGATGACGGAGGGGATGCAAACGGTGTCATCATTTGAGGTCGTCATCGAGTCAAGAGGATCGCCCGAAACCGCGTCATAAAGGTTCGGGGCGTAGTCGTAGATCGCATCATAGAGGTTGTAATGGTCGGACTCGCCTTTGAGTTTGTCGTCGACCCCATTCCCGCCACGCGTATGGGAGATAACCAAATCGATTTGGCTGCCCGCGGCGAGCTCGCTTGAGAGCTTGGTCTGCATATCCTCGCCTAGATAAGAGATATCGAAATCCACGGAGTTCCCCGTATCCTCGTAATACTTATCCTCGATATAAGAGATGATCTTGTCTTCCTCGGAGCCTTTCACCCAACTGAATTCGCTGGAGCCACCGGAATAGATGACGATCTTGTCGCCAACCGGACGGACGATTGGGGCCTGAGAGCTTGGCGTAGTCTTAGACTCGCTAGGAGAAGCGCCTCCACCGCAAGAAGAGAGAAGCGCTGCGGAGAAGAGCAAGAGAGTGGTCGAAATTTTCTTTGGCATGGTTTGTTGCCTCCTTTTATCCTTTGACTGAGCCATCGGTTAGGCCCTTGACGTAATACTTGTGCAAAAGAGGGGTCATCGCGACAAGCGGGAAGACGATGATGACAATCGCGGCGTTTTTGGCCTGAATGAGCGGAGCATCGCTGATGGTTCCCCCGACGCTAGAGCCATAGAGGCTTTGCATATCGGTGAGAATTTGCCTCAAGACGTACTGAGCGCTCCATAAGGATTTGTTGCCGCTAGCGACATAGAGCAAGGAAGGAAGCCATTCGTTCCATTTCCCGACGAAGGTCATGATTCCGACGGTAAGCATCATCGGAACGGCAAGAGGCAAATAGACGCGGACGAGAATTTGGAAATCATTGGCTCCGTCCACAACCGCGGCTTCTTCTAACTCTTTTGGGATGCCATAGAAGAAGTTGCGCATCAAGAGAATAGCGTAAGTGGACAAAGCCCCAGGAAGAATTAAGGCCCAAATGCTGTCATAAATCCCGATTCCGCGAATCACCAGATATGTTGGAATCGTTCCGCCAGAGAAGAACATCGTGATGACGAAGAAGACGTTGAGGATCTTCCTTCCCTTAAGGTATTTTTTGGAGAGCACATAGGCGGCGGTGGTCGCACAGAAAACGGAGATGAGAGCCGCGGAGAAAGAGACGAGGAAGGAAATCCAAATCGAATGGAGGAAAACGTCGCTCATCGAGAAAAGGAACGCATATCCTTCAAAATTGAATCCTTTGAACAGAAGCGACACACCTTCTTTCTGAAGAATGGAATTCGAGGAGAAAGAGGAGGTGAGGATGATCCAGAAGGGGATGATGCAAATCAGGCAGATGAGGACCATGACAAGGGCGTTGATGGATTCAAACGCAGGGAAATGGAAGCGCTTCTTCGTGCGTGTCATAATAGCCCCTCATTATCGGTTTTCTTCGCAAGGCGGTTGGCCAAAAGAACGAGCACCATGCCGATGACCCCTCTCACCAAGGAGTAGGCGGTCGCCCTGGAATACTGGGAACCCCCGACGATTGCTTCGTATTCGAGCGTCCCAACCACACGGGTGACGCTATTAAGCGACTGCGAGCCGTTTATCATGGCGAGGATCATGTCGTAGTTGTCGTTCATGATTCCTCCCACGTCGAGGATGAGTTGCAGGATGATGACGTTCGCTAGCCCCGGCAAAGTGACGTGAATCATTTTGCGGAATCTTCCTCCCCCATCAATCTCGCAGGCGTCGTAGAGATCTTGCGGAATGGCGCCTAGGCCAGACATGTAAATCAAAGTCGCCCACCCCATGCCTTTCCAAAGGGAGGAGAAAGAGAGGATGGCCCACCAATATTTGGACTCGTTATACCAGGCAATCGGAGTTCCTCCGAAGAACTGGATAATTGAATTGAAGATGCCTCCATCGAGGGCGAAGAGGTTATAAGCCATGCCGCCTACTGAAATCCAAGAGATGAAGAAAGGGATATAGGAGATGCCTTGGACGGCGCTTCTAGCGCGTTTATTGCCAATCTCATGAAGCAACAAAGTGAAAATGAGGATGATTGGGAAGTTCGTCGCGATTCTTAGCAAAGATATGAGAACCGTGTTGCGGAATTCCAAATAGGAAGCGCTGGAGGGATCGAAAAGAATTTGATAGAAAACGGAGAAGCCGACGAATTCGGAACCGAAGACGCCGTCTCCAAGTCGATAGTCCTGGAAGGCGATGATAAGGCCAAACATCGGCCCGTAGGAGAAAATCGCGATCATCACCACCGCGGGCAAAACAAGAAGATAAAGCATCCAGTGCTTTTTCACGCACTTCACGGCGGAGGAACGGCCAAAGGCCTTGAAGCCAAGGGCCATCGCGCTCTGTTTCTTGCTCATCTGCCCTCCTTTATCTTGGCTTGCTCTTTCTTGCCAAGATGGAAAATGTAAAAAAGGAAGGCGGCAATGAGGCCAACGCCCAAGACAGAGCCGATGCAAATCATGGTGATTGCAAAAGGCGAAAGGGACTGCGAATACACGAAATAGCCGACAAAGCCAAGCGCGTCTGCTTTCTTCTCGACCTCAGTTTTCGTTTTCTCCACACCATCCACTTCGTAAGTGACGGTTTTGGTTATTGTGACAGGGACGTTCACGGGAGTGATCTCGACCTCGCTTGAGCTAATTGCCTTCACCCCTGTTCCGCCGACGTAGCGAATCGAACCAGGAAGAGAAAGGCTGACCTTGCTCACAGCAGAGACGTCGAAAACGCGGAAGAAAAGCATCTTGTCCTTACTCCCCGATGAAGCGGCTTCATTCAGAAAGGCTTCGGTTTCAACGCTTTCCCCGTTCACGGTATAAGGCTTTACGTCTACTCGGTCAGAACGCGAAACGGAGAGGCTTGCGAGCTTGCCATTGTAATAAGCCTGCACCGTGGTCGAGATATTGCCTTTCGCGCCGTTCTCAACAAGTTTCCTTGCTTCGCTTCCTTCCACGCTAAAATCGCTCCAAGAAGAATATTGAAAGCCACCTTGGATTTTCACTTTGTCCGCCCTACGCAAAGCGACTTTGACGTTGTACCCCTCTTCAATAGAGGAAACGGATTTCACCGTGATCGCGTCGCTGTAGCCGGAGGCGATGTTGTATTCGGAGATCTTCGTATCGACCTTCGATTTGAAATCATCGTAGCTAAGCGAGGAAACGAAGGTGAGTTCCGCCTCACTTTTCCCATTGTGTTTCAAAGTCGCGGAGATATCGGTCCCGGAAAGCGCGGTAAAAAAGACAGACAATGTAGCGACTAGAGTTTTTCCTAAAGCTAACGAGACCATATCGATGGAAGCAAGACCTTTTAAACGGGGACTCACTTTACTGTGAAGAATTCTAGCAGTGAAACCGCTTACCATCTATCAAGCGATTAACACCAATTTGCATTTTTTTGCTTTATTCAAAATTAAAAATATTTCGATGCCACGGGTTTTATGTATAAATTTATGGTTTTCTTTTTTCGTTTTCTTCCTAAATTCATCCGCAAATGAGAGAATAAAAATATGGATAAGCAAAAAGCCCAAGTTGAAGTGTATGGGCAGAAAACAATCGAAACCTCTTTCTTCACCGCCTTTCTTTACAACCAAAACATCGGTAAGCACACGCACGTGTTTTTCGAATTCACCTATTGCGTCTCCGGCGAGATGACGAATGTGGTCAATGGGGAGGAGATTAAAACTCCGGCCCTAGAAAGCATCGTCCTCATTAAGCCCGGTGATGTCCATGAGATAAGGAAAAACACCCCTTCTTCCAATATCCCAGAATACCATCGCGACATCTATTGTCTTAAAGAGAAGATGAAAAGCGTCTGTGATTTCCTTAGCCCCGGGCTATACGAAGAACTGTTGTACAAAGAAGACCCCATCGTGATTCCCGCCCCAAAGGACACGATCCTAGAGTTGGAGAACTCCCTAAACTTCTTTAATAACGGAGGGCTCTATTCCGAGAAAGTAAGAGCGGAGCAGGACCGTCATCACACCGCCACCATTGTTCGCCTTATGGACCTCTATCTTCTATCAAAAAGGCAGAAAAGCGCCGCATACCCCCATTGGATTGAGGAATTTCTCCAATCATTAAGCAAGGAAGAAGTCCTACGAAAAGACATCTCCGAGCTCATCCAAAGCATGAATTATTCCAGGGGTCACATCTGCCGCGAATTTAAAAAATACGTGGGCAAAACAATGATCGAATGTTTGAATGAAGCGCGCATCGCCTATAGCACAATCTTGCTTTCCGACTCTTCTATGTCCATCTCAGAAGTCGCATCCAGGCTGAATTTCTCCTCGCAAGGAGCGTACACGAATTCCTTCAAAAAGGTTCACGGCGTCTCCCCTAAGCAATGGAGGAAGATCCATCTTTGAAATCCAAGATCATCTCATCTTCGACTTCTAGCGAAACATCCGTTAATTCGCACGCAACGCCATTTTCATAACGCAATGGCACTTCGACGTATACTTTTTCTTTCGAATAAAGAGGATGAATACGAACTTCGATTTCCCTAGGGAAACCATAGTTCTGTAAGCCAACTTCAAAAGGCCTTCCACAATAGAAATGGTCGTTTTCCTTTTTGCCATCAATATACAAATCAAGTGAATCGCCGAAAAAGGAAAGGGACAGGTATACGTTATTATGTTTTTTGAGGTCAGGTAAGGCGATGCGATAAACGCGATTCCCCCCAAGAGGTTTTAATTCCTTAAGCTTGCAAGAAACGGCACGTCCTTGCTTAAGACATTCATAAACAAACCATTCGCCCTCTTTTTCTAAAAGGTTAAACCCGCTTGGGAGAGACGGAAGTTCTGGATAGGCTTTTATGCGGAAGGAGCCGTTTGAGCTAATATGCAATTCTTCGCCATCTTGATAGATTTCTTCTCCGCAGATCAAAGCATATTCCTTGCCTTTGATTTTGAACTTGTAACAGTTCAAAGCCTCCATTCTATTGAGAATCAGGTATTTCGATTCATGAGTATCGCGGATGATTTCCGGATTCTCGAATTCAGAATAAAAAAGGAAAACATCCTCGTTCAGTTTCATAAAGGGGGAGGCCGAAGAAAAGCGGACAAGGTCTTTGCCAATCCTAAGGTTCAAAGGCAAGGCAAAGAAAGAGTCGGAGAGGACTTCCTTATCCTTGAAGGAAGGCAGTTCAAAATTATGAGTGTACTCAGAGAGCCAATGGGGCTTCATCTTTTGATGACGCACGAAATTATTGATGAAAAGAAAGCCGCTTTCTTCTCTTCCTCTAAAGCAATAACGAGGCGAGGAATAGTCCGTCGGTGAAACCGCATTATCCTTAGGGAAAACCGCGCAATTCCCCAATAAATCAAAAGCAAATTCGGAAGCAAACATGTTCACGAGTTTAAATTCTTTCGCTGACGCGCGGACTTTTCCATATTGAGAAATCGGGGCCTGGAAGTCGTAATCCTTCTCTGGCAAATCGCACGCAAAACCCGCATCAATATTATTTTCCCGGCGATATTCCTGCATGGAAGTCAGCTTGCCGCTAGGCTGGATGCCGCCATGAAAGACATAGTACCCAAGGGCGTCGACCCCACTGCCAAGTCGGCAAAACGCAAGGCAAGCGTTATCCTTATCGCCCATGATCGGACGCCGTGCATGAGTCATTTGGATGCCCCCGCCAAGTTCAACCGTGGCATAAGGAAACTTGCTTAACGACGAAGCTAGATCAAAGTCTTTCTTGCCAGTGTCGCTCCCAATGTTTTGGTCATTAGGGTTCTCTGAAAACAAATACCCATCCGCGGGAGGAAGTTCCTCGTCCGTGAATTCCCACGGAGCTTCGCAATAGGCGCCCCAAACAGGGATGGCTTTTCCAATCGCGGCTTCGCCCCACCCAGTCGCCATGTAAATAGGGACATCAAAACCGATTTCCTTTAGCATCGCAATCAGCTTATTGATATGGACATCGCCAAAATCTTCGCCTTGTTTTCCCCACTGGCTATATTCGTTTTCGACCTGAATAAAGCATACAGGCCCCTCGTCTTTTTCCATATAGCCTTTGCATTCATGGAAAAGCGCTTCAAAATATCGTCTTACGTAAGCTAGATAAACAGGATCGTTTTTCCTCAGCCCACAGCCTTTGGAGTAAATCCAATCCGGAAAGCCGCCGTTCCGGCTCTCGGCGTGGACCCATGGGCCGATGCGGAGACAGACGAGCAAATCATTGCGCTTCGCCGTTTCAAGGAACAGCCGGATATCCTTGTTTCCTTTGAAATCGAATTCGCCTTCGATTTCCTCGTGATGAATCCAAAAAGAGTAGGTCGAGATGGCATTGATTCCAAGGGCCTTCATCTTCTTCATGTCTTCATCCCAGGAAGAAGCGAAAGTGCGGGAATATTGGTATTCCCCCATCACAGGAAAGAAAGGCTTGCCATTATGGAAGAAAACCTTATTTTTGATTTCCATCGTAAATCTTGATTATTCTAAAGCCCTCAGGCAAAACGATGCAGGTTTTGCAGGCTTTCCTATCGTAAATCAATTTGCTTTCACCTAATGGAATCTCGATATGGCAGTCGATGTCAACGCAGGGGGGAGCGAAATAAACCTTATTTCCTTCAAAACCTTTGTAACCGATCATGTAATCCGTGAGCAAATTTGCAACGAACGAGGCAAAACCGTGATTCAGCGAGCATCCGCTTGGCCAATCCATCTCCCAAAGCGAGCCTGTTAGCAAAGCCATCTTGGAGAAATAGGCAATGCATTCTTCGCTTAATTTTGCTTTTTCCCCGTTATTCGTAAGCATGATGAGGCGCAGGAAGTTGCCAATGAAGGCGTTGGATTTGTAAACATTCGGATAGACTGCCTTATCATCGCGCTTGGCGCCGAAATCATTCACAAGGGTTTCGAAAAGGTTCTTGTCTTGCTCTTTGCTAGCGACGCCGCTGAAGAAAGCATAATACTGACACGCTTCGCTTGTGTTGCTGGTCGCCACCAGTTTGCCTTCTTTTCGAATCGCATTATCCACAAAGAACTGCCCGTTAAAGGAAAGGGCGCGGATCGTTTCGGACAGGGTCTTCCCTTTGGAAGACCAGGAAGGATTCCCATATGCCTCCCCCGCCTCTTTAAAGGCGAAGGCATACATCATATTCGACGGGAAGTTCACCCCTTCCAAGAATTCTTCGTCGTTTGCTTTGCTCCATTCAACAAAGACCCAGTTCTCAAGATTCTCCAAGAGGCCGTATTCGTTTTCAAAAGGTGAGAAGTAATCAAAAACGCCTTTCACCATGTCAAAATAAGGCGTGATGTCCCCTCCCCTTTTCTTTAAATCGGCAATCTCGATGATCAAGAATAACGCCCAGTTTGGAATGAAGGCGCCATCATAGCTATCCGCGGGATAGCACATCGGAACCATTCCCCTGGGAAGCGGGGATTTGAAAAGGAGATAATTATCTAGGAAGGCCTGCTCAACCTTGTTTTTGCCCGTAAAAAGTTTTTCCGCCTTCGCGGTGAAATAAGAATCGCAAAGCCAGCCGGCCCTTTCTCTAGAAGGGCAGTCCGTGAAAAGATCGACCGCGTTGCTGACGAAATTGTTCCTCGCCGCTTTCACGATGCGATTGATTTCTTCGTCGGCGGAAACGAAAACAAAGGAATCCGCGTCAGGGTTTTCATAACCGCGCAGAACGATGCTCGGCGAGGATATGCGTCCTTTCCTAACCACGACCCGGAAGTATTTCCCGCTGTAAGGCTCATAGCTGAAATAATTGAATTCCCCCTTAGGCAAGCGATAAACCAGGGCATTCAGACATCCGATGCGGCTCAGATTCAGTTCAATCGCATCCTTTTCTCCAAAGCCCAAATCAATCTCATCGAAGAAGATGTAGACTTCAGCTTCCTCTTCTACGAGACAGGAAAATCCGATGAATCCAGTCCGCGCTTCATTCAGGGCAAAGGTCGCGAAATCGCCTTCATTGAGGCAGTTCCCAATGCTTTTTCTTTCATAACTAAGAGACAAGCCGTAACGATAGGGATCCACTTCAAGCTCACCATCTTGAAAGAAGGCGAATTTTCGGTCTTGAAGCCAGCGATTGGCTTCGATCTCTTTCTTTTCATAATGCGAAACACCCGTTTCAACGAGCTTAGATGGATAAAGGTCATAAAGAGGGTAAGAAACCAATCGAGGCAAAAGAGAAGCCCCTTCCACGATTTCCGGTTCTTCAAACCCCTCTTTTAAGGAAGTGAAATCATAGGCTTCTGAAAAAGCCCTTTGATAACTATAGCGGTTTACTTTGCGTAGACGCTCAGAATAGGTTCGAACCAAGAAATCCTTTCCCGTATAGGCAAGAACGTCTCCTTCATCATTTTTGACCTCAGCTTGCAAGAAGCCAGGCTCGTTAAGGGTGCAGAACGTCTTCGTGTTATAAGCCGCGCATTCAATAAGCAACGTTTCATCGCCTGGCAGCTCGCCTAGATCAATCTCATCCACGCGGGCATATCCATGGGCGCTTCTTGCCGGGCCAAAGGCAAGAAATTTGCCGTTTAAAGAAATACGATAGGAATTTCTAGCCGTAATCGTAAGTTTGGCTTTCCCTTTGTAAGACAATTCGCAAGAAAACAAGCAAATTGAATTAAGCAAAAAGGAAGTTCCGCGCTTCCAAATCGGCTTGGCGAAAGCAAAGTATGAAGAAGGATTAAGAGGGTTATCTTTCGTGTTTTTCATATCGATATCCGCTTCTGCTTGATGAAGATGATACCTTAACGGCTTTCAATGCTTTCGATTGGGAAGAACACGAATTTACAATTTTTTAAGGTGTGATTATACGGCGTGAGTTCAATAGATAAGCCCCCAGACCCACGCCGGGACTGGCCCATTAAGAAAAGGGCTCACGTTTTCTCCTGAGGCTTGCAACTTTATCAAGCTTCTCGCAAAGCCCTAAAACCAACAATGTTCTTTTTAATTACCGCAATATGAGCGCAATAGCGCGCAATAGGTGCGCAATAAGAAAAGTTTCGATGCCATGCGACTTCTCGATTTTGGCATCTCCGATTTTGCAAAGCTGCGCAATTAAAAAAGGCAATCTCAAGCCCAATAAGGCAAATAGGAGACGTCCTTTTTGTCGGAGTCCGCTTCTTTCTTTATCTTCCCTTTTTCGAGAGCGGCGGCGTAGATACGGCTGATTTTATATTTGGCCTCCACGCCCAAGCCAAAACGCTCCCTTAGGCTTTGGTTTGTCGCATGCTTATAGGAAAGATGGCAAAGAACGGTGTGTTCATAGGCAGCCTGGATTTTTTCTTCCGAGGAGAAGTCATCAAAAGTCCTGTTTCCGGAAAGCGCAACTCTCACCCCCGAAGAAGATTCGCTCACTTTGGCCGGAGGAAGATGCTCCTTCTCTAGCGAAGTGACAATCTTGTCAAAACCGCTTCCAGCGGTATCGCCGATATCGATTCGCCGCAAAAAAGAAGCCAAAGAGGGATTCGCCGGCTTCGGGGCAGAATCGATGAGGCGATCCAAAGGGACACTCAAATGCCCGGGGTTGGAAAATTCAACGCGGTCAGAGAAGATTTCCACCAAAGGGCCCCCGCTAGAAAGCAAATCCTGATGAATCAAGATGTTCCCAAGAGCTTCTCTGACTGCAATGGCGGGAACCAGGTAATGGTCTTTGCGTCTCCCGTCCACGTAGATATCCGTTCCTTGAATGCAAGAAAGTATCTCCTTGTAACAAGCCTCAAAAGAGGAGGCGTAGCCATAGGGGAACTCCTTCTTTCCCCTAGTCTCCAAGCGGTCGTTTCCAGAATAGCGAACGACGCGCAGAAGCCTGTTGGAAAGAGGCTTGAACAACGAGAAGTCTTTCGCGAACAAAAGCCCTCCTAAAACCGTCAGAGAGTAATGCTCGGCCCCTTCATCGATAAGGAAACCTTCGCGAACAAAGCGGGAGATACCTTCTTCTAAGGAAAGGGCGCCAGGCAAAGCAAGAGCATTCGCGTAGGAGGAGAAATCCAAAACTTCGGGAAGTCTCGACTTTTCAATCGAAGTCTCCGCTAGGCGCATCTCAGGGGAAGTTCCTTCAAGTTTCTGCCAAAGCTCCTTTTCTAAAGCGGGGTATTCCTTCAGATTCTTCGTGTAGCTTCCTATTCTGCAATAAGCCTGCTTTTTGAAAGTCGTCGCGAAATAGGAGGCCGCGGGGATCTCAAGGACCAAAATATGGCCGCCGTCCAAATCAAACTCATAATCCTGCAGATCAAGAGACGGAATCAGAAGATTCCGCCAATAGGCCAATATGTCTTGATCCCCTTTTTTCCACGTCTTGAAAGAGAGCCTGGTCCCAAGCGGGGCATGGGTGACATCGTCGATCCCCCAAACCAAATAGCCATAGGGCTTATTCGCAAGCAAAGCCATATTCGAAAGGGCGGATATTCTCTCCCCCACTCCATCCGGATCGGCGTTGTTCATTTTGAATTCGACATATGTGTTCTCGTCCTTCATGGCGCATAAGCCGCGAACGATTAGAGCGATTGTTTCAACGTCCTTCATACGAATGCCTCCATGCGAATTTTATCATTACCGCAATATAAGCGCAATAGCGCGCAATAGGTGCGCAATAAGAAAAGTTCCGATGCCGTGCGACTTCTAGATTTTGGCATCTCAGATTTTGCAAAGCTGCGCAATTAAAAAAGCATTCAAAGACATTATTCAATAACGACCTGAACCTTCTTGCCGCTGCAGGCAAAGCCATAACAAACGACGCTCTCCACTCCTTTTGCGGCAAGCTCTGCCTTATAGTTCTTTTCTTTTATTTGAGAAAGCGCCTCTTTGGCTAACGACACCAGCTTTTCTTCGGAGCAAGCCTTCGCGTGTTTCAGTTCAATCAAAATCCCAGGCAGCTTTTTCTCTTTTGGGCAGAGGCAGATGTCATAACGCCCATCCCCGGATTCTCGGTTCGAAGTGACAAGATAGCGCCTATCCAACGCAGCGCAAAGCCCCAAGACCAAGCCGTGATAGAAATCCTCTTTCGCTGTGTCGTAAAAGCTGACCGATTGCTCCAAGAACCGTCCAAGATGCTTTTTAAGCGATTCAACATCCCCGGAATAAAGAGCCTCTTGAACAGCAATCGAACTTGTTTCGGCAGCTCCATTACCAAGCTTTTGAAGGATCTCTTTGCTATAGACGAAGCTGATTTCCCTATTTGGCAAGGCTACCTGGCAAAGGAAATCCCCGTTCCATGAGGGCTCCGTGCGAATCGCTTTAAGGTAGCCCGCGACAAGAAGGAAGCTGAAAACGGAAGAGGGGTTATCCCGAATGGTCGGATAGATCACCCCCGTATCGATATAAGTGGAAACGGCACCCCCTTGAAGAAGTGAAGAAAGCTTGTCGCAAAGCGAATTATCCGCTCCTTCCAAAACCTCTCCGATGATGTCGTTGCTCCCCGTGCTTTGCCAATAGGCGCGAGGAAGGCAGTCGTTCCGGAAATAGTTGATGACCGACCAAGGGTTATAGATCTCCGTGTTCCCGAAGCGATACCCATCGTACCAATCTTCAATTTCCTTTAGCTTATCCTTCTTCCCATAATAGGAAGCCATCTCTTTCACCTCTTCCTTGGTAAAGCCGAAATAGGAACTGTATTTTCCATCGAGCACTGAATTGATGACGAGGTTGTTAAGCCCGCTGAAAATGCTTTCTTTAGCGACCCTCAATACCCCGGTCAAAAAACCAAAACTCAGATGAGAATTGTCCTTCAGACCACTGGAAAAAAGGTTTCGCATGAAGGAAACGATTTCGTCATAGAAACCGTTCAAATGCCCTTGGCCAATCGGGGTGTCGTACTCATCAATAATGATGATCGGGGCAACGCCATGATGAAGATGCAAAGCTCGCGAGAGGTAGTTCAAAGAAGTGGAAAGATTAGCGGGAACAGCCTTGCCGGAAGCAAGCGCCTTAAGACGTTCCTTGTCGCGTTCCCCAAGCTTTTGGCTATTAAAAAGCTCATCATGCCGAGAACACTCATCGGCGATTAGCTCTTCAATGGAAGCATAGGTTTCCTGGAAAGTGGCAAACTTAACGTCCTTGAAGCTAAGGAATATTACGGGGTATTTCCCTTGAAAGGCGCGATATCTCTCCCCGCGGGACCAAATTTTCTTGTCCTTAAAGTAAATGGAAGTATCTTCGTCGGTTTTTTCAAAGAAGGTGCGGAGCATATCCATGTTGAGGGTCTTGCCAAAGCGACGGGGGCGAGTGAAGAGGGAGACCAAAGGCCGTTCATCAAGGAAATCTTTGATCAGGAGAGTCTTATCAACGTAATAATATTCCGTGCAAGCCAAGCGATAATCCGAGACTCCAATAGGCAAAGGAAGCCTTGATGAAGAACGATTCTCAAAACGCCTGGTTCTCCCGTCGGCGGGTTTAACAGCATCTATGGAAAGAAGCCAAGCCTTTCCCTCTTTCTTCGCCCCTTTGACTTTCCCCTCCTCGCAAAGTTTGGCGATTCGCCTTTCACTGATTCCCCAAGCAGCAGATGCCTCTTTCACGGTCATTTTTTCGTCCATATTCAATTCGCTCCTTTCGCTTTCCAAACCAATTATAACAGGTTTCGGAACATTATTCGGAACAATATGCTGAACAATATGCTGAACAATATTCGGAACAATGCAAAGGGATTTCGATTCTATTGTTCCGAAACGAAAAACATCCTTGGCCTCCAACTAGTTTGAGCTGAAATTCGTAGTTAGTCCTAAAAACACGTAAGAAGGTTGAGGCTCATTTTCGGCCCTTCGGAAACTGAAACGAGAAAGGGAGTTTCAGCATCGTGCGTCTAGTTTTCACTGTCTCCGCAATGTCTTCTTTAGGCGCACAAAAAGGAAATCACAAAGTCCTTTGCTTTCCGCCGCTTAGGTAAGCTTCGCCTCTGCGTAGAGACGATTTAAGAAGCTTCGTCTCAGTTCTTTAGACAGCCAATAGGCACCACATAAACCCCGTCCGGCCGTTTATAGGCGTAAGTTCCCACACCCACCAAGACCATAAGAAAAGAAGGAGGATTCATGACGGCTGTATCGATTCTCGCTTCCATTTTCTTAAGATTTTCTGCCCCGTTTTCAATCGCGGCATCCTCCCCAAGCTTCATCTCGATAAGCCCGTATTTGCCGTTTCGCAGATGGACGATCGCGTCGCATTCATGCCCTAGGCTGTCCCTATAACGGTAGACTTTTCCTTGTAGGGTTTCCGCATAAACGCGCAGGTCCCGCACGCATAAAGTTTCGAACAAAAACCCAAATGTTTTCAAATCATTCAGCAGGTCGCTAGGGCCAACGCCCAAAGCGCTGGTCGCGATGGAGGGATCGCTAAAAAAGCGCGTGTCGCTGGTCCGAATGGCCGTTTTTGAGCGAAGGCGCGGGCTCCAGGCCTCCATATCTTCAACAACGAAAATCTTTCGCAAAGCATGTAGATAAGCGGAAACCGTCTCCTCGTTGCTAGTTCCTCCTTCGTTCATCCTGATATCTTCGGACAGGGTAGAATTAGGGGCTTGAGAACCTTGATGCCTTGCAAAGGATCTCATCAAGCGCCGGGCTGTCAACTCATTTTTCGCCCTTCCATCGGCTTTGCTGATGTCCGAGCGGACAACCCCCTCAAAATAGTTGATAGCGGGGTCGAGGGCGAGGTCGTCTTTCAAAGAAAGGCAAGAAGGCCAGCCCCCTCGGCAGGTAAGGAAAGCCAAACGCTCAATGCCCAGAGAAGAGGCGCCCGAAATATCCTCGCCCCCTTTGAAAAGGTTTCCTAAGCTGACTTCCCCGGTCGAGTCTCCCGATTCGAATAGGGACATCGGGCGCATGGTGAGCCAAGAGAAACGCCCGGTCCCGGAATGCGATCTCTCGTTTGAGCCCACGGGAGTCGATGAACCAGTCAAAATGAAATGCCCGGTCCCCTCTTGATGGTCCACGGCAAAACGAACGGCATCCCAAAGTTTCGGGGCAACCTGCCATTCATCAAGAAGCCTAGGAGAATCGCCTTTCAAAAGGAGTTTCGGGTTGAGGTTCGACATAGCGATGTTCTCGTCTTTCTTCTCGGGCTCATCCACATAGAGAACGCTTTTGGCGACTTGTTCAGCGGTTGTCGTTTTCCCGCACCATTTCGGTCCCTCAATCACAACAGCACCGGTCGTTTGGAGTCTTCTTTTCAAAATTTCGTCGGCGATTCTTGCTCGATACCCCCTCATTTTCCTACTCCTTTTTTGCTTTTATATTTTAACGCAGCCATGGGCGGTTTCAAATAGTAAGCCGACGTTTGTAGATATTTCATGCCGACGTTTGTAGATATTTCATGCCGACGATTGTAGATTTCAGCGAATGAAGAATGCCGCCAACCACTCTTATCTTAGTGAGCTTTTCGAGGGCCAAGGACAATCATATGCAGACATAAAAAGCGTGAAAGAAATAGTCAGGAGGGGCGATTATGAACGAAAACGCAGAAAATCCACTT
>CAVECL010000022.1:0-27541 GCA_963614595.1 Parasutterella excrementihominis | reverse complement strand
GAGTAACCATAGTACTTAATGACGTCTTTCGTTTCCCATCCTTCATCCTTAAAGCTTCTTGGGATGAGGAAGATGTTGAATATCTTGTTCGAGGCGAAACGATGGTTCAATTCAATGTTCTCGCCATAAACGATTTGCTTTTCCACCGATTCGGCTTTGGGCATGTTGCCGAACTCGTAGAACTTCGAATCGAAGATGAAGCATTCATCGTTCTCGATATGTATCGTGTCTTCCCTGAGATTGCTTAGATGCCGGGACTCTTTTTCTCCATCGATTTGGATGCGGGCCTCAGGATAGTACTCGGAGATATCGGGGACGTTGCCTAGCAAGGAATCGATTTCCTTCTCAAACACGTGGTCGTAGCTAGGCACCCCGATCAGGTTCTTGCTTGAAAGCGAGTCATAGGAATCCTTCTCCACGATGTTGAGCATATGGCGGTAACGAAGCTTCCTCTCATCGTCAAAAGTGGTCTCAAGGGCTTCTTTCAGGCAGTTCCGATACTCATTCCTCCTCCCTTTGATGTCTTTGTACAAAGGGTGTACGAGATTCTGAGGAAGGCTCGTCAAAAAGAAGAGCATGTTCAAGCTTCGGTAGACGCAGTAATCGTAGATCTCGGTGAGCAAGGCTTCCGACCTTACTTTCTTGCGATAGACATAGTCGTTATAAACGATGCTTCCATTATAAATAACCGAGGATCCCTGGAAGGTCTTCTTCCAGTTGATCTTGCCCGAAGGGTCCTTGCTATTGACCGTTTCAGAGAAAAGCATCCTCCCATGGGCTTTGAAATCATCAAGGACCCACAAGAAAGAATACAAAGGGAATTTGTCAAGGTTTATATCGCGAGAGGTCTCCCCATAATCCCTATCCTCCCCATCCGCGTTTTTCGTTAGTTTCAACGACTTGAAAAGATTGAGGAGCAGTTTCCGGTTCGCCTTCTCATCGTCTAAAGGCAATTTTCCTAAAGTCTTCGGGTAATGGATGGCGATCTTCCCGTTTTTTCCTTCGTCGTAGACGTATTCCGCCCCGACGAATTGGGCGAGGACATCCTCAACTTCAAAAACTCGTCCAGAGGTTCTTGAGGTGGGTATGTATTCGATTTCGGAACTATTGCTCGTCATCTTCTTGCATCGTTGTTCCCACGGGCGCGTTGCCGTTTATTTGGCCCGCAGGCGCGGGAGCGGTTCCAAACAATTCGTCCCTAAAGACGTTCTCCCCGGCGACGAAAGCGTTGTAGATATCATCAAAGGATTTGTATTTATCCGTTTTGAAAATCTCCTCTTTGCCGCCGTACTTGCAAACATCGTTATAAAGGTATTCCAGCACTTTGTTCGCGAAGCGCTTCAAGTCAATGCCTGTGTCCTTATAGAAGAAATTCCCGATTTGCCTGTCTCCGCTGATATCCTCATTTTCGACAATGACCTTGTTCACGGCATCAATGAACTCCAGCCATTTGATCTCAGTGCCATCCTTGAGCTTGAACACCGCGAAATCAGCAACATCTCCGCGGGTATCCGCGTTCGTCAATCTCTCGAACTCCCATCTTCTCTTGAAAGCTGTGTCGAGCTTGAAGACGTTCTGATCGGAAGTATTCATAGTTGCGAAAAGATAAAGGTTTGAGGGGATCTTGATTTTGTACTCGTTCACCTCAGTATCCTTAATGATCCCTTCTTGGCCAAGATAAGAGGCAATCGTCTCATTCGTTATTTCGTATTCGCTATCTTCCCCTGAATCCCTATCAAGCAGTTGAAAGAGGTCTCCGAAAATCGCGGCTGCGTTCCCACGATTAATTTCTTCTATCACCAATGCGACGGCATCTGGGTCGCTATCCGAGTCTTTTTGTTCTTTCAACGCCAGACAAAGCGCTTTCGTGAAAGGCCCGGCGACGACCTGGTAATCTAGGCCCGTTCCTTTTTTGGTTGGACGGACCTGCCCGACAAAATCACAGTTCGAATATTCAGGATGGAAAGTCGTGCGGATGATTTTGTCTTCCGCGAAATCTTTCAGATATTGATTCTTCAAACGATAGGATTTGCCACAGCCAGGGATGCCGTAAATTATTAAATTTTTATATGGCAAAACGTCTTTATGAACCAATTCTTCCTCAGCGGAATCCATGTCTGAATTCAACTGCATATTGTCAGCACCGGCTTGCTTCGACCTTGAAATCGGTTGGGACGAGCAGAAAAGGTTCCAAAGATCATGAATTTCAATTGTCCCGTCCTTCCCTTCGCTTTCAAGCCAATCCTTCGTTTTCTTTTTTTGAGATGTCACCCCGGGATTAGATTGCAAAAAGCCGCATAGTTCCTGGTATTTTTGGGGCTGGAATTTTGAAGCTAGTTCAGCCATAAAAGGTTCATCTTTGTTGAGAATGGCGTAACTCCCTCCGCTTTTTGTGATTTGGATATCTTTCCTAGAAGGAGTTGCATCGGAATCGACAAACAGGATTTCGCGGTAGCTATCGGGGTTCTGGACGTATGCTTCAAAAGCTCCGCCGTCAGCGGTGACGCTACTAAACTTTCGAGCATCGTCCAAGCTAAGTTCCGGAAATGTTGGCGTCGGTTTTCTGACGAATATTACAAGGCCTGTCGTTAATTTAAAAAGATCCAATCTAATGAACTTTGTAAATTCAAGCGATGTGCTAATCTCAAAAACTTCGTCAAAGAGACCGGTCACGCCACTCTCGTCGCGCTTTACTTCCTTTAATTTCCAAAGCGCATTTACTTTGGCGGACTCATGGCTCACAAAAGCGTAATCCCCTACTCTTATTTTCGTGAAATGCTTATCTTTTCCAACGTATTTCTTGGCTTTATATTGGGTATCATCTCTCGCTAAGATAAAAAACAGACTCATAGACTTGCTCCTTGTTTCTTAACGAACCGGCCAGATGGCATCTTAACGTTTTCTTTTTGATTTTTTGTCAAAGAAGCCATACCCATGTTCTCGATTCGCTATTATTTACCAAATTTTATAGCAAAAGCGAAGATCCTTCATGGTTTCAAATAACCATTTGCTAGTTCTATGAATTAACGCAGGTTCCTTGGGCAGAAACTGCATTTAGTTTGAAAAGTCCTTGCTTCCTTGCGCGCAAATCGGGGAGAAGAAAGGGCGCTCACATCACTTCGCAAAAAGCGGGCATCCCTCGCTTTCGGCCAACGCAAAAAAAGCGCTTGTCCATCCGTTATCAGCAGAAACGAAACGTCTAAACAGCTTTGCCATCTTACCTTATGGCTGTTTGTCAAAAGCATGTTGGGAACTTCCAAGACAGATATTGCCCAAAGATCGCCGTCATATTCGATTATCTAAATTGTTCCCAGACACACCCCACCGTTCTTCAGAAGCCCTTTCCATGAGGTCGCCGCATCGACGGGCGGTTGCCTAAGCCATGCGGATACTGGGTTCTCACGCCTAATATCGTACCTCCTTATCCTTTAGAAAGTCGAAGTCCCTGTCATAGCCCAGGATAAACGCATGAGTTTCTGAATATTTTTCTTACACGGCGTCGGGTCTTTCTCCAATCCGGCGCTTTTTTTGTGTCTGAGTGGCGGGAAAAGAAGGCTTTCAATTGACGTTTCCTTCGTTTAAAATTTAAGCATTATATTTACAAAGTAAATATATTTTCTTTCATGTGACGAAATATAACGCGAAAATGTAAGATGATTGAGACGGTGAGGGTCTCCCTGGTGGCGAGATCGATCCTCAGCGGCCATCGCGACGAAAGCAAGCCCCTGGGCGACGACGTTGATGATTTCTTCCGCATTCTTCCTTCGTTTTTACGGTGAAATTATCGTCAGAAAACCTCTTGAATTAAGAACGTCACATCATTTCCGTGTACGAAAAATGTAGCATTAGAACTTATTCAGCCACGCGATTTTCGAAAATCAAGTCAATGATTTTATTCGCGCCAATCACGGTTCAGTTCTTTTTTTCTTGCCTTGAATGATCCTATCGCTTTCGGATCGGGCAAATTCGCCCGAATCATAGATTGCGTACTTTTTATAAATCCATTTTTCGTGGCCACTCGATATTGCCCTTAATCTAATTCTTTGGGAAAAGTCGAATATGCCGGCGGAAGATGAACGAGGGACGAATTCATATTCGGTCTTTTTATTCCTGAATTTTTTGAGAATGGCGTGGGCGATATGGGCGTCGGAGCTAAACAGCTTTTTACTCCTGCCCTTCTCTTTCCTTTGCGCCACGTCATTGCCAAAACCATCCTTTAAAATTGCGCGTTTAATCAAAAGAGACACTTCGTTATTACCATCGCCAAGGCAGATATCAACGCGATTGCGCTTATTGAAAATGCCTTCTCTATGAGAAGCCGACCTAAAATAAAGCAAATTACAGCTTTTTTTATTGTCGGATTCATCGCAAAAGGGATCGTTCAAGCAATTGCCGAGATTGAAATACAGCTCGCACCAATAGGGTGCGATTATTATTGCATCGCTGCCGCCATCGCATGCCTTAATCTTTATCGCGCAACCCATGATTTCCTTTAAAACCGTTTTCAAGTCCTCGTTTGGTTCCGAGGGAAGGTTCGGTTGTTCGAGCTCGATGGCCTTTATTAAATCGGCGCTAATTTCTTGATTTTTCCTGACTTCAGCCATCGTTGAATTCCTTCGTTTTTGATTATTATAGGCGCGATGCTTTCATTGGCCATAAGCCCATTGCATCCAAGGCTACATACGTCTTCATTTTCTTTCCGTTAAGCCGCCGGGCTGCTTGCTGTGTGTTTCATCACCAATGAAACCAAGGAAAGAGACGGCCGTCGCGACTTTGAAGGGGCTGGTCGGGATATCGAGGAAACCATCCCGCCGTTCTTAAGAAGCTCTTTCCATAAGGCCGCCGCATCGACGGGCGGTTGCCTAAGCCATGCGGATACTGGATTCTCACGTCTCATACTGCGCCTCCTTATCCTTTAGAAAGGAGAAGTCCCTGTCATAGCCTTGCCTCATGGCTTTGGCTAGATCATCTGGGGAGCACCGCCACGTCCGCGCGCAGAAATCGAAGACAAGGACGCTTTTGGCCCCGATGTCGAGGGCTGTTTTCAAAGATAGGTTCAAACACTCGCGGACGGTATAGACCCCCACGGGGCCTTCATAAGGGCTTATCCGCGTGCGGATGAGGCGAAGCCTGCCGTTCAGAACCTCGTTTACGCATGTTGGCCCAAAGCCCCATCCTGGATAGGTGCCATCCAGATTCTCTTTGAACATCCAGGAATCATTTTCCCCAAGATAATCCCTGATCTCCGCAGAGCCGCCTGGGCAGCTGGCCGGAAAGATGAGGCAATCCACGTCCGGATGGCTTTCCAAGGCACGGGCGAGGCTGCCCTCCTCTAGCACCTCCACTCCTTCCGTGCCTTGGAACGCCTTTTGCAGCGCAGCCGCCCTATCCCCCTGGGAATTAGGGGTGGCAAGGAAGAGCTTGAAAGGCAATGGGGCCTCCCTCTTTATGATCTCCTCTTCCTTCCGAGGTTTAGCGCGGTCCTCTTTGACCATCTGGAGGATAATCTCAAGCGAGGTATCCTTGTCGACGCGGAAGGTCCTCTCGATGTCGCTTTGCCCCACCAAAAAGCCCTTATTCAGCTCCTCGCGCAAAATCTCCATGATGGACCTGATCTTCGGATCATCAAAATCAACAGCCATGCTTCATTTCTCCTTTGTTTCCATTTCGCTGCCATCAAGGGCAAAGACGAGGTTCCCTAAAAGGAAGCCAAAGAGGCCCATTCCTCTTTTTTCCTTCTCGTTTCCCATCCTCTTCTCCCTTTTTGCCCAGGAGAGCCTCTTCCTGATAAAGAAAGCCCATCGCGGAGGCGATGGGCAAGGAAAGACCAAGTCGCCATCGCTCAAGCATTGCCACCTTGCCTCTATAAAAGAGGCAGGTTGGCGGAGGGTCGCAGGGCTTGTCCCTAACCTCGCTCTCTATGGACGTCCCTAATTATGTAGGGGGTGAAAATATTAAATTCAACTCTTGACAAGCATTAACTGCGTTAAGTTTTTTTATTGCCTCTTGGAATGCCGTTTTTAACGGCTCTTTGCGACAAGGTTCAGGGCAAAGCGAAATAGCAAGCCAGAATAAGATGAAGGCCCATGAAAAGAAAGATTTTTAAGGATGCCCCTCTAAGGCACATCAAAAGAACAGCCTTGCTAAAAGCATCGATGGTCTCAGAATATTTTGTTTTATTTAGAAAAGTTTTTAACCTTCAAATAATCAAAAAGGCCTAAGCAAATGGTCCCAAAGCCCATGAAAACGAGGCGATTTTGGGACCGTTTAATCAACGGAACAAATCATCTAGAGTCACGACGTTTCGAACGATATCCGAATAGGAGTTCTTGGCGAGACCCTTGGAAGCGACCAAAGTTAGCCTGACCGCGTTCTTGGTCTTGGTCTCCATTCGGAAGGCCTCCTTTTTATTTTCCAAGACGGAGGCATAGGCCTTATCAATGACAAACGGATGAGATGAGTATTTCATCTCGCAGAGATTGCTCACCGAGTCCTTCCGATCAATCACCAAATCGATTTGAGCCCCCGGGGAATGTTTTTTGCTGCGGAAGGGATATTCGTTGCTCTCCACCCCCAAAACGCCCAAGGCGTTTTTGATTTCTTCGACGTCATTTAAGCAAAGGAGCTCATAGGCGTTCCCCTGCCAAGAGTAATAGGAAGGCGTATCGATATAAGAGGTCCAAGAGCTTGTTTTTTCTCCGCCAAGGAAATCATTGGCGAAGCGGACGAAAGGATCTTTGATCTGATAATAGCCGTCGTTCGTATGACCAGGCCGGTTGAATTTGCGAATGAACCCGCATTGCTCAAGTTCCTCAAGGGCTTTCGTAAGCGACTTCCCTCCCCCAGGCAGGCCGAGTTTGATGAGCTCCTGACGCGTGAGACCCATGGTTTTCTTCGCAAGGGCGGCGACGATCCGCCCATGACAGCCCCGGGCGGAGAAAAGGGAACTAAACAAATTTTGAAGCTCATAGCGAAGCGTGCCGTTCTCCTTGAAACAAAGTCGATCGATTTCCTGATCAAGGCTTTTCGAAGGCAAAAGAAGCCTCCAATAATAAGGCACCCCGCCAAATACCATATAGGCTTTCGCGATGGTCTCGTTTTCGTAATCAAGCCCTTTCCCGAGGCATATTTCCCGGCATTCTTTCAGATGAAAAGGCATCAAGTGAATCTGGTTGGTCACGCGATTATAGAATCCACCGGTGTCCTTGCTGATGTTGTTGATGATCCAGCTAGCGGCACTGCCGCAGACGATGAGGAGCAAGTCGTCCTGCGTGGATCCGTATGTATTCCAAAAATAATCCAAAGCGGACTTAAATTCGCTTCGAGGCAGAGGCCTGCGACGCTTTCCATAGCTGGCTTCTTCCTAAAAGCGATGCGAGAAAAGCCATTGACGATTAAGCAATCCGCTCACTTAAAACCAAAGCCATTGGGGAAAACTTCAATTTCTCCTTTATTAATAGGGTGAGGAGGATGCAAATCAACATGGTTTCCCAAAGCAAAACAAATGCGCATGAAAGCGACGACGAGCTTCTAGGAGTCGCTTCCGCGACCGAAACAAAGACAGGCGACGTCTTCTCCGACGTTTCTTTGCTTATCGAAAAGGCAAGGCATGCAGCCTATAAATCAGTCAACCTGCTCCTCATCCAAAGAAACTGGCTGATCGGCAAAAGGATCCACGAGGAGGAACTCAAGGATACCAGGAAAGAAAACTACGGCCTGGAAATCATCAAAAGCCTGTCGCGAAAGCTTACGGAAAAATACGGAAAGGGGTTCGGGAGAATGTCGTTATACAACTTCTTCTCCTTCTACAAAGAGTATCCGAACATTTTCCAAACGCCGTTTGGACAATCTTTTCTCTCCTGGTCTCATTATCTTGTCCTTCTGCAAGTCGATGACAAAAAAGCCAGGGAATGGTACGAGAAAGAGGCCTCTTCCCAATCTTGGAGCGTCAGGACACTTCAAAGGAATGTCTCGACTCAGTATTACTACCGGATCCTTAAATCCCAAAGGAAGGAACTGGTCGCGAAAAGGATGCTCAAAAAAGCAGACGATACCTTAGAAAGCAATCAGCTGGAATTCATCAAGAGCCCCGCCATCCTGGAATTCCTGAATCTGCCAGGCAGCAACGAATACGTAGAAAGGGACCTGGAGAAGTGCCTTATCCAGAACATAAAGAACTTCTTGATGGAACTAGGCAAGGGATACGCCTTCGTCACCAGCCAAAAACGGATCCGCACCGAGAAAAAAGACTATTTCATCGACCTCGTTTTCTATAACTACATCCTCAAATGCTTCGTGCTGATCGATTTGAAGACGGGTGAGCTCTCCCACCAGGACGTCGGACAAATGGATATGTACGTCCAGATGTACGACGAAAGGGAAAGGCAGCCCGACGACAACCCCACGATAGGGATCTTGCTTTGCCCGGACATGGACAATGACATCGCAAGGTATTCGAACCTCCATGTCAGCAACCAGCTTTACGCGGCCAAATACAAGACCTACTTGCCAAGCGAAGAGGAACTCAAAAGGGAGATCGAAAGGCAGAAATCCTTTTTCTATCTTCAGCAAGGAAGCAAAAAAGCGAAGGGGTTCCAAGATTAGAGCTCAGAGAGGCCTTTTGGAAGAGGCGCGTTTTGGCAAAGCCGCTTAAGGGATTCAAGGATCGGTCGCTCCTTTATGCGAAAAGGAGAAAAACGCATACCCTCTCCCCTATTTTTGATTTCGCTTTGAGCGACGTCGCCTCTCAAGAGTCATTTGGACATCGCATTTGCGTTCGGCTATTAGGCCCTGTCTCTTTTCGCGGCGAGATTCCGCCACCCCTTCCATCCTCATCTCCACGATGTCTTCCAAGGGGAGGAGGAGGGCCTCGAAGCCCCTTAGCCCTATCTCTAGATAGGAAGGGGCCTCCTCCCCGTCTAGGCAATGACCCGCCTCGACTTCCAATCCGTTAACCATGGGATTCCCCTTTTCCTCAAAGCTTATAGCCTCTTCGCCAAATAGGCGTAGATGAGCTCCATCCCCGAGGGGTCTAGGCTAGAGACGGTGTCGCTAGGTTGGTGCATGCTCTTCGCCCAGTCCGGGTGGATGGTGCTTGCTTGATAGGAACGGCAGGCGAAAGCCCGGTACCAAGCCAAATCATGGTCGGTGGAGTTCACAAGGAAGATGTAAGGAATATGGAATCCCCCGAAGCTCACCGTATCGCCAGGAGGGAGGAAGCTCATGAGGTTGGGGCAATCCCCGATGATGGACCTATAAGGCTCTTCCTCGAAAATGGACTTGCCCATGTCGTCGTGGCTAAGCACGACGTTATGGCCAAGGCCGCACATATCGAGGTTGATGCAGGCCTTGATGTTCTCTCTCCCGGTGATCCTGATGTACTCGTTGCTCCCTAAGAATCCCTGCTCCTCCTTGTCGAAGAAAACGAAATCGATGCTCTTGGAGGCGCCTTTGAGATCGCTGATGAGATTGAGGAGGATGACGCAGGCGGCGGCGTTGTCGTTGGCCGCCTCGATATCCTCTCTCGCCGCATCGTAATGCGCCCCGATGACGAGGCGGGAGGAAGAGGGGTTGAGCGATACCACGATGTTCTCCGTGGCCTCCCCCACGATTTGGTGCTTCACCCCGAGGCTATCGAGGATCCCTAGAATCGCCTCCTTCCTGTTCTTGTTGCCCTTCACGGCGACTTTGCTCAGATAATTGACCATGTTTCTCTCCTTTCTTAGAGCACCTTGATGTTGCTCCGGTTGAACCTCGTAATCGCGTCTTCGCCCTGATAATGGGCCAAAACGTAGGAGCGCATCTCCAGAGGCTCTTTGTCGATGCATCCCCCAAGCGTCTTCGAAAGAAGCGCCATATTGTCATAGAGCTCCGCCTCGCTTAAGGGGCAATCCCCCAAAAAGAGCTCAGCCTCTTGCCTTTCGGAGATTATCATCCCCGTATGGAAGCCCTTGATGTGGTTCCTTTTGAAATAACGGTCGCTGAAGCACCACATCGAGATGGTTTTCTTATTTCGAAGAAGAGGGGCAAGACTGTCGTCAATCATGAAGAGGCTCCCATCGGGGCCTGGCTTGAGGCCGTGAATGGCCGAAGGGTAGGCAAGACCCGCCCCGGTGCCGTGGCCCAGCATGATGATTGTGTCATGAGGCTCGATGAGCCTCACGAGGTCGGCTTTGCCGATGTTTGGGTCATCGCACACGTCGAAGCAACGGCCCTCATAGACGTATTTGAGCATCTCCGTGCTCTCGTCGCGGGGATGGATGAGTAAGGTATCGCTCATAAATTCTCCTTTGATTTCTGCTTCTTCCGCCCTTAGGGGTTGCCCTCCCCCATCGAAGGGAGGCCCTAAGGGCGGGGTTTTAAGGCTTTTCCTTGCCTTTTGGGCTTTTGCTCTAGCCCTAAGAGCGGCTCGCGCTTTGTTTAGACGCGGAAAGGTGATAACCCTCATGAATCAGTGCGTGGGAATGCGCGATATCTCGCCTTCTCCCTAGACCTTTAGGCGGCATTTCTCCCCCTAGGCCATCCATTATTCGCATAAGCTCCTCTCGGAGGGTCAGACAAAGGCGTGGGGCGTAATCTTGCCTAATCTAACTACCCCGATATTTCTTTCCGTTTTCCGCAACCCCTGCCGCCCGCTTTCGGTGAGCGGGAGCGTCTAAATGGCTATATGGGTGGCAAGGCGCGAGCCCTTCGCCGCTAGCCTGCGGCATATATCCCTCTAGCAATCGATGTCGCTAGTGAGATTCAAGCGGTCGATGGCCACCTGAAGGGAGGTGCGTTCCTCCCTCATCGCAGCCAAATCCTCTTTGGCCTTCGCCACGTCGTAGCAGCACTTCTGGTAGCGGGAGCAGCCATAGGAGCCCACCTTGCGGATCTGGTGGCGGGAGGCGAGGGTGGCGAGAACGTCAATCTCGTTGCGGAGCTGGCCAAGGCGGAGAAGGCCCTCGCTGACCGTGAGGTCGAAGCCAGGGACCTTCGTGGTGAGGTTGAAGAGGGAGAGGGCGCGGTGAATCGCCTCCTCCCTCTCGCGGAGCTTCCTGATGGCTTCGCGGTTCTCCTCGTAGGAGTAAGTGGAGACCAAAGGCTCGCTTTGAAAGTCATCCACCTCCTCCATCGAATCCTGGAGGTCCGCCTTATGGAGCTCGGCGATTCTCTCCTTTATGAACTTGAGCTCCTTCATGAGCATGGTTGGTGATTTTCTCATATCGTTTTGCTCTCCTTTTTCCCTTGCCCCCATAGTCTAGGGGTCAAGAAAAAGGCTCGTGTGTAATTAGGTTACACATCGTAAAAGAGATCAAAAAAGGCAAGGGAGCCTCCTTGCCTCAGCGATCGGGGGATTCCCCGAAGAGGTCTATCATGACTTCCTCCAGGCTCTCGCCCTCGGCGATCGCTTCCCTCACCGCGAGATCCTTCTCGCTTAAGGTGAGTTCGGCTTGCCCGTTGAGGCGAAGGAGCTTGTTGAGCTTGGAGTCTTCCAAGCCAAGGAGAACGCCGAGCTTCAAGCATTCGTCGCGGGTGAAGGTCCCCTTGGTCCTTTTGTTGTAGAAGGTCTTCCGGCAGATATGGAGGGAGTCGCAGATGTCGGCGATCTTCAGATATCCCTTCCTCTCCCTGATCTCGTCGAGGAAGTTGTAGAGATAGCTGGCATCCCCCACATCCATGAAGGCATCCTGCTCGATTCTGGGGGAATCTTCCCCCACGAGTTTCGAAGAGAGATAGGAGAAATCCTCCTCGCAGTTCGAGTTGATGATGCCTATGACGGCCTCGAAGAAGCCATACATCGAGGAGGGGTTCGCTTTCTTGATGGGGATAAGGAGCGATTTGTCCCCGCTTTCCTCTTTCTTCACGAGGATCAAAGCGGGCAAGGAGGACACTTGGAAGCGGGCGGACAATTCGCTTAACGTCGAGGCCACTTTCAAAGAATCTCCCCTCTCCCCGCAGACGATTTTGGAGCGGCTTTGCACGTTCCTCCAATTGCTCACCATGCTTTTCTCGAAGAAAGTGAGGATGGTCACGTTGCTGGAGGAAAGGTTGTTGAGCGAGCCCCCGCAGTTGGCGATGAAGTTAAAACTGTCCTCGTCGGTCAGCTCATAAAGAAAGAAGAGGAAGTAAGGGGTATCGAAGTCATAGCATCCCTCGCTCCAAAGCGAGGTGACGTCCTCCTTTCGCTTTTCCCCTGCTTTCCTTTTGCTGAATTCGATGAAGGTCAAATCGTACATGCCAGTTTCTCTTCCTTTGGCCATAAGTATAAAGGAAAGAGCCAAGGATGGATTCCATAGGCAGGCGGTTCCCCGCGCTTTCTAAAGAAAGCTTCCTGAGCGCGCTTTATCAGATAGGAGGGATCTTTGCCTAGAAGAGGCCAAAGCCTAGCCGCGGTCATTCTTTCCTATACGCTCAGCCTCGCTCACGCTCAGTTTCACGTAAATGCAAGGACGGACTCCGGTATCGCTGAACCCCGTGGAAGAGAAATAGATTGAGCCATCATTGCCGACGTAATAAGCGACGTCAGGATCGGAAGCGTAAGGAGAGTTTGTCCAATAGGAGCCCTCATTCGTCGTTGGATCGATCTCCACGTAATTCGCCTTCGCGTAGTCGCTGGCTTTGCTTGCCCTGAACGAAGCTTCCATGGCTTTGCATTCCTCAAGGCTAAGCAAACCCACTTTATCCTTTGGCCCCCCTTCTTTCGCGGGAATCGGTTTTAGGAAGGCGCCCCCGGCGGCAAAAGCCGTTTTGAAGAAGCTCTCGTTCAGCCATTTCCGGATGAAGGAAAGCTCATAATCGTTGCTCACCTCATCATAACGACAGCCATCCAAGACAAAAAAGGACACGGCTTTATAAAGCCCCTCTGAAACAAGGAAGACCTTCCATTTGATGGGCTCGCAGAGAAACCAATAGGATTGCCCGTTCACAATGTCATCCCCATCGTCAAAGCAGCTGTTTTTCGCTGAGGCAAAAGCCTTCCCCTTGCAGTAATACCATCCCTGGAAAAGGACCCAGCCGTTCCAAGAAGGGGCAAGCCCGTCTAACTTAGAGGTCAGCGTTTCGTCTTTCACGCGGCTTTGAGGATACAAGCCATAGACGAGGGTCCTGCTTTTCAAATCACAGATCGGGATGGACGCCAAAAAGCGCGGATCGGGGGCTTCTTCCTTAGTGGGGCAAGATTCGTATCTTCTCATGGTCGTTTCCTTTCTTCTTGACAGGCAAGCCCTTAACTCGGCCGCTGTCTTATAGGCATATTCTAAAAGGAAGGATGTACGATAAAACGGACAGGCAAAAATTTCTTAAGCCTTCGCCGCTTCGCCTAGGATCAGCCCTGAAAAATCCGCAAAAGCCCCTTAAAGTTCCTTTTTCACGCGCGATTTCCGTCAAAGCGAGCTTGCTTTTTCCTTGCAAAAGAGGATATCGCCGATAAGGCTCGCCTTTGGCTCAGGCAAATTTTCCAAAGCGAAAACGCCCAAACCATCTTGCCTAAAGCAAAAAGGCAAGGGAAGGCTCTTTCACCCTTAGCGGTTCGTGTTGTAGGTGATCAGCCAATCGAAGTTGTTGTCGAGATAGCAATCCTCCGTGGGATCTGGATGGTAGTCGCTTTTCAAGGTGGGCTCTTTGAATTCAGCGATCTCCACGTCGCGCTCAATGTAGTCGTCCAAGGCTTTCTTTAGATACTTGGCCCTGCCTAGCATATGGGAATGATGGAGCTGGGAGATCTCTAGCCCAAAGGCTTGATACTCATGGAGGTAATACCCATCGAAGGAATCCATGAAGGAAGGAAGCGATTTGATGTATTTGCCTAGCGCGCCATCCCTAAGGCTCCTCAAGGCCTCTTTGTCCTTATGGGCGTAGGCTTCTTTGATCGCGCTTGAAAGATGAAGCTTCAGGCTCAAAAGCTTCGCGTAATCGCCAAGCATCGCAAAATACAAGGAGAAATAGGGATCTTCGCTCGAACGCGCGATCCTTTTGTACTTCCTGCTTAAGGAGGCGTATCTCTTATTCGCCCCTTCTGAGGCGTAGAGATCGTAATTGCCCAAAAGAAGATCGCTGAAGAAAGCGATGTAAGAGGTGTTGTTATGATATTCGCTCCGATCATGCCCATAAGGGTTGTTCAGCAAGTCGAGGCTAAGGAGATCGTCATAAGAAATCCCCACGATATCCTTGAATCTCTGCTTGTCCAGCTTCTTTCCCAAGGGATGGTTTCGGTTTGCCTCCGCGGCAAGGAAAAGGCTGGGGAGGACGCTGAAGATCGAGGAAGGGATCGCGAAATCCCCCCAGATGGTCACCATGTATTTGGAGATCCCCTTCTCGCCGCAGGAAGAGATCTGCTGGATTAGCCTAGGGATCGAGTAATCGTTATTAGCCACGTAGCTGATGTGCTTCCAGGCGCATCCGGCGAAGCCGACGTCCGAGGCATGGGCCTTCATCTGCTCGATCTTCGATCCAAGGGTCGCCTCGTCTTTGGACTCATAGTCCCAAAGCCACACGAGCGTATGCGGAGGGAGCTCCTTCTTGACTTCCTCTTCCGAGATCGAGGTGAGCTTGTCGTCGAGGAGCATGTCGCCCCAGATCTCGATCTCGAAGCCGTGTTTCTTGGCGATCTTCACCACTTCTTTGAGATACTCAAGCAGCAAGGCCTTCTTGTCTTTGAGCCCGTGCTTGTTGAGATACTCCCCCATCCCCAGCCCGAAGGTCTCGTCCATCCCGACGTGGATGGTCCTGCCTTTGAAGGATTCCGAGATGCTTTCCATCATCGCGTCCACGAAGCGATAGGATTCGGGGTTCCCCACCTCCAAAATGCTGCGCGTGTCCATGAAGGGGCGGAAAGACTCATGCCTCCATATGAACTCCAGGTGCCCGAGCACCTGAATCGAGGGGATGATCTTGACCCCCAGCCCGCTCGCGTAGCTTTCTAGCTCGAGGAGCTCCTTTTGCGAGTAGCTCCCCCGGTGGTAATTGAAATAAGGATAGGACTTTATTTTATAGGCGTCCGTGAGCCCAAGATAGAACTCCTGATAGCCAAAGGAAGAAAGGCAAGCGATGAACTTCTTCAGCGAATCCACCTTTGGGGCGCATCCAGAAGAGCATTCCAGATAGCAGGAGAGCGTTTTGACCTTATCCATGATCAATGCCCCTCCATCACGTATTGCAGAAGCTCCTCGAAATCCGCCGTCGCGAGCCCGATGTGCTTATCCGCGCAGCCATAATAGATATAGAGGACCCCATCTTTCACGACCGTCCCGGTGGGGAAGACGCAGCCATCGTAGATGCCTTCCAATTCGAAAGGCTCATCGGGCTCCATGATCCAAGAGGACGTCTTCCTCACGATCTTGGTGGGATCGTCGAGGTCAAGGATGCAGGCCCCGACGCGGTAAACGCCCTTCTCATCGACCCCATGGAAAAGAAAGAACCAGCCGTATTTGGTTTTGATGGGCGGGGTGCCCGCGCCGATGCGCTGGACCTGCCAGGAGTTCTCGCCCGTGAAAAGGAGCTTCGGCTTGTCGAAGCTAAGGAGGTCTTCGCCGCTGCTGATCCAGATGCTGGGCATCTTCACCCCCGGAACATTTTGGAACTTCGGACGGGAGATCATGTAGTAGCGACCGTTGATTTTCTCAGGGAAAAGCAAGACGTCGCGGTCATCGACGTCCCCTTCCGTGAGCCTGCCTAGCCTCTGCCACGTCTTGAAGTCCTTGGTGGCGGCGAGATAGGTGACGGTGACGTTGCTGCGCGCGAATTCCGGCATGTCGTCGGTATGGACGTCATCCTCGGCGATATAGATCGGGGGGAAGGGCCATTCGGGAAGCCAATAGGGGCCGGGGGCGTAGCATCTAGCCGCATAGGTCATGAAATAGGTCTGCCCGATCTTCACGATCCTCGGGTCTTCCACGCAGCCCCCTTCCGGAGTGCCTTTGATGGGAGAGAAGACCGGGTTGCCTTGGTATCTTTCGAAATGGACGCCGTCGCTGCTATAAGCGAGCCCCAGGCGGATCACGTGGGCATCGTCTTTGCCGGCCGCGCGGTAAACCATGACGAAGCGTTTGCTCTCTTCGTCGTAGACCACCGCGGGGTTCAAGACGCATTTCTCCTCGAATTCGCTGCCTTCTAGAGGCGATAGGATCGGGTTTCCTTCGTATTTCTTGATTTTCATATTCTCAGTTTCTCCTTTGTGCTTTCAAACGCGTTTGCTTCTTTTTTCTAAGGGGCTTTGCCCTCTTTCGTATAGAGCCCCTTCCGGTAGATCGAGGGGTAATTCCCCTCGTTGATATACGAATCGAAGAGGCTTAGCGAATAAAGATGGAAGGCGAGCTCGAAAACAGGCAAAAGCAGCAGAGCCGCCCCAAGATAGGCGAGGATCATGAAAAGAGGATAGACGATCAGGGCGAATAGGCTGAGCCCATAGACGAATAAGGCGAACAGCAGCGTCCAGTGGTAGCGGATCAAGGTGAAGCGGACGCTGTTGGAGAGGCTATGGAAGAAAGGGAGGCCGTAAAGGGTCGCCTGGGACAAGCTGAAGAGCAATATCGGCACGATGAGCGCGTAAAAGAACCCTGTGGTTAGCCCGGAGAGGACGCTCATGCCCGAAGAGAAGGAGCTGAGCGAAGCGCTCACATAGGAAACCAGGAAATAGAATAGCCCGGCGAAGAAGCCGACGAGCAAGAAGCTTTTCCAGTATTTCTTGACGCCTTCGAAGAAGTCGCTTTTCAGCAGCACCCCTTCTCCGAAGCAAAGGCATTTGATCACCCGGCTAGCGCCCGCCAAGCCAAAAGAGAAAGCCATGAAGCAAAGGATGTTGACGCCGCTAAAAAGCAAGTGGATCGAGCTCATCTGAGCCTTGACGCTGGAGGAAATCTCCTCCTCGCTTTTGCCTGCAGCCACAAGTTCGGCCCTTATCGCCTCGGCGCTCCCGTTCATGAAGCCCGCCTCGAGGATGTGGGAGATGAGGAAGGGAAGGTAGAAGAGGCATAGGATCGCTCCGAGAAGAAGCAGTGTCCGCCATTCGTTTTTGAGGATGTCGAAGAATTGCCTCCTCCTGGAAGAGGGGAGCTGTTCTAAAAGGAAATCGGGGTTCTTGGCGAGCCTCTCTTCAGCCTTCATAGCCATACACCCCCTTCAAGAAAGAAAGGACCGAGTTGCTTTTGCCGCTCTCCCCAAGCTCGAGAAGATGCTCGGATTTCTTGTTGACGAAGAGGTAGTACTCCCCTTCTTCTTGGTAGCTTATGCAATCCGAAAGAACCCCTTTGGCCGATAAGCCATAATGGGCGTCCTCATAGACGTAGTCATCCGCGGAGTAGAAAGGCGAATCCGCGCCAAAGGAAAGGAAATGGCCCTTGAGGTCATTTTGATGGATGGAGTTTTTCTCCAGGATCAGCACATCCGCGTCCTCCAGGCCGAACGTGGAATAGAGGGTGTAATAGGAAGTGAGCTCCGGGTTCGCCGCGTTGATGAGGACTTCCTTCACCACCTCTTCGTCCACGTAGCTTTTGACTTTCTCGCGAAGGGGCTCGGATTCGACTTGGGAAAGGCTCAGGAAGAGATTGAACTTCTGGTATTTCCTAAGGGCGGATTTGCTCTTGATCAGGAACACATACCCCGTTGCAAGCAAAGCCATGAGCGAAAGATAAATGGCGACGCTCCTTTGGAAATGGGCCTTATAAGGGAATCTGTAGTTCATTCTTCGATCCCCCTTATGAAGCGGTCCGCCAAAAGGAAAGAATAGGTTTTCCCTTCTTCAAGGCGGTTCGGGAAGAAGGCGTCCAAAAGATAATAGACGCGGGTCTCGCCATCTTGCTTCAAGCTCACTTCCCTCACCCTCATGCTGTCGTCGAGGGTGATTGGCTTCTTAGCTATTGAGGCGACCTCCGCTTCAAGCTCCTTGCCTTTCTCGGCAAGGACGCTGTCGAAATGAAGCAAGTAACGCCTCGAATCCTTTAGCTTAGCTAGAAGCAAGATGGCGAAAAAGGCGAACCCGGGGGTCGAAACGCCCCCGACGATCTCAAAGAAAAGGTGGTTTTGGTAATTGGTGAGGCAAAGCGAGATGGTGAGCAAAACAAGGAACGAAGCAAGATCGAAGCCAAGCCAAAAAGAAGAGAGGATGAGCCTTCTTTTGATTTCTTTTCTCTGCTCAGGCGTATACATCGCTTTCTCCCAGCTCGCTTTTGATCAGCTCCTTGGCGATCTCGCTCTTCGCCTCCAAAAGCTTCTTCCCTTCCAGAATCTCTTCGATCTTCCCTTGGCCCATGATGTAGACGCAATCGCCTAGAGCCATCGCCTCTTTGACGCTGTGGGTGACGAAAAGGGAGGTCGTTTTCAAGTTGGCGAGCAAGAGCTTGAGCTCGCCGCGCAGCTGCGCCCGAAGCGGCTCGTCGAGATTCGAGAAAGGCTCGTCGAAGAGCAAGACGTCTGGCTTTTTGACGATGGCTTTGGCAATCGCCACCCTCTGCGCCTGCCCCAAGGAAATCTGCTTGGGCTTCCGGGTCAGAAGATGCTCAACGCGGAGCAATCTGCAGGCCTCGTAGACCCTTTCTTTGATCTCCTCCCCGGACGCTAAAGTGTGCATGAGGGGGAAGGCGACGTTCTTGAAGACGTTCCAATGGGGATAAAGGGTGATGCTCTGATTCACCAAGGCCAGGTTGCGCTTCCCCGGGGAAAGGCTGGTCACGTCAAGCTCATCGAAGCAAACCCTTCCCTTGCTTGGGCCTATCCCCCCGGCGATAAGGCGGAGCAACGTGGTCTTTCCGCATCCTGATTCCCCCAGAATCACGCTGAGAGATTCGCTTGGGAAGCTCACGCTGAGGTCAGCGAAAACGTCTTTGGCGGATTTGCCATAGACGTAACTCGCGCTGACGGAATCCAGGGTGATCTTCGGCATGAATAACCTACTTGATGAGGACGATGTCGCCGATATAGAGATCGCCGATGGTATCCAGCACCCCTCCGGGTATGCCATCCCCCACCGCGCAGTATTCGAACTCGACTTCGCCGGAAAGACCCGCGCAGCTGTATTCGATGTATTGCCAGCCCTCATCGCTGGAGATCGTGGAGCTGGGCTTGATGTATTTGGCGCTTTCGTTCCACTGGACGCAGAAGCCATACTCCTGCTCGCTGGCGTTATAGAACCAGATGCCGAACTTCGAGTAGCTAGCGACGTCGGCGGAGGTCGTCAAATTGAGATAAGCCCATTTGCTGTTGCCGTTGGAGCTCACCTTAAGGGAGCCTTTCCCCTCGGGGCGCTTGAACTCGCTTGAATAAGAGAGGCTCACGCCGGCGCTGAGCATGCTGACCTCGGCCTGAGAGACCCCGGCGGGGTTAGAAAAATTAAAGGCCGTGGAGCCCCCGCTAGAGGAGGTCAGATAGGCGCAATAGCTGGAGGCGAGCTTCTGCAGGTCCTCGCTTCCTTTCACCGAGCCTCGATAGGCGCTGTCGATCCGATAATAGGAGGCGCAGGCCTCCTCCAAGGACGCGTTCTCGCTCTCCTTGGTGAAATCCATGTTGAGGTTGAGCTTGGAGACGAGATCGCTCACCGCGTTGACCTTGTCTAGAATCGCGAGGTCCTCTTGGGTGTATTTCGCCCCGAAATAGACCTTCCAATCGTCGAGATAATAAGTCCCCGGGGTCTCGTTGAGGAGCACCCCGAAGCCAAGCAGGCTTTCGTAACGGGTCTCCATGATGAGGCGGGAGAGATTGTATTCGCAGTAATTCCACTGGTTGGGCTGCAAGGAGAAATCAAGCGAGGTGACCGCCTTATCCCCTTCCCCCACAAGCACCAAGGTGGCTTTGGCCACCGTGTCCTGGGCGTTGTAGAGCCAGAGGGAGAACTTGTCGATGTCGCCGAGATCCCTGTTTTTGGCTTCGCACTGGGAGAATCTCTGAACGAAGTAAGAGTACTCTCCGCCGCTGATGCTATTCATGTACATCTTCAGGCTTCCAGAGCCCTCTTTGACGTAAGCCTTATCACTATTGATGTCGAAGCGGCACTGAATGCTGTAGCTGCTGAAAGGATAGACCAGCTTGCTGCGGTAAAGATCGGCGATGGAGTTGTAGCCGTTGATGGTGAGCTCTTGGCTTTCGCTGGCTTTGCTCTCGCCGCCAGAGCAAGAGGCGAGAAGCGAGGCCGAGAGCGCCGCGAGGATGATTTTGCTGAGTTTCATAATCGTTCTCCCCCTTTTACTTGCTGTAAGTGAAATCGCTTAGGCTGAAGCTGCGCGTATAGCCATAGATGCTGTTGCTGCCGGAGTCGAAGTTCTCCAGCTCGAACCTGACGCCGCTCACTTTCGCGAGCTTGCCCTCGTCCTCGAGGGCAAGGTTGTAATGGTAGCGGCTCTCCTGGCCTGCGTAGAGATAGATGGTGCGCACGTAAGTCGAGGCGAAGCCATCCAAGACGAGGCTGATGGAAAGAGGGCATTCGCTCTCGTTCCTTATGGTGAAGTCAAGCGATTTGACTCCGCTAAGGTCCGCGTTGGCCACGTCGGCGTATACCTTGAAGCGCTTATTCGCGTTCGCGCTGCCCTTGTCCACGGAGTTCATGGAGCAAGAGAGGACGCCCTCTTTCGCCTCGACGGTGGAGCCGTCGCTGCTGGAGATGCCCTCGTTGCCAGCGAAGGTGCTCACGTTCCCTTTCTTGGAAATGCGGCAAGTGAGGTTGGAGGTCATGGAGGCGATCTTGAGATCGCTTTCCTCGTTGAGGTTGCTTTGGTAAATGGCTTTATACCCTCTGCCTGACTTGGTTAGGCCCGAAAGAGGGGACCCGTTGACGGAAATCGTATCGTAAAGCGAGTAAATCTCGGTGCTGACCTTGTTCCCCTCGACGCGGGAATTCACGACGAGGTTATCGTCGGAAACCAAGGCGAGGATCCGGTTCGCGACCTCTTCCCTGGCCTTAAGGACCGCCTGATCGTCGTTGATGTAGAGAGAGTTCGAGATGACCGAGTCATAGACGTCGTTCATGGAAGAGGCGTAGTCGAAGCTCACCCCGTAATTGCTCTCCGCCTTGCTCAGCTGACGCTGGTAGACGCTCAGCAGATCATAGTCGTCCATGCCGTCCCTGAAGCAAAGGAGGCGGTTGGACGGGAAGGGGGTGTCGCTCCCGTATTTGCGGCCTGGGTAAACAAGGAAGCCATCCCCCGGGCAATCCGCGTTGCGGGTAGGCGAGGTATAGGTGTCGATGAAAGAGCCGTTCGCCGCGTCGTTCTGCTCGTCGTAGATGTTGACGGCGTAATAAAGATAGCCCGTGACGTTCCTTCTCTTCATGGTCCAGCCGGTCGTGCGCGAGCCGAGGTTATAGTCATCAAGATGGAAGGTGGGGTAAGGGGATTTCGGGCCGACGCAGGAATAGGTCCACAGCTCGCCGTCGCTATTGGAATCCCGGTTGTAGTCGTAGCGGGAATAGTATTCGCTGTTCTCGAGCTGCGAGATATAGGGGCAAGAGGTCTGGTTGAGCGTCTCCACGATCGTCGAATTGAAGGTCGTGAGGGGGTTGACCCTGGCGATGTTCAAGATCGAGGAAACGATCTCTCCGCGCTTGGCGACGTTGAATTTCGTGAGCTCGCCGTCGGAGGTGAGGCGCTCGACGATCTTCTGAAGCAATTGGTCCAGCGTGCCGCCTTTGGCGAAGAACTTGACCCCTCGCTCATACGCCCCGTCTTTTTCGAGGTACATATCCATCTCGTCGAAGGCGGTGAGGTAGAAATAGGCGCGGTCCACGTAGTTGACTTCGTCGCTGGAATGATCGACCAAGCCGCGGATGAAGTCATACATCATGCAGATGACCTGCTGGCTCTCGGTGAGAGAGGAAGGGCGGTTCTTCGGGATGTCGGTCAAGGCGAAGTTCTTGCTGATGTTCACGATCGGCAAAGGAATCGAGGAGTAATTCGCATTCTCCTGGACCATCCTCACCTGGTTGTCCACGTAGCTCTTCATGGTGGATTCGTTGTATTTCGAGGGGTTCTCCACCACCAAAGCGTTGACTTTGTAGTCCGTCAGCATGTCGCAGTAATTCTGGACGGTCTCTTCGCTGGCTTCGTATTCCCCTCCGACCAAGGCTCCGCGGTAGACGAGGAAGGAGGATTTCATTTCCCTTGTCCCTTCGTATTGGAAGCCCCAGACTTTCGCCGTCACGGGAATCTCTTTCTTGATTCCGTCGAAGTCGAAGGTGAGCTTGCCGGAATAGCTTCCTCCGGCTGTGTCCTTATCGGCTTTGATGTCCACGACAAAGCCCTGGTACTCCCCTTTCTTGATGGAATTCTCGCTGCTCGAAATCGCGTATTCGATCGGAAGGAGGAAGTCAGGGACCGAGGTTCCGGTAGGGAAATCGGCGACGTTGTCGAAGTCCTTGTCAAGGCTCAGGTAGCGTTGCACATACACGGTGACGTTGCTTTTGGAGATCTTCTTGCCTCCTTTGGAGGTGAGGTCGCTGACTTCGACGGAGAAGCTCTTGATGTCCTTGCCGAATTTGAAGACGACTTGGCCGGCTTCGGATTCGTTTTGCATCATCGAGACGTCGATCGAGGCGGGGAGCTTGTCGTAATAGGCGGAATGGTCCGCGTTTTGGCTGACCTTGACGGTCGAATAGGCGGAGAAGCATTCCTCGATGCTCTCTCCTTCCCCGCATCCGCTTAAAAGCGATGCGCTCAAAACGCATAAGCTGAGGAAAGGAATTGTCTTGTTTTTCTTCATACCTTATTTGGCCCTATTCATGTCGTCTTGGATGGTCGAGAGGTTCTTTTTGATGTATTCGTAGTTCTTGGTCATGATCTCATCGGGGGTGAGGGTGGCTAAGCTCGAGGAGCCTTTGAGCATGGAGACGATGGAGCGCCCATCGGTGCCGTTTTGGAAATGGAGGTCGACGTTGCCGAGGCAAAAGAGCTTGGCTTTGCGCGATTCATAGAAGAAAGCGTTCTCGCCCAGGGCCTTGATGACGCTCTTCTTGAAGGTGGAGATCTCCGTGCCCAAATCCTCATACGCTTTGCACGGGGTGGCGGGCAAATAGAGCCCGTTCATGGTCTTGCGGTAGCTGTTAAGCCCCTCGTCGCTATACATGTAGCGGAGGAATTCGACGCCGTTGTCTTTGTTTTTCGCGTAAGAGAGGACGAAGCCCTGATGGTCGACCCCTCCGCCGAGGTAGCTATATCCCCTGGCCTCGCGGACGATCTTCATGTCGCTTGCGCTTAACGGGGCGTCGCTGCCGTCGGTGTCGTGGCTGTCGACGTAAGAGACGGCCTTGCTTAGTTTCGCGTCGGCGTCCTCGTCGTTTTTGATGGACATCCTATTCACGATGCTGCTCACGACCGGCATCTTGATGTAGTCGACCTCGCTTTTGGCGTTGGTCCCGCTTTCGTTCTCTAGCCACGAGCCATTGATCGTGAAGACGGCGCTGCCGGAATAGAAATAGCTCTGGGTGGTCGTGAAATCGACGGAGGTCGCCGGGTCTTGGCGGTGCCCATCATTCCCGGTGAGGAGCTCCTTCATCACCTCCAAAGCCGCGCTCTGGCCGTCGAAGGTGTAGAAGTTCTCATTGGATTCGGTCTCATTGGGGCCAAGCCCTTTCATGAAATAGTCGTTGACGCTGTCCTTGCCTTCGTATTGGGCGGTCCAGACGTTGACGATGGAGGTGTAGTATTCCGCCCTGTCGCTATAGATGAAAGGATAGACCTGGCCGGAAACGGGGAGGGATCCCGGATAGGTGTAATTCTTCGCGTAGATCTCATCGCATAGCTTCATCAGCTCATCGGTGGTATTCGGGGTGTCTTCGTCCGTATAGCCTAAGCCCTCCCAGACGGTGAGGTTCCTCGCGATGCCCATGAAGCCGCTTGTCCAAGGGACGCCGTAATAATGGCCGTCGAAGCCATAATAATCCTTCATGTCGGAAGACATTTTCTCCCCGATGGTCTTATTCTCGCCTTCGCAGGTGTAGTTGTAGACCGACTCGGTGATGTCTTCGTAGAGAGGGGAATGCTCCTTGACGCTCTTCTTCGTGTAGATGTCGCTTTCGAAGGTCTGCCTCTTGGTGAAGACGAGGTCGAAATTGCCCCCGTTGTCCACCGCGGTGGCGAGGGAATCCGCGCCGGCCTGGCCGTCGAATTCGCTGACCTTGACCTTGATGCCGGTCTTTGCGGTGAAGCTATTCGCGAGGTCTTTGACCCATTGGACGCCATACCCCATCTTGACGACGCCGATATTGAGCGAGGATCCGCCAGAAGAGCTAGAGCAGCCAGCTAGAGGCGCCAGCAAGACAAGGAAGGGGGTGAGTTTCATCAGTTTTGTGAGTTTCATGGTTTTTACCTCTCTTTTGTTGAAGTTGTTTTTCATCCTTTCAATCCGCCGATGTACACCTTCTCCATGATGGTGTTTTGGAAGGCGATGAAAAGGAGAACGATGGGAAGGAAGGACATCATGACCCCCGCGAAGTAGATCGGCCATGTCCCGCTTCCGCTGTAGATGGCCGTCTCGCGGTAGACGTAGATGCCGTAAGACAAGTCGGAATAATCGCGCATGTAGAGATTGGTGTACTCGTAATTATTCCAGTTGGCGATGAAGAGCATGATGAAGAGGGAGATGGCGCTGGGGACGAGCATCGGGAGCATGACTTTGAGATAGATCCCAAGGTGGCTGGCACCATCGATCTCCGCGGCTTCCTTGTATTCCGGGGAAATCGACTTCCAGAAGGCGTACATGTAGAAGAAGTTGGTCCCGAACAAAGTGATCTGCGAAACGTAGATCAAAGGGGAATTGATAAGGGGGATGATGTCGTTTGAGAAGAGGCGATATTCCGCCGCCCCCGCCCCATAAAGAGGGATGATCGAAAGGATGAGCCCCAAGGAATAGATGAACTTCGTGAACTTGTTTTTATAGTGGACGAGGATGTAGCAGACCGTGACGGTGCAGAACCAGTTGACGCCGGTCATCACCAAGGTCCTCCAAATCGAGTTCCAAAGCATCTGAAGATAGTTGATCGTGTTGCCGCTGAGCCCCGTCACGGTGAATCCCGTGAACGCCTCGAAGTAGTTCATGAAGCGGAAAGAATGCGAGTCCAAGGTGAAAAGAAGGCCTTTGGTCGAAAGGTAATCCCAGTATTTCGGAGCCAAAGCCCCGTCCCCCACCGTATAGGTGTAGTCCTTGAGGGAAAGAACGAAACCGAAGACGAAGAAGAAGAGGACGTAGAAGGCGTAGGCCGCCAAAAGGATGAAGGCGATCACGAAAACCGCGGTCTGGGATTTGCTGCGCGGCTTCTTGCCGCCGCGCCTAAACAATGCGTTGCCGTTCCCTGCCATAACTCACTCCTTGTCCATGGTGAATCTCTTGACCACGAAGACGATGGGGATGGTGAAGAGGGTCAGCACCATGCCGATGGTGCTAGCGAAGCATAAATCCTGTCCCCTGCCTAGATTCCCCACGACATAACGGTACATCTCGAAGTTAAGAGTCGTGAGGGCGTTCACGTCCACGGTGTTCTTCAAAGTCGGGTAGAAGGCCAGCAGCGGCCCGCTCGCGGCGAAGATGCTCGTGAAGGAAAGCAGGATCATCGTGGAGATCGTCGGCCAAATGGTCGGCAGGATGACGGAGAAAAGCTCCCTGACCCAGCCGCAGCCATCTAGGGCGGCCGCCTCCAGGATCTGCTTGTCGATGGAGTTCATGGCGCCGCACAAGACGACGATGTTCCCTCCGAAAGAGAAGCTAACCGTATAGAAGACGAGGGTGAACATCGCGATGTCGCTGTTCTCCAGGAAGAAGGGCTTGTAGCCGATGCCGCCGCTCGATCCGTTTTGGATCTCGAGGTAATGGAAAGGCCCGCCCAAGGAGAAGACCTGGATGAACAAGGCGATGAGGACGGTCGAGGTGATGATGGTCGGAAGATAGGTGATGACGCGGAAGAACTTGTATCCCTTGATCTTCTTGTAGATGAAATAAGAGAAAAGAACCGAGATCGGCATGGAGACGAATAAGCCCGCGGCGAAATAGATGAGCGTGTTGATCGTGGCTCTGCCCAAAGACCCATCGGGGTCGAAGAATTCCTTGAAGACCTTCACGTAGTTATCGAGGGTGAAGTCGTTGAACACCCCCACCGGGTCATCGAACAAAGTGATGGAGGAATCGGTTCGGAAAGAGAGGACGAGGGAGTCCAAATGGACGTAAAGCCAGAAAATCAGAAAGCCGATGGTCGGCAATAGCAAAACCAAGAACACGAAGAGATTGCTGCTGAATTTCTTTCTCGCAGTCGCTTTGCTTCTTCGAGGTTTCAAGGAAACTCGAGCCTGTACCATGGTATCCCTCCTTTTGGAAAGTGCTTACATTCTAGTTACCTTCTTATGCGCGCGCAAAGATTTTTAATATTCAAAAAACCATTGTTTTGTTACCTTTTAGTTTAAATGGCAAACAAAACGAAAGCCAGGCGAAAAAAAGAAAAAACACCGCTATGCCTTGTGTTCTTTTGGTCATTTTCCTTATTTGCAAAAAGCAACGCAAAAGAATTTCGTTCGGCTTCACCCTCCCGTTTAGCCCTTATTGTTTTGTTTCATGGAAAATCTTATCATGTGGGTATGAGAGATGCCGTCTACCTAAAATTCAGCGGGGCCATCCTCGCGCCAGAGAAGAAAGACGAGAGCCATATCTACTGCGCTTTTCACATCAACACCTTCGATTACCCCTTGTTCCATGGCCATCAGGATTATTGGGAATTCACCGTCGTGACAAACGGCACCATCGAAAACAGGCTCAACGGCAAAAGCTACCTTTGCCCCAAGAACACCCTTTTCTATGCCACGGACAAGGATCTGCATTCCCTTCATAAGGTAGGCGAAGAAAGCCCCCGTTACATCAACGTCATGGTGAAAATATCAAAGCTGTACCCTCTTTTGGACGCGATCTCCCCCACTCTCCGCGATTCGATGGTCAAGGGGAATCATTTCAGGAAAGTGAGCAGCCAGTTCGTCATGGACATCGAATCGATCATCCACTGCGCCAACGTCCGCGCCTCGGCTAGAGTCGAGACAAACGACATCTCCGAATCCGCGGCTTTGCTTGCGATCCAGCACATCTATTTCGACATCACCAAGACCCCAGAGAGCAAGTCCTCCTTCGTCCAGGCGATCAATGAACTCGCTCTAGACGCTTCTTTCCTTTCCTACACGGTCGCCGACCTTTGTGAGAAGCTGAGCTACTCAAGAATCCACCTAAACCGCCTATTCAAGAAGGACTTCGGGTGCACTCCTCACGATTACCTTCTAAAGACAAAACTCCATTATGCCTCCAGCCTCCTTCTCAACAGCGAGATGTCCATCAACGAGATCGCCCTAAAAGTCGGCTTCTCCAACCCATCGCAGTTCAACGTCGATTTCAAAAAGGAATTCAACGCCACCCCCGGCGCCTATCGAAGAAGCCCAAAGCTAAAAGAGTCCCAAGGTTTTGACGAAAGGGACTGAACGGGGAAACGAAACCATTCGAATTGGCCGTTTTTTTGGTCATAATAAAAGCCGCGACGGGTTAGCCCCACCGCGGCTTCTTTGTTTTTTATTCGGAATAGATGGCGCTGAACTTCCACCCACCATTTTCGATGGACTTA
>CAVECL010000021.1:0-28201 GCA_963614595.1 Parasutterella excrementihominis | reverse complement strand
ATTTCGACGATGAAGTGATTTTTTGTTGACACCGTTACTCGGGACGCGTAGAGTAATGGACGCGCGAAGAGCGCGGAGCAATTGGGCCTTTAGCTCAGCTGGGAGAGCGCCTCCATGGCATGGAGGAGGTCGTCGGTTCGAACCCGATAAGGTCCACCAATGAACTTAGAGATGAATCGTGAGGTTCATCTTTTTTCGTTGTTGCCTCGCCTTTTCCGTTCTTGGGGCTAGAAGGCTGATATTCGTTTACTTTTGCTCCCCTTGGGGATAAAGTCTCACAGGTTTATGGGTAATTGTCATGAAAAATAAAACGAAAACATTGTTGGTCTTGAGTGCGACCGCGCTTCTTTTGGCTTCTTGCCAAGCAGGGCTGACTCCGGATTCTTTTTCCTCCTCGGTTACTTCGGATTCCTCTGAGGCAGCGATTTCTGAATCCACAAACGGCGCTGAATCTAGTGAGGATTCTCGCGAGAAATGGGATGAAGAAGAAAAGGCCCTTCTCCTAAAATATTGTGGGGAGGTGCTTCCTTATCCCTCTGGATTCTTAAGCTATGTCTCTCTGAATGAGGCGGTTGATGACGAAGGCACGCCTTACCTAGAAATCGCGAACTTCGCCGAGGTTTTCACGATTGGCGATTATTACAAAGACCTCGAAAAAGAGGGGTGGAGCGCTGTTCGGGATTATAACGGGAACGTCGCCCAGACGGCTTCTAACGGCACCGTTTATTACGAACTGACCCATATTTCCGAGGATGGAAAAACGGGTTACGACCTCACCTATTATTTCTATTCAGCGAATTATACAAACGATCCATGCAATGTTATTCAATGCTATAACGACATGGATGTCGATGCTGATTCAAGCACGGATTGGAAAAAGTCCACGAAAGAGGGCTTTGAGAAAACTTTGACCATTGTTCCTGCCAAGCTAAAACTTGGCGCTTCGAATGAAGCCTACGCAAGCACGGAAGATAATTTTGCCGCTTATGATACTTGCGCTAAAAACTTCACGAAAGATAACGTTAAGATCCTTCAGGATGATGGCTGGACTCTAAATGAGGAGATGAGCAAAGAACGTGCTTCGTGGGTTCTTATGAAAAAAGCGACGGACGGAGCTCCCGTTTACGCTTCGGTCTACTATTTCTTCGGGAACCGAATTTCCTTTACTTATTCCTATGAAATCCATGAATCAGCGACGTGGCCGAGTGAATTCGTCTCATCCTTCGAGAGATCCACCGGCTTTTCAATCCCTGAATTTAGCGCGGATGATATTGAGAAGTATTACTACTGCACCAAAAAAGGCGTGAATTACGTTTATGCCGATACCGATAACGATCTTACGTTGGACTACGAAGAATTGATGGCAGAAACCACGGCGGTTTTTGACGATTACTATCGCTGGTACACCGATTGGAGCGAGACCTGGTGCTTAAAAGCCGAAATGACAACGGATTATGCGAACTATGAAAGGGCGTTTAGGATTTCCTTTTCTACCATCGATGCGCCTTATGACGATATTGTGACTGGGTGGCCAAGCGAAAAGATCAATGCCTTCCTTTCTAATAATGGGCTTAATGGGGTCAACGTCCCTTCTTTTGATTTCTCTTCCTATAGCGCCTACCAAACGTGCCGAGTTGATGTGGCAAACTACGATGATATTTATGACGACATTTACGAAAGCATCATGGATGATCCCGATTATTACGATATCCAGGATGTGACTGATGAAAGCGAAATCGCCGCAAAAGCCGAAGAAATAGCAAAGGATGGCACGAAAGTCAGCATCAAAATCTTTGATAGCGAGAAAGTTTTGAATTCAACCGGTAGCGAAACTCATAAAGCCTATGGCTATTTTGCTTCTGCCTTTAAAAATATGGGATGGGCTAAGGCCAAAAGCTATGTTTACGATATAGCTTACGAAGATTCAACCGGAACTGTTCTCATTGGCTTAAGCCATTATCTTGATGTTACAACTGTCACGATAACTCATGGCTCTGGCTCAAAGCATGTCGCTGATTTCCGCTTTGAGAATGACAATGTCAACATCCAAACTGGCGGCAGCTATGCTTTGAATATCATTTGCGATTTGTTGATCGGCAAGATTACTTATTCTTCCGACAACGAGGAGTTTACTGTTGATAGCAATGGCGTTGTGACGGCCTCCGAGAATGCGCGCCCCGGTGATTCGGCTACGATTACGGCGACGATGCTCGCGGAAGGAGAAACAACTCCGAGAACCGCTACGGCAAAGGTTTCTATTTCCCCTGTTTACGATAGCGAATCCGCCATTAATAAAGTGGCCTCTATGTATAATGACTACTTTAAGTTGGCTAGTAGCGACGCTGGCTACGCTGTTCCTAGCGCAAACGATGACGATAGCTACACATTAACCGTTAAGCCGGCTTCTTTAACCACCATTGAGGCGGCGGAATATTTCGTGATGAATCATTTGATCCCTGAAGATTACGGAAATAGTTGCGACGACAAATGGAGCAAAGAAACCTTTAAGGATGGCGGAACTTACGAGACAACCACCTATATCGTTTGCAACGACGATGAAGAAGCCACGATGTTCCAGCTCGTTTTCAAGGTCTATGCGGATCAAAACGACGGGACCATAGGAATCATCGTTGACTCCTTGCCTTATTAAGCCCTGGACTGTTATTTCTTTTCTCTGTCTTTGAGCAGATTCAAATTCACAGGATTATTCCAAAACGGATGGGCTTTTGCGTAGTTTTGATGTTTTGCCTCGGCGGGGTAGAAATTTTCAAATCGCCGGATATCGATGCAATGTCCGGGTTTTGTGTGCGTATCTACATAACGCACGATGGTGATGCCATCCAGCACGTCGGTATAGAAGATGCCAAGACCATAGCAACGGCCTTTGTAATCGCCTTGGCGAAAGGCGGAGTAGGGGTCGATGATCCTTAGATAATGATCGAGAATTTCGTGAAGGCCAATCATATTTTCCTCGTAATCTACCTTGATTGCCTCTAGATGGTCGGCCCGGCCAGAAAGAACATCCTCGTGTTTGGGAAACGCGGTGGTTCCGTTCACGTATCCGCAAGTCACCGAGTTTATCCCTTTCACCTGGCTGAAGTAAGATTGAATGCCATAGAAACAGCCTCCGGCAAGATAGACGGTTTTTTGCATGAGGTAATGATAAATAATGTCTCTCTTAAGAGAAAGAAAAGAGAGATAATTTCTAAGTATGAGCAAGAAGCATAATAAAATTGATCCCCCAACAAATTTAGAAAAAGCATCGCTTCTTTCTGGAAATGGCTCTTGGTTTACTTATGGGATTGAACGCTTGAACGTAAAACCCGTTGAAATGCATGACGGGCCCGTCGGTCTTAGAAAGGTCGATAACAATCCGGATTTTAATTTAAAAGTCAGCGAGCCCGCCGTTTGCTTCCCTGCGCCCTGCCTTACTGCTTGCAGCTGGGATAAAACCCTTGGGCAAAAATTGGGACAAGCCTTAGGCAGAGAAGCCAGGCTTAAAGGAACCCATATTCTTCTTGCCCCAGGGGCGAACATCAAAAGGAATCCTTTATGCGGAAGAAACTTTGAATACTTATCCGAGGATCCCGTTTTATCTGGGAAGATGGCCGCGGCCTATATCAATGGACTTCAAGACGTGAATGTCGGCGGTTGCCTCAAGCATTTCGCTTGCAATAGCCAAGAATATTACCGAATGGTGAATGATTCCATTGTAGATGAAAAAGCCCTTAGGGAACTTTATCTAAAGCCTTTTGAAATCGCCGTAAAGGAATCATCTCCTTGGACCATCATGGCTAGCTATAATAAGATAAATGGAGTTTATGCTTGCGAAAATAGCGGCCTTTTGCAGGATATTTTGAAAAAAGAATGGGGTTTTCAAGGCGTTGTGATGTCTGATTGGGGCGCGGTAAATGACCCGGTTCTCTCTCATAATAATGGCCTTGATCTTGAAATGCCTTGCCTTCTTAAGAAGAGAGGCAAACAGCTTGCCCGAGCGGTGAAAAAAGGAAAATTATCCCAAAAAGCTTTAGATGATTCTTATGCGAGAATCGTTTCCTTGTCTGAAAAGGCGAACTCTCCTTTTGATGACAATAAAGAATACACCATGGACGTTGGCCATGATGTTGCGGTTGAAGTGGCTGAGCAAAGCGCCGTGCTTCTTAAGAATGAAGGTATTTTGCCTTTAAAGAATTATCGGGATTGCTGCATCGTCGGTGAATTAGCGCGCACCCCGCGCTATCAAGGCGCCGGATCGAGCCATGTGGTCCCCCACAAACTTGTTTCTTTTTTGGATGCTTTGAAGGAAGAGTCTGGTGAAAAAATCAAAGAGATCCCTTTCGCAAATGGCTACGACCTTGATTCGGTTTGGACGGACGGCGACGTCGAAGCCTTTGTCTCCGCAATCGATCTGGCCTCCAAATATAAAAACGTTATCCTTTTTATGGGTTTGCCCGCCGATTACGAAACCGAGGGGAGAGATCGCTCGAACATTCATCTTCCCGAAGAACAAATTCGCCTGTTTGATGAAATATATGAAGTGAATCAAAACATTATCGTCGTGCTTTCTTGCGGAGCTCCCGTTGAGCTTCCTTTCAAAGATAAGGCCAAAGCCATTTTGCTCGTTTATCTTCCCGGGGAAGGCGGCGGGGAAGCCATTAATCATTTGCTTTTAGGGAAGGCTTGCCCTTGCGGCAAACTTGCGGAGAGCTGGCCAAAACATATTTCTGACGTCCCGTCCTTTGGCTTCTATCCCGGCGAAGAACGAACTTCCCTGTACCGTGAGTCGATTTATGTCGGATATCGTTATTACCTTACCGTTGGCAAAGAGGTGAATTACCCCTTCGGCCATGGCCTGACCTACGCGAGAACCTCCTTAAAGAAAATCTCCTTAAATAAAGCAAGCCTCAGCAAGGGCGAAGTTACGACTGCAACGGTTACTGTTTCGAACTCGTCTTCTTACCCCGTGAAAAAAGTGGTGGAGCTTTATTACGAATATGAGGAGCAGAAAAACGCCTTCCGTCCTAAACGCGTTCTGCTGGATTTTGTCAAAGAGGAAATTCCGGCCAAAAGCACAAAAAGCGTGCAATTCTCAATTAATTTTGATGACTTTAAAGTATTTGATATCCCTTCCTCTTCCTGGAAAGTTGAAAGGGGGAACGTTCTTATCGGGGCCGGTGAATCCTGCGAGGATATAAAATGCCTCGCCACGTTGCGTTTAGACTCCAACGACATCGTTGAATCGGCTAGGCTCAAGATGCCGACTTATTATGCCCCAACCACGGATGGCTTTTTGCAATTCGATAACGACTTTGAGGCCCTATATGGTAGACACATTCGCATGGAACGCGATCCTAAGAGCCGCCCATATAACTTGAATTCCACTTTCTCGGATATTTCCAGAACGTGGTTAGGAAAAAAGATTTTTGCGATTGCTGAAAAAAAGGCGAATCTCAATGAACCTGGCCACGAGACGGAAAAGGCTTTTTTCGAGCAAACCCCTTTGCGAAACGTCATCATGGGTGGCGTTGCTGAAAAATACGCCTATGCCTTAAGGGATTGCGCCAACGGCCATTACTTCTCTGCTCTGATTGATATCCTGTTCAACCGTTGCAAAGGTGAGTAAAGATACACGAATTATCTCTTTTTTGTCACAAGTCGGTCATCTATTATGAGCCTAGCCTTATTTTGAGTATCCTTATTAAGAATTTATGAAGTACGTTTTGGGCATTGATATTGGAGGGACGACAATCAAATCTTCTTTCGTCTCGGAAAACGGAGAACTCGTCAGCAAATTTGTTTTGCCGGTCAAAAAAGGCGCTCCCCAGGAGAATACCCTTAATAATTTGATTGAGCTTGTCCAAAAGAATTGGTCGTTCAAAGACGATGATATCTTGGGTATCGGCATCGGCTGCCCTGGCGGAATCAATCCAAAAAAAGGCACCTGCGATTACGCGACAAACCTTGGATGGCGAGATTTCAATCTCGTTGTGCCCTTCAAAAATATTTTTCACAAACCTGCCTACATTGATAACGATGCGAACGCAGCGCTATTAGGCGAAGTCTACTTCGGCATTGCTAGAGAATACAAAAACGTTGTCTTTTTGACCTTGGGCACCGGCGTTGGCTCCGGACTTTATCTTGACGGGCGTATTTATTCAGGAAACGAAGGAAAAGGCGCTGAACTAGGTCATGTCACCATCGATTCGAACGGACGTTCCTGTTCCTGCGGAAGGAAAGGGTGCTTAGAAACCTACGCTTCTGCCACGGCTCTTTGCCACGATGCCGCGATGGCTATGGTCAATCACCCGGAATCGCTGATGTGGGAGATTTGCAAATCGCCGAATAACATGACGGGCGCTGTCGCTTTCCAAGCGGAAAAGATGGGCGATCCCTTTGCAAAGCAAGTCATTGAAGATTACGTTACCCACTTAGGACAAGGTTGCTTAAATATTTGCAACGCCCTACGCCCTGAAGCCATTATTTTGGGCGGTGGCGTGTCAAAGCAGGGAACGAACCTAACCTCGCGGCTTCAAAAGTATTTGGCCATAAATGGTTATGGTCTTCTTAAAGAAAGAGCGCCGAAAACTGACGTTCTTGTTTCTTCTCTTGGCAGCGATGCCGGCATTTACGGGGCTGCCGCGATTTGTTTTGAGCATCTTAAGGCAAACGCTTAAGGTATAACCGTCAAAACGTATTCCCCATTGCCTTCGATTGCGCCAGATTTTCCGGCGGGAACAAAGAAAGTGTCGCCCTGTCTAAAGGATTCGCCGTTGAATTTTCCTTCGCCCGAAAGGAAAGTGATGGAAGCGAAGCTATCTTTTGGCGCGCTGATAACGCCTTTCTCGACTTTCCCTAGGATAGAGCGGAAATAGGAGCATTCGCCCATGATCGGCGAATGAAAATGGACGGGCTCATAAGGTTTGAAGGAAACGACTTTCATTGCCTTATTGACGTGGAGCTCTCTAGGCTTTCCATCTTTTCCTAAACGCCCGTAGTCATAAAGGCGATAGGTGAGGTTGCTATTTTGCTGAATCTCGGCAAGAGTGACGCCTGCGCCGATTGCGTGAACGGTCCCCGAAGGAATGAAGTAATTTTCTCCTGGCTTGACGGGGATGAACTTGAGAAGATCGGTAAGGGTGTTGTCTTCGATTCTTGCGCGGACTTCTTCTTCACTCGTCTCGCGTTTGAAACCTAGGTAGAGGCCTGCGCCAGGCTTCGCTGCGATGATGTGCCACATTTCGGTTTTCCCAAAGGAGTTTTCGTTTTTAAGCGCGTAGTCGTCGCTTGGATGGACCTGAATCGAAAGATTTGACTCGGAATCAATGAGCTTAATCAAAACGGGGAAATAAGGAAAATGTTGGACTTTTGCGCCCAAATCCTCTTTTGTGGCAACGTCTTTTAATGCTCTACCGTCGGGAAGAAGAGTGGGTCCATCGTCTCGGAAAGAAAGTTCCCAAGACTCGGCTATATTCGCCTCTTTGCTTGGCTTGCCCCATGTTTTGAGGGTTGTTCCTCCCCAGATAAGGCTTTTGGTTGCTGGGATTGTTTTCGTGATTTCCATAACGAGTCAGATTTTAGCACAAGGGCGGGGAATCACTCATCATAGGGGCGATCGAAATGTACAATAAAACAATATTTAGGCTCGTCTTTGAATGCTTCCTTCACATAGGAGAATATCTCGCATTCCGTTAGTTTCTTTTTGTCGTAGGGAATCACGCAATCGAAAAGAACATTTGTATGGGTGTCCCCCTTTACGATTCTAAGGTCATGGATGCTTAACTTTTCATCTAACTTAAGCAAGATTTTCCCGATTCTTTCTTTTAAAGCTTCAGTCTCGGGGTCTCCAACTTGAATGGGGTCTAAGTGAATTGTGATTTCACAGCCAAATTTCTGACGGATGTCTTCTTCGATGTTGTCAATCACGTCGTGGATTTTCGCTAATTCGTTCTTTGCGTCGACTTCCGCGTGGAGCGAAACGAAATATTTGGTTGGCCCATAGGCGTGGCAAAGCACATCATGGACTCCGAGAATCTCAGGGTAGTTTCTGACCTCTTTGATGATCTTCGATTCAAATTCCTTGCTTGCCGGCTGTCCGATGAGAGGATCGCTTGATTCTTTAATCATCTTGATTCCGGAATAGATGATGAACAGCGCAATTGCGATGCCCGCATAAGGATCGAGGAAACTCCATTTCAAGAAATAAGAAAGAAGACTGCAGATAAGAATGATGGTGGTGGCGATGGCGTCTGTTAATGAATCGAGCGCCGTTGCTTTCAGGGCGACGGAGGATATGACATTGCCTAAACTTTTATTCACATAAGATTGGAAGAGCTTTAGAAGGATCGCCACGCTAAGAATGACGATGGAATAAACATCATAATCTGCGGTGGAGCCATTTATAATTTCTTTTATAGAGGAAAGCCCAAGTTCCAATGCGGCGGCGATAATGAGCATTGAAACTATTAAAGCAGCGATATATTCAACTCGTTCATGGCCATAAGGATGCTCCTTGTCCGCAGGCTTGGACGCCATGGAAAAGCCTATAAGGGTTACTGCGCTTGAAGCGATGTCCCCAAGGTTATTGATTGTGTCCCCGATCAGCGCCATCGAGAAAACCCAGTTAGATTTCGCGGCGAGCAAAAGAGCCGCTGAAAGCTTCAAAGCCACCAGTATAGAGTTGGTGATGATCCCAAAAACAGCGGCTAATTTACCGTGTTTTATTCGCACGTCTTCGCGCTCAACTTGCTCGTAATTTTTAATGAATAGCTTCCTTAAAAGATTCACCATAGCCAATACTATAAGTTCGCGAATTTGAGTTAGGAAAGGCAAACATAAAATTCATCTAGTTTTTGAAACGAGTTCTATTGACATTGGAAACTAGTATACTAAACTAGATGCAAGGGAGGTCCTTGTTATGCCCTTTGATAAGATTGCTTTGCCCGATTACACCAGAAAACAAGAGTGGTGGAATTCCATCTCCCATCTTTGCGGCGTTATCTTTGCTTTGATTGCCGGACCTTTTCTTCTAGTGAAAGCAAATAATTCAGGCAATGCTTTGACGATTGCCGCTTGCGTCATCTACTTGCTGACTTTGGTCGTCCTTTACGCGGGCAGCGCACTTTACCACGGCTTGCTTCCCGGGCGAGCCAAAAAGCTTTTCCGAATCTTCGATCACAATAACATCTTTCTTCTGATCATGGGGTCTTATACCCCTTATACTTGGATTGCTCTAGCCAACCCTCAAGATGGGTTTCCTTGGTGCTGGCTCATATTCGGAATCGTCTGGGCTCTTTGCATTTTGGGCATTGTGTTTAATTCAATCGATTTGAAGAAATACGGCAAACTGTGCATGGCGATTTACGTCGGCGTCGGATCTACGATTCTCCTCGCTTTCTATCCTCTTTATTTCTCGATCGGCCTTCCGGGGATTTTGACTCTTCTTGGTTCTGGCGTTCTTTACTGGATCGGCGCGACGCTTTATGGCCTTGGCGGCAAGAAAAATTATTGGTACCACACCGTTTTTCATTTCTTCATTTTGGCGGCTACTACGCTGATGTTCTTTTCCATATACTTCTTTGTTCTTTGAGCCCGAAAAGGTCTAAACTCTTCCCATGAGAAACAGCAAGAAGAGTTATTTCATCCCATTCACTGCCTTAACGCTTTTTTCTTTAACGTCCTGCAATATTTATTCCATTGTCCCTTTTTCCTCTTCTTCGGAAGGGACGATAGACGTGAGCAAAGACTTTGTGGGTGATGGGGTTTACAAATCGGAAGACTTTTTGAAAACCGCTCTTAAGGATGTCTCTTATCAGCGTGGCATGGATTTGCCTTCCTCTATTGGAAACGTGAACGTTCTCGTTCTCCCAATCGAATTCGAGGATTATCCATTTTCGCAGAGCACATTGGACAATGTCTCTCTTGCCTTAAACGGAAGCGATACAGGCTATTGGGAGTCCGTTGCCTCATTCTATGAGAAATCTTCCTATGGAAAGCTACATCTTAACTTCCACGTAGCCTCGACATATAAAACAGGTTTGACTGCAAAAAACGCCGCAAAAAATGACTATATTTACAATCAACAGGGTTCTACGGACAAGTGTAATGGACAGTATTACGTGAATGAAGCCGTCGAGGCTTATGATGATCCATCGTCTCCTTTGACGGATTTCGATCAAGATGACGACGGTATCATCGACGCCGTTGTCGCCATCTATTCTTGCCCGAATTATGTTAGCAACGCCTATTCGTTTACTTATTCTGGGAAGACCTACAAAGACGAAAGCCTTTTCTGGGCTTATACCTATTGGTGCAGCAACTATGGCGATCTTTCCTCGCCCAAAGCGAACACCTATGTTTGGATGTCTTATGACTTCTTCGAAAAGGGAGGGAAAGCGGACCCGCACACTTTGATTCATGAATATGGCCATGCGATGGGGCTGGACGATTATTACAGCACCGAAGTGACTTTCCAGCCCGCAGGAGGCATCGATATGATGGATATGAACGTCACCGACCATGATGCCTACACCAAATGCGCTTTGGGCTGGACTTCGCCTTACATCGTTGATGGGGACGACGTGACTTTAACAATCCGTCCGTCTGAATCTTCCGGCGATTGCGTTTTGATCCCAACTTCTTCTTTTAACGGCACTCTTTGGGATGAGTACATTCTTTTAGAGCTTTACACTCCGGACGGGCTCAATGAGTTGGATTCAAGGGTTGCTTATGAAGGGGGCAAATACCCCCAAGGATATACTGTCCCGGGAATCAAGATCTATCACATCGATTCTAGGCTTATTCAGTTGAACTATTCTTCGGTGTCCGGGAAATGCACTTCAACCCCTTATGTTACGAGTCCAAATTCGATTGGCTTAGACAGCGATAACGTTTGCTATCTAGTCGGGGCGACGAATTGCAGCAAAGAATTCAATTCTTCGTTGGTTTTGTCCTCAAATCGGAGCTATTCCTCGGATTTCTCTTTGATTCATCTTCTCGAAGCTAATGGAGTCAACACCTTCGCTAAAGGCAAGTCGGGAACAAACTCCACCTTATTTAAATCAGGATCCTCTTTTTCCATAAGCAAATACGGGAGATCCTTTTTCCCAAATCAATCCTATATGAATAACGGGGACACTTTCCCTTATACTATTGCGGTTGAGTCGGTATCCAGCGCCAGTGCAACCCTTCATTTCGTGAAAAGCAACGGTTAATTGTTATGTCCAAGAAAAGCGATTCCTCAGTTCTCCTTGAAAATAGAAAAGCTCATTTTCTGTATTTTCTTTCCAATTTCATGACGGCCGGCATCGTCTTGACGGGAACGGAGATTAAATCCCTGCGCGCTCGCAATGCCTCTTTGTCTGACAGCTATGTTTTTGTTCGAAATGGCGAAGTCTTTTTAGCCAATATGCACATTGCTCCATATAAAGACGGAACCTATAACAACGTTGACCATTTGAGAGACCGCAAATTGCTTCTTACCAAGCATGAAATAAAAAAGCTTAACAGCCACCTTGTCGGAAAGTCTACAACCTGCGTTCCGACTAAGGTTTTCTTGTCTCGCGGTTATGCGAAAGTCGAGATTGCTTTAGCCGTCGGCAAACAAGCTCACGATAAACGCGACGCGATTAAAGAAAGGGACATTAAGCGCAGCATCGGCAAAGCCATAAGAGAAGGCACGAAGGCAAGAGGAGACTAATATGGATCAAGAAATAGAACAAGTATTTTCCGATGCTCCTTTCCGGTTTGATAACGAAGATTGGATTTCTTTTTGCGAGAAGACGAAACTCAGTGTTTCTTCGCCTGTTATTCACGTCGCTGGAAGCAACGGGAAAAGCTCCGTTTGCAATATATTGGAGAATATTTATATTGCTGCCGGGTGCAAAGTCGGCGCTATTTACGATTTGAATCTACTGCCTTTAGGAGAGGGCGTTCGTTACAATGGCGCCCCTATTGAAGCAAGCGAGTTTTGCAGGCTTTTTAAAGAAAATAAAAGGCTTTTTGCGAAGTTTTCTCTTTCGAAATACGAGATGCAGATTGCCATCGCATACCAGTATTTCGAAAAGGTGAAGCCCGATATCCTAATAGTCGAATCCGCTTTTGGCGGAGCTTATGACGCGACGAATATCGACGCGCTTAATACCGTTCTTTGCATCGTCACTTCAAGTGGGCTCACTCACACAAATATCTTGGGCACGACGGCCTCCGAGATCGCCTTGAATCATGCGGGCATCCTCAAGAGAGAGTGCCCCCTGCTTATTGGAAAACTTGACGAAAATTCCGCGAGTGCTCTGACGGATTTTGGCAAGCGGAACGGCTCTAAGGTCTCGACCGTGGACGATTATCATTCCGCTCACTTGGTTGGGTCCGCCTATCATTTTGATTTTTTGCCATTTCGCGATCTTGCCATCTCGACTTGCGCGTTGACTTATCTTGCCGATGCTACTTTGGCTCTTGATGCCATACGAATTTTAAGCGGTTCATTCCCAGTGAAAGAAGAGGCCATTCGTAAAGGGCTGCTTGATTTTTCCTTGCCTTGTCGCAGCGAAAATGTGAATGGCGTTGTTCTTGATTGCGCAAATAACCCTGAAGCAATTAAAGCTTTCTTGCAGGGAGCCGGCGCTCTTACAAAGGGAAGGCCTCTTCACATTTTGTTTGCGTCCAAACGCGATTCGAACATCGCCTCGATGCTCGCGATTTTAGGAGATACGATGGCGTCAATTAATTTAACAACGTTTGACTCCCCTTACGCTCGCAAAGAAGAGGATTATTTCCTCTATGTGTCTGACCATCCCTACGTTGAGGATCCCCTTTTGGGATTGAAAGGCCTTAAAGAGAAATATCCTGACGACGCTATTCTTTTGATTGGCGACAGCGAATTCGTCATGAAAATGCGCGGAGAATTGAAATGAACGATAAGGAACCGGAACCTCAGATTGACGAATCTCTTCTAACGCCCGAACAATACGAAGAGATACATCGAAAAAGAAACTACAAACCTTGGATTATCTTTTTTTCGGTTTTAGCCGCTTTGATGATTGTCTGCGTTGTGGTGATCGTTGTTTGCAAGAATCTCTGATTTTTACGCGCGTAGCAGCGATATAATTAAATTGTTATGGAAGCAAAATATTGGCGTAACCACGTTGTTTATCAGATATATTGTCGCTCATTTTGCGATAGCAATGGCGATGGCGTCGGGGATATCCCGGGGATTATTTCCAAACTTGATTATTTGGCTTCTTTAGGCGTCGGCATTCTGTGGCTTAACCCCATTTATCCATCTCCCCAATTCGACATGGGCTACGACGTCGCGGATTATTATGCCATCAATCCCGAGTATGGGACGATGGAGGATTTCGACGCCCTTCTAGAGGAAGCAAAGAAACGGGGCATGCGCATCGTCATGGATTTGGTGGTGAACCACACCTCTAACGAACACGAATGGTTTAAACAAGCTAGGGACCCTTCTTCGCCGTATCACGATTTTTATATATGGCGGGACGGCAAGAAAAAGGACCGCAAAACCCCGCCGAATAACTGGACGAGCCAGTTCTCTGGTCCTGCTTGGACTTATGACGAGAAAGCTGGTCAATGGTATTTGCACCTCTACGCGAAAGAGCAGCCTGACTTAAATTGGCGCAATCCGAGAGTTCTTGAAGAGGTTGAGAAGATTCTTAGATTTTGGCTAGACAAAGGGGTATATGGATTCCGCTGCGACGTCATCAACCAAATCTGGAAAGACTCTTTGAAAGACGGCAAAGGATTCGCTTTCAATGGCAGAGGCATGGAACATTACCTCATGAAAGATGGCAACCACAAGATTCTGAAGGCTCTCTACAATGATGTCTTCTCCCATTATGATGCGGTTGTTATCGGAGAGACATTTAAAGTCGATAAGGCGAACGGGGTCAAATTCCTGACAAACCACGAGCTTGATATGTTCTTTGAGTTTGATCGGACGAATGTCGATCGGCGCAGCATTCCTGTTTTTACTAAGAAATTTAAAGCTAAAAACCTTCGCAAGATTCTCTATTCTTGGCAAGAAGCGGTTGAGTGGAATGCGAACTATTTTGAAAATCACGATCAGCTGCGTTCATTGCCCCGATTTGGCGATCCTGAACATCATTTCTATGAATCAGGCTCGGCATTGGCATGCTTGAATTTTTGTTTACGGGGCACTCCTTTTGTTTATCAAGGGCAGGAAATCGGGATGCTCAATCTCCCAAAGAGGGATCCTTCTTTGAGCAAGGACGTAACCGTAAAAACAGTTGACGGAATTATGAGAAAGCTCTTGATTCCAAAACCGCTTAGGAGAAAGCTTCTTTTTCAGATTGATCGCGACAACGCTCGCTCCCCGATGCAATGGGACTCTTCCGTCTCTGCGGGGTTCTCCTCCAACAAGGAAACGTGGATTCCGGTCAACGAGAATTACAAAAGCATTAACGTCGAGAAAGAATCGAAAGACAAGAACTCCTTGCTCTCTTACTACAAGAAGCTCATTGCCTTGCATAATCAAAGCGATATTCTTTGCTTTGGTAACTTCCGCGCTTATCCCACGAAAGGCGATCTCTTCGTTTTCACTCGCTCCCTCAAAGCGAAAACCATCTTGGTTTTGATTAACCTTGGGAAGAAAAAAGCCTCTGTTCCTCAACCTTTCAGGAAAGTTTTGGGTTCCGTTGCCCTGGGGAATTACGCTGACGCGAAAGCTTCGAACACCGTTTTGCGCCCTTACGAAGCCCTTATCCTTGAACTTGATTGATTGGGAAATATCCTCGTGCGCGTGTACAATTGAAGCCGCTTTGTAGGAGGTGCTTTTTATGGACAAAGAAAAACATCGCGAAGATTATCTGAATTGGGATGAGTTCTTTATGGGGATCGCCCTTATGGCTGCAAAACGTTCCAAGGATCCTTCCTCTCAGGTTGGCGCCTGCTTGGTCGATGATAATCACAAAGTTATCTCCATTGGTTACAACGGCATGCCCGTTGGCGTAGATGATGAAAAAATACCCTGGGGTCATGGCGAAGGCCTTGATTCAAAATATCTTTATGTTTGCCACGCCGAATTCAATGCCGTTTTAAATGCGAAGGATGGCTCCGCCTTAAAAGGCTGCACGCTATATGTGACTTTGTTCCCTTGCAATGAATGCGCGAAGGCCTTGATCCAGGTGGGCGTTAAAAAAGTCATCTATGCCGACGATAAGTATCACGATCATTTGGAAGAAGTTGCTTCAAGAAGGCTTCTTGATATGGCGGGGATTCCTTACGAGAAGTACGCCGGAAGGAAAGTGGAAATCGATGTTAAATAAGCATAAGACCGCTTATAGGATTTTCGTGATTCTCATTGCTTACGCTTTGATTGGCGCGGCGATTTTTGTTCCAATTAGCTACAGCAAGCCCATTAATTATGTTTTGCTATGGGTGGCCCTTGGAATCTATTGCGTTGCTTTGGTCGCAACCATCGTGGTGACCGAAGCGATATACGCAAAACGGAGAAAGAAAAAAGATGGAACCGATTCTCAAAGTTGAGCATCTTTCTTTCTCTTACGATAAGAAAAACCCGGTCCTTAATGACGTTTCTTTTTCTATCGGAAAAGGCGAATACGCTTGTTTGATCGGACATAATGGTTCTGGCAAATCCACCATTGCGAAGATTCTAATGGGCCTTTTGCCAAATTTCGAAGGGGTCGTGTATTTGTTTTCGCTTGAATTGAACCGTGACAACCTTTATGAAATTAGGTCCAAGGAAGGGATTGTATTTCAAAATCCAGATAACCAATTCGTTGGCTCCACGGTTGAAGATGACATCGCCTTTGGGCTTGAAAACAAGAATGTGAAACCCACGGACATTCGCGTTGCTGTCGAAAAGTTCGCGGAAGAAGTGGGCATGAGCGGCTTCCTTGCGCACGAACCCGAGAAGCTTTCTGGCGGCCAGAAGCAAAGAGTTGCTATCGCTGGCGTCTTGGCCATGGGCCCCGATTTGGTCATTTTCGATGAGGCTACCGCGATGCTTGATCCAAAAGGCAAAAAAGAAGTTGGGGACGTCGTCAAAAAACTAAGAAAAGAAAAACCCGATCTCACCGTTCTTTCTATCACTCATGATGTTGAAGAGGCCTACCTTTGCGATCACGTTTTGGTTCTTTCGGAAGGAAAGATTGCCGCCGATGGCGCCCCAAAAGAAGTTTTCAATCAAAAGGATATGCTTCAAAAAGCCCGCCTTAGGCAGCCTTTTTTGCTTGAGGCTAAGGAGGCTTTCTATAAAGCGGGCATCAATGTTCCGGACTCAGTGAATTCCATAGATGATTTGGGGGCATTCTTATGGTGACCTTTCAAAACGTCTTTTACGTCTATAACAAGAAGTCACCCCTTGAGCATGAAGCGCTCCATGATGTGTGCCTAGAGATAAAAGCGGGCTCCTTTACTGCTTTGGTGGGCAGAACCGGCTCTGGCAAATCAACTTTGGTTCAGCACATCAATGCACTCTTTCAGCCCACCTCAGGTTCTGTGGTTGTAAATGGTTACGAGAATAAAGCCGGAGTCAAGCACAAAGGGAGAGAAATCCTTGATTTAAGAAAAAACGTCGGACTGGTTTTTCAGTTTCCAGAGAATCAACTTTTTGAGGAGACCGTTGAAAAAGATGTGGCTTTTGCGCCGAAAAATTTCGGAATTGCAGAGAAAACGGCTTTAGAGCAAGCTCATGAAGCTTTGTCAATGGTTGGTCTTGGACCTGAGTTTTATAAGAGATCGCCCTTTGATCTTTCGGGTGGAGAAAAGAGGCGTGTTGCTATCGCTGGCGTCTTGGCATTCAAGCCTTCTATTCTTGTAGTTGATGAGCCAACTGCTGGTTTAGATCCCTTGGGCGCGGAAGCGATGATGAATCTTTTCAAAAAGGTCCACGAAAACGGAACAACCGTGATTCTTGTCACCCACGATATGAATCTCGTCTTCTCTTATTGCGACAGCGTTATCGTGATGGAAGAGGGCAGGGTGGCGGAAATCGCCACGCCCAGTGAACTCTTTTCGAAAGACCTAGATAAATATTCCTTAGAGGTTCCGCCTTTCTTTCGTCTGCTTCGTCTTTTGAATGAAAGAGGTGCTGGAATTAATTCTTCCGAAGTTCATACGCTTGATGAACTTGCTTCGTTGCTTGCTGAAAAGAAGGGGCTGAAAGCGAAATGAAAAGTTTCACTTTAGGAAAATATGTCCCTTACGATTCCTGGCTCCATCGATTAGACCCGAGGCTAAAGATACTTTTGACGATTCTATTCATGGTCTTGGTATTTTTGCCCCTTCCAACTTGGTCAATGACTTTTTTGATGGGCGGCTTGCTTTTCCTTCTCGCTCTAATTCTTCTTTTCGCCACGCACACCAGCCTCGCTTCCATGTTCTCGTCTCTTAAATCGATGTGGTTCATGGTTGTTTTCTTGCTCATTATTTACATCCTCGTTCCCCAAAACATTACCCCGACTTTGGGGGTGGCTTGGAATTTGAATGGCTGGGTTGTTTATTGGGATTCCTTCGCCCAAGCCGGGAAAATCATTCTTCGTCTGCTCCTGATGCTTGAGCTGACGATGATCTTGACTGCTTCCACGAAGCCTCTTGATTTAACTTTCGGCCTTGAATGGTATATGACCCCCTTGAAGATCCTTCATTTTCCCGCGGCTGAAATCGCCATGATCATTTCAATAGCCTTACGTTTTATCCCGACTCTTCTAGAGGATACAATTCGCGTAATGCGAGCCCAAGAAAGCCGCGGCGTGGATTTCTCTCATGGTAAAATTTGGAAAAGAGTGAGAAATCTTACCTCTTTGATCGTTCCTTTGTTCGCTTCCTCTTTTATGCGCAGCGAGGAACTTGCCTATGCGATGGAAGCAAGAGGCTATGACCCAAGGGCGAAGCGATCTAGATATCGCAAAAGCAAGTGGCGTGTTGCGGATACGGTTTTCTTGCTTCTTGGCTTAGCGTTTGCCGCCGGATTCATTTATGTGGTGGCCGCTAAAGTGGATTTCTTCGCCTTGATTGGGGTGGTGGCTTTATGAGATATCTTGGTTATCTTAAATACCGCGGCACCTCTTTCTACGGTTTTGAAAGGCAAAAGGAACATCGGTCAATTCAAGGCACGGTCGAAGCGGTTTTAAGCCAGATTTGCGGGGAAAACGTGCAAATTCATGGCGCAGGGAGAACTGATGCCGGCGTCCATGCGCTTGCTCAATCATTTAGTTTTGATACAAGATCGAACCTTTCTACAGATCAAATCGTTTACGCGGCGAATCGCCTGCTGCCTGAGGATATCCTTTTATCTTCGCTTCAAGAGGTTTGCCCTTCTTTTGACGCGCGTCATTCTTTGAGCGGAAAGACTTACGAATACAGGTTTTCCTATGGCCAAAAGGATCCCTTCCAAGTTGGTCTGCTTACCCAACTGCAAAGAACGGATTTTGATGTTGCCGCCTTCAAGAAATGTCTTCTTTGTTTTGAAGGAACTCATGATTTTTCCAATTTAACGACCAAGAAGGATGATAAGGACAATTTTATTCGGACCATTGATTCGATTCGGGTGGATTTAGACGAGGCGGAAAAGAAGGGGAGGGTCCTCTTCGAAGGCCTTCACTTTATGACTTATCAGGTTCGTTTGATGATGGGGCTCGCCTTCCGCTGCGCTTATCACCAAAAAAATCCTGATGAGGTGCCCTCTCTTATGAACAAGAAGCCTAGGAAGATTCTTTCTTACAAAGCTCCAGCCGATGGGCTATACCTGGTGGAGGTCAAATATGAAAACCTTGATTGACGCAAATTATCATTCTCATACATCTAGGTGCGGCCATGCTTTTGGAATGGATGAAGAATATATTTTGGCTGCGATAGAAGCAGGCTTTAAAGTCTTGGGGTTTTCTGATCACGTCATGCTTCCCAAAGCAAATCAGCCTGGCATGAGAGGGGATATCTCCTTGCTTTCGGAATATGTTTATTCGGTGACCTCTCTCAAAAGAAAATACGCAGGGCAAATCGATATATTCTTGGGCTTTGAGTGCGAATGGTATTACGCGGAATATGAAAACTATTACCGTGATTTGCTCGCTAAATATGGTTTTGACTACCTCATTTTGGGGCAGCACTGTTTCCGCATGGATGACAAATTCGTTTATTACGGCAGCGTCAAAGATGAAAAGCAGGGCGTTGAGCTTTACGTGAAAGACGTTCTTGCTGGCATCAACAGCGGTTTGTTCGCCTACGTCGCGCATCCCGATCATTTCATTTTATGGTATGGCAAATGGGACGAAACCGCTGAGAAAGCTTCTTGGACCATTTGCAAAGCCGCGAAAGAAAAAGGCATTCCATTGGAGATCAACATGGGTCCCTCCCGTTGGAAAGTCAAAACGTCTTTGGATGATCTCTCCCTCGTTTGTTATCCCTACCGAAAATTCTTCGAAATCGCGAAAGAGGTCGGCAACTCTGTCGTGATTGGAGTGGACGCCCATGCCCCTTCTGATTATGCGAATTCAGATTACAAATGGGCCTATGATTTTGCGACTAGACTGGGCTTTCGCCCTTTGACCAGGATCAAATTCCCTTCTATCAAGTGATATTTGGGGTTTTTCGGAGATTTTCCGAGTGGTATATTTAACGCGCTCATTACAGGAGTCATTTTATGGGAAGACACTTTGAAGTACGCGCAGCCGCCATGGCTGCCACCGCCAAAGCGAAGTCCGCCGCTTACATGCGGGCTAGCAAAGAGATTTACGCAGCCGCGAAATCTGGCGATCCGAACCCCGAATCCAACCTTGCTTTGCGTTCTGCGATTGCCAAATATCGCCGCGACGTTCCTAAGGACGTCATCGAGCGTGCCATCGAGCGCGCCAAAGGCAGCGATGCCACGGCTTACATCCAAGGCCGCTATGAATTCATGGGACCGGGTGGAAGCAACATCATCGTCGATACCCTTACTGACAATGTGAACCGCGCGCTTGTCACCGTCCGTACCATCGTCACCCGCAAAGGGGGCAAGATGGCTTCCGTCGCTTATAACTTCGAGCTCCTCGGCGTTCTTAACTTCAAAGGCAAGACCGAAGAGGAAGTTGAAGAGAACCTCATTCTCAGCGATGTCGATGTCCGCAGCGTCTCCGTTGACGACAGCGGCGAAGTCGAAGCCTTGGTTGCTCCGAACGATTTGGAAAAAGCCCAAACCGCTCTCAAAGAAATCGGCGTTACGGAATATGATCGTGCCGAAACCACGATGTACCCCAATGAATGGGTCACCGTCGAGAATGATGATCTTAACAAGCTTAAGGTCATGATGGACGAGCTCGAGGAAGCCGAAGACGTTCAGAACGTCTACACCAACGTTGAAAACCTCTAATCCTCTTGGGAATTAAGAAAACGCCGCAAAAACGGCGTTTTCTTTTGCAAAAACCAAGTATTTTCAATACTCGAATGGTTTTAAATCAATCACGCAATCTTTAGGGAAGATGTGCTCTTCGCCGTTGTCTAGGTCGATAATCACATAGCGATCGTTGCCCATCCCCATTTTCTTCATATAGGTGAGCTGACGGAAGCCATGACGCGAGCTCATGCGCTCTATCAAAGCGTGGTTTTCTTCCTCTTTCATTGCGCAGACGATGTCGACGCAGGCTTGATCGATAGCCAGGATATCTAGCGAAGCGAGGATGCCGACGTTTGGAGTCACGACTTTCTCTGCCTCTAGACCAGCGCAATCGCAGTCAACGGACATGTTGCGCATAACGTTGATATAGGCGATTTTCTTGCCAAAGTGAGCAACGGTGGCAGCGCTGCTCTCGGTCATTCGCTCCATGAATTCTTCTTGGACGATGCTCCATTGGTCGGCGTCGCCAGGTTTTGTGTGAATCATGGATTTGCCGATTTTTCCATCCGCGCAGCCAATGCCGATGTTCTTGTTGCTTCCTCCGAAGCCGCCCATCGTGTGGCCTTTGAAATGGGTGAGCACCAACATGGAGTCATAGTTCATGATGTGGGAACCCATGGACATGGTAGAGAACCATTTGCCTTCCGGGACAGGGAGATTCACGGTTCCTTCTTCGTCCATGATGTCGACTGGGCAGAAATCCCAGCCATTCACTTTGATGGTCTCGCGATGTTTTTCGGTGGTATCGCGGTCGCCTTCATAATAAGTATTCGTCTCGACGATCGTCGGATCGGTGATCTTTGCATCGAAAAATTCTTTGACCCACTCATGGGGAATGATGTTCGGTCCATGCTTTTCTCCGGTGTGCAGTTTGATGGCGATTTTGCCCTCAAGGACGCATTTGATTTTCTCATAAACCTTTTCGAGTCCGTTTGCGGAGAGGTCGCGCGTGAAATAAACGATCGATTCGCCGCCTTCTCTTTCCTCGTAAGGAACATTGACGTTGCCCGGTGTCAAAATTTCATCCATTGATATTCACCTCGGAAGTATTCTAGTTGCCTTTTCCTTTGGGATAAAGACGTATTCCGATTGTGAGAGCCTTTTTTATTTCTTCTTTTGAAGCGGTGCTCAAATCCAAAAGCCTCACCCCTCTCCCCAAGCGTATCTCTATTTCGTTTTCTAGAGCCGCCTGATCGAAACTCGATAAGGAAAAATCGCCGAAAAGGGACATATCCTCTTCGCTTATTAAATAAAGAAAAGAGGAACCGACGGAACGGAAGTAAGGGATCACGATTTTCTCAATTTCCCTTTGCGAGAGCGTTCTGCTTCGGGAAGATATGGAAGAATATTCCTCTAGGCGAGCCACGCAATATAAGAGAGTGGAGGAGTTTTTCTTTTTGTTTTTGCCTTCCTCGATATTTTGATAGCCTTTCCTTGAAAGCCCACATAGTTCAGCTGCCTGGACTTGTGTTAGTTTCTTGCTTTTCCTCAACTGTTTTAAATTCATAAGGGAATTGTACGCATCTTAGGGAACAAAAATCCATAAAAAAGCGTACTCCAAGCGTATAAAAAGCGTAGTATTTTAATAAGAAAAATTAAATATTCTTTCGATGACAACTGCATTAATTATTTTTCTATATTTTCCTACTTGTTCCTTCTTTGACGAACTAGCATAATACCCCCGGCTCCGAAAGGGGCAAAAGTTACATTAGGAGAGAAAAGCAATGCAACGTCAAACCACGTTGGCCACGACCGCTTCTGCCAATGCCGCAAAGAATTGGTACATCGTCGATGCCACGGACATCCCTCTTGGCCGCTTAGCTTCCAAGATCGCTGTCATCTTGATGGGCAAGAACAAGCCCACCTACACCCCCAACATCGATACCGGTGATTACGTCATCGTTATCAACGCCTCCAAGGTCAAAATGACCGGCAAAAACGGTGGCGAACACAAGAAGAACTACTACAACGTCTCCGAGTACAACGGCGGTCTCCGCACTCGTAGCGCCGGCGTCATGCTTCGTGAATTCCCCGTCGAACTCATCGAGCGCGCCGTCTGGGGTATGCTTCCGAAGGGACGCCTTGGCCGCCAGATTGCCAAGAAGCTCTTCGTCTACGAAGGTGCCGAACACAAGCAGCAAGGTCAGCAACCCAAGGTGCTTGACCTCAGCAAATAAGGAGAAAGAACATGGCTGATAATAAATATTACGGAACTGGCCGTCGTAAAAGCTCTGTCGCCCGCGTCTATTTGAAGGCTGGCAAAGGCAGCATCATCGTCAACGGCAAAGACGTTAAGGAATATTTCCCCTTCTCGACCTTGATCCTTGACCTCAAGCAGCCTTTGGCTTTGCTTGGCGCCGAAGACAAGTACGACGTCATCTCCTTCGTTAAAGGTGGCGGATTCACCGGCCAAGCCGAAGCGATTCGTTTGGGCCTTGCCCGCGCTCTTCTTGAAGCTGGCGAAGATCGCAAAACCCTCAAAGTTGCTGGCATGCTTACCCGCAACGCCCGCTGCAAAGAGCGTAAGAAATACGGTCTCAAAGCCGCTCGCCGCGCTCCGCAGTTCTCCAAACGTTAACCGTTTGCTCCGATTCCAAAGCCTGGGGAAACCTGGGCTTTTTTTGCAAAGGCTTGCTTAAAACACCCGTCAAAATCGCCTGTTTTCGCTTTTTTAAAATGTGCTTGCTTAGCATCTTGAATAGGTCTATATTATTCAAGCGCGAAAGCGTGATTGGGCCTTTAGCTCAGCTGGTTAGAGCGTGCGCTTGATAAGCGCAAGGTCGATGGTTCAAACCCATTAAGGCCCACCAATCGTAAGCCGCCTCCCTAAAAGGGAGGTTTTTTTCTTTCCTTAGCGTCTCTTCAATTTCATAATTAACCGTGATGGAAAAAGACATTCTCGCATTAGATTTAGGAAAAGGGTCCCTTGGGATGGCAATCTCCCATAGCGGTATGTTCATCACGCCCCTTAAGAATCTTCGTTTCAAGATGGGCGAATATAAAGACGCGATCAAGATGATGCAGGAAGAGCTTCAAGGGGAAAACGTTCAACATATCGCGATTGGATGGCCTACTTTTCCTTCTGGCGACCCCTGCGAGATGACCCCGATCGTCGATGATTTCATCCATATGATTGAGCCTTTGTTTCCCGGAGTCCCCATCGTTAAAGTGGATGAGCGGAATTCCACGGTTGAAGCAGCGGCGATTCTCCATCAAAACGGCGAGAAGAGCAAAAAACAAAAGCATCACATCGATTCAACCGCTGCGGTTGTAATACTGAATCGTTATCTAAGGAGCATCGGCCAAGCCGATTGAAGAAGTATGGAATATTTACCGAAAGTAATTGCCTCGTTAGCAAATTCCCATTCGCAATTCCACGTCATTGCAAATCTTGAGAAAGAACTAAAAGAGAAGGGTTTTGCGGAATTAAAAGAAGGAGAAGCCTGGAATTTGACCCCTTCTTCCTCTTATTACGTTAAGCGCAACGACTCCTCCGTCATCGCTTTTCGCCTACCGGAAAAGAGCGCTGCGCTTACTTTTCATATAAGCGCATGTCATAGCGATTCTCCAACATTCAAGGTTAAGCCCAACCCCATTACCTTTTCAGGCGACTTGATGATGCTTCAAACGGAACCTTATGGCGGGGGAATCTACCGCTCCTGGATGGACAGGCCCCTTTCGATCGCGGGGCGAGTTTTATTTGCTGATGCTGCTGGCATTCATACGAAGCTTTTGGATATTGATGAAAACCTTTTAGACATCCCTTCGCTTTGCATTCATTTCGATCGTTCCGTGAATAGCGAAGGGGCGCTTAATCCTGCGACTGATTTGATTCCGGTTTTTGGGACTGCGGAAGACGGCTTTAATTTTGATGCCTACATTTCTGAAAAGGCTGGCTTAGGCCAAGAAGAGACGCTCGTCTCTTATGATTTGTATCTTTACCTTCGCGAAGACCCAAAGTTTGTCGGCTGCCATCATGAATTCCTTTTGTCGCCTAGAGAAGACGATCTCTCAAGCGTTTATTCATCTTTTTATGGCTTCTTGGACGCCAAAAAGACATCCACGTCCTCAATGTTTTGCTGTTTTGATAACGAAGAGGTTGGTTCGTTGACCAGACAAGGAGCCCAATCCACCTTCTTAAAAGACGTGATTAGTAGAATTGCTTCTTTCTGGGGCAATGGCAAAGAAGAAATCGCTTCGCGCTCCTTTATGCTTTCAATTGATAACGGCCACGCCATTCATCCGAATCATCGCAACGTGATGGGCGAGGGCGTTAAAGTAAACCTAAATGATGGCATCGTCTTGAAATACAACGCGAATCAATCTTATACAACGGACGGCCTTTCTTCTTCTTTGGTCAAAGCCCTAGCCGTTGGAGCCAAAGTAAAGCTTCAGGAATTCACAAACCGTTCTGATTTAAGGGGCGGAAGCACGCTTGGGAATCTTTCCAATGGTGAGATTTCCTTTTTGTCCGCGGATATCGGCCTGCCTCAACTCGCCATGCATTCTAGCAACGAGCTGCTAGGCGCTTTCGATGTTGAAGACATGGGCGTTTTCTGCAGGGAATATTTCTCATCCAATTTTGTCGTGAATGGGTCAGATATTATCTTTAAATAAAAAACTAATTTTGCAGGGATTTAAGTTGATATGAAGCTTCGTTGGTTGAAAAAAGCATTCCAATGGACTTTCTTAGCCGCCTACGTCGGCGCCTGTGCTTTGATCCTCGTTGAAAGCGCGATTGACGGAGAAGGCTCTAGCGAGCAGTCCAATGCGATTGCCGCCCGAGTCGAAGACATCTTCAATAAGAACTACGATCATCGCGAAGTGAAAGAACTTAGGGATTTTGACGTCGCTTTCGATAAGGACCCTTCCAAGAACGTTTTTCATACGGGAGACGTCGTTAAATACACGTGTTCATTTTCTCCTTCTGACGCGAGCGATCCAACCCTAAAGTGGGCAATAACCAAAGGGGAAGACATCGTTTCGATTGATGAGGCGAATCAACAAATAACCTTTCAAAGCTATGGCGAAGCCGAACTTAGCGTCACTAGCATTAAAAAACCCGATCTTTCAAAAGTTTTCACCTTTGTTTCGGAAAAGACACCAGTTGAAAGCATTCAATCCGAGCAAGAAATAAGCTTGATTGCAGGGGATGCAAATGCTTATACCATCCAAGTTAGAGTCTTGCCAGAAAACGCCGATGAAAAAGGCCTGAGGTTCACCTCAAATAACCCCAATGTCATCCAAGTTGACGAAAGAAAAGGCTGCCTTAAGGCCCGGGAACCCGGCGAAGCCACTATCACGATTACCAGCCTTGATAATCCCTCCCTCTTTGCTTCCGCCCATGTAACGGCTTCCTCTGCTGAAAAGATCGAACCAGAGCTCCGCGCTATTGGCTTAACAACCGAAGAGGTTATCTTAAACGAGAATGCCCCAAGCGTTCTCGTGGAGGGCGTTTATACCGATGTGGGGGCTGATTTTGATGCTAGCAAAATTAGAGTTGATTTGGGCAACTTTTCCAGCCTGATCACTGTTTCCGAAAAGGAGGTTAACTCGCCTGGAAATTTTTCCTTCCGCCTTTCTTTAAATGATCCATCGGTGGCGGAAAAAGTGGGTTTTACGGACTTATTGGGAAAAATAATGGTGATTTACGAGGATTTCCAAAAAAATGAGATGTCTCTTTCCGTGGCGATCAATCGTCTAAAAACCATAACCGCCGACGTCATTGATAATTCGAAAGTTCAACCTAATGTTTATTGCCATTACATTTCTTTGGCCAACATGGGCATTCAGTATACCGAACCCATCAACATCTCGATTCCTTTTAAGAAAGGTTTTCGCGCTAGCGACTATAAGCTGGATGGTCGATTTATAACTTCCGATTCGCGATTGAACGTTTTTTCAAATTCTTATTCTTTATTCAAGGCGGCTCCTGAAAATGAAATTGATGGCCTTGAGGGAGATGTTACTTATAGCGTTGGCGGAGTGAACATCCTTGTTTTCCATTATTCCTATTCAAAGGTTGAAGACAGCTCCTGCACGACGATTGAATTCGGCCTCAATAATTTTTCCAAAACCGAAACGATGGAGTTTTTGGTCGGCAAAGATTATGACGAATCCGATTTTGAAGGACTTTTTGAAACCTATGTTTCTTGCGACTCGACGGATTCTCGAGTCTCAGGGGCCTTGAAGTCGGCCCCCTTGTCTTTCTCCTCTTCGGATTCGAGCGTTTTAAATATCCTGAACACCAATGAGCTCTCTTCCTTGAATTTCTTAAAGACGGGTGAAGCAAAGCTGATTGTTTCCTTTCTCTCGAATAGCCAAGAATATTCTCTGGAAGGCGTTGACTCTCCAAATGACTACGCGCTGAAACTTGATGGGGAAGATTTTGCCGAAGACGATTTGACTATTGGCAAAGGAGAGACAAAAACCTTCTTAGCGGAAGGGCTCGTTACTACGTTTTTGGGAAACGATAAAATTCAAACGCCTCTTAACTGCTCTATCAAAGGCAGCGTTCAACCCTCTTTTAGCGATTACGTTTCTATCAAAAACGACGCAAAAGGTTCCTGCTTTGTGGTAAAAGGAGTAAAAAAATATGAGGACCCAATTCCATTGACGATTGAGATCTATTACCAAGATTCGTTGCTTGCGTCCTTAACGAAGACCATCTCCGTGAACTACGTCCCCGTTACCTCTCTTACGCTTGACGCCGTTCTTTCGCAGGCCCCTGACGGGTACAATTCCCCTAATGCAACTTGCACAATCGTTCCTCTAGGCACAATTCTTAAAAGCCGGGTAAGGACGAATGAAGGCGCGACGAATCAACGCGCCACGTATTCTTCTAGCCAAGAGAACGTCCTCAAGGTCGATTCTTTTTCTGGCTTGATTGAAGCGGTGGGCGTTGGAAGCGCGGAGATAAAAGCCATCAGCCAAGATGACATGACCGTTTCTTCGATCATGAAAATTCAAGTCGTTGATAGCGTAAGCCCCTTTGAACTTGATTTAAACAAGATGGGTGTTCCTTCCTTTTCGATGAACGAAGATGGCTCTTATCGCATTTCTTTGGATTATGGGAATCCCTATCGTTTCTGCCTATCCACGAAAGTCCCTTGCTCAGCGACCGCGCTTACTTGCGCTTATGCGAACCCTGCTCAAAGCCACATCGTTCGCGTTGATAGCAGCGGGCTCATCTCTTCTTTGGGCGTAGGCGAGGAGACGGTAGAGATTGGGTACGAGAATGTGCTTGTTTCCTATTCGGTAAAAGTCACTTTTGAAGTCAGAAGGAACCTGGGTTTCACCCTGGAGCAGCTTGCGCTCGTGGTTAGGAAAGCCATCGGCCACTTCTCTTTGTTTGCGGTCACCGCTTTGCTTAGCCTTGGCTTCATTTTTCTGACCTTCTCAAAACCCATCCATCAATATATCGCTTTGGGAGTCAGCTCTCTAATCGGCTTCTTTGTGGCCATGGGGAGCGAATTCATTCAGCTTTTCACTGCGGGAAGATATGGCGCATGGACCGATGTTGGCATTGACACGGCCGGCTACATGACCTCGATTCTTATCGCCGCTATGATTCTTGGCGTCGTTTTGCTGGTCCGTCACCTCCGCAAAAAGAAGACGCAAAGCGAAGAAACCAAGGAAGAGGAAAACGCGAAATAGAGATTGTCTCCTTCTTGAAGAACGACAAAGAAACGTCGATAATAGCAAAGCCCTCAAGGCAAGCGGGTGTTTGGCTCAGCGGGAGAGCGCTTCCTTCACACGGAAGAGGTCACTGGTTCGATCCCAGTAACACCCACCAATTCGGTTCGCAGGCGCCCTTTGGGGCGCTTTTTC
>CAVECL010000020.1:0-28783 GCA_963614595.1 Parasutterella excrementihominis | reverse complement strand
TTTTCTACGTCTCGACAAATTAAGTTCGGCGTGCGAGAGGGTTCAGCTTTGAAGCGCCAACATTCCGCCGACGGAAAATCAAGAGGAAACGAACTGATATGTTCTCGCCTGCTTCGACCTCTCTTGCTAATAAAGGAACTCTCCAGCTAAAGCAGTGGCGTCTCACCGACAAAAAAGAGCCCAAATTGTTCCTTTTTTTTGGTGGGCGGCCAGATGAAAGAAAGCGAACGGGAACCCCTCCTTATACGCCTCTTTTTCTTTTGCTTTGGCCACTTCCTGGCGGCATCGTGATAAAATCGCCCGCGTCAAGAATTTGGAGAAACGTATATGAACAAAAAGAACCTGCTGCTGAGCCTTTCCTTGCCTGCCCTTATCCTTTGTGCCTGCGGGAATAATGAGAAGAAAGATTCCTCCTCCCAAAGCGAAAGCCCGACTAGCGAGGCTTCTAGCGAATCGATTGTTAATTATGAGGTGGACGCGAAAACCTGGGCGTCTTCTTTTGATTCCGTGACAAATTACACGGCCTCTTCCTCCACGAAGGGCGAGGATGCCATCATGACCACGGTCACTTGCCTTACCCCAAGCCTCATCAAGGTGAGCCAATACGCCCAAGAGAGCGAGACTTCCGCTTCGAAACTCGTCTCCGACGTCTATTCCTCGAAAAACAGCGATGGGACCTACGATGAGTACGCCTATGTCGCGAGCGAGGATCTTTACGCCGTCTCCTCCAAAAAGAAGAGCTCCAGTTACTGGCAGTTCTCCTCTACGCTTCTTGCCATGTTCAAAAACGGTTATTCCTCATTCTCTTATGAGGCGGAAAAGAAAGGCTATTTCGCCTCTTCCTTGACCTATGATGGCGGTGAAGGCGCCTATTCGGCGAAAAACGTTACCGTCCGTTTCTCAAACGGCAGATTAGTCGATGTCGACTTCGATGCCTGCGGAGACGACGGGGTCACCGTTTTAAGCCATGGCCTCATCCATGAGATCGGCTCGACCTCGGTCTCTCTTCCTGATTCCTCCAAGGTGAAATCTGGACTGCTTGCAAGCAAAGAAGATTGGACGGCTGCCTGGATTGAAGCCGCGGATAACAAAAACGCGACCTATCAGGGAACGAACTCCGACACAGGCGCCTATTTCCTGACTTCATTCACCGCCGATGCGATTCATAAGACCTCCCTTGCTGTCGAAGACGAGAAGAAAACTTCCTCGGATGTCTATTATTCGATCGAAGGGGAGAGCAACTATGTTTATACGAAGGATTCCTCTGGGAAATACGCGAAGAAGGAGGGCTCGTCCATGGAAGGACGTTATGAGGAACTCGCACTTTTAATGGGTTTCTTCGAAAGCGGCTATAGTCTCTTCTCTTACGACAAGGAAAGCGATTCTTACAAAACCGCGCGGATCGACGATCCCATGAACCCTGGGAAGGCATACACGAATGCGGTGGCGAGCTTCTCTGACGGGAAACTATCTTCCCTTGCCTATGCCTATGACGGGATGGAATGCCGCATCGACTCCATAGGGTCGACTCTCGTGGCTCTGCCCGGCGAGGATAGCGTTTATCCGGAAGGGGAAGTTGGCGAAAGCGTCTGGAAGAACGCCTTCGCCTCAGCCGCCAGCGACTTCAATTTCTCTTACAAAGCCAATTACGCCTATTCAGACGAATACTATTCTTATTCCACCGATGAGGAATATGCCTTTTCAGGCAATGCGGGTGAGTATAACTACCTGCAGAGTTACGAAGGATGCGACCCGACCTCCGATCATTTCTATTACTCTCTTGAGGACGGGGAATGCTATCGATATTCAAGTTCTGACGATGGGTACACATGGAGCAAGGAAAAGAGCGAAACCGATGTCTTCGCCGATGTCGAAAAGAAACTGAATCTCTTCGCCGATTCCTTCTCCTCTTTCTCTCTTGATGAGCTCTCTGGGTCCTACAAGGCCGATTCGATCGTTTTGGGTGGGGTCTCCTACACGGCCATCGTCATCGCTTTCTTCGATTCCAAACTCAACGCCATCGAGTATAAGTCCGAGGGCGTGACCTATGCCTTCGACGGTTTTGGAAATTCTTACGTTGCCTTGCCGACTATTGCCTGATGGATGAAGGCGAGGAGAAAGGCGCGGTCCCGGCTTTTAATATGCAAGAACGTATATAACTTCCTAGTTTTACAAGGCAAGGCGCTTAATAATTTCTAATAATGAAAAATTCTCTAAAATCCTAAAAATGCCGTCAATCCCCTTGATCCGCTTTGTTTTTAGCTCTGAATGGAGGTTTTTGAACAGTTTGGATGCGAAGTCGACTTCTTCTTGATAGGGCAAGTCGCCTTGGCGAGCGATCTCAGGGTCATTTTGCTCCAAGATATAGGAAACTAGGTAGCGCCTGAAGTAGATGAGGAGGTCTTCTTCGATCCAATAGGACGACTTTTTCGCGGCCCCTTCGGCCTGCTTTAAAGCAATATACAATGGAAGGCCGTCTTCTGCGTCATGGTAGATGTCGGCGAAGAGGAAATCATAGGCGCTTTTCTCCGCGCTCTTTGCAAAGGAGATCGCATCTTGCTCCAAGAGGGCGATCTTGCCTTTTGGGAAAGCGGGGAGCAGATGCTTTTTGAAGAAAGAAATCACGTCCCGATCGCTTTCGACGACCGTCACGCGGCTCACGTTTTCTTTCATCGCGGCCCGGTAAGCGAAATACCCCATCCCAAGCCCGTAGGTCAGAACCTCGCCTTCGCATTCGTTGATTGCTTTCTGCATCGTCTTGATCTCGTGAGGCACGAGGGACATCCAAGGCCTTCCGTTTTTGGAGAAGACGGGATAGGAGAATCCTTTTTCCGAATAGGCGAAGCTTGGGCGTTCCTCGAAAGAAGGCAAAGGCCCAACTTCGTAGGATGAATAAGGGAAAAGCTCGCCGGGAAGGACCTTCTTCATCGTCAAGGAGAGCCCTTTCTCATGAATCGAAAGGTCTTTTAAAACCTTGAAGTAGGGGTCTAGTTCCACAAAGGAGGCATCTTTGATCTGCCTGATATAGGGGAAAAGATGCTTTTCGCAGTCTTTCTGGAGCCCTTGCTCGAGATTATCGAAGCAAGCGAGGAAAAAATCCTCGAATTCGTTTTTTGATCGGAAAGAGGGGATTTCATCGATGTTCTCTTCTTGAATCGAGAGATATTCGTTCAAAAGCTCGGCGAGTTCGGCCTCTCTTTCTTGTTTTCTGCCTAAATCGCGTAGATATTTTTGGCTTTCTTGATCGCTAGGAAGGAACATGCTCACGATTATAAGAGGGGAGAGCTCTCCTCAAAAGGCGGAAATTCGGGCTTTTCTTGCCAGGTTGTGATATAAATAGCCTCGTTAAGCAAAACTCTTTCGAATATAGGAGAAGAAAATGAATAAACTGAGAAAAGTAAGCATCCTTGCTTTGGGCGCCATCGCGGCCTCCTTGCTCGCTTCTTGCGGCTCTACCACCCCCGATAATAGCAGCGATAAAGGCAATGGCTCTAGCGCAAGCGAGAGCATTGATGCCGTCGTCAGCTCCATCAAAATCGTCGAAGGCTCCATTTCGACGAGCTTCACCCAAGGGGCAAAGGTCGATTACAGCAATTTGGCGATTGATTTGTTCAATGCCGGCAACGCGAAGATCAAGACCTTGAAATGGGTGGAAAACAAGGAAGCCATCACCCATACCGAGATCCTGACTTCTGAAATCGGCGCGCAAAAACCTTTCACCGTGACCTATACCGAGGGGAAGACGACCTTTGAGGACACCATCGAATACGAAGTGGTGGAACCGACCTATACGCTCAACTCTTGGGCCGCCAATGACAATTATGTCTATACGACCTCTTATATCGCGAACCCCAAAATCGCCACGGACGAGGACAGCCTTGAGAAAGGCTTCATGAAGAAAGCCACGTTCTATGTCGGCAACATGAACGCGGTCAATCTGCTTCCTTCGCTCTATGGCTTAGATGAAGATTATAACGTCGTTACCCTTAGCAAAATCCCGACGGGCGCGAAGCTTTCTCTTGCTAAAGACGGCTCTTCGGTCGCGGTGAATGACTATATCGACAACGCGAACGGCTTCCTAAGCGAGGGCCTGCTCAAATTCAAAGACAACGTCACTGGCTCTTTCTCCGTCACGCTTAGCTATCAAGGCTTGAAAGACATTGTCTATAACCTGGAGGTTGTGGATGCCTATAACGTCAGCAAGGCCACGGACCTCTTCGCTTTTTATACCTCGGTGGACTCTTGGCCTTATAGCGCCGCGATCACCGAGAAAGTCAGGGAATACAAGGCTGAGCTCGGCCTTCCTAACGCCGAGAACCTCGTCCTTCAGAACGACGTGAAAATCTCTAGGAGCGATCTTCCTGACATCTTCATCTGGCAAGAAAGCGAGACCGATGTCTCGGCTGTTGTCGGCTCCTTGAAAGACTGGCTTCGCATCTTCGACCACGAGTTCAAAAACGCCGGCGACGTCGCGACGGTTTACGGCAATCTCCATAGCATCTCAATCAATGATGACGAGAGCGACGAAGACGCTTTCCCGAAGATTCTTACCGATTCTTATGTAGGCCAAGCGCAACAAGAGGGCAAGCCCATCTCTTCTCACGCCGCTTTGTTCTACGGGTCTTATGGCGCCAATCAGGATCCCTTTGACTGCAAGATCGTCTTCAAAGACCTTCAAGCGACGGGAAACTGCGGCGTCAGCGAAGAGACGACCATCACCGAAGGCGGGCCGATGTTCCTCAAGACGGAAATCGACGCCTCTTTCGACAATGCGATCATCTCGAAGTTCTACATGGACGCGATGTCAGACGGGCCTGGCGATTTAAACAGCAAGAAAATCGGAGATAAATACGCTGCCGCCTCTCTTTCTTTCGATTCCTGCCGCTTCAGCGATTCGGCGAATGCCGGGGTCTATATTTACGGCGCCGGCTCAATGGACATCAAGAACAGCCAAATCGCCAAGTCCGGCGGACCTCTTCTTTTCCTGAACCCGTTGATCGAAAAGCTCCCCAGCGACCCTACCCAGGTCGCGACCTTCTCGACCGAGCTATCCACCAACGTCACAATCGACGATGCCTCTTTCCTCAGCAATTTCAGCCAAGGCAAAGGCGGATGGTTCGAGGCTTATGAAGGGGCGAGCGCCCTTGCGGGGACTCTCCAAAGCATGAATAACCTCTTCTCGCCTTACAAAATGTCTTTCCTTGAGCAAAGGAACACGGTCAATAAATTCAATCTTTTGGCTCTCAATCTCCCCATCAACGGCAGTGAAGGTCTCGGCCTTCCTTCCTATGATGCTGGCGGCACGAACGTCACCATCACCAAAGGCGGAAAGATTCTCTATAGCACGCTCGACGGCTATCTGAGTGTTTTGAGTGCCGCTTTCGCCGCTCAAAGCGCCTCTACCGACGCGGATAAGCTCGCTGCGTATAACGCCTATGCGGATGCTCTTTCCGGAACGTTCTTCGGGAACAACCTCGCTTTCGCCAATTACGCCACCGAGATGGTTTTCACCGCCACCTCCAGCGACGGCAGCCATGAATCGGCGATGGTCAACGTCGATGCGACTAGCGGCGCTTATTACTTGTGCTCGAGCGAGTTCGCGATCAAAAGCGGCTTCTCTCCCTACGGGATCACCCCTCCCTCTACTTATGCGCCCAGCGCCAAGTTCCAAAGCGAAGGCTATCTCGCCTGCACGATCAATGGCGACGCTAAAATCGTTAACCCCAATTCCGTCGTCATGACTCCTCTTAGCTACACCGGCGTCGCCAATTACGGCGTGCTTCTTGGCAACTACCGCAAAATCTGATCATGCTCAGCAAGGCCTCAGGAAAAAGCACTCTTCTTTTTGGAGGCCTTTTTGCTGTTGCCGCCTTGTCCTTTGGGTTGTCTTTCCTAGGCCATGGCGAGTATGCGCTTAATTACCTTCCTTTCGCCTTGCTTCTTCTGGCTTTGATCGGGGCTTCTTTCTTGCTTAGGAAATTCTTGAAAGACCACCCGGCGAGAAGCCATAAGTGGGGTTTCTTGACGAATCTAAGCGCGAGACTAGCCAAGAAAGAAAACCGTTATAAGTTCATCTTTTCCTGCCTTTCGATTGCTCTTTGCTTGATTTTCTTCGCCCGTTTCTACTTTTACCGAGGCTATTTCGAATACACGGATAGTTATGGCGGCTCCGGCGGCTTTTACTATTACGACATCTTCCATCTTGAAAGCAAGCTCGTGATGGCGAGGGTCTCTCCCTATTTGCTTAACCGCTTCGAGATGGTCGTGGGGGCCTTGGCGAATGACTTTTGGGGAGCTTTGGTGATCCTTTCCTTGGTCAGCGCCTTCTATTTGGACGATTCCTCGTTGATGGTAAGGCGCTATATCGGCGCGCCGATCTCCCTTCTATTGACGTTGGCCTTTCCGATCCTTCTTAAAGGCATCGTGGGGCAAGAATACGTCAGCTACCGTTCCATCCTCATGGGGCTGGAGCTGGCCATCTTGGATTTTTATTATCTCCATAGTTTTTTGGAGGAAGGCAAGCTCAAGCTAAGCAAAAAAGAAGTGGGGAAGCTCTTTTCCGTTCTCATCCTTCTTGTTTTGACGATGAGCAGCTCGTATAGCCCTTCCTTGCTTTTTGGCAGGACCATCACCTTAGGGCAGTATAGCCTCACCAACCCGCATGACCCGGAGAACATGTCCCATCGCCTCTTCATCTATCTCGCCTTCATTTTGCCCGTCCTTTATTTCGTCTTCCTCTACCCGATGAGCAAGAGGGATAGGAGGGGCGTCCTCCTTCAGATTTCCCTAGGCACATTTCTAGGCTATGTCTCAATCAACCGCTACGACATCTGGACGAGCCTTTCCACTTGGCCCTTGCACCTTTGCAACACGGCGATGTACACGATGCCCATCACCTTGCTCTTCATGAGCTATGGGCTGTATTATTTCACCTTCTTCATCAACGTCTTGGGCGCCTTCTTTGCCTTGACGATGCCGAATTTCTCCGAGAGCCTCGCGATCTTCGACCCCGAGATCCTCGCTTTCTACATCAACCATCTCCACGCTTTCTTCATGCCGGTGGTCATCGTTCTATTAGGGGTTTATGAACGTCCCAAAGTCAAATACTTCGTTTACTCCCAAATCGGCTTCTTCGCCTATTTCGCCTTGGTGATGGGCGTGAACACGGTGCTGACCGCGAAAGGGATCAGCAGCGATTTCTTCTTCATCAACAGCGACTTCATCGCCGATAAGCTGGGGGAAGGGGCGAAACGCCTGTTCAAAACCACGATCAGCTGGGAATCCGGCGGGCTAACATACACTCTGCATCTAGCTTACGACATCGTCTATTACCTCGTTTACGTCGTGCTTGCCTTGGCGATGTGGTTCTTGTACGAATTGCTCTTCCGATTGAGCGATGAGCTGATCGCCATCAAAGTGGCAAAAGCGAAAAGCATCAGCAGGCACGAGGCCTATTTAGCGATCTCATCAGGAGGAAAAGCCATGAGCGAACAGACCAATCTAACGATCACCCATCTTTCCAAAAAGTACCACGGGAACGAGAACTTCGCCGTGAAGGATTTTTCCTTGTCTCTAGAAGGGGGCAGGATTTACGGCTTCCTTGGCAAGAACGGGGCGGGGAAGAGCACGATCATCAAATCGATCGTCGGGATCCATGGCTTCGACGAAGGAAGCATCTCCGTCTGCGGGCACGACGTGGTGGAAGAGCCTTTGGAGGCGAAGAAGGAAATCGGCTTCGTCCCGGACAACTACGCGCTTTACGAAAACCTCACCGGCAGGCAATACATCGGCTACATCGCCGATCTTTACCGCGTTGGCAAGGCGCAGAAAGAGGAAATCGAGAAAAGCCTCGTCGCCAGGCTTGAGCTAGAGGCGCGCTACGACAAGCCGATGAAGACGTATAGCCACGGCATGAAACAAAAAATCACCATCATCGCCGCCCTCATCCACAAGCCCAAGATCTGGATTCTCGATGAGCCCATGACCGGCCTTGACCCCAATTCGATCTTCCAAATCAAAGAATGCATGAAGGAACACGCCAAAGAGGGCAACATCGTCTTCTTCTCCAGCCACATCATCGACGTCGTGAAGAACCTCTGCGACGAGGTGATCATCATCAAAAAAGGCACCCTCATCCGAAGAATCGACCTCGATATGAATCCAGAGGAGAGGAACGTCCTCGAGGAGACCTTCCTCAGGCTCACTAGCGATAGCGAAGCGGAGGCGAGCCTCTTGCTGGAAGAAGAGAAAAAGGAGAGAGCGTGAACAAGGCAAAGAAAAGAAAAACGAATGCCTCTTCCTTCTTCAAGGTGGATTGGCGGGCTTTCGCGGTGCTCGTGAAGATGCTGCTTGCCAATTCCTTGTCCTTGGATTTGAAGGGCAACAAGAAGAAGGCGATCATCAAGCTGCTTTTAAGAGTCTTGGCTTTCGCCCTCGTCGCCGCGCTTTCCTATGTCTTCTTCTATCTCTGCATCCGTTTCAACATCTTCTCCCTTTTGGCCTTCGTCCCGATGGACGTGCCTTCGATCGTGGTGACGGTCTTGCTCTTGTTTTCTTTCCTCTCGTCGCTAGGAAGGGTGACCGATGATCTTTATTTCGCTAGCGACAACAAGGTATTGCTGACCTTCCCAACGAACGGGAACACCCTCTTCCTTTCTAGGCTCGCCGTGAGTTTCCTCAACGTCTACCTCAGGTCGCTGCTGTTGGAAATCCCTTTCCTCATCGGCTATTTCGCCGTCAGCGGATACCCTCTTTACATGTATTTCGTCTTGTTTCTGGTCTGGGCGATCATCGATTTGGTCTTGATGCTGCTTTGCTCTTTGCTCTCGATCCCGGTTTACTATGGCAAGAAATTCCTTAGGACGCATGGGCTTGCCAACACGATTGCGCTCAGCCTATTCATCGCCCTCATCCTTTCTTTTTGCATTTTCGTGATCGCCCTCATCCCGAACAACATCGACATCTTCTCGAACTGGGGCACGTACTTCGCGAAAATCCAAAGCGGCCTGATGCTCTACCGGACAAAGCTAGGCTTCTTTTATCAGGCCTCGATGCTTTATCTGGGGAACTTCACGGGCTTCAGCTTTTCTTATTTCGCGAAAGGGGCGATCGCGGGATTATATGCTTTCTTGATTCTTTTAGGCTCCATCGTCTTGCTTTATCTTGCCTCTTTGTCTCTTGCCGGCCCCCTTTACCTTCATCTTGCCAGCCAAACCGGAGAGCTGCAGGGGAAGAGCAGGAGCAAAGGATCTGGCAAGGGGGGCAAGAGCCTCTCTCCCTTTGCCTCGCAGCTTAAGAAAGAGGCGATCCTCTTCTTCAAGGATTCCTCTTTCTCCTCCCCTTACCTAGGGGTTTTCCTCGCCTTGCCTCTTCTTTTGTCGCTTCTTGCCAAGCTTTTCGGGGCGATGGATCTCAATAGCAGGGGCGAAGGGTACGTTCAGGTCGTGCTTTTGCTCATCGCCTTGCTGCTTTCTTTGAGCGCGAACGCGGGCATCGCGAAAATCTATAGCCTCGAGGGCGGAGCCTTCAAATTGAGCAGGACCTACCCCCTTGAAGGCGGGCGTTTGATCTCCAGCAAACTGATCATCCCGGGGACAATCGGCTGCTTGAGCCTATTCGCCTCGCTTCTCGCCCTCAATTTCATTCGCCCGGAGATGGCAAGGGGGAACACCTTCATGGGAATCGGGTCCATTTTGATCTATGTAGGGCATCTTCTTTATAGCGCGGGATTGGACTTCACGAGCCCCAAATCAAACTTCGGCGATTCTTCTTTTTTCAGCAGCGCGGAGAACCGTTCCACGATCATGGGCTTCATCACCGCCTCCCTTCTTTCCATCTTCTATTACCTTTACTTCCAGGACCATATCCTGTGGCTGCCAAGCATCGAAAGCACCGCGGGATTCAAGGTTTTCCTGATTTCCATCCTCTATCTTGGGGCGAATGCTTTGCTTTACGTCCGAAAGATCAAATACATCTACAAAACGGGGGAGGAACTATGAAAAAAGGAGTCGCGATTCTCGTCGGAGCGATCAGCTTATTGGCCGTCGTGTTCGTCGCCATTTTCGGAACCCGCCCGCAAGGCATCGTCCCGGTCGTCTACATCAGCAGCCTCACCATCAAGCCCAGCGACGACAGCCGTTACTGGACGAACAGCTCGGGAGGCCATCAATGCCTCATCGATTACGACCCCAACAAAGAAGTCTTTGACGGCGAGAACTATTTCATACCTTACGTCTTCGTCACGGAGGTTCTCCCTGACAACGCCACCGACCGCAGCTTCGTCTACACCCTCGCGAGCGAATACGATGATTACATCATCTTCGCCACAGGGGAAAGATCCGCTCGCCAGGGCGCTTTCCTGATCAAAAAGAGAACGGATAGAAAGGCCCCGATGGTCGTCTCCGTCTCCGTTCGCCCCGAGGATGGGGGGAACGGCTCAGGGGATACTCTGAAAATCGTGCTCACCTACGATAAGGTCTATCGCGATCCGACGGCAACCTCCGCCTAAGCCAAGAAGACGGTGCGAACAGCGAAAAAAGATTACTTAAAAAGACAAGCGGAAAAAAACTAAAAACACATTTTGGATTTTGCTTGCTTATGATTTTTGCCTGAGTAAGTTTCCGACGTCTGAAAACAACCTTGAACGGACAAGGCTGGAATAGGTAAAACCTTTGGCGGAAGCCAAATATTTAAGCAACTTAAAAAATACGATAAATTTTGTTTTGCTCGGTTTTCCTAAGGAAAAAACTGGCCTATACTTTCTAGCGTATGGAAGATGTCATTGTCATTGGCGGTGGAGTGATCGGGGCATTTATCGCCCGCAATCTTTCCCGCTACGAGCTTTCCACCCTCGTGCTCGAAAAAGAAAACGACGTGGGCAATGTCACCTCGATGGCCAACAGCGCCATCGTGCACTCAGGCTATGACCCCGTCCCTGGGAGCAAAAAGGCGAGATTCAACGTTGAGGGAAACAAAATGTATCCTGAGGTCTGCAAAGAGCTCGACGTCGATTTCGAGCAATGCGGATCTTTGACGCTCGCCCTCAACGCCGATCAGAAGAAAGTTCTAGAGGATTTGGCCGTCCGCGCGAAAGAAAACGGCGTCGAAGCCAAGCTTCTGACCGGGGAAGAGGCAAGAGCGATGGAGAAGAATCTATCCCCTGATTGCGTCGCCGCGCTCCTTTGCCCAACCGCGGGCATCGTCAACCCCTTCAACCTCGTCGCCCATTGCTTCGAGAACGCCATCGATAACGGCGTGAAGCTGCATCTTGGCGAAGAGGTACTGGACGTCAAAGAGGAAAGCGGCGTTTTCGAAGTCAAAACCAAGAAAGATACCTACCAAGCCAAAGTCGTGATCAACGCGGCTGGTTTAAAAAGCGAGGAATTCGCGAGGATGATGGATGACATCTCCTGGACCATCAATCCCAGGAAAGGCGAATACTACGTCCTCGATCATTTCGATTCTTCCTTCGTGAACCACGTCCTTTTCCCTCTTCCTAGCGAGAAGGGCAAAGGAGTTTTGGTGATCCGCACGACGAGCAACGACTACCTCATCGGGCCGAGCTCGGAATTTGGCGGCGACAAAGAGGACATGTCCACCGATTCACCCACCTTGGCCAAAGTGAAAGCCGAGGCGAGCGAGATGGTGAAGAACATCCCTTTCTACGAGCAGATCAGGGTTTTCGCGGGCCTCCGCGCGACTCCTTCCACCCATGATTTCATCATCGAGCCGAGCAAGAGCCATCCTCATTTCATCAACGTCGCGGGCATCGAATCCCCCGGGCTGGCGAGCAGCCCGGCCATCGGCAAATACGTCGTCGAGGAGCTTGTCTCGAAGATCATTCCTCTGAAGGCGAAAGCTTCCTACAAGAAGGAGGTCCGTCCTTACGTCCACCCCAACAAGATGAGCGCGGAAGAAAGGGACGCCCTCATCAAGAGCGATCCTGATTATGGGGACATCATCTGCAACTGCGAGAAGGTGAGCCTAGGCGAGATCAAGGACGTTTTGTCTCGCTCTCTCCCTTGCAAGACCATCAAAGCCGTCAAAAAGCGCACAAGAGCCGGATTCGGCAAATGCCAAGGGGGCTTCTGCCAGCCTAAGGTGTTGCTGCTTTTAGCGAAATATTTCGGTCTCTCGCCTCTAGACATCCTCTACGACAAGGATGGGTCGAACATCCTCAAGGAGGCAAGCAAGTGAGTATGGAAGAAAAAGAATTGGTGATCATCGGCGGGGGAAGCGCGGGCATGGCCGCCTCCGTCGCGGCATACGATGGGGGAGTGAGGGACATCCTCGTTCTCGAGAGGACGAACTTTCTCGGGGGCATCCTCAATCAGTGCATCCATAACGGATTCGGCCTCAACGCCTTCAAGGAAGAGCTGACTGGCCCTGAGTTTTTCTATCGCTTCGAAGAGGAGATGGAGAAACGGGGGATTGCCTATGAGCTAGAGACCAACGTCACCTCAATCACCAAAGACAAGGTGGTCACCTACCTCAACAAGAAAGGCTGCAAGCAGGTGAGGGCCAAGGCCATCATCATGGCCGCGGGGTGCTACGAGAGGAACGCGGGCGCCATCGGGACCCCAGGCGACAGGCCAAGCGGAGTCATCACCGCGGGACAGGCGCAGCTTTACCTGAACGAATACGGCTACTTGGTCGGCAAAAAAGTCTTCATCCTGGGCTCAGGCGACATCGGCCTCATCATGGCTAGGCGCATGACCTTGGAAGGGGCGGAGGTTTTGGGCGTCGCCGAACTTTGCCCTTATTCCAATGGCCTCAACAGGAACATCCAGCAATGCCTGATCGACTACAACATCCCTTTGTATCTTTCCCATACGGTGAGCAGGATCATCGGGAAAAATGGCCACCTCGAGGCGATTGAGCTCTCCGAGGTCGATGAGAACAAGCGCATCATCCCCGGGACTGGGAAAATCTACGAAGTCGATACCTTGCTCCTTTCGATTGGCCTGATCCCCAATAACGACTTGCTCAACAAGATGGGCATCCCCCAATCCAGAAGCAGGGGCAGCGTGGTGAACGAGCATTTGGAGACTTCGATCGACGGAGTCTTTTCCTGCGGGAACGTCTTGCACGTCCATGACCTCGCCGATTACGTCGTGGAGGAAGGCAAAACCGCCGGGAACAGCGCCTCCCTCTATCTTTCCGGCAAATTGCCCCGCCACGAGGAGAGCATCCTCACGGAAGCGGGCGAAGGGATCGGCTACGTCGTCCCCGGCATCGTCGATTTGGCGAACGCCGAAGAGAAGATCCCTTTCAAATTCCGCGTCAGAGCGCCCAGCAAAGACGTTTACATCACCTACGCTTTCAATGGCGAGGTCGTGAAGAGAATCTACAAGCAGACCATCATCCCAAGCGAGATGGAAATCGATTATCTCCCGAAAAGCCTATTCAAATCAAATTCCGGGAAGATCGTCGTCAGCCTAGTGAGGAAGGGAGCGTGAACATGAGCGAATTAACCTGCATCATCTGCCCGAATGGCTGCCGTCTTAAAGTGGACGATAGCCTAAACGTCACCGGGAACAAGTGCCCCAGAGGGGCGATTTATGGGAAGCAAGAGGTCACTAACCCGACCCGCACGGTCACCTCGACCGTCCGCTGCGACTCCAAAGAGCTGAAAGTCTGCCCCGTCAAAACGAAAGAGGCGGTGGCGAAAGGGAAGATCTTCGACGTCATGAAGGACATCAACGCCTGCTCCGTCAAAGTCCCTTGCCGCATCGGGGACGTGGTGAAAAGCAACGTCGGGGGAAGCGGAGTCGACCTCGTCGTCACAAGGACCATCTTGAAGTAGCATGCGCCTATTGATCGGAAGCGACATCCATGGGAGGCTCGGGCCCGCGAAGAAATTCAGCAGCCTCATTCTTTCCTACCGCCCCGATCGCGTTCTTTTGCTCGGCGATTACCTTTACGCCGGGCCTCGCAACGCCCCTTCTCCGGACTACAATCCGATCGAAGTGAGCAAAATAGTCAACAAATGGGCGAACAAAATCGTCGCCGTGAGGGGCGATTGCGATTCCAGGGCCGACCAAAGCGTGCTGCGCTTCAACATGCTTGAGGATTGCAGGGTGCTGGATCTAGCCGGCAGAAAAGCCGACCTTATTCACGGCGACCTGCTTACGAGCGACATCGTCGATGTGGAGAGGGGCGATATTCTGATGTTCGGTCACACCCACGTGCCGGTTCTGAAAAAGGAAGACGGGGTCATCTATTTGAACCCCGGCTCCATCTCCTACCCCAAGTCGGGCTCGCCCGCGAGCTTCGCTCTTTTCGAGGCCAATCGCCTTGAGCTGAAAAGGCTCGATGACCAAGCCACCTTCGCTTACCTTGACCTGAGTTAAGAAACCGCTACCAAAAGAAGTGAAATTGGTTATCTTTCGGGATGAATTTCTTTATAATGGGACCGCAAGCGACCCATAAAGCGCGTTTCGCGGAGGATTTTATATGAGTGACAATATTCGTATCGTCGGCTTAGGAGGCATGGACGAGGAAGGCAAAGAATGCGTCGTCGTTGAAATCAACAACGACATCTTCGTCATCGACTGCGGGATCAGGGAGCCTGACCGCACGATGCCCGGGGTCGATTACGTCATCCCTCGCTTTGATTATCTGGAAGAGAACAAAGACCGCGTCAAGGCCTACTTTTTGCTGCATGGCCACGACGAGGCGACGGGCGCCATCGTCTATCTTTATGAAAAAGTCCCCGCGCCGATCTACTGCACCGCGGTGACGAAGGCGATGATCACGAACTTCGCTAGGCACACCGGCAAAGACATCTCAGGATTCGATTGGAACATCATCCCTCCGACTTCCAGCGTCATCGTCGCGAAAAGGAAAATCCAGTTCTTCCATACCGCGCACAACATCGCCGATTCCTGCGGCGTGGCCATCCACACCGACAAGGGCAACATCATCTATACCGACGACTTCGTCATCGAAAACAACGCCACGCCCTCCTTCCTTTTCGATTCGAGGGCGGTGGGGAAGATCGCCGAAGAGCCGACTCTGCTTTTGATGACCGAGTCCCTTTACGCTTCCAGGGCAGGGTACACCGCGCCGAATTATCGACTTCTTCCCTTGCTTCAGCAGGACTTCAAAGCCGCCACCGGGCGCATCTTCGTCTCCCTTTTCTCAAACAACCTCTTCAATATCGGCGAGATCGTGAACCTCGCGATCGAATGCCGCAAGAAGATCATCCCTTACGATGCGTTGGCTCAGGAAGTCCTCGACACGATGCAATCCAGCGGGCAGGTCAACATCCCTCCCTCCTGCAAAGCGAGCATCGACAGCCTTCTCCGCCTCAAAGACAACGACATTGTCGTCATCATGACCGCTTTCGGGGCGAAGCTCTTCCGCCGCATCGCTCTTCTCGCTTCGGGCGAAAACGAGGACAAGAGGGTGAAAATCGGGGAGAAGGACACCTTCTTCTGGTGCTCTCCCAGCGATGACAACACCGAGCTTGAATACACCGACGCCATCGACGAGCTTTACCGCACCGGGTGTCAGGTGGTCAACATCAACAAGAAATCCTTCCTCAAGATGCACGCCTGCCAAGAGGACATCAAGACGATGATCTCGATGCTACGCCCGAAATACTATTTGCCGGTCAGAGGCCTCTACAAGGACCTCTTGGCGAACTGCATGGTGGCTTTGGGCATGGGAGTGGGCCTCAATCACGCGAACGTCTTCCTCGTGGAGAACGGCATGAGCGTGCTCATCGACGACAAGGGCGCGCGCTCCTTCGACGAGAAAATCCCCCATGGCGACATCATGATCGACGGAGACGGGGTGGGCGACGTGTCCATGCAGGTCCTCGAAGACCGGCAGCAGCTCGCCGAAGGAGTGGTGGTCCTCGCGATCACCGTCTCAAAGAGCAAGCGCAAGATCATCGCCGGGCCCGACATCCAGATGAGGGGCTTCGTCTACGCCAAAGACGCCGACATCATTCAGCGCGACGCGAGCAAGGTCTTCCTCACGACCGTCGAGGAATACCTTGAGATGAACGCCGACCTCGATTTGGAGGAGCTTAAGCAAAGCGTCTATGAGAAATCGCTTCGCACCATCCGCCGCCAGACCGGCAAGGAGCCGATGATCGTCCCTCTCATCGTCGCCCTTCCCTAAGAGTCAGAACTTCCGGGCAGCCGCAAAAATCCGGCTGCTCTTTTTATATGGAGGGAAAAATAAAGCGAGGAAGGCGTTAGGGGAAACCCAAGCGGACAAGAGAGGCTTTTTCTCGGATGCGTGGAAAGAAATTCCTTTAAAAATGTTCTCTATTTGGGTGCTTATGGGCCTCGCTTTGCCTTATAATAAAGTTTGCTATGGAAAAGAAAAACAACTCCAAATACAGCAAAGGTTTGGTCCGAGGCTCCTTCGGGGTCCTGCTCTTCCTCCTTTGCGCTCTAATCGCCTTATCCCCGTCCACCCATCTTCACTTCCTTTCCTACCCCCTCATCGCCTCGCTTGGCTATGTCGGCTATTACGGCTTGTTGCTTCTTGGCGCGTTCTTCGGCGCGGTTTTGCCTTTTTGGGGCAAGATCCATCATCCGAAGGCGAGGAACTACGTGGCTTACGGCCTGCTTTTGCTAGGGGGGATCGTCTTGGCCTCCGATTTGGGCAATGGAGGGAAAGAAAACCCTTTCGACGCCTCTTCTTTCCTGCAATCCCTCACAAAGGGCTATCAGAGCAAAGATCTCTCCTTGCTTCTTGACCCGAAGCTTTGCGGCGGGATCGCTGGCTATGAGCTCGCCGGTTTGCTGAATTTGGCGGGACGTTACCTCGTGATTCTTGTCGCCTCGCTCATCCTCGCCGCCTCGCTGCTTGTTTTCTTCTTCCCGCTCATCAAGAAAGCGCGCCTTGCCCTGAGAGCGCATCAAGCGATCAAGAAGGCGCAGAAGAAGCAGAAGCGGGCCGAGATCTCCGACTCCATCAGCGTCGGAGAGGCGGACCCCGACTTCGCCTACCATAAGAAAGAAATCGCAACCTCCACCGAAGAGGAGAAGGAGGAAATCCTCAAGCAGGAGAAGAAATCCTTCGACGCCTGGTCCTTCAAACCCTCTTCCTCCTTGGCTTATAGCTCTCGTTCTGAGCTCCATAGGAGCGAGGAGGCTTCCTCCGCCCAGGAGGCCACTAGCCCCATCCTCAGGCCAAGCGAGATTGCGATGAACACTTCCTACCGCGGGGATGAGATCCAAGAGCCCATCTTCGATTTCCTCCAAGCGAATCAAGGAAGCGTCAACAAAGAAAGAGAGGTCACCCCTATGAAAAACGAAGAGAAAAAGCCGGAGCGCTCGCCTGAGGAGAAATCTTTTGATTTCGCCCCGGGCTCCATCGGGTGCTCTTCCCCTGAGAGCGTGGAAATAGTCTCCGCGGAGAGCGAGCCTTTTCCTCAAGAGGAGCCGCTTCTCCAGGAAGAGCCTGAGCCCAGCTTCGCCCCCGATCCTTTGCCGGGAGTTTCGGAAGCTTCCGCCTTTTCCGCCCCCTCGAAAAGCGAAGAGCCAGAAAGCGAGCCTTCGCCTAGCCCCGATGCTTCGCTTGCCCCCTCTGCCCAGCCCTGCGAGGTTATGAAGCAAGAGGCCCCCGCGAACAAGGAAGACCTCCCAGCCATCAAGCTCCCGCATTACGTCTTCCCGGACATCTCGATGCTCGACGAGCCGAAAAACGATGCCGAATCGATGGCTTTGGCAACCGCCCAGGCGGAAAAAGACGTGCAGGTCATGAACGAGACCTTGGCTTCGCTTCATGCGGGCGCCCGCATCGTCTCCTACAAAATCGGGCCTTCCGTCACCCGTTTTGACGTCGAGCTCGATTCCGGCGTGCAGGTGACCTCCATCACGCGCTTTGAGCCGGACATCTCCCGCTGCCTCGCCGGACGCCCCGCCCGTTTCGTCCCGATCGTGCAGGGGAAGACGACCTCGGCCTTCGAAATCGGGAACATCCAAAGGATGCCCGTCTGCTTCAAAGAGGTCTTTGAGGCTCTTCCGAATGGCCCGGAAGACAACATGGTCGTGCCTTTTGGCAAATCCATCGATGGAAATGTCGTCTACGCCGATCTTTCTTCTTTCCCCCATATGCTCGTGGCCGGCACCACAGGCTCAGGCAAATCCATCTTCATCCACAGCATGCTCCTCACTCTTTTGATGCGGAACCGCCCTGAGGATCTGAAACTCATCATGGTCGACCCCAAGCAAGTCGAATTCACCGCTTACGATGACATGCCCAACCTCCTTTGCCCGACGATCGTGAGCGCCGAGAAAGCCAACGTCGCCTTCCAGAAGCTCGCCGATCTGATGGACCGCCGTTTCGAGCTCCTCCGCAAGGCAAGGGTGAGGGACATCCGCAGCTACAACAGCTTCTATGCGCCGAAGAACAACAAGCGCAAACTCCCCTTCATCGTGGTGGTGGTCGACGAATTCGCCGATCTCGCCGGCCAATGCAAGGACGTCTCCGAGCCCATTCAGCGCTTGGGGCAAAAAGGTCGCGCCTGCGGCATCCACATGATCATCGCCACCCAGAGGCCCGACGCGAACACGATTTCCGGCACCATCAAGTCGAACCTTCCGACGACCGTCTGCCTCATGGTCAAGAACTCCATCGACTCCAACGTCGTCTTGCATGCCAAAGGAGGCGAATCGCTTTTGGACCACGGCGATATGCTCATCGAATGCCCGAAACTCGGCAGAGGGCTCATCCGCGCCCAGGGCGCGATGATCGGCGAGCACACCGAATTGGAGAGGATCCCTGATTTCATCCGCTCGCAGATGAAGCCGATTTACGACCCCGAGTTCCTTAACCTCGAGCCGGAGCAGCAGACCGATGCCGCCGCCTTAGTCGAGATGCCTAGCAGCGCCGAGATGAAGGGGATGGCCGACGAAGAGAAATATCAGACCATCAAAAGCGTCATCATGACGCAGGAAACCACCTCCATCAGCCAGATCCAGCGCAATTTCGGCGTGGGCTTCCCCCGCGCGGGAAAGATCATCGCGAGGCTTCAAAACGAAGGCATCGTCGCCAAGGTAAGCGATGCCCCTGGCTCTAGCAAAGGGCTCCGCGTCTTGGTGAGAATGAACCTGAACGAAGGGGGAGTCCCTAACGGGGAGACCCCAGGGTCGCTTTCTAGCGCAAACGTTTCCTACACCGAAGATTGATCCCGCTTATGAAAGACACCCTCGTCAGCGCAAAGCTCATCTCGTGGAGACTCATCCGCGTGACGGTTTTGACCTCGCTTCCGCGAATCGCCCTGAAGGTCTCCCTTTGGAAAGACCAAAGCAAGAAGATTCCTTTGAAAGAAGAGAAAATGAACTCCCTCGCGAGCCTTTTCGTAGCGGATTATTCCCTTGAAAGCGATCTGGAATTGGGCCATTCCTACGAAATCCTCGTCGAGAACTATGGGACGGTGCCCCTACAGGTGAACGACGCGAGCCTTTTTCCTGACTTCGATGAGAGATTCGCCTACGACGGGAACGATTTGGGGGCGACCTACACGAAAAAGGCGACCAGATTCGCCCTTTGGGCGCCTCTAGCCTCCTCCTGCATCTTGAAATACAAAGACCAGGAGGATGGGGCTTGGCAGCTTCTTCCGATGTTCCGCTCGCCCAAAGGCGTCTACCGCGCTTGCTTAAACGGCGACCACGCGGGGGCTAGATACGTCTATCTCGTCTGCAACAGCGGCGTCTTGAACGAGACCAGCGACATCTACGCGAAAGCCTCCACCGCGAACGGGGAGAGCTCCGTCGTCTTGGATCTGGAGAAATTCCGCGTCGATTTGGAGAAGAGCTCCCTGCCCGTCTTGAACTCCCCGACGGACGCGATCGTGTATGAGGGGCACGTGAGGGATCTCACGATCGACTCCCATACCGACATCGTGCGCAAAGGCACTTTCCTTGGCCTCTGCGAGAAAGGAAGGAAAAGCGATGAGGGCCATCCCGCGGGATTCGACTATATCTGCGGCTTGGGCATAACCCATCTCCAATTGCTTCCGATCTATGATTACAAAACCGTGGATGAGCTGCATCCTGATGCCAAATACAATTGGGGTTACGACCCCGCGCAATATTTCGTTCCCGAAGGGAGCTTCGCCTCGGTTCTTGGCGATCCTTATTCGCGCATCCGCGATCTGAAGACGATGGTCAAGGCCTATCATGAGGCGGGCATCCGCATCGTGATGGATGTGGTCTTCAACCATGTATACGGCTTTGAGAACAGCGCTTTTCAGCGCACGGTGCCGAATTATTATTTCCGTCAGGTCCATGACGGCAAATTCGCCTCGACAAGCGGCTGCGGGGATGATCTGGCCTCGGAAAGGGCGATGGTCAGGAAAATGATCCTCGATGCCTGCGCCTATTGGATCGATGAATACGGGATCGACGGATTCCGTTTCGACCTCATGGGCATCATCGACGTCGAGACGCTGAAGCAGATCGCTCGCCTAGCCAAATCCAAAGACCCTTCCTTCCTTCTTTATGGCGAAGGCTGGAACATGGGAGGGGAGGTAAGCCTTCCTCTTGGCCATATGGGAAACTACGCCCTATTGAAGGATTTCGGCTTCTTCAACGATTTTTTCCGCGATACCGTCAAGAAGGTGTTCGCTGGGGACGATTATCTGAAGAACGAGGCGAAGTACGTTTTCGCCTCGAGCTCGGTGGATTTCTTCCATTCCCCGAAATTCTTGGACGCGAGGCAAAGCATCAACTACATCGAATGCCACGATAACGGGACTTATTACGACTACCTCTCCAAAAGGCATCCCGATTGGGATGAGGGGCTGAAGCTAAACGCGGTTATGGGCGCGAATTCCTTCGTGGCCCTCTCTTTCGGCGTCCCTTTCTTCCACGCAGGGCAGGAAATCGGGATGAGCAAGTGGGGGGAAGACAACACCTACAACAAAGGGGACCATTTCAACAAGTTCTCCTACGCCTTGATGGACGAACGTTATCAAATGGTGATTAAGTTCAAAGAAATTTTGTCGCTTCGCAAAAAAATGAAGATCCTCCATTCCTATGACCCGACTTACATCGATTGGAACGTCGACATCGGAGAAATTGGGCCGTGTTTGAAGATTACCTTCCTCGATCCAAACAGCGAAGAAAGCAAAAAGCAAGAAAGTCTTTTGTACAACCTATCAATATTCGCGTATCATATCGACAGAAAGGAAAACGTAAGTTTCCTAACCACAGGCTTAATAAGCCAAGACGATCTACGGAGCGAATGTTTCGTCCCCGCATTATCGCTTCTCTACACCGGACTATAAACTCTTGTGGGGACTGCAATGACGAAGATATAGATGGTTTTTGGAGGAGCTTTTATGCTCACCAGCGTTTATGTTTCTGGACGCCTTGGCGATTCAGCCGGGAAAAACGTCCGGTATGTCGAGGTGGAATCCCCCATGGTCGGCACCGGGGGCAAAAGAAGAATCGATCTTATCCCCGTCTATAATCCTTTAGGCAAATCCGCCTGTTTCTTCAAAGCGAAGAAGGGCGCCTTCGTGATCGTGAAAGGCCGTTTGGAGAAAAACGATGAGTTTGGCCTTTACGTCCATTCCGAGATCGAAGAGATCGTCGATTTCATAAAAGAAGACAAGAAATAACTTTTTCGCTTATTGGACATGGGGCGTTGTAAAATACCCCCATGTCTAATCAGCAAAAGAAAAAATCCGGTCTAGCCCTCTTCAAATGGCTCCGCTTGATCTTCACTTTCGGGGTGAGGCTCATTTTCGCTTATCTCTTCTGGATCGCCTCTTATGCGCGCCACCCGGAGAAAAAGCCCATCGAGCATCGTTACAGGAAAATCAGGGGCCTCGCCGTCGACCTCTGCTCCAAACTACACCTTGAGCTTCAAGCCAAAGGGCAGGAGCAATTGGCTTCTCTTGAAGGCGGGAATCTCATCGTCATGAATCATCTTTCCGTGATGGACATCGTCCTTTTGATCGCCCTTTCCGAGAAGCCCCTCATCTTCATCGCGAAAAAAGAAGTGGAGCAGATGCCTTTCGTCGGCAAATGCTTCAAAGCCATCAACGGCTATTTCCTCGACAGGGAGGATCCCAAGCAAGCCGTGCGGCTTTTCATGCAAGTCGGCAAGCAGCTTCGCGAGAGCGGGGGCAATGTCGTCGTCTATCCGGAGGGCACGCGTCTAAAGCAGCCCTTCCTGCCCACCCAGGATTTCCACGCGGGCAGTTTCAAGCTCATCGAATGGGGCCACGCCAACTTGCTTCGCGTAGCCGCTTTCGGCACTTTCCGCCCGCTTTCAAAATCCGACAGCGAGCGTTCTTTCCCCTTTGAGATCACCTTTTTCCCGCTTGTGAAATACGAGGACATGAAAGGGAAATCAACCCAAGAGCTGGCCGAAGAATCCCATGATCTCATCGCAGACGAAGTTGCTTCCTTCCAATCATACGACAGGGAATTCTACGCGAAGGGCCTCAACAAGAAGAAAGCGAGCAGGTGGCAGGCATGAAAAACGATTTCGACCGCGGCAACGAAGAGCTCAAGAATCAGAAGGATCCCGGCGAGAGCTTGCTCCGCACGATGGGGACCGCCTCCATCGTCTCCAGCTGCATCTCGATCCTAGGGACTTTCTATATCCTTTTTCGCGGCTCCTTTTCTCTGACCCATTGGCTATCCTTCATGATCCCTTACGGGGTGATGGTCGTGGTTTCTATGCTCATCGGCTTTTTCGCGATTTTCCAAAAAGACGCGACCAAGTATTCTCTTTACACGATTTTGGGATGCGTATATGGGGGATTGCTTTGCCTCTCCTTCATCCCTAACGGCATCTTCCTTGGGAACTGGTCGATCGCGATCGCGATCGGGGTCATCGGGGGCTGCGTCTTCGCGATCTCCTTATTGACCTATCTTCAGCTTCACGAGAAGGCTAAATGAACTTGTAATTCCTTCTCAGCCCCTTGGGGTAGCGGTTTTTCATTTGGCCTTTGGCCATTTTGAAGAAACCTAACCCTTTGCCTGAGCAAGAAGCGAGGTAGTAGCCGTCTGGCAAATCCAAAGGGAAGGTCTCTCCTTTTAGGAAACGCCGGGCCTCGCTTTCGTCTAACTCCACCTGAAAAGAAGGGGGGAGGTAGTGGCTTAAGGCGTGATCAGGCTCCTCGAACGGAGCGGAAGCGACTTTTAGACCCGCGCGCAAGACCTGAAGATTCGCCAGAGGAAAATAAAAGGGCAGGGACCATAATGAGCTATTGGATTCGAAATTATAGCGTCTTTCCAGGCCGAAGAAAGAGAAAAACTCGTTGCCGATGCTATTTTTCGGTGGCCCTTTCTTAAGCAAAGGGGCTTCGCCGTCTTTCTTCAGGAGGCAAAAGAACTGCCCCTCGCCCTCATATAGGAAGGGAAAGAGATACACGCCTTCCGGGATTGCTTTCCCATGAAAATAGCCAGGGCGTTCCTCTGTTTTCGAAGGATGCATGTCCTCGTGCTTCCCTAAAAAAGAAAGGAGCACCCCCTCATTCTCCTCATAGCAGAAAGAGCAGGTGGAATAAACCATCCTTCCCCCAGGCTTAAGCATTGAGTAGGCTTGCTCCAAAAGAGCTAGCTGAAGCTCGGCGCATCGCTTCATCTTCGAAGGCGACCATTCTGCCTTCGCCTGAGCGTTTTTGCGCGCCATCGCGCTTCCTGAGCAAGGGGCGTCAAGCAGGATGCAGTCAAAGAAAGAAGAGTAATAAGAGGATTTTTTCGCGAAATCGTCATTCGTTACAATCACGTTTCCTAACCCCATCCTTTCCACGTTCGAAGAAAGCTCCTTGGCTCTAGAAAGCGAGATGTCATTGGCTAGGATGACGCTTTTTCCGCCGCTAAGCAAGGAAAGGAAAACCGTCTTCCCCCCGGGGGCCGCGCATAAATCGAGGACGGTCTCCCCCGGCTTAGGGGAAAGGATGAAAGGAGGCACCATGGCCGCGCTGTCCTGGATTGAGTAGCATCCTAGATCGTAAAGAGCCATCTTCCCGAATTCGCAATCCTCTTTCTTGTAGGAATAGACATGTTCCAAAAAAGGATGGGGGACGGCTTTCGGGAAACGCTTTCTGAAATCCTCGTCGCTTATCTTGGAATGATTCAGAACCAAAGAATGGGTCTGCTCTTTTTCGAAAGAGGCGAAAAGAGCATCCCTCTCTTCTTTTTTGAGGTTTTCGGGGAGATAGGCGTCCAAATTCATGGGATAATGATAAACCCAAAGCGGGGCGTTATGTTCCTAAAGGGGAGATTGGGGTAGAATTCGTCTGTATGAGAATGGTAGACATCATCGAAAAGAAAAGGGATGGGCATCCCTTAAGCAAAGAAGAGATCTCTTTTTTCGTGAAAGGCTATACGGAAGGGAGCATCCCCGACTATCAGGCATCCGCCTTGGCGATGGCGATCCTTTTCAGGGACATGAACAAAGAAGAGACCGCGAATCTGACCGAGGCGATGATGCGTTCCGGCGACATGATTGACTTAAGCGCCATCGAAGGCGTGAAAGTCGACAAACATTCCACGGGGGGCGTGGGCGATAAAACCTCTTTGGTTTTAGGTCCGCTGGTCGCTAGCTGCGGAGCGAAGCTCGCCAAAATGAGCGGCAGGGGCTTAGGCCATACCGGCGGCACATTGGACAAAATGGAATCCGTTCCCGGAACGAGCGTCTATAGAACCGAAGAGCAGTTCATCAAGCAGGTCAACGACATCGGCATCGCGATCATCGGGCAGACGGCCCAGATCGATCCTGCGGATAAGAAGCTCTATGCGCTTCGCGACGTCACCGGGACCGTCGAATCGATTCCTCTGATCGCCTCTTCCATCATGAGCAAGAAGCTCGCCTCCGGAAGCGACACCATCCTCTTGGATGTCAAATTCGGCTCAGGCGCTTTCATGAAAACCTTAGATAGGGCGCGCCTTTTGGCGAAAACGATGGTGGAGATCGGCACTTCCCTTCATCGCCCCACAAGGGCGATTCTAACCGACATGGATGAGCCTCTTGGGATGGCTGTTGGCAATAATCTGGAAGTCAAAGAGGCCATTGCGACCCTTCAAGGGCACGGGCCGAAGGACCTTGTCGAACTGGTTACTTACGCGGGCGCCATCATGCTTGAGCAGGCGGGTCTGGTCTCGAATCACGAAGAAGGCAGGGCGCGAATCCAAAAGGCGATTGAAGATGGCTCGGGATTCAAGAAGCTCGTCGAGCTATTCAAAGCCCAAGGCGGGGATGTCTCCTATCTTGAGGATCCTAGCAAATTCCCCCTCTCCAAGTACGCCTTGCCTATTTACGCGGGAAAAGAGGGCTACCTCAGCAGGATCGACAGCCTGACAATCGGGGTTTCCTCGATGAAGCTCGGCGGAGGAAGAGCGAGGATGGATGAGACAATCGATATGTCCGCGGGCATATTGCTCAACAAGAAAATCGGCGACCATATTCATGAAGGCGAGCTCCTCGCGACTTGCTACACGAACAAAGAAAAGGTGGGGGAGGTGCTCTCTGACGTTCTTGAGGCGTTTCAAATCCAAGCCGAGAAACCGGCGGAGCGCCCCATCGTCTTTGAATACATCCATTGATTTATGAGGGTTTTGATTCAGGAAGTTCTTTCTAGCTCCGTCTCCATTGGCGGAGAGGTCGTCTCCAGCATCGGCAGAGGCGAGCTTTTGCTCGTCGGCTTCAGCCAGGGCGATGATTACTTGACCATGGAGAAAATGGCCAAAAAGATCATGAAGGCGAGGATTTTCCCGGATGAGAACGGGAAGACGAACCTTTCCCTTTCTCAAATCGGGGGAGAGATCCTTTTGGTCAGCCAATTCACCTTGTACGGCTCTTTGAAAGAAGGGAACCGCCCTTCGTTTGCGAACGCTTCTAGGCCAGAGGAAGCCAGAGAGCTTTACAACCAGTTCGTCGCCTTGATGAAGCAGGAATTCCCCGATCTCAAAACCGGGGTCTTCCAAGCTGACATGAAAGTGAGCCTGGTGAACGATGGGCCTTTCACTTTGCTGCTTGATTCCAAGGAGCTGTTCCAATGAAGGTGATGATTGGGCTTAGCGGCGGAGTCGATAGCGCAGTCGCCGCCTATCTGCTTAAGGAGCAGGGCCATGAAGTGGTCGCGGGCTTCATGAGGAATTGGGATGCGCTCGCCAATAACGATTATCTTGGCAATCCCACGATCAACGCGAATCAGTGCCCTCAGGAAAAGGATTACCAAGACGCGAAGAAAGTCGCCGAGAAATTAGGGATCCCTTTGCTCCGCGCGGACTTCGTGAAGGAATATTGGGACTCCGTTTTCACCTATTTCCTGAATGAATACAAGAAGGGAAGGACCCCGAATCCCGACGTTTTCTGCAACAAGTACATCAAGTTCGACTCCTTCCTTAAGTTCGCGAAATCCGAGGGGTGCGACGCCATCGCGATGGGCCATTACGCGAAGAAAGAAACCTTCGAAGGCAAGGAATACATCTACAAGGCCTTTGACAAAAACAAGGATCAGTCTTACTTTCTGTCTCAGATCAACGAAGCTCAAATCTCCAGCTGCCTCTTCCCTTTAGGCGGGATCACCAAGCCTCAGGTAAGGGAGATCGCCCATCGCTTGGACCTCGAATCGGTGATGGACAAGAAGGATTCGACGGGCGTCTGCTTCATCGGGGAAAGGGACTTCCGAAAGTTTTTGCAGAATTACCTCCCGGCGAAGAAAGGCAAGATCGTCGAAGGGAGGACCGGCAAGGTGGTTGGCGAGCATTGCGGGGTTCTCTATTACACGATCGGTCAGCATAAAGGGCTAGGAATAGGGGGGATCGCGGGAGAGAAAGAAGGCGCCTTCTTCATCTACAAGAAAGACGCCTCCGAAAATATTCTTTACGTCGCGAAAAGCGACGATGAGGAACTGCTTTACAGCACTTCCTGCCGCCTTGATAACATCAATTGGGTGGGGGAGAGGCCAACTGGGCCGATCCATGTCGGGGTGAAGTTCCGCTACCGCCAGCCAGACCAGTTCTGCACCTTGCGTTTCGAGGGGGATGAAGTGATCTTGACCTATGATTCCCCCGTCAAAGCCGTGACCCCGGGCCAAATCGGCGTTTTCTATGACGGCGAGAGGATGCTTGGGGGAGGCATCATCTCCGCGGTGTATCGCGGGGAGAAGAGAATCGATTGAGGAAAGGCTTGCTTTCAAAAGCCTGTTTGCTCATGGCTAAAAAGGCAGAACTTCCCCAAACTGGGCTTCCTCCTCTTCGTCCAGCCTTTGCAATTGCTTGGCCGCGGCGCTCAAGATGTTCTTTTTGACTATCTCTGCTTCAGTGTAATCGGCTGATTTTGCCTTGAAACCCTCCAAGTCGACGAAAAAATCTTTCAATGCTTCCGCGTATTTTGAAAGGGCCAGCTCGGTTCCTTCTACGCATCCACGCTCGCCTTGATACGAATAGCTGCGAAGTTCGAAAATCCCGTAGTCCGCCAAAGCGGCGAAGCAATTGACTATTTCTTCCGCTTTGCTGTGGGCGGCTTCGATGGGGCGCAGCGAAGCGGGCCCGTAATAAAGATCGTCAAGGGCGACGCCTAATTCCTCCGCGATTTGCGCCAGGGTGATTGTGCTGGGCGTTTTTCTTCCGTTTTCGTATTCGGAAAGCTGGCTTTTGCTCATTTTGATTTTGCTTGCGAAGCCTGACTTGGAAAGGCCTAGCTCTTCGCGGCATCTTTGGATGTTGGATCCTATTCTTTGGCTGATTTCATCTTGGTTCATGGATAACCTCCGTTTTCCCTTAAGCATTATCCACACCGAACCCCCTGTTTCTAAGGAATTGAAAGAAAATATTTACAAATTAGCAAAAAACATTCGATGCTACCGAGATTAAATTTTTCAAAAGAAAATAACCATAAAAGACTTTCGGAGCCATTTAATGGTGACGATTGTGGAATAAGCCTATTTTGAAGCCAAATAATCTTCCCATTCCTTTAAAGTAAACGGTTTTTCTTTAATGGCCGAAAAGAAAAGGTCAAGGTAATCTTCCAAATACTCTTTTTCGGTTTCGGTGTCGAAGACTTCCTGGGGATAATTGTCTTTTAACAGCCAGAAGACCAATCTCCACATCGCGTTTTCCTTCTCGGAAAGAGAACTCATCTCGTCAAAACTTTTGTCACCGAATTTCTGTTCGATGTTTTCTTTGAATTTCTCAGCCAAATTAATTTTCATTTTTGTCTCCTATGATTTTAACTTTGATTCGTTTAAACACAAACCTTCCGCATCTGCAATTCGTGATTTCCTCAATCTCGTAGCGAGGCGCGCTTATAAGGATTTCTCTTTCGGTTTTGTCTTTTGCGATTCCCTCGACTGGCAGTGCAGGGTACCCTTTCGGCAATTCGCAGCAAAAGATGATTCCTATTTTGCCTGCTTCCTTAGTCTTCGCCGCGGTCGAAGCCCTCCCGTATTCACGACTTGTCGAACAAATCAAGGACCCATCTATTGGAAGATTAAAAATGTATCTCGCTAAGAAGTTTTTCTCATAGACGTCCTTCGATACGACGATGCCGCGATAGGTTATTACAGGCGCTTTTAATTTATGCTTCGAAATCGCTGAAAGGATTCTGTCTTTCAAGACCACATCGTCTTTTGACATTGCTTTGTTCCTGATCGCTTTATTTAAAGCGGATCCTATTTGGTACTTTGTGTAATTTTGAATAGAGGAGAATTCTTCTTCGGAAAGCAGCTTTGCCAAATCGAGCTTTGTGCATGATTCCGAGAGCAGATAGCCGTCCTTAATCGCGTCTTTGGCATATTGGCCGCTTTTTTCTCCGTTCCCCTTTGGTATGTAGGGCTGCGGTTTGTTCC